>JBCFBK010000015.1:0-106010 GCA_038562555.1 Prolixibacteraceae bacterium | reverse complement strand
GCGGCTGCAAAGATAGACAAGACTTTTTCCCCTGCAATACCCAAAAGCATTTATTTTTTCCCATTCCCCCTCCCCATCAAACACCACCACTGAATCACAGTGTTTTACAACATGAAAAAAATTGCACAGGGCACAGAGCACAGGGCACAGAGCACAGAGCATAGGGCAAGACACAAGACAGAAGGATAACAGACTGCAGAAAAAGTACCCTGCAACCCTGGAATATTGAAACCTTCCGCCCGCTTCCGGTCTACCGTCTCCGTTTTCCGCCGTGCGTGATGCACAAAGGCAGGAAAACCCTCAATCGGGCTCCTGCCTTCATATATGGTATCTAAGTACACTGCCGGCCTGTTCGCCTACTCCATCTCGTATTTATAGACCCCCAGATCACTCAGCTCTGAAGTCCGGATGAATTCGGCGTGTGCTTTCACCTGCGCCTTGGCCAGATGAAGGAAGTTTTTCGCCGATTTCAGGAATGACGGTTCTCTGTTGCTGTCGAGCACCAGCAGATAACCCATAATGATCATACCAGCCATTTCCACGAGCCTGCGGGCATGGAAATCGAGGAATTCATTATCATTGACCATGGTGACTTTGTGCACCGCCTGCTCATAATCGTCGGTCAGGATGATCAGCGCCCTGCGCAGATACTCCAGTTCCGGAGAAATCTTCTCGGCTTCGTATTTGCGGATCTGTTCCAGGTAAGCTCCTGTTGTGACTCCCCGGATCGCAGCAACAACCTGTAACTGGGTGGTTCCCTCGTAAATTGATGTGATTCTGGCATCTCTGTAAATGCGCTCAACCGGATAATCTTTCATAAATCCCGAGCCGCCATGAATCTGGATCGCGTCATATGCAAGCTGATTACAGAACTCCGAAGAGATCCCTTTTACCAGCGGCGTGTAGAAGTCGGCAAGCTTCTGGTATTTTTTCATTTCATCACGTTCCTCTGCATCCAGGCTCCGTTCTTCCATAATATGCATATATGTCTTGTAGACATCCACAAAACGTGCCGTTTCATACAGTAACGACCGTGAGGCATCCAATTTAGCTTTCATGTTCGATAACATTTCATAAACAGCAGGAAAACGCATGATTGCTTTTCCGAACTGCATGCGCTCTTTAGCATAACTGACTGCTTCCCGGTAAGCTGCCTCGGAAATCCCGACCGATTGCGCCGCGATACCCAAACGTGCGCCATTCATCAGCGCCATCACATATTTTATAAGGCCCAGTTTCCGGCTACCGACCAGTTCAGCCGGAGCGTCCTTAAACACAAGCTCGCAGGTGGGTGACCCAATTATACCCAGTTTATGCTCGATGCGGCGAACAGTAACCCCACCGTTCCTCTTATCATGAATGAACATGGATAAACCGCGGCCGTCTTTGGTTCCCTGCTCCGAACGTGCCAGCACCAGCGAAATATGTCCATCGCCGTTGGTAATAAATCTTTTAACTCCGTTTAACAGCCATACGCCTGACTTCTCATCGTAAGTAGCTTTCAACTGCACCGCCTGTAAATCCGATCCCGCATCAGGCTCTGTCAGGTCCATTGCCATGGTTTCCCCCTGGCAAACACGGGTAAGATACTTTTCTTTTTGTTCTTCATTAGCAAATTCATTGATGGTCTCAGCGCAATCCTGTAATCCCCAGATATTGACAAATCCGGCATCGGCGCGCGATACCACATCGGCTGCCATAATGTACGGGACAATTGGAAAGTTCAGTCCGCCAAACCTGCGGGGAAGCGACATTCCCATCAAGCCGGCCTTGACCAAAGCGTCGATATTCACTTTGGTACCTCTCGCATAAATCACATGCCCATCGACTACGCTGGGTCCTTCGGCGTCGACCGATTCCGCATTGGCTGCGACAATGTCTCCACTGATCTCGCCTGCCACTTCCAGCACTTTGTCGTAACTGTCCATGGCATCTTCAAAATCCATCGGCGCAAAGTCAAATTTTTCCTTCTCCGTAAAGTTTCTCTCCTTCAAACGGACAATTTTTTCCATTAAAGGATGATATAAATGAAATCTCAGGTCTTTATTATCTGTATAAAAATTAGCCATTTTTAAGTGTTTAAGGTAATTACTTGGTGTTCTTTTTATAGTACCTGATCATTTTGGGTATGATCTCATTGACATCACCGGTAATCACGTAATCGGCAATGGCGTTGATCGGCGCTTCCGGATCTGTGTTAATGGCAATGATTTGAGCAGATTCGTCCATCCCGGCACGATGCTGAATCTGACCTGAAATACCGCAGGCAATATACAACTTGGGGCGAACGGTAACGCCGGTCTGCCCGATCTGCCGGTCATGTTCCACGTAGCCAGCATCGACAGCTGCCCGCGACGCACCGACTTCCCCTCCCAGAACTTCAGCCAGGTCAAACAAAAGTTGAAAATTTTCTTTGGACCCTACACCATAACCGCCCGATACAACAATCGGAGCCGCCGCCATATTGACCTTCCTCTTCTCCATGTGGCGTTCAATAATTTCGACAGCAAAATCAGTATCGCTAACATACTTTGATATATCAAGCTTAACCAGTTTACCCTTATATTTCGGATCGGCGATTTCCTTTTTCATAACTCCCTCGCGAACAGTAGCCATCTGCGGGCGGCACTCGGGATTAATAATCGTGGCAATGATATTTCCGCCGAAAGCAGGCCTGATCTGATAGAGTAAATTATCGTAGACCTTTGCCAGTTTTTTATCTTCATGACTTCCGATCACCAGACTGGTACAGTCGGCGGTCAGACCGCTGTGAAGAGCCGAAGAAACCCGTGGTCCCAGATCACGTCCGATGGAGCTTGCTCCCATTAGCGCAATCTGAGGTTTCTGTTCTTCAAACAACTTCACGATAATGGAAGTGTGCGGAAGCGTCGTGTAAGGAAACAAACGCTTGTCGTCTGCCACATATAACACATCCACACCAAATGGAAAAATTTGCTTTTCAATGCCTTCAAGCTTATGGCCAATGGCCAATGCTTCGAGATTGCAGCCCAGTTCGCTGGCCAGGCTGCGTCCCTTGGTCATTAGCTCCTGACTAACATCAGCAACCTGACCATCTTCTATTTCGCAATATACAAAAACACTGTTCATCTGTTTCATTTTTAAGGTTAACCAATCGTATGACTTGCGAGCAACTCCCTCATCAATTCGTCTATATCGGCATCGGAGGCAGATATCATTTTAGCCTCCTTAGCCTGCAATACGACATTTTCGATGGTTTTCACCTTCGTGGGAGAACCGGTCAGGCCGAGTTCCTTCGGATCAGCCTCGATATCGTTAACCGTCCATTCGTGAATATTCAGGTAAGGCCGGTCATTATAAAGATGGAGATAATCTTCATTTGAATTCTGAAGTTCCGTAACCGTTTTCGCGTGTTTATATTTCATCAGCAACCGCGCATTCCGCGCCCTGCAGGCAGGAGCTGAACCATTGACAGTCATCAGCATCGGGAGCGGACAGCTAACCACTTCAACACCATTCTGGAGGCGGCGCTTAAGATAAATCCTGTCCTTTTCCAGTTTTTGGACCTCTTCCACATAAGTCACCTGTGGAAGCCCCAGTTTCTCTGCGACCTGCGGGCCAACCTGAGCGGTATCCCCGTCAATCGCCTGACGCCCGGCAATGATCAGATCGAAATCTCCAATCTTCCTGAGCACCCTCGACAAAGCATAGGAAGTGGCCAGCGTATCAGAACCGGCAAAAGCACGGTCGGTCAATAGAATGCCATCGTCTGCACCCCGGAACATTCCCTCCCGGATAATCTCAGCCGCACGCCCAGGTCCCATCGTCAAAATGGTCACTGTCGACCCGGGGAACAGATCTTTGATCCTGAGCGCCTGCTCCAGAGCATTCAGATCTTCCGGATTGAAAATAGCTGCCAATGCCGCACGGTTTACGGTACCGTCGGCTTTCATCGCATCCTTGCCTACATTCCGGGTGTCCGGAACCTGCTTGGCAAGAACGATCATCTTATACACCTTCATCTTTGTTAAAATTTATTTCGTTTATTTAGGCCGGCTCCTGGTCCTTGTCAAAAGTCGCAGAAAGAAAACCATTCTTTCTACGACCCGACTTCCATTCGTATATCAGAACAGAATACCCGTTGCCGGCAGGAAAAGGCGGTTTTTCCGGGTTTTCCTTTGCAAAGCCAGCAAATATAGCCAAAGACCGTAAAGAAACAAAGAATCCCGGAATCACCGCTGGAGCTTAGAAAACAGACAAGTAAATCCGCTTTTCAGTGAAATACGCGAAAATTTTAAAAAAGTATTTGTGAATTTCTTTATTTCCGATGATTTAAAACTTTCTAATATATTCTTCAAAAAGTCCTCATTCCGGATTTTCCGTTCATAATTTATAATCATTTTAATCTGAGGCAACATCTTTTTCCCGTCCCGACGCAAAACATGACAATTAGAAAAGGATTACTTATTCAGAAATAATTATATTTAACAAAGAATGCGCAAAAAGAATTTATACCTTAAATATTATCGGAGGCCGACATTGAGACAGAGTCATACCAACAACGAAAGTCAATTGGTGAAAAGGTTAAAAAGTGGCGATCCCGAGGCTTTTAATCAACTCTTTAACGAGTATAGTTCGAGGCTGTATCATTTTGCCTATGGCTATTTAAAATCAAAAGACGAAGCAGAAGAACTCGTACAGGAAACCTTTTGCAAGGTATGGGAAAGAAAAAACGATCTGAAAGAAGAATTTCACTTTTCGTCATATCTCTTCGCAATCGCATTCAATTATATCAGAAAATATTTCAGGTCAAAAGCCCTGCTGAGTAAATATATGGAAATGGCGGCCAGCGGATCAGATCAGCATGCATGGATAAATCAGGATGTCAATTATCCTTCTTTGCGGGAACTGGTCGACCGGATGATTAAGGAAATGCCTGAAAAACGCAGGGCAGTCTTTATCAAAAGCCGGTATGAAGGGAAAACGGCAGCCGACATCGCAGAAGAGATGAAAATCAGTAAAAGTACAGTCGAAAATCACTTAAATCAGGCGCTCCGGTATTTGAGAAACCGTTTGAAAGAAGAGCATATTGCCGGCGGCTTATTCTTCTTTCTCTTTTTACCGTAAAAAATTCATGGATCACTAGGTGTAAAGTCGCTCTCGCGGATATCCCTTACAAACACCTGAAGATAACATGAATGAAACTGATAAAAAACTGATAGATCATTATTATCATGCCCTTCCTCCGGACGATGATTCACTGGTGGCAGATTTATTTTTGCAAGATGAAAATGAACATGACCTGGAGGAAATAGCCGCACTCCATTGGGAACGCTCATCCACCAGAAAGGTGGACCTCAGGCATATTCTGCACAGGATTCACTTTCTTATTAATTCCCGCTCCGGGAGAAGACCTGAAAACCGCCTGCTGCTTTTCTATTCCCGGATCGCAGCTATCCTGTTTATTCCTTTGCTTACTGCGGGAATTTATCTGGCAGGCCGGACAATGAACCAGGAAAACCTGGTGGCTGAGATACACGCACCTAAAGGATCCCGGGTACAGTTTACTTTACCTGACGGCTCCAAAGGATACCTGAATGGCGGATCTGCATTAACCTATGCCACTGATTTTACCAATGAAAGAAAAGTGCGCCTGACGGGCGAAGGCTATTTTGAAGTGACTAAAGACAACAGGCATCCGTTTACTGTCGAAACGGAATTCGCGGATGTGATCGTCCTTGGAACCAAATTTGACGTGTGTGCCTACGGGGGCGATCAGGAAGTAGTGACCACCCTCGAGGAGGGTCAGGTCCGGGTGATCGATAAAAAAACGAACAATTCCGCCTCGCTCTATCCCGGTGAACAAAGCCGGATCAATATTCTCACCGGCGAAATGCTCCATCATCAAGTCGATACCCGGCTATTCACATCATGGAAAGAAGAAATGCTCCGCTTTGACAACGCGCCTTTTGCCGATGTTGTAAAAAAAATGGAGCGGTGGTATGGGATCCGGATCACCCTGGACAAAAGTCTGCAGTATTCCGATAATTATACCTTAACCATTAAAACGGAAAGCCTGAGAGAAATGCTGCAGTTGTTGTCGTTGACCACACCCATGAAATATGAGATTAAGGAAGATAACGTGTTTATTTATCCACTCAAAACTGAAAAGATGACGAACTAACCGCGTCCGAATTGAAAGAGGAAAGCGCTTGCAACACTCTCCTCTTCCTGAAAAATTAAAGAATCCCCTGCAAGGGACATGTTTAACTTAGCAGTACAAACTTATGAAAAAAAAATTGTTGTGTAACGATGACGGGGTCATTTATAACCTGTCAGGAATTATTCGAATTATGAAACTAACGACCTTTCTCTTACTGATCACACTGGCCAGTGCTTCTGCAGAAGGTTTTTCGCAAACAGGGGCATTCAGCATGAAAGCACGGGATATCACGGTGAAGGATGTTCTCCGGGAAATCGAGGATCAGAGTGATTATTTTTTTATGTACAATGACCGGAAGATCGATGTTCAGCGTAAAGTAAACCTGGAATTCACCAACGCTAAAGTTGAAGAAGTACTTCAGTCGCTTTTTGAAGGCAGCACGATCAAATTCATGATGAAGGACCGGCAGATTGTTCTCTATACCGATGACACCGAAGCCGGTCCGATCATTTTGCCGCCCGTTATTCAACAGGAGATCCGGTCAGTTTCCGGGAAAGTGACCAGCGAAGATGGTTACCCGATCCCGGGAGTTACCGTTGCCGTAAAAGGAACAACCACCGGAACAATCACCACAGGTGAAGGGACATACCGGTTAACCGGTTTACCTGAAAATGCGATCCTGATGTTTTCTTTTGTTGGCATGAAAACTCAGGAAATCCAGGTTGATCAGCCAGTGATCAATGTGGTACTCGAAGAAGAAACCGTCGGACTGGAAGAAGTGGTAGCGATCGGATACGGCACAGTCAGAAAGAAAGACTTAACCGGATCGGTAGTCTCTGTCAGCGGCGAAGATCTGCAGGCCATACCGGTTGCCAGTCCGGCTGAGGCCATTACCGGCAAGCTTGCGGGGGTCCAGGTGTTATCGACCGAAGGTTCACCCGACGCAGAAATGCGCATCCGCGTCCGCGGCGGCGGATCCATCACCCAGGACAATTCTCCGCTCTATATTGTGGATGGGTTCCCGGTAAACAGCATCAGCGATATTTCGCCATCCGACATTCAGTCGATCGACGTCCTGAAGGACGCTTCTTCAACGGCTATCTATGGATCGCGCGGAGCAAACGGTGTTATTATCATTACAACCAAAACCGGACAAGTTGGACAAGTATCGGTCAGCTACAATGCCTACTTTGGCATTAAAAGAATTGCAAAAAAACTGGGTACACTGAGTCCGGAAGACTACGTGAAATGGCAGTATGAATATGCCATGCTCGACGACCAGGACGATATTTCCAGCTATACCGACAAGTTCGGCGCTTACCAGGACATAGACCTCTATGCCGGTATGAAAGGAAACAACTGGCAGGAACAGATCTACGGACGTACCGGCCAGGTATTTAATCACGATCTGAGCATCCGTGGAGGAGATAACAAATTTTCCTATTCAATGAATTACGCTTTTATTGATGAAAAGGCGATCATGATCGGCAGCGATTTCAACCGGAACAACTTGTCCCTTAAACTGAACCACAACCCGAACGAAAAAGTGCAGCTTTCTTTCTCCATGCGTTATTCTGACACCAGGATCAATGGCAGCGGGGCCAATGAGCAAAATGAAAAATCATCGGCCGACTCCCGCTTAAAGCATGCTGTGACCTATACCCCGATTCCTTTGGCAGGACTGACGACTGACGATACCGATGAAGAAATTGCAGGCTATCTGATCAATCCGATCACGGCAAACGAAGACAACGACCGTATGCAAAAGCGAAAAAATTACAATTTTGCGGGAAGTTTCTCCTGGGAAATTCTGAAGAACCTCAAGCTCAAGACAGAAGCCGGCCTTGACAACTATTACAACAATGACGACCGTTTTTACGGAAGATCAACCTATTATGTCGATAACGCACCGGCCGTTGAAAACCAGGGAAAACCTGCACTGATCATGAGCGATCGGAAACAAACGCGATTCAGAAATACGAATACAGCCAACTACGATTTTAAAGCGTTCCCGGGCGAAAACCATAACCTGCGCCTTCTGCTGGGACACGAAATGGTTGAATTCAAAACAGAGGAACTGACCTCAACCATTCATGGCTTCCCTACCCTCTTTACCTTTGATCAGGCGCGTAAATTGTCGTCTCAGGGAAAACCCTTTTCGAGCGATAATCAGTACAGTCCTGACTACAAGTTATTGTCGTTTTTTGGCCGTTTAAACTACGATTATAAGAGCAAATACTTGTTTTCTGCCACCTTCCGCGCGGATGGATCGAGCAAGTTTGCCAAAAGGAACAAATGGGGATACTTCCCGTCGGCCGCCGTTGCCTGGCGGATTTCGGAAGAGCCGGTTATGAAAAGTGCCTCCACCTGGCTGGACGATTTAAAGCTCAGGGTCAGCTACGGTACTGCCGGAAACGATAATATCCCCACCGGACAGCTTACGCAGGCCTTTGCTTCCGGTGCTTCGTCCTGGATCAACGGGTTTGACAGCTACTGGGCCGCATCCAAGACAATGGCCAATCCGGACCTGAAATGGGAAACAACCTATACGCGCAACGCCGGTCTGGATTTTTCTGTGCTCGATCAGTCGTTAAGCGGAACGATCGAGGCATATTTAAATACAACCGAAGATCTGCTCATCCAGTTTCCCGTTTCGGGAACCGGCTATGACACACAGTATCGAAATATGGGTGAAACCAGGAACAAGGGACTCGAACTGAGCCTGAACTGGCGGGCTGTAAATAAAGAGAATTTTGAACTTGACCTGAACTTCAACATTGGTTTTAACAAGAATAAAATCAAATCATTAGGCATCATGAACGATTTCGGGTCTGAAACCGGTTGGGCATCAACCGAGATCGGCACCGATTTCTGGGTCGCAAAAGGAGGTTCGGTGGGCGAAATGTACGGGTACCGTTCAGACGGAAGGTATGAAGTTTCTGATTTTGATGGCTATGACGCGGACGAAGAAAAATGGATACTAAAGGAAGGAAGAGCCGATGTAACCGCCGTGGCCGGTGATCCTGCACCCGGGATGATCAAGCTTAAAAACATCAGCGGAGAAGATAACAGGGTCACTGTTGAAGACCGGACCATCATCGGCAACGCCAATCCTACGCATACCGGAGGGTTAACGATCAACAGCCGGATCTACGGATTTGATCTTTCCGCCGTATTTTACTGGAGCTACGGAAATGATATTTACAATGCCAATAAAATCGAGTACACCACCTTAACGCCGCGCTACCAGTACCGGAATCTGATCGACATGATGGCCGAAGGGAACAGATGGGTCAACATTGACCCCGCAAACGGTCAGCTTGTCACTGATCCTGCAACGCTGGCGGGCATGAATGCCCATACAACCATGTGGTCGCCTTATATGGATCGTTATATTTTCAGCGATTGGGCTGTTGAAGACGGGTCATTTCTGCGCCTGAGCACCCTGACACTGGGCTACACGCTTCCCTCTTCGCTCACTCAGAAAATGAATATCCGGAGTTTACGGTTCTATGTAACCGGATACAATGTTTTCGTGCTGTCCGACTACTCCGGATTTGATCCTGAGGTTTCCACACGAAGGAAAACAGCTCTTACTCCCGGAGTGGATTACTCGGCTTATCCCAGGAGCAGACAACTGGTATTTGGATTAAATGTTAACTTTTAACTGAAGACTTATGAAACGAACAATCATATCGCTCACCGTAATTTTACTGGCCGGCCTTATTTTTTCATGCGATGACTACCTGGAGGCCCCTACGAAATCGTCGATGGACGAAGCGGTTATTTTTTCTACCCCCGATCTGGCAAAAAGCGCCGTCGACGGGATCAAGATATCTTTTGGCGAAACCAATTCCTACCGCGGACGGTTTCTGCCCTGGTATGGCATGAACACCGATGCGGAATGGTACAATTCGTCTGAAACGCCTGGCGCCAACTCGGAGTTGGTTACTTATAACGCCACACCCAGCAATTCGAACATGAATACCGACAACAATACCTGGGCCAAGATGTATGAAGGAATTGAACGTGCCAATATGTGTATCAAAGGATTGCGGACATACGGAAATCCTCAGCCAGGGACTGAACTCGGCTATCTGCTGGGAGAAGCTCTGACGCTGCGGGCTGTTTATTATGCCGATTTGCTGCGGGGCTGGGGCGACGTGGTGAAACGCTTTGATCCCATCACCACTGAGACGATTTATCTTCCTAAAACCAGCCGCGACACCATTTACAAGCAACTGATCGCCGATCTGGAAGAAGCGTCCGACCTGGTTCCCTGGCCTAATGAAACTGCTGCAACAACCTCCGTCGAACGGATTAATAAGGCCTTTGTGAAAGGATTCCGCGCCCGGCTCTGCCTGGCTGCCAGCGGTTATTCCCAATATCCCGATGGCATCCGCAGAAGTGATGACCCTGAACTCTCGGTGTCCAATATGTATGCCATTGCCAAACAGGAATGTCTGGATGTCATGAACAGCGGAACCTGTCAGCTTGAACCTTCATTTGAAACCGTATTCAAAAAAAATTGCCAGGACATTGTGAGTGCCGGCGGCGAATCGCTCTGGGAAATTCCGTTTTCGGATGGCCGCGGACGCGTATTGTTCACTTTTGCCATCAAACATAACGGTGCCGACAAATATACCGCTCAGGCCAGAGGAGGACAGGCTGGACCTGTTCCCCATATGTTCTACGACTACGATGTTAAAGACGTCCGCCGCGATGTGACCGTAGTCCCTTACGATTGGGCAAAGCCCGCCGGTAACTCCGATATTCCAAAACAGCAATTGCTTTCGCTCAACAAGTGGAGCTTTGGAAAATACCGGTACGAGTGGATGACACGACGCGTTACCTCCACAAACGATGACGGTGTAAACAAGCTCTATATGCGTTATGCTGAAGTGATCCTCATGGCTGCCGAGGTGACCAATGAACTCGACGGACCGGCTGCCGCCGGACCTTACCTGAAGATGATCCGTCAACGGGCTTTCAAACCTGCAGACTGGTCAACAAAGGTCGACGCTTATGTAGCGTCGCTGACCACCAAAGAAGCGATGTTTGATGCCCTTGTCGAGGAACACAAGCTGGAATTCTGCGGTGAAATGGAGCGCAAACAGGCACTAATTCGCTGGAACTTACTGAAAAACAAGCTCGATGAAGCCAAGGAGAAAATGTATAACCTTCGTTCACGCTCGGGCGAATACGCCGATGTGCCTGAAAAACTCTACTACAAATACGCCGACGACGGCGAATCGCTGGTGATCTATGGCCTCAACCGGGGAGAAACAGCCGATTTATCGGCTGAATACGAATACAATGACATCTTTGTGGCCCCCGGGGAACTTGATGATAATAAGATAGAAACGATCTACACCCGGAACCCCGACGAACGGCAATTCTGGCCAATCTGGCAGTTTTTCCTCGATAACAGTAACGGTCAATTAATAAACGATTACGGATACTAAAACTGGACACTATGGACACAACGATAAAAAATCTCGTGATTATAGGACTGCTTTTCCTTTTACCGGCTTGTGAGGATAAGATCGATCCTCTTGTTGAAGAATTGCAGTTTGAACGCGTATTTAGTCCGCTCGAACTGAAAGCTCATATCCGCAATAAAACCACGGTAGAACTAACCTGGAACGTCCGTGACGACGCAGAGGCGTATATGGTCGAAATCAGCGAAGATAATTTTGCAACGATCGCCAAAACAGCAACCGTTACTCCAGACCAACTGCCATACAGCGCGGCACTGATCGGGGAAACGCAGTACGCCGCACGTGTAAAAGGAACGGCCGAAACGCTCGAAGACTCCAAGTGGGCCGTCGTAACCTTTTTAACGGAGCCGGAGAATATCCTTGAGAGACTGGCCGGTCCCGATATCCAGGCAAACAGCGTTACGCTGAAATGGCCTGCAAGCAGTGAGGTAACCAACTTTGTTATTATGCCGGGCAGCACCACAAGAGCCATTACAGCCGAAGAGAAAGCTGCGGGAGCAGCTACGATCACCGGACTTACCGGAGAAACGGAATATACAGTCAGGCTGATGAAAGATACCAAGCAAAGAGGTACCCTCACGTTCACCACCTATGTTGACCCGGCAAATGCGACTGCAGTAACGCACACTGACGATCTGAATGCGGTGATTGGCGCGGCAGCGGAGGGTGACGTCCTGGTTCTGTGGCCAGGTGACTATACCGTATATTCCGGTGCAGTTATCCTGAATAAATCCATCGCGATCAAAGGCTTATACCCGTACAACAAGCCCATCATCCATGTCCAGTTTAACCTGGAAAACAATGTTCAGGCCGTCTTGATCAAAGATGTGGAGATGGACGGGGGAACAACGCAGCCAAATGCCTTCCAGTACAATAGTGCCGGGACATTCGGATCACTCGAGGTAAGCGGATGCCACATTCACGATTATGCCCGGTCACTGTTCGCCAATACCTCCTCCACCTTTAAGGCCTCCATTGCATCGATCACCATGAACAACTGCATCGCGACCAATATGCTGACCGATGGAGGCGACTGTATTGACTTCAGATCCAGCTATGTAGCCAGACTGATCCTGAAGAACAGCACCTTTAACAATTGCGCTCCGGCACGTGACTTTATCCGGTTCGATGATGCATCCGCGACTTTCCCGGGAATGAACAGTGATGTGCTTATTGACCATTGTACCCTCTACGGAGTGAGCAACGGCACGTCGCGCCGCATTTTGTACGTCCGCTTTAAGACAAACACGCTGACAGTGACCAATACGATCATCGGCGCCACTGCCGGCTATTACACCAACCAAACCAATTCAGCGCAGCCCGAATGCGCGAACAACAATTATTTTAATGCTCCGGGATTTCTAACAGGAGGATCGACCGTGAGTGGTGCCAAATTCGACCTCTCAGGAACCCATAGCTTGATCGATCCCGGCTTTGCCGGTGCAGCAACCGGCGATTTCACCCTGTCCAATCAGACGCTGATCGATAATCAAATCGGAGATCCGCGTTGGATCACTGTGCCATAACCAATCCGACACGGACTAAAAATTGTTTTTCAGCAGGTTCTGCATTTCGGTCGAAAATGCAGAACCTGCTGCTTTCGGGAAAAATGTTATACAACCTATCTGGTTAAAAGTATTTAATACTTTTATTATTTTTGAAAAGTGCGCAACAAACAGGCATGTTTCAGGGAGGCATGGAATGAAAGCCTGGATACGTTCATTAATTATTCACTAAATAAAAACAGGTTTATGAAAAAAATTATCTCCGGTTTCATCGTGTTATTGCTACTGCCGAACCTTTCATCAACGGGACAAACGAAGGTGACGCTCCACACTGATCAGGCAAAAACCACGATCAGCAAAGATATTTACGGTCATTTTGCCGAACACCTCGGACGCTGTATCTATGGGGGTATTTATGTCGGCGACGAGTCGCCTATCCCAAACATCCGCGGATTCCGGGAAGACGTGATCGGAGCACTGAAGGATATGAAAATTCCTGTTTTACGTTGGCCCGGCGGCTGTTTTGCCGACACCTACCATTGGAAAGACGGTATTGGCGCGAAACACAAACGCCCGTCCATCGTCAACGTACACTGGGGAGGTGTAACCGAAGACAACAGCTTCGGCACGCATGAGTTCCTTGATTTCTGCGATCTGATCAGCACCGAACCCTACATCAACCTGAACGTAGGTTCCGGAACTGTTCAGGAAGCCTCCGAATGGGTAGAATATGTCACGTCGTCCAACCTCAGCCCAATGACCGAACTACGGAAACAAAACGGCCGGGATAAACCCTGGAATGTAAAATTCTGGGGGATTGGCAACGAGAACTGGGGATGCGGCGGCAACATGACACCAGAATATTACGCTGACCTTTACAATCGTTTCGCCACCTATTGCCATGGCGATCTTTACCGCATAGCCGGCGGCCCCAATGTTGACGACTACAATTGGATGGAAGTAGTCATGCAGAAGGTGGCCCGGCATCGCCACCTGGTTCAGGGCATTTCCCTGCACAATTACACGATCGGCACCGGCAGCTGGCAAGACAAAGGTTCAGCTACTGAGTTCGATGAAAAGGGCTGGTTCTCAACCCTAAAAAGCACCCTTCGTATGGACGAATTGATCAGGCGTCATTCGTCTGTCATGGACCGGTACGATCCGGAAAAAAGAATCGGACTGATCGTCGATGAGTGGGGTAACTGGTTTAATGTTGAACCCGGCACCAACCCGGGATTCCTGTATCAGCAAAACACACTGCGGGATGCTCTGGTTGCGGGCATTAACCTCAACATCTTCAACAACCACGCCGGCCGCGTACGAATGGCGAATATTGCACAAACCGTTAACGTACTGCAAGCGGTAATCCTGACAAAAGGAGATGAAATGGTATTAACTCCGACCTATTTCGTTTTCAAAATGTACAGCGTTCACCAGAACGCCACACTGATTCCGCTGAATCTTGAAACAGGGGATTATGAAGCAGGAGGACAGTCGGTTCCTGCCGTGTCGGCATCGGCATCGCTGAAAGATGGGGTTGTTTCGGTTACCCTCTGTAATTTAAATCCCAATAAGGCAGAAAGCATCGACCTGACTATTACCGGCCAGGACTTTACAACGGCCAAAGGAGAAATCGTGACTGCACAAAACATGAATGATTACAATGATTTCGGTGGAGAAGAAAAAGTCAGTCTGAAACCCTTCGAAGTAAAAAAACCGAAGGGCGGCAAGCTCAGCCTGGAACTTCCGTCCAAATCGGTTGTATTGATTCAATTAAAGTAAATCAAAACGGGCGCCGGCAGCGGCGCCTGTTTTAATTACTGATGTTTTTCCCGGATCTCCACACGTCGTATTTTTCCGGAAATAGTCTTCGGCAATTCTGTTACAAATTCAACAATCCGGGGATATTTATAAGGCGCTGTGATGCGCTTCACATGATCCTGTATTTCCTTTACCAGTTCATCCGACCCGGGGCCGTATTTTTCGGCCAGTATGATTGATGCCTTAACCACCTGTCCCCGGATTTCGTCGGGAGCGGCGGTCACGGCACACTCAACGACCGCAGGGTGTTCCATCAGGGCGCTTTCCACCTCAAACGGACCGATCCGGTAACCGGAACTCTTAATGACATCATCCACGCGACCCACAAACCAGAAATAACCATCCTCATCACGCCAGGCCAGATCGCCCGTATGGTAATAATCATCGTGCCAGGATGACGTTGTTTGTACCGGATCACGGTAATACTCCTTAAACAGACCTGCGGGAATCCTTTCCCCGGTATATATGACAATTTCGCCAATTTCTCCGTCTTCACAAAGCCGGTTTTCCGGATGTCGCAGTTTCACATCGTAGGAGGGGTTTGGAACGCCCATTGAACCGGGTCTGGTCTTCATCCATGGAAATGTCGCAATGGAAACCACCGACTCGGTCTGTCCGAACCCTTCTTTTAGCTGAATCCCTGTTAGTTTCAGGAAACGGTTATATACTTCAGCATTCAAAGGTTCACCCGCCACCGTGCAGTACTTCAAAGAAGAAAGGTCGTATCGGGAAAAATCTTCGAGAATCATAAACCGGTAGATGGTAGGGGGGGCACAAAACGAAGTGACGCGGTATTTGCTGATCATTTCAAGCATATCGGCAGGCGTGAATTTTTCGTGATCATAAACAAATACGCAACAGCCAGCCAGCCATTGTCCGTACAGTTTTCCCCACACAGCCTTTCCCCAGCCTGTATCAGCAACCGTCAGATGCAGGCCGTTCTCCTGTACATTTTGCCAATAGGAAGCCGTGACGATGTGTCCGATGGGATAGGTGAAGTCATGGGCAACCATTTTAGGATTGCCGGTAGTTCCGGACGTAAAGTATAATAATGAACTGTCTGAATTCTTGGACGCTTTTCGCGGCCTCACAAAACGCGGCGCCTTTGCAAGACCTTCCGAAAAGTCAATCCAGCCGGCAGGAATGACAGGCCCAACCGAAATTCTTCGTTCAACCGTCGGCGACTTTTCCATTGCCTGATCGATCTGCTTCAGCACCTGTTCATCTCCAACCGAGACAATCGCCTTGATCCCGGCAGCGTTATTCCGGAAAACGATATCTTTTTCCATCAACAGATGGGTTGCAGGAATGCAAACAGCGCCAAGCTTGTGCAGGGCAATAATTGAAAACCAGAACTCAAAGCGACGTTTCAGGATCAGCATCACCTTGTCGCCCCGACCAATTCCCGCCGCTTGAAAAAAAGAAGCTGTCTGGTCACTGTACCGCTTCATATCGGCGAAAGTGAATGTCCGTTCTTCCCCCTTGTCGTTTGTCCATACCAGTGCCTTTTTCCCGGGCTCAAGCCGGGCATATTCATCAACTACATCATAGCCAAAATTGAAATGCTCCGGGATCAGGAACTCCAGGTTTTGTATAAAATCGGCAAGATCTTTAAACCTGCTCTGCTTTAAATACCGCTCACTTAAAATCGTCATACGCTTAAAAAATCATTGCTAAGAATTCGGCTTCATTTCCATCGAGTGCTTTCATTCCGTGAGGTAGGCCTGAGTTGAACCAAAGTGAATCGCCTTCTTCAAGAATCAGCTCCTTATCGTTGATCCGGACGAGCAAACGACCTTTTAGAACAAGGTTAAATTCCTGTCCCTCGTGCCTGTATACAGAAATATCATTTTGTTCCTGATCTGCAGCGACTGTCACGACAAATGGCTGCGCTTTTTTGTGAATGAAGCTTTCATTCAATGATTGGTATTTGTATTCCCGGCGTCGCTCAACGGCGATTCCTGTTCCTTTGCGCGTAAGCGAGTATGCAGTCATCCGGGGCATATCGCCCGTTAACAGGGCAGAAAACTCCAGATTGAACACGGCTGAAAAACGATGTAAAAAACTGACGGGTATATCAGCGGTACCGCTTTCGTACTCCCGGTACTGTTCCAGACTGATACCACATGCCCCTGCGCATTTGTCGGACGAAAGATCAAGAGCATCACGAACACCTTTCAACCGTTCGGCAATTTCCTGAATTTTAATATTCATGCAGTTTAGGTTTTTTTCAAAACAAGCAGGAGAGAATTGCTCTCTCCTGCCCCATAAAAATACGAATACTAAACGAATTTTTAACTAAGAAATGAGATCAGCACACCGGCGGCCACCGCCGAACCGATCACACCTGAAATATTACTGGCCATACAATACTGAAGAACATGATTCTTAACGTCATACTTAATGGCAATTTCATTGGCAACACGCGAAGCCATGGGAACCGCGCTCAGTCCGGTTGCGCCAACCAGGGGGTTGATCTTCTTTTTTGCAAACAGGTTATAGAATTTGACCGCAAAAATACCTCCGGCAATCGATATGGCAAAGGCAAGGAAACCGCCCACAACGATCATGATCGTTTGAAAATTCAAAAATACTTCTGAAGTCATCGTCGCACCGACTGCCAGTCCGAGAAAAATCGTCGCCGTATTCAAAATTGAACCGGTAGCGGCATCACTCAACCGGGAAACCGTAACACCCACTTCCTTGATCAGATTGCCAAACAGCAGCATGCCCAACAGGGGAACCGACGAAGGAACAAACAGTGAGATGACAATCCCCAAAATGATGGGGAAAGCGATTTTAACCGCCCGGATGTTCTTGATGGTGTATTTGGGAGGATACAGTTTATCCATTTCCTTCATGTTTATGCGCAGTTCCTTTTCAGAGCAGGTAAGGCGCGTCACCAGTGGGATAATAACCGGGACAAGCGCCATATAGGAATACGCTGCAATGGCGATCGGGCCCAGCAAATGCGGGGCCAGTTTGATGGTTGTATAGATCGCTGTAGGACCATCAGCTCCCCCGATAATCCCCAGCGAAGCTGCTTCCTCCGGCGTAAAACCGATTAAAATGGCCGCTATCAGCACCGTGAAGATCCCCAACTGGGCCGCAGCTCCGAAAAGGGATAAGCGCAGGTTTCGCAACATCGGACCAAAATCGGTCAGGGCCCCCACGCCCATAAAAATAATGGGAGGCAGAAAGCCGGTCTTGATCAGTGAATAATAGATGAAGTTCATGATCCCGTATTCATGGGCTATTTCAAACAGGTTCATAAAGCGGTGCTCGTCAATCTGGACAAGGTCGGCCGAAACCACGCCCATACCTCCGCCGGGAAGATTGGCCAGGACAAGCCCAAAAGCAATCGGCACAAGCAGCAGCGGTTCATATTTCTTCTGGATACCCAGGTAAAGCAACAGCCCTCCGATAGCCAGCATCAAAAGTGTACCCGGATCATCAATGATCGCCTGAAACGCGGTCATTTTATACAAAGTCTCGATAATCGACATAATCTTATTTTTACCTGATTCTTACCAGAACGTCATCTTCTTCCACTTCGGAACCGCTCACTGCAAGAATTTCAGTAACGCTACCGGCTACGTCCGACTTGATGGCATTAAAGGTTTTCATGGCCTCAATATACCCAATCAAATCTCCTTCCCTGATCTGATCTCCTACTTTCAGTGCTACTTCTGAACTTTCCTTAGTCAGATAAAATTTACCTTCCAGCGGAGCGATCACTTCTTTTACCGATCCGGGTTCATTCGCAGAAAGAACTGTCTGAGGCTCCTGTACCCCTGCTGAAGAAACGGATGCCCCGGGCTCTTCACCGTATGATACGGAAACTTTAAATTTTTCACCATTGACATCAACAAACAGCGTAGCCGGAGCAAACTCAGCCACACCTGCAGGTACTGAAGTAACTTCCTTCTTAGTCCCCTCAAGCAAACCGCCACCTTCTTCACGGCGTTTTGCCAGATCTTCTTCAAAGGCCTTTTTAGCTTCACCTGACTTGTATGCACGATATTGTTCAGGGTGCATGGCCAGTTCAAACAATTCTTCATCATCCCTGCCGGTATCCCATCCTTTGTCGTTCATTTCTTTCCGGAACGTCTCGAGCGCATCCGGGAAAAGACTTTGCGGATGAGCGGTAAATTCTTCCTTCCCGAGTTCTTTGGCCAGTGCCTTTAGTTCGGGAGCCAGCTCTCCGGGTAGTTTTCCGCCTTTGCCCATCAGCATATCCCAAATATTATCGGCAATCATACTCCAGCGTTCTTTCCCTTTTTCAAGCTGGATAACATTCATCAGCGCAAGATTCTTCACGTACTGACTGTAAGGCGTTACCAGCGGCGGGTAGCCAACCATCGGCCAGATATAAGTAACCTCATCGAAGAGCTTCACCAGCAATTCATCCTGGCTAAGGGTAGGCTGATTATTTTTTATCTTCCATTTATTCAGACTTTCCAAATTGCTCTCCAGATCCGACATGAGCGAACCCATCATACCTCCCGGCAGCCCAGGCCCGATCAGCAGCGAATTCATCGCCCGGTTCTTGGGCGTGATATAATACCCCAGGAAATCATCAATAAAGCTTTGGGTGAGACTACGTACTTTCATGTAGGCATCCATGTTGATCTCCGGGACATCAAATCCGTCATCCTTCAACATCGACTGAACAGCCAACAGGTCAATATGGCCTGTCCCCCACGATAACGGCTCCATGGCAACATCAACATACTCCACGCCTTTCCGGCATACTTCCAGGATTGATGCCATCGCAAATCCCGGTCCGGAATGCGAATGATACTGTAAAGGAATGTTCGGGTGCAGTTTTTTGATCCCGGCGGTAATCTTTCCCAACCAGGCCGGACGACCAATGCCGGCCATATCCTTCAGACAAATTTCATCGGCCCCTCCTTTAATGAGCACATCGGCCATATTGACGAAATAATCGACCGTATGAATCTCTGAATACGTGAGACTCAAGGCAGCCTGGGCAATCATCCCGGCCTCTTTGGCATACCTGATCGAGTCAAGGATATTCCGCACATCATTCAGTCCGTCAAACGGACGGGTGATATCTGTACCCTGCGCTTTCTTTACCCGGTACATAAGCTTTCTGACGTCGGCCGGCACCGGACTCATGCGAAGGCCATTCAACGAACGGTCGAGCATGTGTGTCTGGATACCTGCTTCACGAAAAGGCCTGGTCCATTGACGAACAGCATTATTGGGATTCTCTCCAAACAACAGGTTAATTTGCTCGAATCCTCCGCCATTTGTCTCCACCCGGGCAAAACATCCCATATCGATAATATGTGGTGCTACTTTTACCAGTTGATCTACCCGAGGCAAATACTTGCCCGACGACTGCCACATGTCCCGGTAGACCAATGAAAATTTTATCTTTCCTTTTTCCATTAGTTATATTGATTTTTTTTTGATTTTTTCCTGATCAGAATTTCAGCGTTTTTCGATCTTTGTTATCCGGCCCTTTCCCCTCGTCAGGATGCTGACCGCACTGGCGATGGCAGCAACTTTCTTCGGATCCGGCCCGGTAGCCGGGCCTTTCACCGGTACCATCCCACCGGAAACTTCCCCGGGAAGATATTCATTTACAAAGCGGATGATTAAATTTCCAATTATGACTACAAGGAACAAAATGACAAAAACGGTGATCATTCCCACTCCCAGTAACTCAAAAGCTAAGCCCAAATTATCCATCTGTTTATTTTTTTCAAATACAGTTACAAAAAGAATCTTTATATAACTTGCTTGCGGTCAAGTCCTTGTTTTTAATTTCAAAAAAGACTTCCCAGTTTATTAAAAATTTTCCAATATTAACGAATTTTTAACCGGGAAAAGAATTTTTAAAATCCATTAAAAAACAATTATCAAAAAATTAATATTAAAAATTTTCATTTCGACACTTATCCATATGTTTAAATAATATATTCGAAGAAAAATACCCAATTTAATTATTAATAATCTGATTTGCCGGTTATTATTCCGAAACGTTCATAACATTTGTTATTAAAAGCACGATTTTGAAGGAAAATGGGAGAAGAAATATGTAAAAGCCTTCGCATCAACCCTGAATTATTCGAATTATCCTTATTTTTACAGGGGCAGATAAAGAAAAGAGCGAGGGTTTACCGGGCAAGATATGAAAAAGGATTATTCCTGCCGGTTCAGGTGAAATTAACAATGAAACGGAATTTTATAAACTCGAAATTGACAAAACAAAAAATGGAAAAAAAAGACAAAAAAGCCTTTTCAAGGAGGCAGTTTTTAACAACAACTGCAGTTGGTGTTGCCGGAATGAGCTTCATTCCCTCTTTCATATCCTGCAAAAGCAAGCCCGCTGAGGATCACATTAAGCTGGGCTTTATAGGTATGGGGCGTCAGGCTATGTTTTTACTGAACGGGTTCATTCAAATCCCCGGCGTACGGGTTGTTGCCGGCAGTGATGTTTATGGCCGGAAACGTGAACGTTTCGCAAAATTCGTCAACGATTTCTATACAAAGAATCAGGTTGATGTAAAAGCAGAGGTTTACGAAAAGTATCAGGATCTGATTGCGCGCGAAGATATCGATGCGGTAGTCATTGCGGTTCCTGACCATGCGCACGCCATGATTGCCATTGCTGCCATTAAGGCAGGCAAAGATGTCTATCTTGAAAAACCGATGACGTTTACCATTTATGAAGGACAGCAACTGATCAAAGTGGTTCGCGAAAACAATAAGATCCTGGGTATCGGCAGCCAGCAACGTTCGGATCCTAATTTCCAGCATGCTGTAAAAATGGTCCAGGACGGACGCCTGGGTGCCATTCAGAAGGTAAACGCCTATGTGGGAGCACCTCCAAAGCCCTACGATCTGCCTGCAGAACCTGTTCCTGATGATTTGAACTGGGATTCGTGGTTAGGCCCGCTTTCTGCCGGTATCCATTTCAACAACGAATTGAATCCGCCCATTTCACTCGACCCGGTCGAGCATGAAAAAATCTGGGGCGCATGGAGATGGTATAAGGAAATGGGAGGAGGCTTCACCACCGACTGGGGTGCTCATATGTTCGATATAGCGCAATGGGGACTGGGCATGGATCAGAGCGGTCCGGTTGAAATTTCTCCCCTGGGAGAAGAGTATATTCAGTACAAATATGCCAATGGTGTGGTGATGACTTCTGAACCCTTTGATGAGGGGCTGACCAAAGGGGTTAAATTCATTGGCGACAAAGGTTGGCTGGAAGTCTCGCGCGGTCATTTTAAAGCATCGGACGACAGCCTGCTTCCACCCGCGTCGGCAGAACCGGCCGATGATACCCCCTATGAAACAAAAATCCCGCACCAGATCAACTTTATCGAAGCGGTGCGTAACCACACCGACCCCGTCGTTCCGGTCGAAATCGGACACCGCAGTTGTACGGTTTGCACACTGGGCAACATTGCCGTCGACCTTGGACGAACAATCAAATGGGATCCGGCAACGGAGCAGTTTGTTGACGACGCCGACGGCTCAGCCGCGGCAAAGCTTCATTACAAGTATCGTGACGGCTGGAAACTCATGTAGAGATTGAAGGAATCTTTTTTCAAAAAGCCTGGCCGGAAATTAAGAACTGCCAGGCTTTTTTTTCTCCGAAAACATGCAGATCAGCCTGTTTCGAACGCCCCTTTTAAACTTTCAATCCGGGAGTCGGGTATTGAACTTTTCCCGTTTTTTACTTGTTCAAAAACAAGAAAAGGCATCGGTGTTGACTATACGTGCCGGGCCCAGGTAAATGATTATTAAATTTAAGACCTATGGAAACGATAAGAAACGATGAAAGCAGGCTCTTTGATAATCAGATGATGGAGGTACTGTCACGGTCAAATGCAATAGCTGTTATCACATTGTATTACATAATCTCGGGTGCAATCGTACTTTATGGTGCTGTAGAATCAGGTTTAGCATTTTCAACCCAGGTCTTGTTGTTCGTTTCGGGACTGATCGCTTTTACCCTTACCGAATATCTGGTCCACCGCTATATTTATCATTCTTTACGGCTGAAGAAAATGGAAAGCTGGTTTTACATTGTCCACGAAATTCACCATCAGCGGCCTAAAGATAAAAAGCGGCTGACACTCCCTCTGATTGTAGCCGTGCTCGCAGGTCCGTTGGTTTACCTGATTTTTTGGTTATTCCTCCGAAATTACACCCTTTTCTTCTTCCCCGGTTTTTTATCGGGTTATGCCTCTTATTTGCTGATCCATTATTCCCTGCATACGCAGAACTTCAAAAATGGTATGTTTCGCTACCTGTGGAAGCACCACGCTATTCACCATTTTAAAAACGACCAGGTAGCTTATGGTGTGTCTTCTCCTCTGTGGGACCTGGTATTTGGCACCATGCCAAGCAAAGAACAGCGGAATTTCTAAATCAAAAAACCGGGAAGCAGGAGCAATGAATTGAAGTACATCAGAACCCCGAAAGCAAAAAGCACAGAACACAAAGCAGGGACTCCCTGTTAACTTGTGCTCCATGCTCTGTGCTCTGTGCTCTATGCTCTATGCCATCAGGCTTCCGCAGCAGGACCCCCAAAGGTCATCGGCGGCATCATTGGATCGTGGCCCCCATGAAGATGAATGGTCCCATTCATTTTTTCAAATTTTTTCACATTATCATCCAGGGCAAGCAAAAGCCTTTTGGCATGTTCCGGGGTCAGAATGATCCTCGATTTGACATTGGCTTTTGGAATGCCCGGCATGATCCGGACAAAATCGATCACGAACTCCGAAGTGGAATGAGTAATGATCGCCAGGTTCGAATACGTCCCCTGGGCGACCTCCTCACTCAGTTCGATGTTCAACTGATTTTTATTCTTATTATTATCCTCCATGGTTAATCCTCACGGTCAACTTCTTCCGTTTCCTTCACGTCGACCAGGCTGTCATATTCCTCGCGAGAACCAACAACAAGGTTTTTGTATTCTTTCAGGCCGGTACCGGCGGGGATCAGGTGTCCGCAGATCACGTTCTCCTTCAGTCCGTCGAGATAATCCACCTTACCCTGAATAGCAGCTTCGTTCAGCACTTTTGTCGTTTCCTGGAAGGAAGCAGCGGATAACCAACTGCGGGTTTGCAAGGCAGCCCTGGTAATTCCCTGAAGGATCTGACTCGATGTTGCCGGGATGGCCTCACGGGCCTCAACCAACTTCTTGTCGCGACGTCGCAATGATGAGTTTTCATCACGCAGGCGGCGGGAGGTGATGATCATTCCGGCACGGAGCTCAGAATCGCCCGGTTCTGTCACGATTTTTTTACTGTAGATCCAATCGTTTTCGTGCAGGAACTCATTCTTATCGACTACCTGTTTTTCAAGGAAACGGGTATCGCCCGGATCATCAATTTCAACCTTACGCATCATCTGGCGGATAATCACCTCAAAGTGTTTATCATTGATCTTCACGCCCTGCATCCGGTAAACGTCCTGAACTTCATTCAGAATATATTCCTGCACCGCAGTAGGACCTTTGATCCCAAGAATATCAGAAGGCGTAATGGCCCCGTCAGACAATGGAGTACCGGCTTTGATATAGTCGTTTTCCTGAACCAGTATCTGTTTTGACAGGGGTACCAGGTATTTCTTCACATCGCCCGACTTTGACGTTACAATGATCTCACGGTTACCGCGCTTGATTTTACCCAGCGAGATTTCCCCGTCAATTTCGGCAACCACGGCCGGATTCGAAGGGTTACGCGCCTCGAACAATTCAGTCACACGCGGAAGACCACCCGTGATGTCACCGGCCTTGCCTGAAGCACGCGGAATCTTCACCATAACCTGGCCGGCTTTTACAAATTCGCCCTCATCGACCGAAATGTGTCCACCCACAGGCAGGTTATAGGAACGGATTACCAGCCCGGCTTCATCCAGAATCCGCAAAGACGGATTCTTGGTTTTATCGCGGGTTTCGATGATCACTTTTTCCTTGAATCCGGTCTGTTCGTCCGATTCTTCGCGAAAAGTAATCCCGTCGATCAGGCTGTCGAACGACGCCTTGCCGTTATATTCAGAGATAATAACTCCGTTATACGGATCCCATTCGCAGATCTTTTGTCCCTTGCTGACTTCCTGTCCGCTTTCAATATACAGTTTCGAACCGTAAGGAATATTATGACTGGACAAAGGAATCCGGGTATTTTTATCGATAATGCGCAACTCTGCAAGACGGCCTACCACAATCGCAACCTTCCTGCCGGTCTCGTCGACCGAATCAACCGTACGCAGTTCTTCAATCTCCGCAATACCATCGTATCTTGATTCAACCATCGACTGGGAAGAGATATTCCCGGCAATACCTCCCACGTGGAAGGTACGCAACGTGAGCTGCGTTCCGGGCTCACCGATCGACTGTGCTGCGATTACACCTACAGCTTCACCGCGCCGCGCCAGATTGGCTGTTGCCAGGTTGCGTCCGTAACATTTCGCGCAAACGCCAACTTTTGCCTCACAGGTCAGTACGGAGCGGATTTCTACGCTTTCAATAGGCGAATCCTCAATTTTCCGGGCGACATCTTCATCGATCATCTCCCCTGATCTCACGATCAGCTCGCCTGTTAGCGGGTGGAAAACGTCGTGAACGGTAGTACGTCCAAGAATGCGCTCAGGAAGCGATGAAACAACTTCCTCATTGTTTTTAACCGCTCCTGCAATCAGTCCGCGTAAGGTTCCGCAATCATCGTCTGAGATAATCACATCCTGTGCAACGTCTACCAAACGGCGGGTAAGGTAACCTGCATCAGCTGTTTTCAGTGCAGTATCGGCCAAACCTTTCCGGGCACCGTGAGTGGAAATAAAATACTCGAGCACCGAAAGCCCTTCCTTAAAGTTTGCCAGAATCGGGTTTTCAATAATTTGCGCGCCGGTTGAACCTGATTTCTGCGGCTTTGCCATTAGACCTCTCATTCCGCAAAGCTGACGGATCTGCTCTTTGGAACCACGGGCACCGGAGTCGAGCATCATATAAACAGAATTAAAGCCCTGTTTATCGGTACTCAAGGTCTTCATCACCGAATTCGTCAACTTGGCATTCGCATGTGTCCAGATATCAATCACCTGGTTGTAACGTTCGTTGTTGGTAATGAAACCCATGTTATAGTTGGCAATTACTTCCTCTACTTCTTCGTACCCGGAATCCACGATCTCCTTTTTATCGTCGGGAATAACCACATCGCTCAGGTTAAACGACAGACCTCCACGGTAAGCCATTTTGTAACCGGTTGTTTTAATGTCATCCAGGAAGCGGACGGTAGTCGCATTTCCGGTCTTCTTAAAGATGTCGGAAATAATATTTCTAAGCGACTTCTTCGTCAGCAGTTCATTGATATAGCCAGCCTGGCGGGGAACGACCTGATTAAAGATCACCCGTCCTACCGTTGTTTCAATAATATGTTTGAAATATTCACCGCTGTCATCCACGTCTTCCACTTTCACCTTGATTACCGCATGCATATCAACCTTTCCTTCGTTATAGGCGATAATGACCTCATCGGGGGAATAGAAAACCATTCCTTCCCCCCGGGCTCCGGGACGGTGTTTGGTCATATAATACAGACCAAGTACCATGTCCTGCGAAGGCACGGTAATAGGAGCGCCGTTCGCAGGATTAAGCAGGTTCTGCGACGCCAGCATCAGTAACTGGGCCTCCAGTATCGCTGCGTTCCCCAGCGGAACATGCACGGCCATCTGGTCACCGTCAAAGTCGGCGTTAAATCCTGTACATACAAGCGGGTGGAGCTGAATAGCCTTACCTTCTATCAGTACCGGCTGAAATGCCTGGATCGATAACCGGTGAAGTGTCGGGGCACGATTAAGCATGACCGGATGTCCCTTTAATACATTCTCCAGAATGTCCCAGACCACAGGATCTTTCCGGTCAACGATCTTCTTGGCCGATTTCACGGTCTTCACGATGCCACGCTCAATCAGCTTACGAATAATGAACGGCTTATAAAGTTCTGCGGCCATTCCTTTCGGTAAACCGCATTCGTGCAATTTCAGGGTAGGTCCTACCACGATAACCGAACGGGCTGAATAGTCCACACGTTTACCGAGCAGGTTTTGCCGGAAACGTCCCTGTTTTCCTTTCAAGCTGTCTGACAAGGATTTAAGGGCGCGATTATTTTCTGTTTTAACCGCATTTGATTTCCGTGAGTTATCGAACAGCGAATCGACCGCTTCCTGCAGCATTCGTTTTTCATTCCTCAGGATCACCTCCGGAGCTTTGATTTCGATCAGTCGTTTCAGACGATTATTGCGGATAATGACCCTGCGATAGAGGTCATTCAGGTCGGAAGTGGCAAACCGCCCTCCGTCCAACGGCACAAGCGGGCGCAAGTCGGGCGGAATAACCGGTACAACTTTCACGATCATCCATTCAGGCCTGTTGATATTTTTGCTGGCACGGAAAGCTTCCACAACCTGTAAGCGCTTCAAAGCTTCACTTTTACGTTGCTGCGACGATTCGGTGTTAGCCTTATGCCGGAGATCGTACGAGAGCTCGTCCAGTTCGATCCGTTCCAGCAGCAAATACAGCGCCTCGGCCCCCATCCGCGCGATGAACTTATTGGGGTCATCATCGTCGAGATACTGATTTTCCTTGGGAAGCGTATCCAGAATATCGAGATATTCTTCTTCTGTCAGGAAGTCAAGGTTTTTAACCCCATCCTGAGCCTTAATACCAGCCTGAATAACCACATATCGTTCGTAGTAAATAATACTATCGAGTTTTTTGGTTGGCAATCCGAGCAGATATCCGATCTTGTTAGGCAGCGACTTGAAGTACCAGATATGAGCCACAGGAACTACCAGTGAAATATGTCCCATACGTTCGCGGCGCACCTTTTTCTCTGTTACTTCAACACCACAACGGTCGCAAACAATACCTTTATAACGGATCCGCTTGTATTTACCACAATGACATTCATAATCCTTTACCGGCCCGAAAATCCGTTCACAGAACAAGCCATCCCGTTCCGGCTTATACGTCCTGTAATTTATCGTTTCAGGCTTTAATACTTCACCGTGAGAGCGTTCAAGAATTTCTTCCGGCGAAGCAAGACTAATTGCTATTTTGGTAAAATTGCTTTTTACTTTATTGTCTTTTCTGAAAGCCATATTGATGTATTAAATACCAATTTCAAATTCCTAATTCCAAATAAGATACCAGACACAAGTATCAAGTATCAAGACACAAGATTAATTTCAAATCCCCTGTTCTTACTCGCAGCTAACAGCTCATTGCTAACAGCTATTTTAGTCCAGCGTCACACTTAAGCCCAGTCCGCGAAGTTCGTGGAGCAATACATTAAGTGATTCGGGGATTCCCGGCTGCGGCATCGGCTCGCCTTTTACAATGGCTTCGTATGCTTTGGCACGGCCCAGCACATCATCGGACTTCACAGTCAAAATTTCCTGGAGGATATGGGAAGCACCGAATGCTTCAAGCGCCCATACTTCCATCTCCCCAAAGCGCTGACCGCCAAACTGAGCTTTACCTCCGAGTGGTTGCTGGGTGATCAGAGAATACGGTCCGATAGAACGGGCATGCATCTTGTCTTCAACCATATGTCCCAGCTTCAACATGTAAATCACACCAACGGTTGCAGGCTGATCAAAAGGTTCTCCGGTCTCACCGTCATAAAGCGTGGCACGTCCGTATGCAGGAATGCCCGCTTTATCGGTATATTCAGTCACCTGTTCCAACGTGGCACCATCGAAAATAGGAGTCGAAAATTTCAATCCCAGTTCCTGTCCGGCCCATCCAAGTACCGTTTCATAAATCTGTCCGAGGTTCATACGCGATGGTACACCCAGCGGGTTCAGAACAATGTCAACAGGCGTTCCGTCGGCCAGAAAAGGCATGTCTTCATCGCGAACAATACGCGATACAATACCTTTGTTACCATGGCGTCCGGCCATCTTATCGCCGATCTGCAGTTTCCGTTTCTTGGCAACATATACCTTGGCCAACTGGATAATACCGGCAGGCAGTTCATCGCCAATCGTTACATTATAACGTTTACGGCGGGCCACAGCCTCATGTTCCTTGTATTTCTCGATGAAATTCAGAACCAGTTGATAGATCAGGATATTCTTGTCGTTGTCGGTTGTCCATTTCGCGGGATTCACCACCATATAATCAATTTCCTGCAGCTGCTTCAGCGTAAATTTGACCCCTTTCGGGATTACCTCGCCGCCATAATAGTCTTTGACCCCCTGGCTGGTCTTTCCATTCACCAGGTTGAACAATTTATCTTCCAGGCGGGCACGCAAAGCGCTGACCTGACGGTCGAATTCCTCATCAATCTGATCAAGCAGCGGTTTGGTAGCCATTTTCCCTTTCTTGTCTTTCAGTACGCGGGAAAAGAGCTTCTTATCAATGACAACGCCATTCAGAGAAGGCGAGGCCTTTAAAGATGCATCCTTCACATCACCCGCTTTGTCTCCGAAGATTGCGCGAAGCAGTTTTTCTTCGGGAGAAGGATCTGACTCTCCCTTCGGCGTAATCTTTCCGATCAGAATATCGCCGGGTTTAACGACTGCTCCTATCCGGATTAATCCGTTCTCGTCAAGATTGCGTGTCGCTTCTTCGCTCACATTGGGAATGTCGGAGGTAAATTCCTCTACCCCCCGCTTGGTATCACGTACTTCGAGTGCATATTCGTCGACATGGATGGAGGTAAAGATGTCCTCACGAACAACCCGCTCGGAGATCACGATTGCATCCTCGTAATTATATCCCTGCCAGGGCATGAACGCCACTTTCAGGTTACGCCCAAGGGCAAGTTCCCCACCCTGGGTAGCATACCCCTCCGTCAGTATCTGTCCGGGGATTACCCGTTCGCCTTTCGAAATAATCGGTTTAAGGTCTACCACGGTTCCCTGATTCGTTTTCTGGTATTTTTGCAGCTTGTAATGTTTAAGCTCCGAATCAAAACTGACATATTTGGCATCTTCCGTTTTGTCGTAACGGATAACAATTTCATCGGCATCGACATATTCAACCACGCCTTCGCCTTCTGCCGCTATCATCACCCGTGAATCCCGGGCTGAACTGCCTTCAAGTCCGGTACCTACAATGGGCGCCTCCGGGCGCAGCAGCGGAACTGCCTGACGCATCATGTTCGATCCCATCAGGGCGCGGTTGGCGTCGTCATGTTCAAGGAAAGTGATCAGGGAAGCAGCTACCGAGGCAATCTGGTTAGGCCCTACGTCCATCAACTGGACATTCTGCTTGTCGACAACGGGATAATCTCCCTCGAGCCGGGCTTTCACCCGCTGATTGATGAAAAATCCGTCGTTACCGATCGGTGCGTTGGCCTGAGCGATAACCTTTCCTTCTTCCTCCTCAGCGGTCAGATACACCACACCATTCTCCGACAGGTCAACCTGTCCGTTTTCTACCTTTCGGTAAGGTGTGGCAATAAACCCGAGGTCAGTTACCTTGGCGAAAACACATAAGGATGAAATCAAACCGATGTTTGGCCCTTCAGGCGTTTCGATCGGGCAAAGCCTTCCATAGTGCGTGTAATGCACGTCGCGAACCTCAAATCCGGCACGCTCCCGCGATAAGCCGCCGGGTCCGAGTGCAGACATTCTTCGTTTATGTGTCATTTCCGCAAGCGGATTCGTTTGATCCATAAACTGCGACAGCGCGTTTGTTCCAAAGAATGAATTGATCACCGATGACAAGGTTTTTGAATTGATCAGGTCGATCGGCGTGAAAACTTCATTGTCACGAACATTCATCCGTTCGCGGATGGTACGGGCCATACGGGCAAGTCCCACCCCAAACTGGTTGTACATCTGCTCTCCGACAGTACGCACCCTCCTGTTACTCAAATGGTCGATATCGTCAACATCGGTTTTCGAATTAACCAGCTTGATCAGGTATTTTATAATTTCAATAATATCTTCCTTGGTCAGAACCTGTACATTCATTTCAATGTTCAGTCCGAGTTTCTTATTGATCCGGTAGCGGCCAACCTCTCCCAGGTCATAGCGCTTTTCCGAGAAGAACAATTTATCGATTACGTCGCGTGCAGTCGCCTCATCGGGCGGTTCTGCATTTCTTAGCTGACGGTAAATATGTAACACCGCTTCTTTTTCAGAATTACACGGATCTTTCTGAAGGGTGTTGTATATAATGGCGAAATCCTGCAGATTATGATCTTCCTTATGCAGGAGGATGGTTTTGGTTCCTGAATCGACGATCTCATCAATATGATCGTTTTCGATCACTGTTTCACGGTCAATCAGCACTTCGTTGCGTTCGATCGATACAACTTCACCGGTATCTTCATCCACGAAGTCCTCCACCCATGTCTTCAAAACACGGGCAGCCAGCTTCCTTCCTACAATCTTTTTCAATCCGGTTTTTGAAACCTTAATCTCATCAGCAAGGTCAAAAATCTCAAGGACATCCTTGTCGCTTTCATAACCAATTGCCCGCAGCAGCGTGGTTACAGGCAATTTCTTTTTCCTGTCGATGTAGGCATACATCACGCTGTTTATGTCTGTGGCGAATTCAATCCATGATCCTTTGAAGGGGATAATACGCGCCGAATACAGCTTGGTACCGTTTGCATGAACACTCTGTCCAAAAAAGACGCCGGGAGAACGGTGCAACTGAGAAACAACAACGCGTTCCGCTCCGTTGATGACAAATGTTCCTTTCTCCGTCATATATGGCACAGTTCCCAGATATACATCCTGAACAACGGTGTCAAAATCTTCATGTTCCGGGTCCGTACAATACAATTTTAGTTTCGCCTTCACCGGGACACTAAAGGTCAGGCCCCTTTCAATACACTCTTCTATCGAATATCTGGGTGGATCCACCTGATAATCAATAAACTCCAGCACGAAATTGTTTCTAGTATCTGTGATTGGAAAGTTTTCTTCAAAAACCTTAAACAGGTTTTCATTTCTTCTGCTATCGGGGGTTGCTCCCAACTGAAAAAACTCTTTAAACGATTTAATCTGGATTTCCAGGAAATCCGGATAATCGAAAACAGTCTTTGTTGAAGAAAAACTAATCCTCTGATTTTCAACGTTTAATGACATGTATCAAAAAATTAAGTGAACTTAAAACATAAATATACAAAAAGGCCTAGAACCCCACGACAGTGGGATTCTAAACCATTACAGACCTAATGTTTTTAAGGTCGTAAGTTCTTTATTTAAGTTCAACTTCAGCTCCAGCTTCTTGTAACTGAGATTTTAATGATTCTGCTTCTTCTTTTGAAACCTTCTCCTTGACGGCCTTTGGTGCTGCATCAACCAGTTCTTTAGCCTCTTTCAGACCAAGACCAGTTAATTCTTTAACCAGTTTAACAACTGCCAATTTCGACTGCCCGGCGGCTTTCAGAATTACATCGAATTCTGTTTGAACAGCAGCTGCAGGTTCTTCACCAGCTCCGGCAGCAACAGGACCGGCAACAGCAACAGCTGCAGCAGCGGGTTCAATGCCATATTCAGTTTTTAAAATGTCAGCTAATTCATTAACTTGTTTTACAGTTAAGTTTACCAACTCTTCTGCAAGTGCTTTTAAATCTGCCATTTCTCTTAAAATTTTTATGCGATAAATTGTAACTAAAATTATTCTTTTCTTGATATTTCTTCCTTAAGCACGCTCAAAGGTTCTACAGATTCTGTTTTTTGCGTTGCTACCGGAACCTTCCTTTTTAATTAATCGTCTCTCCTGTACGGTAAAAGCTTTTAAGCTGTTGCCGCTTATTCGACGCTTTCTTTTTCCGAAAGGGTTTTGAGGACTCCGTGAATTATTGTTCCTCCTGACTGAAGCTGCCCAAGCACCGTTTTGATTGGTGACTGTAACAGTCCGATCAGTTCTCCCAATAATTGATCCTTCGTCTTAACGGAAGCCAATGCCTCAAGCTGGTCAGCTCCGACATACACTGATTCTTCCACGTAAGCTGCCTTAAGAACGGGCTTTTTATGTTTGCGTGAAAATTCTTTGATCAGCATCGCCGGCACATTTCCAACCTCACTAAACATGATGGAGGTATTGCCTTTAAGTACGTCATACAGCTCTTCTGCATTCTTGTCAGATTTTTCAAGAGCTTTACGTAAGAGCGTATTCTTTACAACGACCAATTTCACCTGTCTGTCAAAACAGAGGCGTCGTAAACTGCTTGTATCTGTTGAGTTCAAGTCAGCCACGTCTGCCAGGTAAAAATGGTTGTAAGAATTGATCTCTTGTGTCAGATTATCAATAATCTCTAATTTTTCCGATCTTTTCATTTCAACAATTTTACTAGTCAGTTACTGACTTGGGTTCAACTTGTATTCCGGGACTCATGGTGCTTGACAGGTAAATACTTTTTACGTAAGTACCTTTAGCAGCAACAGGTTTCAGTTTAACAACCATGTTGATAAATTCCCTGGCATTTTCTTCAATCTTTTTCGGATCGAATGAAACTTTTCCGATTGAAGTATGCACGATACCGAATTTGTCAACTTTAAAGTCAATTTTACCTTGTTTGACTTCCCTGATTGCTTTACCTACTTCCATGGTTACGGTACCGCTTTTCGGGTTCGGCATCAAACCTCTTGGACCCAGTACACGGCCCAGGGGACCTATTTTCCCCATGACCGGAGGCAGGGTGATCACAACGTCGAAGTCAGTCCATCCTGCTTTGATTTTTTCGATATAATCGTCCAAACCAACGAAGTCAGCACCAGCCTCAGTTGCTTCCGCTACCTTATCGGGAGTTACAAGAGCAAGCACACGAACCTCTTTCCCGGTTCCGTGGGGTAAAGAAACTACGCCTCTCACCATCTGATTCGCTTTTCTCGGGTCAACTCCCAGGCGAACATCAATATCGACAGATGCATCGAACTTGGAAAAGGTAATTTCCTTCACCAATTGGGCTGCTTCTGTCATGCTGTATTGTTTGCCTTTCTCGAGCTTCTCCTGAGCAAGCTTCATATTTTTTGTAATTCTGCCCATCTTAAAAATTTTAATTTAGTTATTCGCTGGGAATTCACCTTCTACAGTAATACCCATACTCCTGGCAGTGCCAGCAACCATCTTCATTGCCGATTCCAATGTGAAGCAGTTCAGGTCAGACATTTTAATCTCAGCGATTTGCTTAACCTGCTCCCAGCTTACCTTGGCAACTTTTTTTGCATGAGGTTCGGCTGAGCCTGATTTCAGTTTTGAAACTTCCAATAATTGAACGGCTACTGGGGGTTGTTTAACTACAAAATCAAACGATTTGTCTGCATAAACTGTTATAATAACCGGGAGCACTTTACCAGCTAGGTCCTGTGTCCGGGCGTTAAACAGCTTGCAGAATTGCATAATATTAACCCCTTTGCTACCCAATGCTGGTCCTACAGGCGGTGAAGGGTTAGCTGCACCCCCTTTAATTTGTAATTTGATTAATCCAGCAACTTCTTTAGCCATAATAATTAATGATAAAAATTTACTACTCCTTTTCTACCTGCATAAAGCTAAGTTCCAAAGGTGTTTTCCGTCCAAAAATTTTGACCATCACTTTTAACTTTTTCTTTTCCTCATTGATTTCTTCAATAATTCCGTTGAATCCGTTAAAAGGACCGTCAGTTACTTTCACAGTCTCTCCCACAACATACGGGATATTCACCTCCGCATCGGCTTCTGCCATCTGATCAACCCGACCAAGGATCCGGTTCACCTCCGACTGACGCATTGGAACAGGCTCTCCCCCTTTGATGTCACCTAAGAATCCGATCACATTGCTGATATTCTTGAGCATGTGAGGGATCTCACCAACAAGGGCTGCCTCGACCAATACATAACCCGGGAAAAAATTTCGTTCTTTACTTATCTTCTTCCCGTTGCGAATCTGATATACCTTTTCTGTTGGTATCAGTACCTGTGAAATATACTCCTGGAGTCCAGCATTAGCAATTTCATTTTCGATATATTCCTTGACCTTCTTCTCTTTTCCTCCGACGGTCCGCAGAACATACCATTTTCTTTCGTTTTCGCTCATGTCGATCTCCAAATAGTTTAAAACAAGCTGTACACTAAATTCATGATCTTCTCAAAAGAGATATCCATCACGAATATAATAAGTGCTATAATAAAGGAAGCAACCATTACAATAAATGCACTGTTCTGTAACTCTTTCCAAGTAGGCCAGGACACTTTATGAACAAGTTCGTTATAAGCCTCTTCGAAATACAATTTAAGTTTCATTCTCAGTATTTTTTTTGTTGGATGGTAAGGATCGAACTTACTTTGAAAATTCAAAAACTCCCGGTTGAGTTTCATCCGAAATTAAGTCCCGGATCTCTCGACCCGGGACTCCTATCTCAGTAATAAACTTACTAGTTAAAGCCGATCAGACCAGGATTTCAGTTACCTGACCTGCACCAACCGTGCGCCCGCCTTCACGGATTGCGAAACGTAATCCCAGGTTCAAAGCTACCGGGTAGATCAGATCTACGGTGATGGTAACATTATCACCGGGCATAACCATTTCACGTCCTTCTTCCAGGGTGATTTCACCGGTTACGTCGAGAGTACGAACGTAGAACTGCGGCCTGTATTTATTGTGGAAGGGCGTATGACGTCCGCCTTCTTCTTTTTTCAAAACATAAACCTCAGCTTTAAAACGTGTATGAGGAGTAACAGACCCTGGTTTTGCAAGGATCATACCGCGTTTGATTTCTTTCTTATCGACACCGCGAAGCAACAAACCTACGTTGTCACCAGCTTGCCCGTCGTCAAGAATCTTACGGAACATTTCAACACCGGTACATACGGTTTTACGGCCTTCGGCTCCTAAACCGATCAGCTGCAGTTCATCACCAGTATGAACCATTCCGGTTTCAATACGACCGGTAGCAACTGTTCCACGACCTGTGATGGAGAAGATATCTTCAACCGGCATCAGGAAAGGTTTGTCAATGTCGCGCGGAGGCAGCGGAATCCAGGTATCGCATGCATCCATCAGTTCCATGACTTTGTCTTCCCACTGCGGTTCACCATTCAGTGCGCCAAGGGCAGATCCGCGGATAACCGGAGCATTGGCACCGTCAAACTGATAAAAGTCGAGGAGTTCACGAACTTCCATTTCAACAAGTTCCAACAGTTCTTCGTCATCGACCATGTCCACTTTATTCAGGAATACAACCACTTTAGGAACGTTTACCTGACGGGCAAGCAGAATGTGCTCGCGGGTCTGAGGCATGGGGCCGTCTGTGGCAGCGCAAACAAGGATCGCACCGTCCATCTGGGCAGCACCTGTAACCATGTTTTTAACATAGTCGGCGTGTCCGGGGCAGTCAACGTGAGCATAGTGACGTTTCTCTGTCTGGTATTCCACGTGAGCGGTATTAATGGTAATACCACGCTCCTTTTCTTCAGGAGCACTGTCGATCGAATCAAACGATTTGATTTCAGAAAGTCCTTTTTTTGCCAATACAGAAGTGATGGCAGCGGTAAGGGTAGTTTTACCGTGATCAACGTGACCAATGGTACCAATGTTTACATGGTCCTTATCCCTGTTAAAATGTTCTTTAGCCATAACAAATAATAATTTTTAATTTTTATTCAATTTAATCTGAGCCGAGGATGAGAATTGAACTCACGACCTCATCCTTACCAAGGATGCGCTCTACCCCTGAGCTACCACGGCATCTTCGTTTCAGGTTTCAGTTTAAACGTCCCCGTATTCATCAGGGAACAAATAAGCTGCAACGCTTTTGAGCGGGAGACGGGATTCAAACCCGCGACCCTTAGCTTGGAAGGCTAATGCTCTATCGGCTGAGCTACTCCCGCAATTAAAAGCCACCAGCTGAGGCTAACAGCTTTTAGAGTGGGGAGAGCAGGATTCGAACCTACGAAGGCATGAGCCAGCAGATTTACAGTCTGCCCCAGTTGGCCACTTTGGTATCTCCCCGATAAAATCAGACTTCCTGACTATCAGATTATCAGATTTTCCGAACATCCGAGTATCTGAATATCCGACTGCCAATCTTCCATTCTTTCCTTTGAGCCGGATCTCAGATTCGAACTGAGGACCCCGAGATTACAAATCACGTGCTCTGGCCAGCTGAGCTAATCCGGCAAACATTTTAACAATCTTTTTACCGTGCCAAGTCCTCCGACAAATCACCCCATTGCTCTGTTTATAAGGGATTCGACGCTAAAGCACTGATTACCCGGGAACTTCTCCGAAAAGAGTTTGCAAATGTATAAATATTTTTGATTACTTCACAAGTTCTCCTGCATTTTTTGAAATTATTTTTCCTTCAGTTTTTCCTTAAATTTGGCCAGTTGTTTCCGCAACGCATCAACGGTCAGATCAATGGCTTCTTCAAAAGTGTCGGCCTGTTTTTTTGCAAAGAGATAATCGTTATTGGCAGGTATGGAAAGTCTTATTTCTGCTATCTTATTATTAGAAGTTTCCGGTTTTTCAACTTTCAGAATCACTTCACCTGAAATAATCCCTTCAAAAAATGTATCCAGCTTAGTGGTCTTTTTTACTGCAAAATCGATCAGCTTCTGATCCGGTGTAAAATGAACGGGATTAACGTGGATATTCATAATTTTTCCTCCTCATGATTTTAAGCTCTGGGGTGAGCTTGTTTGTAAATGCGTTGTATCTTCTCTGTTGATGTATGGGTATAGATCTGGGTTGCCGCCAGATTACTATGTCCCAAAAGTTCCTTTACTGCGTTCAGATCTGCTCCGCGGTCAAGCAGATGTGTGGCAAACGTATGTCTCAATACATGGGGACTCTTCTTCTCAAGAGTAGTCACTAACGAAAGGTGCTTCCTGACAATCCGGTAAATTAGTTTCTGATAGACCGGCTTACCTTTTGCCGTTACAAAAAACACCGTGCCTGCATCAGAAAACGCCGCATCCCGGATCAGCCGGTATTCATTGATCAGATTGTTCAGACTACGCGGATAGGGTGCAATTCTTTCCTTTCGGTTTTTACCCAACACTCTTACCAGTCCCTCTGATTCCAGGATATCATGATCTTGCAGGCCTGTAAGTTCTGAAAGACGGATACCCGAGCCATAAAAGAGACTGATGACAAGTTTGTCCCGGATTCCTTCGAAATCGTGCCGGAAATATCCATTGTCCAACAGCACATGAAGGGTATTTTCATCAAGAAAAAAAGGAAGCTTTTTGGGTACTTTAGGAGTGGCTACCATCGCGGCCGGGGAAGATTCGATCACTTCCTGCCGCATCAGGTACTTATAAAACGACTTAAGCGCCGTTACTTTCCTGACTACCGTCTTTGAAGCATCTCCCTGCTCCATCAGTGAAACAATCCACCCGCGGACCATCCTGCTGTCGACTTTAAGGATGTTAAAATCCCCGATCGTTTTGAATAAAAATTCTTCAAACTGATCGAGGTCTTTCTTATAGGCGACAATCGTATGATCTGAACACCTTTTCTCAAATTTCAAATATTTCAGAAACGATTCCTGATAGGACATAGAACCCCCTCTTTTTTGCAAACAGGAACCGACCAGGTAAATTTAGTCTTCCTGACGCTGCAGTTGTTGAATGTAAACAGCTTTTTTAACCTCCGTCCTTCTTTCTACCGAAGGTTTTGTAAAAGCCTGGCGTTCGCGCAATTCTTTGATTACACCTGTTTTTTCGAATTTTCTTTTGAATCTCTTCAGGGCTCTTTCGATATTTTCGCCTTCTTTAACCGGAATAACGATCATCTTTTAAAATTTTGTCTGTTAAATTTTGAGCCGCAAATTTAGGAATTCTGTATTACTAATCAAATTTATCATCAAAAATTTAATTTAAAAAGTAAACCTCCTCTTTTTTTCTTCTTTAAATACAACAATAAAATTAATCGGAGGTTTGCAGATAGGGGTGAACTTTAACAAAAATTTCAGCGGGCAGAACAGAATCATGAAGCAACTGAAATTTATTCCTGATAAAGCCGTTTTTTGTCCTGTATTCAATAATCCTCCCGGCATGATCCCGGTCAAGATAAAAATGTTTAGCCAGTTCCGCCGCATCTGAGAAATTAATATTGAGTGTGGCGATGCGTGTCGAATCAATGTCGAGCTGCCCTTCAATACGTTTGATAGTCTCCGGGGTTAACCCATATACTTCTTTTAGTTGTGCTACCGAATGAAAACCACCGAGAAGATTCCTGTACCTGATAATCCGACCGGACAAGACCGGCCCGATACCTGGTAACTGAATCAGATCACCGGCAGTTGCAGTGTTCAATTCGACCCTGACGACAACAGGTGCAGACAATCCTGACCGATTCGTTTCAACCGCTTCTTTTTGGTCGGTGTTGCCGGGAGCCATGACCGGCACCTTTATCTTGCTTTCCTGTATAACCATGAAACCTGCTATAGCTGCAAATACAGAATCGTTCATGCCGTATATCCGGCGCAGATCCTCTTTTCGTTTGAAAACGCCTCCATGCAGGCGATACCTGAGCATATTTTGCCTGATCCGTTGGGGCAAAGCCAGGCTGTCGAGAGCAGCCGAATCGATCGTGTTAGGATCAAAGCAAAACAACGAAACAGGTTTTGGAGCTACCTCCTCCTGCTCCAGGGCAGCAAGCACACGACTGAAACGTTCCGGGTCTGCCGTTGCCGGTGTTTCGAAATAAAAGATCAACCGATCGGCCACTGAAACGAGGATCATCAAAACGATCAGGATCGTCAGACCCACGCGTTCGCCTCTGGAAAAAGAAAAATAATCCCTGATGATTTGCCGGAACTTCACGTCTATGATTATCAATAGTTAAATATGCAATTTACAGCATTTTTTGTTATGATAATCAATATTTTTACAACTTTAACAAGCCGATCCCATTTAAAAAGACCACGGCAATAGCAACCGGAGCGATGAATTTTACCAGGAACATAAACCCGGCAAGAAAAAATTCGTAAATATTGGCTCCCTTTTTCATTTCTGTCCGGACAAATCCGCGTCCCATTTTCCAGCCCACGAAAATGGCTATGAAAAATCCGCCCAGCGGAAGCATCAGGTTGGCCGATATCCAGTCGAGCAGATCAAAGAAACTGAGTCCGAAAAAGGTATAGCCACTGAAGATACCCATCGATAAAGAACAAATAACCCCCAGCAGTGTCGTCAGCAGTGTGGCAAAAACGGTAGCCAGATTTCGCTTCATTTTTAATTCCTCATGAAAATAGGCTACCACCACTTCAAGAATGGAGATGGATGAAGTCAGCGCAGCCAATGCCAAAAGGATGAAGAAAAGTACTGAAAAGAAATACCCGCCGGGCATTTGCTGAAAGACGTTTGGGAGCGTTATAAATACCAGCCCGGGCCCGCTGCTGGGCTCGATCCCAAAGGCAAAAACCGCCGGAAAAATAGCGATACCGGCCAATACAGAAATCGCCGTATCTGCCATGGAAACACTGAGTGCTGTTTGTGGCAGGTTATTATTTTTAGCGATATAGGAACCATAAGTGATCAGGGTTCCCATCCCAAGGCTCAGCGAAAAAAAAGCCTGCCCCAGAGCTACCAATACAGCTTCGGAGCTGAGCTTCGAAAAATCAGGATGAAACAGGAAACGCAAACCCTCTCCGGCTCCGGGCAGGGTCACAGAACGAATACCGAGAACAAGGATGATAAGAACCAGCATGGGCATCATGATCTTCACATTCTTCTCAATCCCGTCCTTGATTCCGACGATAACAATTGCACCGGTCAGGATCATAAAAACGATCTGGTAGAAAACAGGCTCGACCGGTGATTCGATAAAGCTCGTAAAACCAGCCGATAATTCGGCAGTACTCTGTGAGTGAAATCCACCGGCCACCGAAGTTACGACATATTTAATGCTCCATCCGGCCACCACACCATAATAGGCAAGGATCATAAATGCAGCTCCTACGCCGAGAATTCCCACAAACTTCCAGGGGGAGCCCGGCGCAAGCTTTTTGAACGCTCCAAACGCGTTTCTCCGCGATTTCCGGCCGATCATAAATTCCGACAGCATCACCGGTAAGCCAATCGCCAGAATGAAAGCCAGGTAAACAAACAAAAAAGCGGCTCCCCCGTATATTCCCGTGATGTAGGGGAATTTCCAGATGTTGCCTAAACCGACTGCCGACCCTGCGGCGGCTGCGATCACTCCGAACTTACTGGAGAACTCTACCCTTCTGTGTTTGTTTTCTTCGGTCATTCAATGGGATATTATTTTAAAACAGAATATTTTCGCCTGTTCTACTTAAACGCTGAGCACACTCCTGCAAGGCTTTTTTATAATCTTCGCGAACTTAGCGCCCTGGCATGAGATACTGTTTTTGGAGCAGCCTCAAAAGCTAAAATGCAAAAATATTTTATTTCTGTTAATAAACAAACCCGATTACCGACAGAAAGAAAAAGCCCAGGCTCCTTATCTTCAGATTCGGAGTTTGGGCCTTCAGTGAATATGACCGGCTGTGTTAATTCCTACCCAGACAATTCAGGTTTTCGAATGCTTCCCTGAGCCTGGCTGTCATTGCCTCTTCTCCCTTTCTCAACCAGACGCGGGGATCATAGAACTTTTTGTTGGGCTTGTCATCGCCCTCCGGATTTCCGATCTGTCCCTGCAAATATGGTCTGTTTGCTGCTTCGTAAGCCCGAACGCCATCCCAAAATGCCCATTGCGTATCGGTATCGATATTCATTTTAATAACGCCATACGAAACCGCCTCACGGATCTCTTCAACTGTTGAACCGGAACCGCCGTGAAAAACAAAATTAACCGGTTTAGGATCACTCAAATTGAGTTTATCAACAATGTGCCTCTGCGACGCATCCAATATTTTAGGCGTTAATTTAACATTCCCGGGCTTATAAACGCCGTGAACATTCCCAAACGCCGCCGCGATTGTAAAGTTCGGACTTACCTTCATCAGTTCCTCATATGCATATGCTACCTCCTCCGGCTGTGTATAAAGCGTTGAATTATCAACCCCTGTGTTGTCGACACCGTCTTCTTCACCACCTGTAACACCCAGCTCAATTTCCAGGGTCATTCCGATTTTGCTCATGCGCTCCAGATACCGTTTGCTGATTTCGATGTTTTCCTGCAAAGGCTCCTCCGATAAATCCAGCATGTGGGAAGAAAATAGCGGCTTTCCCGTCTCTGAAAAATGCTTTTCTCCGGCATCCAGCAAACCGTCGATCCAGGGAAGCAGCTTCTTTGCAGCATGATCGGTATGGATAACGACATGCACGCCGTACAACTCGGCCACCTGGTGAATATATCTGGCGCCCGCAATTGCCCCCGCAATCTGAGCTTTCTGTCCTTCCAGCTTTAATCCCTTTCCGGCGTAAAACTGGGCACCACCATTTGAAAACTGGATAATGACCGGCGAGCCCGCCTGCTTCGCAGCTTCCAGTGCCGCATTGACCGAACTTGAATTCACGACATTCACCGCCGGCATAGCAAATTGCTCTTCTTTCGCGATTTTGAAAAGTAACTGCATATCCGAGCCGCTAACGACACCAACTTTAATTTGTTCTGAAATTTTTCCCATTGCTGTATTTAATTTATTAATCGACTTACCTCATCAACTGGTAAGCGGGAAAAATGTTCATCAGCTTGTGTTAAGGTTTTTTAAAATAAAAAACTACCACCCCCGTTTTCGTCATCAAGTGCCAATTTATTGCTAATATTGTGCTGTTTTTACCTGAAGTACCAGCATCTGTTTTATTTGGCTCTCTCAGGCCGGAAACTAAAAACCAAAGCTTTTAACACACATTATTATCAACTAATTTTTAAATAAAATGGCAGTTAGTTACAAAGAACTAGGGCTCGTTAACAGCAAGGAACTCTTCAAAAAAGCTGTTGACGGCGGATATGCAATTCCTGCATATAATTTCAACAACATGGAACAACTTCAGGCAATTCTCCAGGCCTGCGTTGAAACAAAATCTCCTGTCATCCTGCAGGTTTCCTCGGGTGCACGCAAATACGCAAATGCTACTCTTCTGAGGAATATGGCACGCGGAGCTGTTGAATATGTAAAAGAACTGGGTTATGAAATTCCAATCGTTCTTCATCTCGACCATGGCGATACATTTGAGCTCTGCAAAGACTGTATCGACAATGGCTTCTCATCGGTAATGATAGATGGTTCTCATCATGCATACGAAGACAACATTGCACTTACCAGAAAAGTGGTTGAATATGCCCATGCGCATGGCGTAACCGTTGAAGGCGAGCTTGGTGTACTTGCGGGTATTGAAGACGAAGTTTCGGCAGAACACTCAAGTTATACTCAACCTGAAGAAGTGGAAGATTTCGTCAGTAAAACAGGAGTTGACTCGTTGGCCATTTCGATTGGAACTTCTCACGGAGCCAATAAATTCACGCCCGAGCAGTGCACCAAAAATGAGGATGGTGTTTTAATCCCGCCCATGCTCCGTTTCGACATCCTCGAAGAAATTGAAAAACGCATCCCCGGCTTCCCGATTGTTCTTCATGGCTCATCATCCGTTCCCCAGAAGTACGTAACCATGATCAATGAGATGGGCGGCAAGATGAAAGATGCTGTCGGTATCCCGGAAGAGTGGCTTCGTCGTGCTGCCAAGTCGGCTGTCTGCAAAATCAATATTGACTCGGATGGACGGTTGGCGATGACCGCTGCAATCCGTAAAGTATTTGTTGAAAAGCCCGGTGAATTCGACCCCAGGAAGTACCTCGGACCAGCCCGCGACGAACTGAAGGAACTTTATATGCATAAAAATGTGAATGTGCTGGGATCGGCCGGTAAAGCCTGATTCCTGTGCCCATAATAACACAGAAAAGGATGGCTTCGGTCATCCTTTTTTGCATGGGCATGGGGTATAGCGGAGAACGGAAACCGGATACAGGAACACGGATACTCTGATTTCCGGATGATCAGATTCTCAGATTATTTGACTGTATGAATATCTAATATCTTGTGTCTTACGACTTACGACTGCAGCTTAGAAGGGGTACCCGATGGCAAACGAAAGGTTGAAATGGTCCCCGCGGATAGGATAATTCCCGATAATAAAACGCTTTCCCGCTTCCAGGGATGGATCACGGAGTTTCATACCCAAATCAAGCCTGAAAATAAAGTAGTTAAAATTGAAACGCAGACCTGTTCCCGTACCTGCAGCAATTTGGCGGTAGAACCGGCCGAACTGAAACAGGGCTCCCTCCCGGTTATCATTCCTGTTAATCGCCCAGATATTTCCGGCATCAAGAAAGAAAGCGCCTTCCACATATTTCAGAAGGCGGAACCGATACTCCAGGTTGCCCTCCAGCTTAATGTCGGCCGACTGATTCGGGTAAGCACCTTCCAGGGCTTTATAGGTACCTGGGCCAAGGGTCCGCACCTGCCACGCGCGAATGCCGTTGGCTCCCCCCGTGAAGTATTTTTTTTCGAACGGCAGAACGTCAAAATTTCCGTACGGTAAACCTACTCCCATAAACAGCCGGACAACCACCGAGTTGTAGTCATCCAGCATATAACCATGCCTGTATTCAAGATCCGTTTTCAGGTACTGGGCAAAGCGGGTACTGAAAATCTGATGATAGCTGATCAGCTTATTGGTAACAGAATCGATCTCCATCTTCTTGTGCCGGTCGGTGAGCCTGGCCATGGCTGCCAACAGGTTACCAGCCGATTCAAACGACCATTTAAAATAACGGTAGTCTTCCTTTCGCCCGATATGCTGCGTGTTATCGACCAATGTATAGTTAAGCGCAGCAATTAAGTGATCGGTATAACTGCTCTTGATATACAGGTCCTTGATTAAATCGAGAAATCTGGCGTTAAACTCATAGAGATTGACATAATTAACATCAACCACATTCAGATAGTGGGTCCGGTAGGCTTTGCTTTTCCAGTTATAGCCAAAACGGAAGTTGGTAATGGTTCGGGTGTAATCGGGCCGCCGCTGGTAATTATATCCCAGAGTAAAGCTCGTCTGGGGAACCTGAAACGTAAAAAAGTTCTTTCCACGGAGCGGACTTAAGAATTTCGGCAGCGTTAACGATCCTTCAACCCCCAGTTCGTGCGTATTAAAATTGCTGCTGTTTTCATTGACTACGGTCTGCTGCCGCTCAAACGCCCCTTTCAGTGTCAGGTTAAGGATTTCAGCACCCTGAAACAAATTCCGATGCTGATAATTCAGGTTACCCGCTACCCCCAGGTTACCCGATGAATTGGTACCTTCCAGATCGACAGAAAAGCCCTGGCGAGGAAGCGGTGAAAGCTGGAACCTGCCGTCAAGCACCCCGACGGAATCACTGTCCGCTGTTTCAACAACGTCAAAATTCAGGTTCACCATCCTGAACTGCTTAATCTGATTTAATGAACGGTATGTTTTCTCGACGTTAGCCAGCGAATAATAGCGGCCGTCCTGAATCCGGTTTAAATCGTCAAGCAGTTGCGGCCGGTATCGCAACTTGCCGTGATAGGTGATCAGGTAAGGCGGCACAGCCAGAGTATCCGGAACTCCCGACGGTCCACGACCCGGCTGAGGCGGATTAAATTCGGTGTTGATGAGGTATTGCCTCACCATAAATCGTTTATGAGGTATCACTTTCCCGGACTTCCTGCCCGGGTCGGCATCAGCAATTTCGACGATCAGATCAACCTGTTTACCACCGGCGGTTGTGTCGGCCAAAAACTGAATGTAATCCGAAGCAAACCCGTAATAGCCACGATTATGCATCAGTTTTACCAGTCGTTCGCGTTCTGAGTTCAGCAGGTCAACATCAAAAATATCACCCTTTCCGATCAATCTGTTTTCTATATCACTGAGCAACAGAGGCTTAATTTTTTCATCTTCTGTCTGGTGGGTGTATTTTCTGATCCGGTAAGGGCGCCCCGCGCGAATGTCAAAAATCAATTCAACCTTAGGTTTTTTTGGATGATTGATCAGGGTATCCCGAACAACAGCATCATAATATCCTTTATTCTGCAGGTAAAGTTCAAGCTGCTCCTTCGACCTGACAGTTTGATTCTCCTGATAAATAACTGGTTCTTCACCAATCCGTTTAAACCAGTCGTGCTCCTTTTTTTTCGAGGAAAGGTTATAAATACCGAGGTGAAACCTGATAAAACCCAATATCTTGAGATTTTCTTTCTGTCTGACCTGTGCCTTTATTTCATCCCGGCTAAGCTCCTTATTGTCGATTCGGATATCAACATCATTTAACAGTTTTTTTCCTTCCGGGACAAACTTCGTGGAAGAACAAGAAAAAGCCAGCGACAATACAAGCAGTATTAACGGCAAATTCAAATAGTTTCTTCCCGGTCTTACCCACATAAATATTCAAAGGCTTTACACTTTCACAAAAATAAACACTCTGCTCAGCAATCAAATCATTGCGGCTTTTTTATTTTTACATCTTATTAGCAATACAACGCATGCTCAGCAAAAATAAAATAAAACTGATCCACTCGATGTCCCGCAAGAAAAACAGGGATGAGCAAAGGTTATTTCTGGCCGAGGGGGACAAGCTGGTAACGGAAGCCATAGGCTCCGCACATGAAATTGACCTCTTATGTGCGACGGAGCATTTTCTGTTGTCCAATTCGCTGTCCGCGAAGGCGGCCAGTGAGGTTATCGAAGTCAGCGAAGCAGAACTTGCCAAAGCCAGCCTGCTCAAATCCCCGCAGCATGCACTGGCCATTGTCCGGATGCCTGATTGCCGGTTCGGCAACGACTCAATAACCGGAAAACTTTCGCTGGCACTCGACTGTATCCAGGATCCCGGAAATCTGGGAACCATTCTGCGGATTGCCGACTGGTTTGGGATCGGGCAGTTGCTCTGTTCTGAAGACACCGCCGACTGCTACAACCCGAAAGTGGTACAAGCGAGCATGGGAGCCATATTCCGGGTAAAGGTGCACTATCTCGACCTGAAAAAAACCCTCTCCGAAGCCAGGTGTGCCGGACTGCCCGTCTTCGGAACCTTTCTTAGCGGCGAAATCATCTATCAGCACCCCCTGGCCGGTGAAGGCATCCTGGTGATAGGCAACGAGGGCAATGGCATTTCCCCCCAAATAGAAGAATTGGTCGCGCAACGGCTGTTTATACCCTCCTTTCCTCAGGGTCAAAAAAATTCTGAGTCATTGAACGTGGCGACTGCAGCAGCTATTTGCTGCTCTGAATTCCGCCGCCGTATGCAATAGTAAGCTATTAGCTATTAGCCCTTAGTAGGAAGAGAATTACTAACAGCTAATGGCTAAAGGCTAACAGCTACTTAACGAGCTTCTTATATTTGATGCGCTTAGGCCCTTCGTCGCCCAGCCGTTTCCGTTTGTTCTCCTCATACTCGGAATAACTGCCTTCGAAAAAGTACACGTTCGATTCACCCTCAAAGGCAAGGATATGGGTGGCAATGCGGTCAAGGAACCACCGGTCGTGTGAGATGACCACAGCGCATCCTGCGAAAGCTTCCAGACCCTCTTCGAGCGCCCGAAGGGTATTCACATCGATGTCATTAGTCGGCTCGTCCAGCAGCAGTACGTTCCCCTCTTCCTTCAAAGCCATCGCCAAATGCAGCCTGTTCCGTTCGCCTCCCGAAAGGATGCCGCATTTTTTCTCCTGGTCGGAACCGCCGAAATTAAACCGCGACACATAGGCGCGTGCGTTGACCTGCCGGCCGCCCATCATGATCAGGTCATTCCCGCCGGAGATAATCTCATAAACCGATTTTTTAGGATCGATAGCGGCATGCGACTGGTCGACGTAGGCTAATTTGACAGTTTCGCCAACTTCGAAGGTTCCCTTATCAGGCTCCATTTGTTTCATAATCAGCCTGAAAAGAGTTGTTTTCCCCGCGCCGTTGGGTCCGATCACCCCGACAATGCCATTGGGTGGAAGCACGAAGTTCAAATCATCGAAGAGCAGGCGGTCGCCGAAACCCTTGGCAACCTGATGTGCTTCGATCACCTGGGTTCCCAGACGAGGTCCGTTGGGAATAAATATTTCGAGTTTTTCTTCCTTTTGTTTAACATCTTCATTCATGAGCTGATCATAGGCATTCAAACGTGCCCGCGCTTTGGCATGGCGGGCTTTGGGCGCCATCCTGATCCAGTCCAGTTCACGCGCCAGGGTTCTGCTGCGTTTTGACTGTTGTTTCTCTTCCTGGGCCAGCCGCTGTGTTTTTTGTTCCAGCCAGGAAGAATAATTTCCTTTCCATGGTATGCCTTCACCCCGGTCAAGTTCAAGGATCCACCCGGCAACGTTGTCCAGGAAGTAACGGTCGTGTGTAATGCAGATCACCGTTCCTGCGTATTGCTGGAGGTGCATTTCAAGCCATTGTACCGATTCCGCATCCAAATGGTTAGTCGGCTCATCCAGCAGAAGAACGTCCGGTTGCCTCAGCAGCAAACGGCAAAGAGCTACCCGGCGGAGTTCACCTCCTGACAGGGAGCTCACCTGCTGATCTCCCTGGGGACACCGGAGTGCATCCATGGCACGTTCCAGCCTGGTATCCAGGTTCCAGGCATCATGCTGATCAATCTTCTCCTGCAGCCTGGCCTGCTCTGCGATCAGAGCATCCATTTTGTCGGGATCTTCCAGAACATCCGGGTCGGCAAATTTTAAATTAACCTCTTCGTAAGCCTTCAGCACATCAACAACTTCCTGCATTCCTTCTTCTACAATTTCTCTGACCGTTTTGGAAGGATCAAGATGTGGCTCCTGTTCCAGATAACCAACCGTGTAGCCGGCCGAAAAAACGAGCTCTCCCTGATAGGACTTCTCCAGTCCTGCGATAATTTTCAGCAGGGTAGACTTCCCTGAACCGTTTAATCCGATAATCCCGATTTTCGCCCCGAGAAAAAACGAAAGTGAAATATCCTTTAGAACTTGTTTTTGCGGCGGATAGGTTTTACTTACCCGGTACATCGAAAAAATAATTTTTTTATCGTCTGCTGCCATATTTCTAAAATTATTATTCAAAGAAACAGTTTTGTCCGAAAACCGGGACGTGCCCGGAAAGAACGTAGCTGTAAAGCAAAAAAAAGCTGCCAGGCAATGCCGGACAGCTCTTATATTAATTTCAAACAGCTATTCTGCTTTTGGTTCTTCATTCTCAGCGGCCGGTTCAGAAGCCTGCGCTTCATCGGCTGCAGGAGTTTCTTCAACTGCAGGAGTCTTATCTTCAGCAAGCTGTGCTTCAACTGCAGGGGCTTCTTCAGCGTTGGCTTCCTCTTTTACTGCGGCTGTTTTTGCTGCAGGAGCTGCAGCTTCAACCTTCTTTGAAGACCCGCGGCGCGAACGGCGTGACTTCGTTTTTGTTTCTTTACCTGCCAGCATGGCTTCGTTGAAATCGACCAGTTCGAGAATGCACATCTCGGCGTTGTCACCCAACCGGTTTCCCGTTTTCAGGATCCGGGTATAACCACCCGGGCGGTCACTGATCTTCTCGGCTACGTCCCTGAATAATTCAGAAACAGCAGTTTTACTTCCCAGGTAGCTGAAAACCGTACGGCGTGAGTGTGTGGTATCGATCTTTGCTTTTGTAATAAGCGGCTCGACATACATCTTCAATGCCTTGGCTTTGGCAGTAGTTGTTGAGATCCTTTTGTGAAGGATCAAAGAGTTCGCCATATTGGCCAGTAATGCTTTACGATGAGCACTTTTCCTGCCAAGATGGTTGATTTTTTTATTATGTCTCATTGGTGCCTATTCCTTGTCTAATTTATACTTACTAATATCCATTCCGAAGGTCAGATTCATGGCGTTCAGCAGGTCGTCCAGCTCTGTCAGTGATTTTTTGCCGAAGTTTCTGAATTTAAGCAAATCGTTCCGGTTATAAGTTACCAGTTCACCTAAAGTTTCCACGTCGGCTGCCTTCAGACAGTTTAATGCACGAACAGACAGATCCATGTCAACCAGCTTGGTTTTAAGCAGTTGCCGCATATGCAGTACCTCTTCATCAAACTCTTCGTTTGCAAATTTCTCATCCGAATCGATGGTGATCTTCTCGTCAGAGAAAAGCATAAAATGATAAATCAGGATCTTTGCTGCCTCTTTCAGTGCATCTTTAGGAAAAATGGACCCATCGGTACCGATTTCGATCACCAGCTTTTCATAGTCGGTTTTCTGTTCGACACGATAATTCTCAACCGTATATTTGACATTCCGGATGGGGGTAAAAATTGAATCAATGGGGATTAACCCAAACTCAGCATCTACCGGTCTGTTTTCAGCGCTGGGAACATAGCCTCGTCCTTTGTTAATGGAAATTTCCATTTGCAATTTAACATCAGCTTCCATGCGGCAGATAACCAGTTCGGGATTCAGTACCCGGAATCCGGTCATGAACTTGTTGATATCGCCGGCAGTGAATTTCTCCTGTCCGGTCAGCGTGATAGAAACCTTTTCGCTGTCAAAATCCTCGACTTCACGTTTAAACCTGATTTGCTTGAGATTCAGAATAATTTCGGTAACATCCTCCATTACACCCGTGATCGTGGCAAATTCATGATCGACGCCTTCTATTTTAACAGTTGTGATTGCATAACCTTCCAAAGAAGATAACAGGATACGGCGAAGGGCATTGCCGATTGTGATGCCGTAACCGGGTTCCAGCGGACGAAATTCGAATTTACCGAATTTGTCGTTGGATTCCACCATTATTACTTTGTCAGGTTTTTGGAACGCTAATATTGCCATAATAGTACTGAGTATTTTTTATTATTTCGAATACAACTCAACAATCAGTTGCTCTTTAATGTTTTCAGGAATTTCTTCCCGTTCAGGGCGATTGAGGAATTTTCCTGCCATTTCGGCATTGTTCCATTCCAACCAGGCATATTTGCTATAGCGGCGTGAAGCCAGTGCATCGGTAATGACTTCCAGTGATTTGGATTTTTCGCGAACGCCAACAACATCTCCCGGGCGGAGCTGATAGGAAGGAATATTCACGAGTTCACCATTAACTGTGATATGTCTGTGCGACACCAACTGACGGGCTCCTGAACGCGAATTTGCCAGGCCCAGCCGAAATACAACATTATCCAGTCGTGATTCGAGCATTTTAAGCAATTCCTCACCGGTGATCCCCTTTGATGCAGAAGCCTTCTGAAATAAATTTGAAAACTGCCGTTCAAGTACACCGTAAGTGAATTTTGCTTTTTGCTTTTCTTTTAACTGAAGGCCATATTCAGATTTTTTACGTCTGCGGCTGGCCAGCCCGTGAAAGCCCGGAGGGTAATTCTTTTTTTCCAGTACTTTATCAGGTCCGAAAATAGGTTCACCAAATTTTCGGGCAATCTTTGATTTTGGTCCGATATATCTTGCCATTATTCTACCAATTTATGATTATACACGTCTTCTTTTTGCAGGGCGGCAGCCATTGTGCGGCAGCGGGGTGACATCAACGATTTCACTCACCTGAATGCCTGCGCTGTTAATTGCCCTGATGGCTGATTCACGACCGTTTCCGGGACCTTTTACAAAGACCTTCACTTTTCTGAGTCCGAGATCATAGGCGGTTTTTGCACATTCTTCAGCAGCTACCTGGGCAGCATAAGGCGTATTTTTCTTTGATCCGCGAAAACCTTTCTTGCCGGCTGAAGACCAGGAGATCACCTCGCCATTGTTGTTTGCCAGTGAAATAATGATATTGTTGAATGAGGAATGCACATGAGCCTGACCTGTTGCCTCGACAACAACGACTCTCTTTTTTGTAGTTCCAACTTTCTTTGCCATAACTTACTTATCAACTATTTGGTGGCTTTTTTCTTATTCGCTACAGTTTTCTTCCTTCCCTTACGGGTACGTGCATTGTTTTTGGTACTTTGTCCACGAACCGGAAGGCCAACACGATGACGGATGCCGCGATAACAGCCGATGTCCATCAAGCGTTTAATATTCAGTTGGTTTTCTGAGCGAAGCTCACCTTCGACCTTGAAGCTTTCACTGATCACTTTACGAATAGCTGCAAACTGGTCATCATTCCAATCCTGTACTTTGGTATCAAAATCAACGCCAGCCTGTGAGAGGACCAACCGTGCACGGCTCCGGCCAATACCGAAAACGTAGGTTAAAGCTATCTCCCCTCTTTTATTATTAGGAATATCAACTCCGACTAAACGAGCCATAAAAAAAATTTTTACAAAGTTAATTAATTATCCTTGACGCTGTTTGAACTTGGGATTCTTTTTACTGATCACGTACAAACGGCCTTTTCTGCGTACAATTTTGCAGTCGGCACTGCGCTTCTTGATGGATACTCTTACTTTCATTATACTAGTCTTTAATTTTTATATCTAAAAGTAATCCTTCCTTTTGTCAGATCGTAGGGAGACATCTCTACCTTGACCTTGTCGCCCGGAAGAATTTTGATATAATGCATCCGCATTTTACCAGAGATGTGTGCCGTAATCACATGCCCGTTTTCAAGTTCAACCCTGAACATCGCATTTGATAAGGCTTCAATTATTGTTCCGTCCTGTTCTATCGAAGGCTGTTTCGCCATAAACTTTTATCTTTTTTAATTTAAACCGGTTAGGAAATCCCTTCCGGAACAAACACGCTTAAAAAGATGAATTAATACATCGCTGCGCCACCGCCTGTACGTCCCTTAATCCGTCCGGATTTCATCAACCCGTCGTAATGACGCATTAAAAGATGACTTTCAATCTGCTGAAGGGTATCCAGGACGACCCCGACAAGAATCAGCAACGAAGTTCCGCCAAAAAAGTAGGCAAACTGGGTATTGATTCCGGCCATCATGGCAAACGCTGGCAAAATAGTGACGATTCCGAGAAAAATTGATCCCGGAAGCGTAATGCGCGACATGATTGTATCCAAAAATTCGACGGTCTTCTTCCCCGGTTTAATTCCGGGAATAAAACCTCCGTTCTTTTTCATGTCCTCAGCCATCTGAACAGGATTCACTGTAATTGCCGTGTAAAAATACGTAAACACCACAACCAGCAGAAACTGCAATAGATTATACCAAAATCCGGTATGATTTGACATTGCCGCAGCAAAGCCGCTCAAATTTTCCGAATTGGCAAACCCGGCAATCGTCATCGGAACAAACATGATTGCCTGGGCAAAAATAATTGGCATAACACCGGCAGCATTCACCTTGAGGGGTATATACTGACGCACCCCGCCGTATTGTTTGTTTCCAACGATCCGTTTGGCATACTGCACCGGTATGCGGCGTGTGCCTTGCACCAGCAGGATGCTTCCCATAAATACGATGAATAAGACAACAAATTCGATCAGGAACATCACCAATCCTCCACCCTGTTGTTCTAGTCGGGAAACAAATTCCGCGAAAACAGAGAATGGCAGACGGGCGATAATGCCAATCATAATAATCAGGGAAATACCATTCCCTATTCCTCTATCGGTTATGCGCTCACCCAGCCACATGACAAACATTGAACCGGCAGTCAGGATAATTGTTGATGTTATCTTAAACATCCAGCCGCTCATTGCAAAAGCCTCAGCGGGAAGCTGAAAGCTCAGGTTTGCCAAATATGCCGGAGCCTGGAAAAGCAAAATCACAACGGTCAGATAACGGGTTATCTGGTTGATCTTTCTCCTTCCCGATTCTCCCTCTTTCTGTAACCGCTGAAAATACGGGACGGCTATTCCCATCAGCTGAATCACAATGGAGGCAGAAATGTAAGGCATAATCCCTAAAGCAAAAATGGAAGCGTTTGAGAAGGCTCCTCCCGAGAACATATCCAATAACCCCAGCAACCCATCTGAGGTCTGTTCTTCTAATTTACCAAGCTGTGCCGGGTCAATTCCGGGCAGAGCGACAAACGATCCCAATCGATAGATCAAAAGGAAGAATAACGTGATCCCCAACCGGGTTCTCAGATCCTCGATCTTGTAAATATTCTTTAGGGTTTCGATAAATTTCTTCATGTGTCGATAGTTTTTTTTTCAAAGGTCGCACGAAACCTGCCGCTGAAATCGTCAGTGCAGGTTACGCTCGTCTAAACGATTTCAGTGGTTCCCTCGAGTTTCTCAATAGCTTCCTTTGCACTTTTCGAAAAAGCATTGGCCTTTACGTCAAGTTTAAGCGTTAAAGCGCCATTTCCCAGAATTTTGATCAGGTCATTTTTGGAAGCCAGTCCTGCCTCAACAAAAACACCCATGTCGATCACAGAAATACTTCTGGTTTCAGCCAGGCTCTGAAGGGTACTTAAGTTGATCGCCTTATATTCTACCCTGTTAATATTATTGAATCCGAATTTGGGAACCACACGTTGCAACGGCATTTGGCCTCCTTCAAAACCACGGGTACGGCTGTAACCGGATCTTGATTGAGCACCCTTATGTCCTCTTGTGGAAGTACCACCGTGACCGGAACCCTGGCCCCGACCGATACGCTTTCTCTTTTTAACGGATCCTGTTGCAGGTTTAAGATTACTTAAATCAATCATTTTTCAAACTGTTATTAGATTTCCTCTACTTTGACTAAATGCCTTACCTTGTTGACCATACCCATAATTTGCGGGCTGACTTCGTGTTCAACCGAGTAATGCATTTTTTTAATTCCAAGAGCTTCAATTGTTGCTTTCTGGCTCTTATCGGAACCAATTTTGCTCTTAATCTGCGTTATTCTAATCTTAGCCATCGTTCCTATCCTTTAAATACTTTTTCCATTGAAATGCCCCTGTGCTGGGCAACTGTATAGGCATCCCTCAGTTCGAGCAATGCAGCCATGGTGGCTTTCACCAGGTTATGCGGATTGGAAGAACCTTTTGATTTGGCCAGGATATCGTGTACGCCGACACTTTCAAGCACGGCACGCATGGCACCACCGGCTTTTACTCCCGTTCCGTGCGAAGCCGGTTTCAGGAATACATTGGCACCTCCAAATTTGGCAACCTGTTCGTGAGGAATCGTTCCTTTATGAATCGGGATCTTGACCAGATTCTTCTTGGCAGCGTCAACGCCTTTTGCAATGGCTGCAGTTACTTCACTGGCTTTACCCAGTCCCCAGCCCACAATACCGTCTTCATTACCAACCACGACAATGGCGGAGAAGCTAAATGTCCGGCCTCCCTTGGTTACTTTTGTCACACGGTTAATCGCAACTAACCGGTCTTTCAGTTCAATATCTGCTGTTTTGACTTTTCTGATATTTCCTGCCATAATCATTAAAATTTAAGGCCGCCTTCACGGGCAGCATCAGCTAATTGTTTAACTCTACCGTGGTACAAATAACCATTGCGGTCAAAAACAACGTTCGAAATTCCGGCTGTTTTTGCCTTTTCTGCCAATGCTTTTCCCACCAGCGCCGCCTGCTGTGTCTTGTTGCCTTCTGCAGCACTGATTTCTTTGTCCAATGAAGAAACTGCCAGCAACGTAGTTCCCGTCAGGTCATTGACCAGCTGAACATAAATCTGTTTGTTGCTTCTGTAAACGCTCAGGCGAGGTTTTTCAGCAGTCCCGGAAACAATTTTCCGGATTCTCATTTTGATCCTGTATCTTCTTTCTTGTTTTGTTAAAGCCATGGTTTCAAATTTTACTATTTAGCACCCGCTGATTTACCGGCCTTGCGACGCAACACTTCTCCAACAAACTTCACACCTTTACCTTTATAGGGTTCAGGAGCTCTGAATGACCTGATTTTCGCAGCAACCTGACCAATAAGCTGCTTATCGCAACTTTTCAAGGTAATAATGGGGTTGCTCCGTTTGTCAGTTACTGCTTCAACCTTCACTTCCTGAGGCAATTCCAGAAAAATGTGGTGTGAATAACCCAAAACAAGGTCCAGCAGTTGTCCCTGGCTTTCGGCACGGTAACCCACACCGACCAGTTCCAGCTTCTTTTCATATCCCTGAGAAACACCGACCACCATATTACTGATCAACGAACGGTAAAGTCCGTGAAGGGCACGGTGCCTTTTTTGTTCGGTTGGGCGTTTTACAATGATCTGGCTGCCTTCGACAGCGATTTCCATTTCCGGGTTTACCGGCTGAGAAAGTTCTCCGAGTTTTCCCTTTACAACAACGGTGTTGTCCTGGGTTACATTTATGGTTACCCCGGCAGGAATTTCTATTGGCAATTTACCTATCCTAGACATTGTTCTTCCTCCTATTAATAAACATAACATAAAACTTCACCACCAATGCCGCTGGTCTGTGCTTCCTTATCGGTCATAACCCCCTTGGAAGTGGATAAGATTGCGATTCCCAACCCGTTCAAAACGCGGGGAATATTCTCGCTGTCGCAGTACTGTCTCAGACCAGGTTTACTGGCCCTGGTAATCGCCCGGATAGCCGGGGTCTTGGTTTCAGGATGGTATTTCAGGGCGATTTTAATATTTCCCTGATAATTCACCTCCTCTTCAAATTTATAATTCAGAATATACCCTTTTTCCTTGAGGATTTTGGTAATTTCCTTCTTAATATTTGATGCAGGTATATCCACGACGCGGTGCTTTGCCTTTTGCGCGTTTCTGATTCGTGTAAGATAATCTGCTATTGGATCTGTAATTTTACTCATTACTTTTGATTTATAGAATTACCAACTAGCCTTTTTGATCCCGGGAATTAACCCTGACGATGCCATTTCGCGGAAATTGATCCTGCTAATGCCAAACTGACGAAGATAACCTTTTGGGCGTCCTGTTAATTTACAGCGGTTATGCAAACGTATCCGTGAAGAATTCTTGGGTAACTTTTGCAAGCCGATATAATCACCTTCTGCTTTAAGTTTGGCTCTCTTTTCAGCGTATTTTTCTACAAGTGCAGCCCTTTTCACTTCACGGGCTTTCATGGATTCTTTTGCCATAACTTAGTTCTTTTTCGCGTTTTTAAAAGGTAAACCCATTTCTCTCAGCAAGGCATAGCCTTCTTCGTCTGTTTCAGCAGAAGTCACAAAAGTAATGTTCATACCGTTAATCCGGTTAACCTTATCAATATTGATCTCGGGAAAGATGATCTGTTCAGGGATGCCCAGGGTGTAGTTACCTTGTCCGTCCATCTTGCTTTCAATACCTTTGAAGTCGCGGATACGGGGTAACGAGATATTGATCAAACGTTCGAGGAACTCATACATTCTTTCTCTTCTGAGTGTTACCCGAACTCCGATAGGCATTTTCCTTCTAAGCTTAAAATTCGAGATGTCCTTCTTTGATTTGGTTTGGACTGCCTTTTGTCCGGCAATCATTGTCATCTCTTCAGTAGCGACTTCAATGATTTTCTTGTCGGCAATTGCAGCTCCAACTCCCTGATTCAGGACAATCTTATTTAACCTCGGAACCTGCATCACTGATTTGTAATCGAATTCCTTCACCAGTGCAGGAATAATTTCTTCCGAATATTTCTTCTTAAGTGTTGGTGTATAAGCCATTACTTAATCTCCTCTCCAGATTTTTTTGAATAACGTACTAACTTACCGTCGCCACCAGGTCTCCGCCCGATACGGGTCTTGCTTCCGGTCTTCGGATCGAGAAGCATTAAATTGGAGATATGAACTGGCGCTTCCTTTTCAACAATACCACCCTGCGGGTTTGCAGCATTGGGTTTGGTGTGTTTCTTTATCATATTAACGCCCTCCACAATGGCTCTGCTTTTTTCGCGGATGACCTCCAGAACTTTGCCCTGCCGGTTTCTGTCGTTACCGGTGGTTACGACAACCGTGTCACCTTTTTTAATATGTAATTTTTTCTGCATTGCGTTTTATTTATGCATTAAAGTACTTCTGGTGCAAGGGAAATGATCTTCATATTCTGATCACGCAGTTCTCTTGCCACAGGTCCGAAAATACGGGTACCGCGCATTTCGCCGGCATTATTCAGTAACACCACGGCATTGTCATCAAAACGGATGTAGGTACCGTCGGGACGGCGCACTTCCTTTTTGGTTCTGACCACAATTGCTTTTGACACAGTTCCCTTTTTCATATCACTGCTTGGGATAGCACTTTTAACCGTTACTACCACAACATCGCCCAGCGTTGCATAGCGCTTTCTTGTTCCGCCCAATACACGAATACAAAGCACTTCCTTTGCCCCGCTGTTATCGGCTACTGTACATCTTGATTCCTGTTGTATCATGATTACTTAGCTCTTTCAATAATTTCTACAAATCTCCAACGTTTGCTCTTGCTCAGCGGACGTGTTTCCATAATCCTGACTAAGTCGCCGACGTTGCAGGCTTTTTGCTCATCGTGAACATAAAACCGGGTGGTCTTGTTAACGAACTTACCGTAAATAGGGTGTTTTTCTTTCAGTTTAACGGCTACAACGATGGTTTTATCCATTTTGTCGCTGACCACTACCCCGATACGCTCTTTTCTCAGATTTCTTGTTTCCATCACCTACACAAATTAATTTTTATTTAATTCCCTTTGACGCATGATGGTCTTCAGGCGTGCGACATTCCGGCGGGCAACTTTGATTTTCATCGGGTTGTCGAGCGGAGAAACCGCATGGTTCATATTCAGACGGATCAAGGTCTCATTTTCAAGATGAATTCTTTCCAGAATTTCCTTGTCTGACAGTTCTTTAATTTCAGAAGTTTTCATTCTTAGTCTTCTTTTTCAGATTCAACAAAATCACGTCTGACCACAAACTTTGTTGTGACGGGCAATTTCTGAGCGGCTAAACGAAGGGCTTCTTTCGCCATTTCAAAAGGAACACCTTCTGCTTCGATTAAAATACGCCCCGGCGTTACCGGTGCAACAAATCCTTCAGGAGCACCCTTACCTTTACCCATCCGCACTTCGGCAGGCTTTTTGGTAATTGGCTTATCGGGGAAAACACGGATCCATATCTGACCCTGGCGCTGCATGTGCCTGGTCACGGCAACACGGGCTGCCTCAATCTGGCGGCCGGTGAGCCATGCCGACTCCAGCGTCTTTATACCGAAAGAGCCGAATGCAAGCTGATTACCGCGCTGGGCATTGCCTTTCATCCGTCCTTTCTGGACTCTTCTAAATTTTGTTCTTTTTGGTTGTAACATCCTCTTTCAGTTAAAAGGTTTCCGATTATTTTCTTTTCTTTCTGAAACCACCGCCACCATCTCTGCCACCGCGGTTTCCGCCACGGGGAGCACCACTGGGTGCGTTGCCAGCCGACTTTTGTCCGAGGTTAGGCGACAGGTCACGTTTACCGTAAACTTCTCCTTTACATATCCAGACTTTAACACCAAGCAACCCTGTTTTGGTCAAAGCTTCAGCCAGGGCGTAATCAATGTCAGCTCTCAGCGTGTGTAACGGGGTACGGCCGTCCTTGTACATTTCAGAGCGTGCCATTTCGGCACCGTTCAGACGTCCGGAAACCATGATTTTAATTCCCTGTGCTCCCATTCTCATGGTAGAGGCAATCGCCATCTTAACAGCACGACGGTAAGCAATTTTGCCTTCAATCTGGCGGGCTACATTGTTTGCCACGATTTTGGCATCCAGTTCAGGCCTTTTGATTTCGAAGATATTGATCTGAACCTCCTTATTGGTGATTTTTCTCAGCTCTTCTTTCAGTTTGTCAACTTCCTGCCCACCTTTACCAATAATAATACCGGGTCTTGAGGTGTGAACAGTGATGGTAATAAGCTTCAGTGTCCTTTCAATGATAATCCTTGAAATACTTGCTTTCGCCAAACGGGCGTTGAGGTATTCGCGGATCTTTGAATCTTCAACCAGCTTGTCACCATAGTCGTTTCCACCGAACCAGTTGGAATCCCATCCACGGATAATTCCTAAGCGATTAGCGATTGGATTAACTTTTTGTCCCATGTATTACTATTTATTCGTTATCGGTTTTTACATTCTTGCTATCAATGCACAGCGTAACATGATTGGAACGTTTCCTGATGCGGTGGGCACGGCCTTGCGGGGCCGGACGCAGACGTTTCAGGATACGGCCTGAATCAACGGCAATTGTTTTCACGTACAGATTGCTTTCTTCCAGGCGGGTTCCTTCGTTTTTCGCCTGCCAGTTGGCAACAGCCGACATTAATAATTTTTCAACTTTACCGGAAGCTTCTTTTGCCGAAAATTTCAGGAGATCCAGCGCCCTGTTCACTTCCACGCCACGAACCATGTCGGCAATAAGCCTCATTTTTCGCGGGGAAGTAGGGCAATCCTTCAATACGGCAAAATATTGTGTCTTTTTTGCTTCTTTCAGTTCATTTGCTCTATTTCTTTTTCTAGCACCCATCGTAAATTCTTTTAATAATTAATGAGAAACTCATGCCTATTTTCTGTTTCCGGCATGTCCCCTGAATGTTCTTGTAGGTGCAAATTCACCGAGCTTATGGCCAACCATATTTTCGGTCACGTACACAGGTATAAACTTGTTCCCGTTGTGAACTGCAATGGTGTGCCCTACAAAATCAGGAGAGATTACTGATGCCCTGGCCCAGGTCTTAATGACAGACTTCTTGCCTGCTTCATTCATAGCCAATACCTTCTTTTCCAGTTTCCAGGCAATGAAAGGACCTTTTTTTAATGAACGACTCATATTCTACTCCTTTTATTATTTCTTGCGTCTTTCTACAATGTACTTATTGGAAGCCTTTTTCGGCGTACGGGTTTTGTACCCTTTTGCCAACAGGCCCTTGCGTGAACGGGGATGTCCTCCCGAAGCACGTCCTTCTCCACCACCCATCGGGTGATCGACCGGATTCATGACAACACCACGCACACGTGGCCTTCTCCCCAACCATCTTGAACGACCGGCTTTGCCCGAGCGTTCCAGGTTGTGTTCCGTATTTCCAACAGTTCCAACAGTAGCCTTGCAAGTAACAAGCACCATTCTGGATTCGCCGGAAGGCAATTTTACGATAGCGTACTTTCCTTCCCTGGATGTTAGCTGGGCATAAGTTCCTGCACTACGCGCCATAACTCCCCCCTGCCCCGGGTGGAGTTCAATGTTGTGAACCAAAGTTCCAAGAGGTATTTCTCCCAGTGGAAGGGAATTTCCAATTTCAGGTGCAATCCCCGAACCGCTCAATACCGTTTGTCCTGCCTGTAAACCATTCGGTGCAAGCATATAACGCTTTTCACCATCTGCATACACCAGCAGCGCAATCCGTGAGGTACGGTTTGGATCGTACTGAATTGAATCTACACGAGCGGGGATACCATCTTTTTCGCGTTTGAAATCGATTGAACGGTATCTCTTTTTGTGCCCTCCACCTATATACCTCATTGTCATGCGTCCCTGGTTATTACGACCACCGGACCGTTGCATGGGCTTTAACAATGATTTCTCAGGCGTTGATGCAGTAATCGTGTCAAAAGCACCAATAACTTTATGCCTTTGACCCGGAGTAACTGGATTTAATTTTCTTACTGCCATTTTATTAATTATATATTACTGTAAAAGTCAATCGTATCTCCTTCCGCAAGGGTGACAATTGCCTTTTTGAAGGCGCCTGTCGTACCGTTGATAATACCGCCTTTGGTGTAACGGCTTTTACGTTTACCACCATAAATCATGGTATTAACCGAAGAAACGCTGACCTGATAAAGACTCTCAACTGCTTTTTTAATCTGTTGCTTATTGGCATCTTTCCGAACGACAAAACCATAACGGCTCAGGGTAGTCCCTAATCCCGTCATCTTTTCCGTTACGATGGGTTTAATTAAAATGTCCATTTCCTATCCCCCTAAATCTTAAATTGTTCCACTAATTTACCAACAGAACTTTCAAAGAAGACGATCTTCTTTGCATTCATAATTTGGTATGTACTTAATTCAGAAGCTGTTACAACAGATATGTCGTCTAAATTTCTGGATGACAAATATATGTTTTTATTTTCTTCCGGTAAAACGAAAAGTGACTTTTTATTGGTAATATTCAGATTATTACCAATAGCCAGCAATTCTTTTGTTTTCGGGAGTTCGAGGGTGAAATCCTCCAGGATCATAATATCGCTTGCCTGGGCTTTGTAAGTGAGCGCGGACAGGCGTGCCAAAACCTTAACTTTTTTATTAAGCTTGAAACTGTAATTCCGGGGGCGCGGACCAAAAACACGACCACCGCCACGGAAGACGGGAGATGTAATAGCGCCTGCACGGGCTCCGCCTGTGCCTTTCTGCTTCTTGATCTTTTTGGTACTTCCTGCCACATCACCTCTTTCCTTGGAAGCATGGGTACCCTGACGCTTGTTGGCCAGGTATTGCTTAACATCCAGATAAATGGCGTGATCGCTGGGCTCAATACCGAAGATCTGGTCGTTTAATACGACCGTTCTTCCGGTTTCTTTTCCGGCTGTATTGATTACTTGTACTTCCATTACTGATAAATAATTACTGTTGAACCTTTTGCGCCGGGAACCGATCCTTTAACAACGATCAGGTTTGACTCCGGAATAATTTTCAGAACTTTCAGGTTTTGAACGGTCCTTTTATCACCGCCATCACGACCAGCCATACGCATACCTTTAAAAACCCTGGAAGGGAACGAAGAAGCGCCCAGTGAACCCGGGGCCCTCAGCCGGTTATGCTGACCATGTGTGGCATCGCCTACACCACCGAATCCATGCCGTTTCACGACACCCTGAAATCCTTTACCTTTTGTTATGCCGCTGATATCAACCCAGCCTTCTTCGCTGATCACATCAACAGTAATGGTGTCGCCGGGTTTATATTCCCCTTTGTAATCACGAAACTCAACGACATGTCGCCTTGGCCCCACTCCCACTTTCTGGAAATGACCAAATTCAGCTTTGCTGGTGTTCTTTTCTTTTTTTTCACCAAACCCAAGCTGCAAGGCTTCATAGCCATCGGTTTCAACCGTCTTCACCTGTGTAACAACACAAGGACCGGCCTCAATCACAGTGCATGGGATGTTTTTCCCCTCAACACTGAATACGGAAGTCATTCCGATTTTTTTACCGATTAATCCTGCCATTTTTTCTTTTTTTACAGGTTATCAAACTTTAATTTCTACTTCCACGCCACTTGGCAATTCAAGCTTCATTAAGGCGTCAATTGTTTTTGCTGTTGAGCTGTAAATGTCGATCAACCTCTTGTAAGAAGACAACTGAAACTGTTCGCGTGATTTTTTGTTTACGAACGTTGACCGGAGTACTGTAAAAATCCGTTTATGTGTTGGCAGCGGAATTGGTCCGCTAACAACAGCACCGGTAGTCTTAACAGTCTTGACGATCTTCTCAGCCGATTTGTCAACCAGGTTATGATCATACGATTTCAGCTTGATCCTGATCTTTTGACTCATAGCGAAATTTAATTATAATAATTCTACTTTACCTTTAATTTCCTCAAGTACCTTAATGGCCAGTGCCTTCGGAACTTCTTCGTAATGCGAGAACTCCATCGATGAAGTTGCACGTCCGGAAGACAATGTTCTAAGTACCGTCACATAACCAAAGATCTCAGAGAGCGGAACAGTTACGCGAACAACACGGGCACCCGATTTTTCCTCCATGCCCAGTATTTGTCCGCGACGACGGTTCATATCAGCAATAATATCGCCCATGTATTCTTCAGGAGTGACAATTTCCGATTTCATGATCGGTTCGAGCAGCTTTGGTCCTGCTTTCGATGCAGCGCTTTTAAAAGCCTGGCGGGCGCAAATCTCGAACGACAACGAGTCGGAGTCGACAGCATGGAATGAACCATCGAGCAGGGTCACTTTCAGGCTGTCTAACTGGAATCCGGCCAGCGGACCGTTTAGCATCGCTTCTTTAAAGCCCTTCTCAACAGAAGGAATATATTCTCTCGGAATATTACCACCTTTCACAGCGTCAACAAACGTAAGTCCGAGTTTACCTTCTTCTGCAGGTTCAACCCTGACGATGATGTCGGCAAACTTACCGCGTCCGCCCGACTGTTTCTTAAATACTTCGCGCAGCTGAACCTCTTTGCTGATTGCTTCCTTGTAGGCAACCTGCGGTTTACCCTGGTTACATTCAACCTTGAACTCGCGCCGGAGACGATCCACAATAATTTCCAGGTGAAGTTCGCCCATACCACGAATAATGGTCTGGCCCGAAACTTCATCGGTATGAACTTTAAAAGTTGGATCTTCTTCAGCCAGCTTTGCAAGTCCCATACTTAATTTATCAAGATCTTTCTGAGTTTTTGGCTCAACGGCAATACCGATAACAGGTTCAGGGAAGTCCATACTTTCCAGAGCGATCGGGTGATGCGGATCTGACAGGGTGTCACCGGTACGGATATCTTTAAATCCAACAGCGGCACAGATATCACCCGCTTCAATCCGATCTTTCGGATTCTGTTTATTGGAATGCATCTGATAGAGCCTCGAAATCCGTTCCTTCCGGCCCGTACGTGAATTATAGACGGTAGTGCCTGCTTCCAGTACACCTGAGTAAACACGGATGTAACATAAACGACCGACATAAGGGTCAGTGGCAATTTTAAATGCCAGACAGGTCAATGGCTCGTTATTATCAGCACGACGCGTAAGTTCTTTGTCCGTTTGGGGCTCAATACCTTTTATTTCACCTTTATCCAACGGGCTGGGGAGATACTCGCAAACAGCATCCAGCAATCGCTGAACACCTTTATTCTTAAATGCAGAACCGCACATCATGGGAACAATAATGCCCTTGATCGTGGCCTGCCTGATGACGTTGTTGAGTTCTTCCCTGGTGATGGAATCCGGATTTTCAAAGAACCGTTCCAGCAACGCATCGTCCAGCTCGGCGATTGCCTCAACCAGATTTGCACGGTATTCCATTGCCTGCTCAACCATATCGTCCGGGATCGGTTCAAGCGTGTAATTTGTACCCAGGGTGGCATCGTCATGCCACCTGACAGCCTTCATCTCGATCAGGTCGATGACCCCTTCGAATTTCTCTTCAGCCCCAATGGGAATCTGAATAGGAATCGGATTAGCGCCCAGCTTTTCGCGAACTTCGGTAAGCACGTTGTAAAAATCAGCACCCTGCCGGTCCATTTTGTTAACAAAACCAATGCGGGGAACACCATATTTTTCGGCTTGACGCCAAACTGTCTCAGATTGTGCTTCCACACCGCCTACCGCACAAAAAAGTGCAACAGCGCCATCAAGTATCCGCAGGGAACGTTCCACTTCAACCGTAAAATCAACGTGTCCCGGAGTATCAATGATGTTAATCTGATGTTGTGTTTCGTTATGTTGCCAGAATGTAGTAGTCGCTGCGGAAGTAATGGTTATACCCCTCTCCTGCTCTTGTTCCATCCAGTCCATCGTCGCAGCTCCTTCGTGTACCTCTCCGATACGGTGTGTGATTCCCGTATAGTAAAGGATCCGCTCCGTGGTCGTTGTTTTACCGGCATCGATGTGCGCCATAATGCCGATATTTCTCACATATCTTAAATCTCTAGCCATTCTTACCTTTTAATTCTTATTAAAGATCGTTTCTAAAATCAGCAAATCCGGCAAACCCGATTTACGTTGTTTCACAGAAACGTTCTGTTCCTGACTTTAACCAATATCAACTATATCTCAGCGCTTTAAAAACGGAAATGAGCAAACGCACGATTGGCTTCAGCCATGCGGTGTGTTTCCTCTTTCTTCTTGTAAGCTCCGCCTTCTTCATTAAAAGCTGCCTGTATTTCTGCTGCCAACTTATCAGCCATTGATTTTCCCGAACGCTTGCGTGCGTATGAGATCAGGTTTTTAATGGATATTGCAACTTTTCTTTCGGGACGGATTTCCATAGGTACCTGGAAGTTTGCACCTCCAACGCGGCGGCTTTTAACTTCAACGGCAGGAGTAACATTCTCCAGCGCCTTCTTCCAGATATCGAGCGGTGTCAGTTCTTCGTTCTTTACCCGACTGCCAATCAATTCAAGGGCATCGTAGAAAATGCCGTAGGCAATCGATTTCTTCCCATCAACCATCAGGTCATTGATAAACCTGGTCACCAGAACATCATTAAATTTAGGATCGGGTAAAATAATCCTTTTCTTCGGTTTTGACTTTCTCATTACTTTTTCCTTTAGTGTTATTTGAATTGGCTGTGACTTATTTGAGCTTCAGTTCACCCCGGGGGATCATTTACTCAACCAAACCACTAAAAATTCATTATGATTTACTCTTTGGCCTTTTTGCGCCGTATTTGGACCGTCTTTGTGTACGTCCTTCCACACCGGCAGTATCAAGTGCACCACGAATGAGGTGATAGCGAACCCCGGGTAAATCTTTCACCCTTCCGCCACGCACCAATACAATAGAGTGTTCCTGAAGGTTGTGACCTTCTCCCGGAATGTAAGCATTCACTTCCTTGCCGTTCGTCAACCGCACCCTGGCTACTTTACGCATTGCTGAGTTCGGTTTCTTGGGGGTCGTTGTATAAACACGTACACAAACACCCCTCCTTTGCGGGCAGGAATCTAAAGCAGGAGACTTGCTTTTATCGACTTTGGATTGTCTCCCTTTTCTAACTAACTGCTGAATCGTTGGCATAAACTATTTTTAATTTTTATTAATGTTTTCCAAAAATGGACTGCAAAGGTATTGATTTTTCGATTAATACAATACTCCTCTCTTTCGATTTTGATAGTTTCCCTCAAAAACGGCAGGCAAAAGTACTAATTTTCAGCAAAGAACAAATACTCTGAAGATTCTTTTTTGTTTTTTTTCACATTGGGGATACAAGACAGAAAAAGTCGCGAGTAACGAGTCGTGAGATAACAAGGTCACGGGGTTAGCCGGTCTCCCGTTTCCGTTCTCCCTTATTGTTTTCCCAGGCGGTGTTTCATCAGCGATTTCACCGGGTTGAAGAACCGCTGGATGAGTCTCAGATCGTCGGTTATGATCTCCACATCTCCTTTCATCTCCTGACTAAAGGGAAGGCGGATATTATAATTGGATTTCAGATCCTGGGGCAGGTCAATCTCGACCGCATAGTTATCATTTGACGGAACGAGTGAAACCGAACTGACGGTCCCCTTAACCATCCCATACTCCATATAAGGGAAATTATCAAAGCGGATATTAACCTGCTGCCCCCGCCTTACTTTGCCCGCGCCTCTGAGCGGTAGTGTAAGCCGGCCAATTATTTTACTTGCATCGGCGGGCACCACCGTAAAAACGACATCTCCCGTTTTTACCTGCTGATTTTTGCTCCAGTAATTGGTAAAGGTCACTTTCCCGCCGATGGGCGCCAACAACACGAAGGTATTCTCCCAGGCGTCGAGTTTACTTTTCAATACATTAAACGCGGCGGTTAATTCAGTCTGCAACTGCCGCTTCTGATCCTCATATTCCTTTTCAGCACTGATTTGCTCGCGTTCCAGTTCGATGATTTCGGTTTCCGTTTCAGCAAGACTGGTCCTGACACTGTTAAAGTCAAACCGCTTCTTCAGCAATTCCGATTCCGATTTGCGATAGTCAACATGCGATAGAACCTCCTGCACATACAACAGGGAGTCTCTCCTGAACTGCTCCAGGCTGATATTCAGTTCCTGTTCCATAATTTGCCGTTGACTCCAGAGCCGGTCATAATAAACCCGGTGCATACGGACCTGCTTTTTCAGCGAGACTATTTTCTGCGGATGATAATCCAGCCGGATAAACGATATATAATTATTATACAGCCGCAGAAAAGCGGAATAATCGGGTTGAATGTCACCCAGCCCTGACGCTGCCGAATTAATATGAAAATCGAGTGTATCGAAGGTGTTCAAAAACCGCTCATCCTGCATCAGGTCCTCCTTCAATTGCCTGATATCATCCAGTCTGGCAGTACTTTCAAGCACCGCCAGTACCTGCCCCTTCGCGACCGGATCACTGTCACTGACCAGCAAATGATCAATGCGGCCGGTAGTCCGGGCCACCAGATGGGCCGGCGGATTTTCTGACATCACAACAACACGGCCGCGGATTACATCAGGATAATGAAACAGCCAGCTCCCCAGCAGCATGAGCGCAACGAAGATAAAAAGCACCATCAAACCGCTTCTCAGCAGCCAGGAAGGAGATTTCCCGATAATTTCCTGAACTTCGTCGCTATGTTGTTCTAAAGGCATATTTTGGACACAGATTTTTGATTAACTTTCTTAACTGCCTAACTCCAGTTGATTCCTCACCAAATTGTAATAGGCTCCTTTTTTTGCAGTGAGTTCATGATGTGTTCCCTGTTCGACCAACTCCCCGTTTTCAAGAACAATAATCTGATCGGCATTTCTGACCGTACTCAGCCGGTGAGCCACGACCACCACCGTCTTCCCCTGATAGACGTGGTTCAGGTTTTCCATGATAACCTTCTCATTATTGGCGTCCAGCGCATTCGTTGCTTCATCAAAAAACAGGTAGTCGGGATCTTTATAAATGACCCGTGCAATCAGGATCCGTTGTTTCTGTCCCTGGCTCAGACCATGGCCATCCGCTCCGATTTTTGTATTGAAGCCCAGAGGCAAGGCTTCGACAAAACTGTCTATGTTGGCCATTCTTACCGCAAAAAGCAGTTTAACCTTGTCGGGATGTTCATCACCCACGACTATATTATTATAAATGGTATCCGAGAATATAAATCCATCCTGCATCACGGCACCCACCTTTGAACGCCACCACTGCTGTGAAAAATGCTGAAGGTCGGTGTTGCCCACCGAAATTTTCCCCTGCGCCGGAGGGTAAAATCCCAGCAGCAGTTTGATCAGCGTGGTTTTCCCGCTACCGCTGGTTCCAACGATTGCCGTGATCTTCTTTTCAGGAATAACGAGGTTAATTCTGTTGAGTACTTTGGGTGAGTGAGTGCCCTCATACTGAAAAACAAGATCCCTGATCAGCAACGACTGATCGGAGGGCATGGTGTTTAACAGCGGCTTCCCTTCAACCTCTTCATCTTCGCGGGTATGGATCTCTCCAAGTCGTTCCAGACTGATACGGGCATCCTGGGCCAGGTGCATGAAGCCGATCATTTCATTCAGTGGACTGTTCAACTGTCCGATGATATACTGCACAGCCAGCATCATACCCAGGGTCATGCCCCCGTTGATGACGTCCATCGCCGCAATGACCGTAATGATGATATTTTTAGTCTGGTTGATGAATACCGAGCCTGCCTGCTGATATTGTCCGATAGTGAGGTTTTTAACATTCACACGAAATAAATTTGCCTGGACCCGTTCCCATTCCCAGCGTTTTTGTTTTTCATAGTTGTTGAGTTTGATCTCCTGCATGCCCGAAAAAAGCTGGATCAGGACACTCTGATTCTCAGAAAGCGCTGAGAATTTGTGATAGTCAAGTTCACTCCGTTTTCTCATAAAAAGAAACATCCAGCCCACGTATGCAGCAGAACCTATGAAGAACACAAGCAGAATCTTCCAGCTATATATCGCCAGTACAATCCCGAAAACAAAAAGGTTGATGAATGAAAAAAGAATGTTCATCGTCTGGATCGTCAGAAACCGCTCAATACGCCGGTGATCCTGAATCCGCTGCATGAGGTCGCCCATCATGCGGGTATCGAAGAAGCTTACCGGCAACTTCATCAGTTTGATCAGGAAGTCCGACAGAATGGAAATGTTGATTCGGGTCGAAATATGCAACAGTATCCATGACCGGATAAAATCGATTGATGTCTGCCCGGCAAAAAGCATAAGCTGGGCAATCAGCACGAGGTAAATAAAGCCGATGTCCTGATTGTTGATGCCCACATCAACCATACTCTGGGTTAAAAACGGGAAGATGAGCTGAATCAGACTCGCGGCTATAAACCCAAGCAATAATTGAACAATCAGCTTTTTATGCGGGCGGAAGTAGGGCCATAAAAAAGAAAATCCCGAATGCCCTGTCTTTTCACTCCTCGCGTCATAAAAGGCAGGCGTTGGTTGCAGCAGCAGGCAAATTCCTTTTTCCTCCCCTTTTGAGACGACTGCAAGCCAGTGCTTCCTGAATTCCCCAATCGTATATTTTACAAGACCAAAGGCCGGATCGGCCACGTGTATCTGTCCTTTTTTGGAATCGTAGACGACGACAAAATGGTTTTGATCCCAGTGAACAATACAGGGTTTCGGAACATCGTTCATTAATTGTTCCAAAGACACCTTCGTTCCCAGGCTTCGCATACCCATCGCTTCAGCAGCATCACTGATACCAAGCAGGGAAACACCTTCGCGCGACAAGTGTGATTTCTCGCGTAAAAAATCAAGACTGATATTTTTCCCGTAAAATTTTGCGATCATGCGCAGGCAGGCAGGCCCGCAATCCATGGCGTCATGTTGCTTAAAATGAGGGAAACCAGACATATCGTTAGTTTAGCCGGTAAATGTAAGCGGAAATATAATCGCAAATATATTAAATCAAACAATTAATTAATCACAGGGCCTTCAATTAATGCTCCCTATTGATGAACAAAGGCTATATTCAATTTATTTTATCCCGCAATAGTATCGCTTGCCAAAAATGTTTTTATAACACATTTTTCGAATCGACGCAAAGTTGTTTGTTAAGAGATTATTATTAATTTTGATGACTTCCATGATAAAAATCGACCAAAATGGATCAATTTTTAACCAATAAAAACTTACATCATGAATGTATATAAGACCAATGAAATCCGGAACATTGCGTTAATTGGCAGTGCCGGCTGTGGAAAAACCACCCTCGCGGAAGCCATGCTCTTCGAGGGTGGAGTCATAAATCGCAGAGGAGAGATAAATACAAAGAACACCGTTTCTGACCATTATCTGATTGAACAGGACTACGGAAATTCTGTTTTTTCGACTGTGCTGTACACGGAATACAATCAGAAAAAAGTGAATATTATTGACACTCCGGGAATGGATGATTTCCGGGGAGCAGTCACCTCCTCCCTGCATGTTGTTGGCAGCGCGCTATTGCTGATCAACACCCCGCATGGCATCGAAGCCGGTACAGAAGCCGGACTTCGTCGCATGGAAAGAATAAAAAAACCCCTCACCCTGGTTTTTAACCAGCTTGATCATGAAAATACCAATTTTGAACAGGCACTCGATCAGACAAAAGCAATCCTGGGCAACAAAGTGACCATTATTCAGTATCCGGTGAATGCCGGCCCTGCTTTTAACAGCATCATTGACGTGCTTAAAATGAAATTATATAAATATCCGGCCGACGGCGGAAAGCCCGAAGTACTGGATATTCCTGCTGACGAAAAGGAAAAGGCAGACGAACTTCATAATGAGCTTGTTGAAATGGCTGCCGAAAATGATGAATCGCTTATGGAACTGTTTTTTGAAAAGGGTTCCTTGTCGGAAGATGAAATGCGAAAGGGAATCAAACTTGGGATGATGGCCCGCAGTTTGTTTCCGGTCTTCTGCACGTCGGCCAGACGTAACATGGGCGTCGGCCGTCTGCTCGAGTTTCTCACCAATGTCACCCCCACGCCTGCCGAAGCAGCGGAGATACCCGAACTGAACGGGAAAAAACCCAAAATGGAACCGAATTCGCCAACTTCGCTGTTTGTTTTTAAGACTTCCATTGAACCTCATGTTGGAGAAGTGACCTATTTCAAGGTCATGAGCGGCACCGTAAAAGAAGGTCAGGACCTGATCAACTCGAAAACAGGAAATAAGGAGCGGATTTCGCAGCTATTTGTAACGGCCGGAAAAAACCGCGTGAAAGTTCCGGAAATGATCGCCGGAGATATTGGCGCCACCGTAAAGTTGCGCGAAACCAAAGTGAATCATACATTAAGCGAAAAAGAAGCGGCCTATCAGTTTGCACCCATCGAGTTCCCAAAACCAAGACACACTGTTGCCCTGAGGGCCGCAAATGAATCGGACGATGAAAAGGTCTCCGAAATGTTCCAAAAACTTCATGACGAAGATCCGACCTATATTGTTGAATATTCAAAGGAATTGAAGCAGATGCTGGTTCATTGCCAGGGAGAATATCACCTCAATGCCCTTAACTGGTTCTATAAAAATATTTTTAAGCTCGATATTGAATTTCACACACCTAAAATTCCCTATCGGGAAACCATTACCAGGGCAGCCCAGGCCGACTACCGACACAAGAAGCAGTCGGGCGGAGCCGGTCAGTTTGGTGAAGTACACATGATCATTGAACCTTATATCGAAGATGTTCCGCCCAGGAACATGTTCGTGGTGAACGGTAAGGAACAAAAGCTTTCCGTTCGCGATACTCAGGAATATCCGCTGAACTGGGGAGGCAAGCTGATTTTCCACAACTGCATTGTAGGTGGCTCAATCGATGCGCGGTTTCTCCCTGCCATCCTGAAAGGAATTATGGAAAAAATGGAAGAAGGTCCCCTTACCGGATCATACGCGCGCGACATCCGCGTGTACATTTATGATGGGAAAATGCATCCGGTCGATTCAAATGAAATCTCCTTCCGTCTCGCAGGCCGGAATGCTTTCTCAAAAGCTTTCCGTGATGCCGGTCCAAAAATCCTCGAACCGATATGCGATCTGGAAGTAATGGCCCAGAGTGACAAGCTTGGCGATGTGATGAGCGATCTTCAGGGACGCAGAGCCCTGATCATGGGAATGGGCAGCGAAAAAGGTTATGAGAAAATCAGTGCCCGGGTCCCGCTCAAGGAAATGCACAAGTATTCAACATCATTAAGTTCCATTACCCAGGGAAGGGGCATGTTCAATCTCGAAGTAACCGGCTATGAAAAAGTCCCGCCTGAAATTCAGGAGGAACTGCTCGCCGCTTATGCTGCCGAACTGGTTGAAGACTGATACGAAATATCTTTTAAAATACGAAAGCCTGGTTCTGAGAAGATCCAGGCTTTTTGCTGTTCGTTCCAGCCGTAAACACACGTATCAAGGCACAAGATCCTTTGCACAGAGCATAGAGCATGGCGGAAACCGGAACCGCAGGAAGTTTAGTTTTCGGCCTTACGACTTACGACTAAATACTTACGGCTATTCCGTTTTGCAATTTCTTTCGCTGTTCAAAAATTCTGTTCAACCTGAACAATAAATAACAGAAATAGGTTTTACCTTTGTAGCGCTTGTCAGGCAGTCTGAAACTTTTGTGACTGTTACAAAAAAGCCCGACACACAAGATAACGGAACGCTATTCTCAGAGAACAGCAGATTAAGCATCGCAGCCTGTAACAACAGCACTGCCTGTATTTATAACTGATATTTCTTATAAATAAAAATACGTGAATTATTTGGATGAATTAAATGAGCCGCAACGCCAGGCCGTGATTGCTACAGATGGTCCTTCACTCATCATTGCAGGGGCAGGCTCGGGGAAGACGCGGGTCCTTACCTACCGGATTGCTCACCTGATAAAAAATGGCGTCCGCCCGGGGAAAATACTGGCTCTCACCTTTACCAACAAGGCAGCACGGGAGATGAAGGACCGGATTTCCTCCATTGTGGGGGCAAATACCGCCAGGTATCTGTGGATGGGAACATTCCATTCACTGTTTGCACGTATTTTGAGAACAGAATCGGCAGCTACGGGATTTCCTTCCGATTTTACCATCTATGATTCTGCCGATTCGAAAAGCCTGCTGCGTACGATTATCAAAGACATGCAACTGGATGAAAAGGTCTATAAGCCCAATGTGGTAGCGGGCCGGATTTCTGCTGCGAAAAACGGACTGATCACCCACGTGGCGTATCAGACCAATAGTCAGATCATGGAATATGACATGAGCATCCGCATGCCCCGGATTGCCGAAATCTACAAGGAATATGAGCGCAGATGCCGTCTCGCCGGCGCAATGGACTTCGACGATTTGTTGCTTAAAACGAATATTCTTTTCCGCGATCATAAAGAAGTTCTTGAAAAATACCAGTACCATTTCGACTATATTCTGGTCGATGAGTACCAGGATACAAACTTCGCCCAGTACCTGATCGTAAAAAACCTCGCTGCCCTCCATAAGAACATCTGTGTGGTGGGCGACGATGCACAAAGTATCTACTCATTCCGGGGAGCACGGATCGAAAATATTCTGAATTTCCGGAACGACTACCCCAACCACCTGATTTTTAAGCTGGAGGAAAATTACCGCTCCACCCAGGTTATTGTCAACGCAGCGAACAGCATTATCGCAAAAAACAAGCAGCAGATACCCAAGAGTGTTTTTTCAAACAAGGAACTGGGCCGGCGGATAAAAGTTTTTTCGGCACTGACAGACAATGAAGAAGGTTATCTGGTAGCGAATGAGATCAGTGAAACCCGCATACGTAACCATTTCCACTATCAGGACTATGCCATTCTGTACCGCACGAACGCACAGTCGCGTATCTTTGAGGAAGCGCTGCGAAAACGGAATATTCCTTATAAAATTTACGGAGGCCTTTCTTTTTATCAGCGGAAGGAGATCAAAGACCTGCTGGCATATTTCCGGCTCGTGATTAATCCCAGGGATAATGAAGCACTGAAACGGATTATCAATTATCCGGCGCGTGGCATCGGTGAAACGACGCTTGGTAAGCTGGAACAGGCTGCGCTGGATGAAAATAAAAGTATCTTTGAACTGATCAGTGAAAGTGAAAAACAGAATCCTGCTGCATTAAATCAGGGAATTATAAATAAATTAACTAACTTTGCCCAATTAATTAACCAATTTGCAGCGTCTGCGTCCGTTTCCGATGCCTATGAGCTGGCAGGTACCATTGCCACTCAAACCGGAATAATTAAAGATTTGTACAGAGATCAAACTCCGGAAGGACTTAGCCGTTTTGAAAATATTCAGGAACTCTTAAACGGCCTTCAGGAATTTACTATAAATGCCAGGGAAGAAGGATCACCGAATCTCCTTGCCAGTTATATGCAGGATGTAGCATTGCTGACCGATCAGGATTCGGATAAGGAAGAAGACCGGGACAAGGTTACCATGATGACCGTTCATGCTTCCAAAGGGCTGGAGTTCAAAAATGTTTTTATTGTGGGGCTCGAAGAAAATCTGTTCCCGTCCCTGTCGCAGGGAAGCGCTCCAACCATCGAATCGTTTGAAGAAGAACGCCGGTTGTTTTATGTTGCACTGACCAGGGCTGAAGAGAACGCGTGCCTTAGCTTTGCAAAACAACGTTATCGCTGGGGAAAACTGGATTTTTGTAATCCAAGCCGGTTTATAGCAGAAATTGATTCGCAATACCTGGATATGCCTGAAGAGAACGACTTCAATTTTGAAAGCGAGTCCCATGCAGGAGTCCGGGCAACAGCAGGTTTTTCGCCGGTCAGAACGAGCCCTTCTGCAAAATTTCCGTTAGTTGAACGACAGCAAACGATGACCGAAAAGCTGAGCAAACTGAGGGAAGCAAAAAAACAGAGTCAGAATTTCGACGGCGACGATCCGCGCGACATCCAGGCGGGCATGACCGTTGAGCATCAACGATTCGGACAGGGAAAAGTCCTTCAGGTAGAAGGTTCGTTCCCAAACCTGAAAGCGACTGTTTTTTTTCGGAATGCAGGACAAAAGCAACTATTGCTGAAATTTGCAAAGCTTCGGATTATTCACTGAAATAAAGCACCGGGGAAAATCGTTCTTAACCGGATAAAGATGATTTCGTCTGGTTCAATATACTATCCTGATACCTGTGTCCGGATAGATGAAGCTAAAAATAAACGGAAAAGATTTGACAGCTAAATTTTTTAATTTAGATTTGCAGCAGGGAATTTCCTCCAACTGCTTATTATCAAGTTTATTTCCGGATTATTACAACCTTATTCAATATTTTATTTGATATTTTTTTAAATGGATTACAATTCTAACCGTAAGAAATTACCCCTGCCTGAATATGGCCGGAATCTTCAAAATATGGTTGACCATATTATGACGATCGACGACAGGGAAGAAAGAAACCGCGCAGCAAGAACAATCATTGACATCATGGGCAATATGTACCCCTATCTTCGCGACATCAACGATTTCAAACATAAACTCTGGGATCACCTGGCAATCATGGCCGACTTCGCACTTGACATCGATTACCCCTACGATCCTCCCAGAAGAGAAACCTTTAATGAGCCCCCCGGCAGGATCGGCTATGACTTTACCCGAATCAAGCTGCGTCATTACGGGAAGATCATGGAATCGCTCGTTATAAAAGCCGCTCAATTCGAAAGCGGCGAGGAAAAGGAAACACTCATCAGGCTTTTGGCGAATCACATGAAAAAAAGCTATCTGGTTTGGAATAAGGACACGGTAGACGACGAAAAGATCTATGCCGATCTGGAAATCCTGTCTCGCGGACAAATACAACGGTCTGACCTTGATCTGGCCGAAACCAAGGACATCCTGTTCAGAAACCGTAAGAAACCCACGGCAGTTCGTATTCCCCCTAAAAAACAACATCGTAAAAACGATTAACAAGTTTTTCAGGGATGGCAACATTTCAAATTGACGGAGGCAAAAGACTAAAAGGGATTCTTGAGCCGCAGGGCGCCAAGAATGAAGCGCTGGAAGTGATCTGCGCAACACTGTTGACGCCTGAAGAAGTGATCATCAGCAATATTCCGGAAATCAGCGATGTACTGAAGCTGATCGAAATCCTGACCGATCTCGGCGTAAAGACGGCACGAATTGAAAAAGGAAGCTATCGCTTTCAGGCCGACAACCTTAACCTGGCTCACATGCAGACGGAGAAATTCTCGCGCCAGGCAGCAAGCCTTCGTGGCTCGATCATGATTGTAGGTCCGCTGGTCGCCCGCTTTGGAAAAGCGTTTATTCCCCAGCCGGGAGGTGACAAAATCGGAAGGCGGCGGTTGGATACCCATTTCGTCGGTTTGCAGAAGCTGGGAGCCTATTTTCTCTTCGACAGCACACAAAATGCCTACGCCGTGACTGCCGAAAAGCTCTCCGGTTGTTACATGTTACTTGAAGAAGCTTCTGTAACCGGCACAGCCAATATCCTCATGGCTGCAACACTTGCCGAAGGAAACACAACCATATATAATGCCGCCTGTGAACCTTACCTCCAGCAACTATCCCTGATGCTGGTTTCGATGGGCGCAAAAATAAGCGGAATTGGTTCCAATCTGTTATACATCGAGGGCGTAAGCTCCCTTTCAGGATGTACCCACCGGGTGTTGCCCGATATGATTGAGGTGGGCAGCTTTATCGGTCTCGCGGCGATGACCGGCTCTGAAATTACCATTCCCAATGCGGGAACAGATCATTTAGGCGTTATTCCCGATTCCTTCAGAAAACTGGGAATCCGGATGGAAATCAGGAACGACGACATCTTAATCCCGGCCCAGGATGAATATGAGATCGAAACCTTTATCGATGGATCGATCATGACCATTGCCGACGCCATCTGGCCCGGCCTGACCCCTGATCTGCTCAGTATCTTCCTCGTAGTTGCCACACAGGCAAAGGGAACCGTTCTGATCCATCAGAAAATGTTCGAGAGCCGCCTGTTTTTTGTCGACAAGCTGATTGATATGGGGGCCCAGATTATTTTGTGCGATCCTCACCGGGCCACCGTGATTGGATTAAACCGCAAATATCAGCTACGCGGCACCACCATGACATCACCTGACATACGGGCAGGTGTGGCGCTGCTTATAGCTGCCCTGTCAGCCCAGGGAAAAAGCACCATCTTCAATATCGAGCAAATTGACAGAGGGTACGAACAGATCGACCGGCGTCTGCAGGCAATCGGCGCTGCAATAAAACGAATAGAATAGGGCGCAGGGAGAATGGAGACCGGAAAAAGGAAGATTTACTTAAATTTGTTGCTCCTGAAAAAAATGTTCCGTTTCCCGCATTCCCGCTCTCCGTGTTCCGGTCTCCGTTTAAACTCTTTAACAATTCAGCGACTTGTCAGTTTAACAATTTTGACTATACTTGTCAGCAATTTATATCAAAATCAGGAAAAATGAAACAAACGATGAAGATGATGATGGGCTTGCTCCTGTTCATAAGTCTGGTTGTCCAAAGTAATGCCGGGAATGTGCAGACAGGAACAGAAGTTGGGAATAAAGCGCCTGAGATTGTTGAACAAACCGTAAAAGGAAATCAGCTTAAACTTTCATCCCTTCAGGGAAAGGTTGTATTGATCGATTTCTGGGCCGCCTGGTGCCCGCCCTGCCGCCGGGAGAACCCCCACGTGGTGGCTGCATGGGAAAAATATAAGGATAAAAGTTTCAAAACCGGTGAAGGCTTTACGGTATTGGGTGTTTCGCTCGACAATTCCAAAACCGACTGGCAAAAAGCCATAAAAGACGACGGCCTTGCCTGGGACACCCATGTAAGCGACCTTAAAGGCTGGAATTCAAAACATGCATCGGTTTATGGCGTACGCAGCATCCCTACAAATTTTCTGGTTGACGGGAACGGGATTATCGTGGCAAAAGATCTGAGAGGAGCTGATCTGGAACAGGCTTTAAGCAAACTGTTAAAATAACATGATCATTGAGCGGCATTTCCGGGCAGTGCATTTGTACTGCCTTTCTTTTTTATATTTTTGTCACCCTTACAGTGAAATACGTGTCAAATTGTCTACTATGGCAACATGGCAAAATTTTTGTAAATAATCTACCCGTTAACGAAAAAAAAATCGACGAAAAATGGCAGAAGAAAAAGACATAAAGGATCAGCATAAAGCCGGTGAGGTGAAAGAGGAAACCGGTGAGACACAACAACCGGGCAAAGAAAAGGCAGAAGGCAAAAAAGAAAAAGAAGATAAAAAGATAAAGAAAGACAAAACGCACGAGCAAATAGAAAAACTTGAAAAGGAAATTGCTGAAATGAAAGACAAGCACCTTCGGCTGCAGGCTGAATTCGACAATTTCCGCAAACGCACCTTAAAAGAAAAGATGGACCTGCTCAAATCGGGCGGAGAGTCCGTTTTGACGAGTATTCTTCCCGTGATCGACGATTTGGAACGGGCACTCGCTGCATTCAGCGAGTTGGAGGATGAGAATCCGTTTAAACAAGGTATTGTACTGATATTTAATAAATTTCAGGAATTTTTAAAACAAAACGGTATTCGTGAAATCGATGCAAAGGGAAAAGATTTTGATACTGATCTGCACGAGGCTATTACAAAAATTCCTGCTCCGACCGAAGAATTAAAGGGCAAGGTGGTTGATGTTGTTCAAGCAGGATACTTGCTGAATGATAAGGTTATTCGCTTCGCCAGGGTGGTCATTGGTGAATAAGCTTTGAAAAACGTAAAAGCATGGCAAAAAGAGATTATTACGAAGTATTGGGCATTGGCAAGGATGCGTCGGCAGAAGAGATAAAAAAAGCATACCGGAAGAAAGCGATCCAGTATCACCCCGATAAAAACCCGGGAGATAAGGAAGCTGAGGAGAAATTCAAAGAAGCAGCCGAGGCCTATGAAGTATTGAGCAATCCCCAAAAGAAGCAACGCTACGACCAGTTCGGGCATGCAGGAATGGGAGGATCGGCCGGTGGTGGCTTTGGCGGGCACGACATGTCGATGGATGATATCTTCTCCATGTTCGGGGACATATTTGGCGGCGGCGGATTCGGGGGGTTCGGCGGATTTGGTAGTTCTCGCGGGCAAAGTCAGGGACGAAGGGTACACCGCGGCTCCGACCTGCGGGTAAAAGTCGTGCTTACGTTGAATGAAATAGATAAGGGTGTTGAGAAAAAACTGAAATTAAAAAAATACGTATCGTGTAACGTGTGTAACGGGACCGGCGCAGCGGGGGGCTCTGACTACACGACCTGTTCCACCTGCCGCGGAAGCGGTCATGTAACCCGGATCACAAACACCCTGCTTGGGCAAATGCAAACCACCACTACCTGTCCCACCTGTAACGGAGAAGGCCAGGTCATTAAAAATAAATGTACCAACTGTGCCGGCGAAGGCGTTGTGAGGGGTGAAGAAGTCGTAAACATTAAAATTCCTGCCGGTGTAGGGGAAGGTATGCAACTGAACGTTTCAGGAAAAGGAAATGCCGGCCGCCATGGCGGAGTCAATGGTGACTTGCTGGTGGTAATTCAGGAAGAATCACATCCCGACTTGATTCGTGACGGGAACAACCTGATCTATAATCTTTTTATCAACATGCCCGATTTCATACTGGGCACAACTGCCGAGATCCCAACGGTCGACAGTAAGGTTAAAGTAAAGATAGAACCGGGAACCCAGCCGGAAAAAATTCTCCGGTTAAGAGGAAAAGGCTTACCCGATATAAATGGTTATGGGAAAGGTGATCTGCTTGTGCGGATCCATGCCTGGATACCCCGTAAAATTACTGCAGAAGAGCGGAAAATGCTCGAAAAGCTTCAGCAGTCACCCAGTTTCCAGGATACCCCCGGTGCAGGCGATAAGAATTTTTTTGAAAAGATGCGCGACATCTTTGAATAAAATACGCGATGACAACGCAAAAAAGGGCTGCATTTGAGGATGCGGCCTTTTTAATTATAAGCGGGCGAGACCGTTTGGTCTCGCCCGCTATCATACTAATGGTTTAGGGAAGATAATCAGTTTTTGGTAAACCGGATATCGGCAAGATAAAGGACAACCTGTCCGTTGGCATCGTAATTGAAAGATCCCGGCTCGTGTCCGATGTTGAAAACAATCACCCGGTTACGGCGATTCGAATTATCGCCACCATCGTTGGGCGTCATATTGATCGCGTACTCCCGCCACTCGTTCCGGATCTGATTGGTCTGAATCCAGTCCGACTGATTTTGTGAAACGTCCCAGTTCTCCTGACCATAGATGCTGTTATTACCGAAGTTCCACATATAGTTCATTGGCCGGATCCAGGGTTGCAGAAATACATTGTTACTCCCGCTCATCAGCGACGCTGAGCTTCCGCAAAACATCTTGAAACGGAGCGTCTTGTACCGTTGATTATCATACCGGTACTCTTTCGGAAGACACATGGCCATCGAAGCGCTCCTCATGCGCATCACGCATTTGTAGATATTGCTGCCATCACTTTGGATAAGCTGCTCCAGGTGCAGATTAACCGGCTCTCCGTTTACAACCTCATTATGCGGGTCAAACTTACCAATATCGGTAAAGCCACTTCTTGGCAGATAGTCTCCGGAATAGTAGGCGTACATTTCCCAATTGTTGTCAACCACTTTCCCGTTAACAAAAAACTGCGGAGGAATGAAGGCAGCATCCGGATAAAGCGGGTCACTATCCTGTACCAGTTCCACAACTCCCGTCGCCACATAGGGAGCCAGGATATCATCCAAAGCCATGGAACGGGGAATATAGCGAACATGTGTCAGCTGACCTGATTCGAGCAGATCGGTCAGAGAAGCGATACTCGAAATCCGGATATCATTCGGCTTCTCTACCCGGAGCATGAAGGGCTGCCAGTCTCCGCCCCCGCATTGCGTCCGCATACCGTTACGATCATAAATCAAAGTGGGTAAAACGTTCTGCAACCCTTGCCCGGTCAGATCAAGTGACGTCAGGCCCGGAAAGTAAAACAGGTCCTGAAAAGTATTTGTATGAAGCGGATAGGTCAGGCTGGTGATGCCCTGAACAGCCGTGGCAGTGAAAGTGGTAACACCGTTTGCCTGGAGGATAGCAATCTCCGAAGGAGAGAACGGCGTGTCGGGTGTCGGAATATTGACTACGATTGGCTTCGAAACAACAACCGTGTCGAGAATCTTCGTCCCGTCACTCAGGATCGGGATCACTTTGTAATCGACATTGATCGTCAATTCCTGTCCCGAAGCCAGGTTGCCACAGTAAAAGCGGGGGGTGGTCACGGTTCCGCTTTGCTCTGCCCCCTCCTTGTCGGTGTATTTGTACGACAGGCTCTGATAGTCCATCACAACTGAATTAAGTCCGTTAGGCCATTCTACCACCAGAGCAGAAGGTGAAACAGCCATCTTCGGAGAAGCGATACCTACCAGGTCGCGGTCCAGTTGTGTGAACGGGATCAGAGCGATTTCCTGGGCTACCGAAGGGTTGCCGAATTCATCTTCTGTGTACACCCGGAAACGATAGAGTTTGGCCTCGGTGAGACCGGTTACATTAACCCAGGAACAAACGGAGTCGATGTAATGCTTCTCCCCATCGTACTCCACAACCGTTTTAGAGGCCTTCCCCAGTTTAAGCTGGCTCGAAGGCAGCCGTCCTGCCTTCATCAGATCTATTTCCACCCGTTCGTAACCGATACGGCCAAAAACGGTATCGAACCGGGCTGGATAAATCACTTCACCCGCGTACTTTTCGATGTTGTCATATTGCGCATCGCACGACGCCAGACTTAGCGCCGCAATAACGAATAAGAAAAATATTAAATTTCTCATGTCAATGATTTAATGGTTTAACCTACTCGACTTTCTTTCCGAAAAGTGTCAATTCTGACATACAATTAGCTCTTGTTGAAGAATAATTGTCGTCGAAACAATAGAGTCCTTCATACCTGAACCAACGGGTAGGTTGCGTGTATTGCGGGTCATCCGGATAAAAATAAGCCATATCCCCCGCTTCGCCCATCTTCACGATTTCCAGGTCGCTCACGCCCTGCGGAATGGGCGTTCGGTGGGCTGAGATGGTATCCCATTCCTCGGTTTGCTCGTTAAAGACGTACAGCCTGAATTCACCACAGTTTTCAGCCCGGTAATAATGACCACGCTCAATATTGGCCAGTCCGCCGGAATGGCGCTGTACCGTAATAACACGGCTGAGCTGGTAATAATCGCCCAGGTCGATGATAATATTCCAGGGAACATTTCCGTCGCGCGAGAATCCGGTCCGACCGCGATCGCCGGTATGAAAAAAGTTCAGGTTATCGCCACGGTCAATGATTCCGTCGATGAGTTTTGACATACGTCCTTCGAGGTTATCGCCAAACATGGCCGGTACGCCGGTATTGATCACTCTTCCGTGTACCGTCACCGTCGAATCGTTGGCATTGGGAATGGTCCACTTCGACTTATCCAGTTCCATATCTTCCAGCAGGTGTATCTGGCCGAACGCTTTATTCTCTGTAGTATTGCCATACTGGTCTTCTACCCGGACACTCACCTCAATTGGTTCGTCCGCCCCCAGATAAAGATCCTCAATGAATTTTCGTTCCTCCTCAAGATTCGATGAAAACACGGCAACATGATCGTTAAGCTCACCGTCCTTGGTGTACTTGAACGAGATATAGACATTAATTACTTGTTCCAGTTCATTTACCCAGTCAACCAAAAAAGAGCTGAAGCCGGGTTTCACCGTCAGTGTATTGGCGACCCGGATAATCGATGGTTCGAGCGGGATGATTTCCTGGGTGACAATCTCCGAACGATTTCCGGCACGATCGACAGCGTACAGGCTGATCTCTTTCGGATCGGTGCTGCCAAGCCCGATCACGTCCAGCGAATCGACGTAAAATGACGAAGTAAAGTAGAATGTTTTTCCCTGTGCATTCTTGTATTCGGCATTCACACTGAGCAAGTCTTCGTCGGGCGGAATGGTATAGAAGAACCTGGCTCCACCGTATAGTGGTTCCCATCTTAATATAACCGGCTTTTCCGGCGGAAGCGAGTCCCCTGCCCCGGTTTCAAACCGGGAGCCTTCTTTGCAGGCAACGACTCCTAAGAGTAACAAGGCCAACATCCAAAGATATATTTTCATAGTCATATGCTTTTCTGTTCTAAATTTTGAATAAATCATAATTCTCAATTTTGATACCCGAATTCCCGGATATTCAGATGTTCGGATCCTCGGACGTTCAGCTTGTCTGAAAATCCAGCAGTCCGATAATCTGATCATCTTCTTTACCATCCCGGATTCTGGGTGAGTTTTCCGTTCGTGTTTAACTCGTTCAGATCGATCGGCCAGAGGTAGTCACGGATGGTGAACCGCCGGGCCTGAACCACGCCTAAAACAAAGAACGTGGAAGGAGCGGTTCCCTTGTAGTTCCATCCCTGTATGGGAGAAGAAAATTCAGCATGTGCCCGTTTATGCCGCAGCATATCCCAGAAATGAATGCCCTCGAAAGCCAGTTCAATGCTCCGTTCTTCCAGAATAATATCACGCATCCCCGCTTTGCTGCGATGTTTATTGACGGTACGGGCTAATGCGGCATTCGCCCACACTGTTTCCACATCGGGAACGCCTGCACGTTCCCGCACCAGATTAATTGCGTCCCACACTTCCTGATCCGGCTGATCCTTCACTTCGTTCAGCACTTCAGCTTTCATCAGGTACAGGTCGGCTATACGCATAATGGGATACGGGAATTTGACCTGCCGCTGCCAGGCCGATGACCGCGATTCCGGATGCACCAGCTTCTGGATCCCGATGCCTGTACAATAGAAATCGGTGGAGTTCACACTCGGGTTGTAACCGCCATTGGTTCCCTGCATCATATAGACCGGGATGATTTCAAAATGCGATCTGTAATAACCTCCCGTGATACCAAGATTGGCATAAAAACGCATTTCACGGTTCATGTACAGATTAATCGTAGGTTGATTCGGCTGCATCAGGCCGGCAATAGCCGGATAATCGGGGTCTGCTACTCCGGGAGTCAGATAGGCATCCAGTCTTGTATTGTAATTGAACGTCAAATCTTCTTCAATTGGAAGTCCGTTCGTGGTATAATAACGTTCGGCCATCTGGTAGGTTGCCCCCAGCCATTGCCACGAATAACCTGAGGCGTTGACATCGCCTTCAAAACCCGCCGGCAGCCGCATGTTCGTAGCGTGTGCCAGTTCTCCCTGATTATAAAGATCGATGTTGGAATTGGCCCACAGCAGTTCCTTGTTCCAGGGATCGACGACCACCATCCGCAGGTCGTAATAAGTCTTCATCCGGTCGGGATTTAAGGAGTAAAAATTACGATCTTTCACATACACCTCCTTTTCAAACCGGTATAGTCCCTTGCCATTTCTTTCTGCCACTTCTGTCGCAGTATTGATTGCCGTAAGGGCTTCCTGCCATTTTTGTTTCGTCCGTTCGGCCGAATCGTCAACCGGGAAGAAAGGTTTCCCGTCGGTCGGATCATAAAAATCGCCGAAGAATTCCTTGTTGCCACTGTAAAAGGGACTGGCCCTGAAATAAAGGACGCGGGCTTTAATTGCCGTTGCCGCGATCTGATCAAGTTGTCCCAGATTTGTTTCCTCGACCCGTTCCTTCAGTTTGGGGATGGCTTCATCCATCAGACGGATAATATAATCGAAGCAGTCTTCCACTTTCGAACGCGAAAGAAACAGGTCATCCGCCGTCGCATTCGGCTGGATCACCTTATCCGAAATAATGATGGGACCATATTTCTGCAGCAACAGGAAATGATAGTATGCTTTCAGGAAAGTGGCCTGCGCAATCCATTCGGCCCGTTCGCTTTCTTCCAGATTCCGTGTATCCACGATGTACTGCAAAAAAACGTTGGTTGACCGGATCGCCTGGTAATAAGGGTGGCCGCCATTTGTGCCCGACCAGTTGCCCAGCAACGGATCGCCGGTCGTCTGGAGTCCCCTCATGATGCGCTCGGCTCGCAATGCACCGACGTCGTTCTGGTAACCGGGATCGATGCGGCCGATAAATTCATCACCCAATTCCCACATCGATGAGTGGGTGGCCGGATCGTTTGGAAGATAACTGTATATCTTGGCCAATGCATCATAGGCATCTTCTTTCGTGGCATAGATGTTTTCCAGCTTCAGCGTATTGTCCGGAACAACATCCAGGTATTCCGAGCACGAAGCCAGCAGGGTCAAAACAATCACACATACTCCGTGTTTAATTCCTTTCGCTATGTGCAAAATACTCACGCCCGGCAAACCAAGGCGAATCTGTCTTTGCTCTGTCTTAATCATGTTTTTCACATTTACCGGATTAAAAATCTAACTTGAAACCAATGTTGAACCTTCTGTTGGGCGGATATCCGATTCCCTTGCGACCCATTTCAGGATCCCAGTATTTGAACTTGCTGAGTACAAACAGGTTTTCACCGGAAACATAGAACCGGCAGTTTTCCAGCTTTATCTTTTTCACCGGAAAGTTGTAACCCAGTTCTGCGCTTTTCAGACGGATGAAAGAAACATCACGCAACCACCAGGACGACTGCTGCAGGTTATTGCTGATCGTGGTCGTTGACAAACGGGGCCAGAACGCATATGGATTCGGATTCGTTTCACTCCAGTAATCGTCGGCGATAAAGGGCATGGCATTACGTTGCGCAACCAGCGGTGCAATTCCTTCGGCTCCGTCATTACCACCGCCTACTCCGGGATTGATAAACATCGATACACGGGCATTCCCCTGAAAGAAGAATGAGAGGTCGAATTTTTTATATCCCACTGACAAGCCGGCTCCGAACTGAATTTCAGGCCGGGTTGGATACCCCATGGGCACACGGTCATTGTCATTGATCACGCCATCTCCGTTCACGTCTTTATACTTGATGTCGCCGGCCATATATTCGCCGAAATCCTGATGCGGTGAATTGTCGATCTCGGCCTGGTCAACAAAGAGCCGCTCGGCAACCAGTCCCCACCATTGATCAATGTTGTGTCCCTTGCGTTTCAAATACTCGTCCGGATAATTCTTTTCATCCAGTTCAACATATTTGTTGGTTGCATAGGTAACGTTGGCGCGGCCGGTAATCCAGAAATCCTGATTGAATTGATGTTCAATATCAAGCGACGCGTCAATACCGTGTGAATCCACCTGTCCGACGTTTCCGCTGATGGAGGCCTCAAGTCCTGCCGAAGCCGGGAAGTTTTCGCGAACCATGTAAATCTTATCGCGCTTGTCTTTGAAAAAGTCAGCCTGTATGCGGATCGACTCGTTTTTGAGCAGGCTCAGTTCAAAGCCGGCATTATATTTTGTCGAAACCTCCCAGGTAATATTCGGATTGGCATAACGGGAAACGCGGTAACCGGGATAATAGTTCTGGAATGTATTGCCCCACCGGTAGGAGCCTCCCCCCAGTGCAACATCCGACAGGAAGAAGAATCGTCCTTCCCTGCCCGAAATCGCATCGTTTCCGCCTTGGCCCCAGCTAAACTTCAGTTTCAGGGCACTGACAATATTTTTATAAGGTTCAAAGAATGATTCGTTCGAAACAAGCCAACCGGCTGCCAAAGCGGGGAAAAACCCAAACTGCTTGCTGCCTGAGAATTTCTCCGAACCATTGTATCCGTATGAAAAATCAACGAAATAACGGGTATCGTAGTCATACGTCATACGTCCCGATATTCCGAGGTTCTTTTCCGGCAGCGTATAGTAAATTGAGGTGCTGTTACCCCCGGTTACCAGGTTTTCCTGGGCGATGGCAACTGACGTGAACCCCACCTTATGCTTTCCAAAGTCGCGGTTCCAGTTAATGATCCCTTCGTAGTAATATTGCCCGCTGGCATCACGTCCCGGAAAGACATCGCCCAAATACGCCCTTCCTGTTGTAGGATTCAGGGCAAAAAGGCTGTATTCGCCGGTAATCTGATTAAAATTTTCAAGGGCATAAAAATACGGATTATAGGTACGGCGACTGGTATATTTACCCCAACTGTTGGCTGATGCTTTCAAACTGATTTTTAGCCCTTTTGTAATAAAGTCGAGATCCTGGGTAAGCGTTGCCTGGGCCGTGATACTGGTTTCATTCCGGTCTTCATACCCCCTAACCATGCTGGCATATGGATTCACCTTAACCTGACCGCCGATCAGCGTACTCCCAAATAAAACATGCTCGGTAAATTTATTTGCCTCATCTGGTTCATAGGTAAAGGGAAAATCCACCGGGTTCGACCACATAATCTGCCGGTAGATTTCACTGGCGGTTTCGTAGGGTCCCGTATAACGTTCAAAGCGGCCCGTGATCCTGGTGTCTAAGGTAGTCGTAGGAGATAACTTAAAGACAACATTACTCCGGATGTTCGTGCGCGTAATATCGATATTGTTATTAAAGTTATTGCGGTTATCTACCTTCAGCAAACCCGTTTCATGCTCCATCGTTCCTGACACATAATAGGTTGCAACTTTTCCGCCGCCCGATATGTTCACATTGACCTTTTCGTTCACGGTCGATTTGTTGAACAGGGCATCATACCAGTACACATTCGGGTAAATCATCGGATGTTCGCCGCGTATGGTCGACTGTATCTTCTGTTCATCGTAATAGGCACCAAGCGCCGGGTTACGCGTAATCTGCGCTTCATTGTACAGGCGCATGTAGCGCACGCCATCCAGAAATTCGATTTTGCGAGTGGGCATAGCCATGTTCACGTCACCGCGGACACTGATTCTTACCGACCCTTCATTCCCTGCTTTGGTAACGACCGAGATGATCCCATTGGCACTTCGGGCACCGTACATAACCGTTGCCGAAGCATCTTTCATCACCGAAAAGCTCTCAATATCGTCCGGCTGCAACCTGGCCAGGTCGTCGGTAGTCGATTCGAAGCCATCAATCAGGATCAGGGGCGAAGTTTTGTAGCCAAAGGTGGTCACACCACGTACAAAGAACTGGGCGTTATCAGCACCAGGTTCACCCGTTGTCTGATACGAAATAATACCGGCAATTTTTCCGGCTAAGGCTGAGGTCAGGTTGGATGCAGGAACCCGAAGATCCCCGACATCCACGGTCGAAATGGAAGCTACTACGCTTTCCTTCTTCTGCCGGCCGAAGGCCACGACTGTGACGTCTTCCAGCTCCTGTGATTTTTCCCTCATCTGGATGTTGATTACTTTCTGAGCAGCTACGTCCACCGTTTCGGATTCCATTCCGATAAAGGAGAAAACCAGCTTTTCGCCACGGTTGGCCTCAATACTGTAATTACCATCGGCATCTGTGATGACACCCCTGGTGGAACCTGCAATTGTAACGGTTGCACCGGGCAATGGCACTCCGGCAGGATCAGTAATGACGCCACGTATGATATTTTTCTGAGGTTGAACACCGGGCTTTTCCTGTTCAGGCGCCGGATATACAAGAATCTGCTTCCCGACTATTTTAAAAGAAAGATCCGACTGACTTAAGGCCTCCCTCAAAACATCTTCAATGGAACCGGTTTTCTTGTTCACATTGATTTTCAGATCGTCGTTTACCAGATCGTTATTGTAAAGAAACTTGTAGTCTGACTGAGATTTAATCTGATCGAACAACTCTCTCAGGGTAGCCTGCCGGGCGTTGATCTCCAGCCTGACTCCCTGCGAATACGTATCTGCTCTTCCATTCAAGACAAACAAGAGCGTCAGTATGAATGTAAATTTCATAATTAACAAAAGATTGTATGGTTTACCCCACGGGTAATCCTGCCACACATTGTTTTTTTTCATAAATTTGTGGTGTTAGCGATTATACCTTTAATTGTTAATGCAATTTTCCGACAACGAAGATGTGACCGCATTTTCGTTGTCTTTTTTTACTATGAACTTTTGCTACATAGGCAATTATTTTGATGTTATTATATATCCGCTTTCCGTTGGCCGGTATCCGAGATGCGATCCCAGGCTGAAAAAGTCCAGGATTTGTTCCAGGGTCTCGGATTCAAAATCGGCTGTAAACTTCATGTCCTCAACATTTTCTTCGATCAGGATCATTTTGCCGAATTTCCGCTCGAGCTTACGCCCGATTTCAAACAATGATTCATTATAAAATGAAAGTTTGCCAAACCGCCAGGAATCAAACGACGCCTGCGGATTATTTACCCTCAAAACTGCAAGTGTCTTTTTATCGTATGATACTTCCTCACCAGGAACCAAGGTGATCGACTCCTTCAGGTCTTTCAATTCCAATTCAATGCTCCCTTCTGCCAAATAAGTATGAATAACCGGTTCGTTGGCATGATCACTCACCAGAAACCTGGTTCCCAATACGCTTACCTGAATATGATCAGAATGAACGATAAAAGGATGCTCGCTGTCGGACTTCACCTGAAAATAGACTTCACCATTCATGGTTACCTCCCGCAATTCCCCTTTAAATTTCTCCGGGTATCTGAGCGAGGATTGCGCATTCAGCCAGACCTTCGATCCGTCGGGTAAATCAACGACCTTTAGCTCGCCAGTTCCGCTGGTTACCTCAATTAATGGGTCCTTCCCGGTAAAATAGTAATAAGCAAACCCGCTTACAGACAAGGCCAGTAAAATTGCAGCAGCATATTTTACAGGCCGCGACCGAAAAAGAGGTTCCGGCGACTGGGCTTCCCTGATTTTCTCATGCGTACGTCTTTCGATATTTGCCGTATCCCAGGCCTTGGGTCTGAGGCTGTTCCAGAACCGGTCGATCCAGTGAAACAATTCCTTTGTCTCCGGATTGCTCTCCAGCTCCTTTTTTATTACCTCCTGGCTCTTCTCGCCCGAATAGTATTCCGAAATTTTTCCGAAAAACTGATCTTCGCTTTCCATGTTGCTTATGTCTTTCAATAGCTAAAGACGCAACTTTTAAAAAATGGACTAGAAGAGATTCTAATTATTTTTTGAGAAAAGAAAAAGAAAAACATCAGCGCGGTTAACCGGGCTTCCCTTCCTGGATATGCCGATCTGTGAACAAATTTTTTCCAGGGCATAGGCGATATGATTCTTCACGGTCAGCGGCGAAATATTCATTATATCAGCGATTTCCTTATATTTCAACCCATTAATTTTAGCTAAGCTAAACGCCATTTTACATTTCACCGGCAGGGAATCGACCGTCTCGTTGATCCGATCGATCATTTCCTGGTCAAACAACTCAGAACCATCGTTTTCCAGGGGTGCGAAGTAATAATCATCGACCTCTTCAAGATTTATGATTCTTAATCGTTTGCTTTTCCGGATAAAGGAGATACTCTCGTTGCGGGCGAGAATAAAAAGGTAGGATTTGATATTCCGGATGGCCGCAAAGTCATCTCTTTTATTCCATAATTTGACAAAGACATCACTGACCAATTCTTCCGCCGTCTCGTTGTTACGCACAATCCCGCGGACGAACAAAAACAAGCTTTCGGAATATAAATTCATTAAAGCCTGTAATCCGTTCCTTGTTAATCTCTCTTCTGCCCGTTCAATGTTTATTTCTGCCATTTTACATTGAAAATTCAGTCCAAATGTAACGAATATTACAACGAACATCAAACGGTATGAAATCTAAAAGGCCGGCGTTTTGATACGCCGGCCTTCGTGCTCTTTGCAAGACAGTATGAAATTTCCCCTGATTATCAATCCATTTCGGGGTGGTATTCCTGTAAAGATTTCACCTGCTACTTCCTGTTCTGACGGTATTGAATACCCCTGGTTGCATCCGGGGTCAGGCTATTTAACCATTTGGTTACCACTTTATTTTGATGACTTCGCTGCCTGCAAGCAGAAAAGCCCCCGTTCCATATACTTCCCAGCTTTCGGCCGAGAAATTTTTCCGGGGGTCAGCTCCAACCGGCTGGCACCATCCTACGCGGCCGTCAGGCTGGATCAGGCCTGTTAAACCGATCCATCCTTTTTTTACCACGGGAAGATACTGATCCCGGTCAAGAAGGCCATTGTTAATTCCCCAGGCCAAAGCGTAGACGAAAAATCCTGACCCGCTCGCTTCACCACCGGGATAGCTGTCGGGATCAAGCAGACTCGCCCGCCACAAGCCATCCTCCTGCTGAAGCGCCGCAATGCGGGCAGCCATTTCCTTGTAGAGATTTTCGTAGAACGTATAGCGCTCATAATCTTTCGGTAATTCCTCCAGAACACGGACCAGGCCGCCCATTACCCAACCGTTTCCCCGCGACCAGAAAATCTTTTTACCGTTGGCTTCAGAAATAGGTTCTTTCCAGGTGGTTTGATATTTCATGTCCCGGGCAAACAGATCTTCCTCTTCATCGTAAAGCAGGTCGTAAGTCTCCCTAAACAGTTTGTCACTGTGCTTCAGGTATCTTTCATCATTCACGGTGACCCCAAGCTTAACCATGGCGGGAGGAGCCATAAAAAGGGCGTCACACCACCACCAGGTAATCGGATTAAGTTCCCCCGTTTTGTATGGGGCAACCATAAATTCATCCACCCGTTCACGGAAGGGCTCAATCATCTTTCCATCGCCTGTAACGCGGTAAAGGTCGATATAAGTCTGGCCAATTGCATAATCATCGGCGTGCGTCAGGCGGGGTCCGGCTTTCCATTGGTTCGAGTCGCCCATCGCGATCATGTTCTTCCACATTTTTTTGGATCCGGTGGTCTCCCATGCCGCAAATACACCCGCATATAAAGCCCCGTTTGTCCAGTCGTACAACTTATGCTTCGGGTGTTCAAACTGCCACAAAGCAGCCCGCTCCATCGTCTTCTTAATGTACTTGTCGGAAAATATCTTTCCAGGCTTACTCGCCGCACTCACGATCGTCACCGAAAAAACAATTAAAATCAAAAATGTCAGTCTTCTCATCTGGCAAAAATGTTTAGGTTATTTGATGAACCCAAAGATAAACAAATTATGCAATCGATTGCAAAGCCGGAATCAAAAATCAATTAATTTTAAATAATCGTCTGAGCGTATCAATTTATCAGCATTTTTTTTTGCTCGCTTTCATTTTATCATTATCATTGCATCACCAATTAGCAATGACATGATTAACGGACAAGGACATTACGGCCATCATTGGAATAACCTATTAGACGGTAGGCCGTAAATTCTTTTGTTTTTGTTGAAAAAATATAAACCCAAAGAAGGCTTACCCGCAAGGTAAGCCTTCTTTATTTATCAGACAAATATGATACAACTGAAGATCGCCATTCAGAACAAGGGGCGTTTGTACGAAGACTCAATGGAACTGATCAGGGAAGCGGGTATCCGATTTTCCTTAAACGGGCGGGAACTCCTGGCACAGGCAAAAAATTTTCCTCTCGAAGCGCTTTTCCTGCGCGACGATGACATTCCGCAAACAGTCGCCGATGGTGTCGCCGACATTGGTATTGTCGGCGAAAACGAAATGCTGGAAAAGAAAAAAGAGGTGCTTATTGCCAAGCGGCTCGGCTTCAGCAAATGTCGTCTGTCTCTTGCTATTCCGAAATCGGACGAGTACACCGGACTGAATTACTTCAACGGGAAGAAAATTGCGACTTCCTATCCGGTTATTCTGCAGGATTTTCTCAATAAAAATAAGTTGAATGCGGAAATCCATGTCATCACCGGTTCGGTGGAAATTGCTCCCGGGATCGGACTGGCAGACGCCATCTTTGATATCGTGAGTTCCGGATCCACGCTGATCAGCAACCGGCTAAAGGAAGTCGAAGTAGTCACGCCCTCCGAAGCTGTGCTGATCGCAAATCCCGGGCTGAGCAAAGAAAAAAAGGCCCTGATGGAAGAACTGATCTTCCGAATGGAATCGGTACAACGGGCGGAAGGGAAAAAGTACATCCTGCTAAATGCGCCCAACGATAAAATTCAGGAGATATCGGCTATTCTTCCGGGCATGAAAAGTCCGACCGTAACTCCGCTGGCCGAAGAAGGCTGGAGTTCGATTCATTCGGTTATCGCCGAGAACCAGTTCTGGGAGATTATCGGGAAGCTCAAGCTGGCCGGTGCACAAGGTATTTTGGTGATCCCGATCGAAAAGATGATTTTTTAGCTGGAAAGTTATTAGCTATTGGTAAGATAAGAACCACTTAGCGGCTTGGCCATTTCACAGTTTTAACAATTTTGGAATTTCATGAAACGATATACAAACCCTGAAAGAAAAGCATGGGCCGGAATCCTGAAGCGACCGGGCTTTGATGCTTCTGACCTTACGGGAAAAGTGCAGGCCATCCTTGATGAAATCAAAAGGGACGGAGAAAGAGCGGTCAGGAAATTCACCGAACAATTCGACGGTATTCTGATCAGTGATTTTGCCGTCAGTGAAGCAGAACTGGAACAGGCTGCCGCTCAGATCAGCGACGATCTCAGGCAAGCCATTGAAACCGCCGCCCGTAACATCCGCCGGTTTCATGAAATTCAGCTACCTGAGCTCAAACAAGTCGAGACGACTCCCGGCGTGCGTTGCTGGCAAAAGGCTGTACCGGTCGAAAAAGTCGGCCTGTATGTTCCGGGCGGATCAGCTCCTCTTTTCTCGACTGTGCTGATGCTGGGTATACCGGCAATAATAGCAGGCTGCAGGCAGATTGTGCTTTGTACGCCGCCCGACAAACAGGGAAAAATCAATCCCGCCATTTTATTTGCCGCCAAAACAATCGGACTGACTCAAATCTTCCGCCTCGGAGGAGTTCAGGCGATCGGGGCCATGGCTTACGGGGCAGGCAATGTTCCCAAAGTTGACAAGATCTTCGGCCCGGGGAACCAATACGTGATGGCAGCCAAGCAACTCCTCAGCGTAAGTGAGGTGGCTATTGATATGCCTGCCGGACCTTCGGAAGTAGCGGTTATGGCCGACGGAGCAGCCATACCGGCATTCGTGGCTTCCGATCTGCTTTCGCAGGCTGAACACGGACCCGATTCGCAGGTGGTACTGGTCACCGATTCATCCGCATTTGCCGATCAGGTTGAAGAAGAGCTACAGCAACAACTCGGCCAGCTTTCCAGGAAAACTATCGCAACGAAAGCATTGGACAACAGCGTGTGCATTGTACTTGACAATGAGCGGGAAATGGTCGATCTGATCAATGCCTATGCTCCCGAGCATCTGATCATCTCCATGAACGGTTATCAGCAGATAGCCGAAAAAATCATCAATGCGGGCTCGGTATTCCTGGGGAATTACACACCCGAAAGCGCAGGAGATTACGCATCAGGCACCAATCATACCCTCCCTACGAATGGCTGGGCCCGCTCATTCAGCGGGGTCAACCTCGACAGCTTTCTGAAAAAGATCACCTTTCAGGAAATTTCAAAGGAAGGGATACAGAAACTTGGTCCGGTCATTCAAACTATGGCGCGGGCTGAACAGCTCGGCGCCCATGAAAACGCCGTGACGGTCAGAATAAATGAACTTGAACGCCAGACTTCATGGCCAGATTAAAATCAATAAAAATGGAACTGGAAAAGCTTTTACGAAACAATATAAAAAATCTGAAACCCTACTCCTCGGCCAGAGACGAATATTCCGGCGAAGCCATGGTTTTTCTCGATGCGAATGAAAATCCTTACAACGCGCCTTACAACAGGTACCCCGATCCGTTACAACGGAAACTAAAGGAAAAAATTGCCACGATTAAGCAGTGCCGGCCGGAACAGATCTTTCTGGGCAACGGCAGCGACGAACCGATCGACCTGCTCTTCAGGGCATTTTGCGAGCCCGGCACAGACAATATGGTCTCCATTGATCCCACCTACGGTATGTATCAGGTGGCGGCCGATATCAATAATATTGAGGTGAGAAAAGTAAAACTGAAAGATGACTACAGTTTTCTTGCCGCCGAACTGCTCGAAAAATCCGACGGCCTTACAAAGCTGATCTTCCTTTGCTCACCCAACAACCCGACAGGCAATTTACTGGATAAAAACGAGATCCTGAAACTGATCCAAAGTTTCGGCGGACTGGTAGTACTGGATGAAGCTTACACTGATTTCGCCCCCGGGGCCAGTCTTCTTCCTGATCTTGAACAGCACCCGAACCTGGTGATCCTGCAAACTTTTTCAAAAGCCTGGGGAATGGCTGGCATCCGTCTCGGGATGGCTTTTGCCTCTACTGAGATCATCCGGATACTCAATAAAATCAAATACCCGTATAACATTAATATACTTACCCAGCAAAAAGCAGTGGAACTGATCAGCAACGAAGATGAAAAAGCCGGCTGGGTGGACCTGCTGATCAGTGAACGCGAAAGACTGGCAAAAGAACTCGCAGGCTTTCCGTTTGTCGTGAAAGTCTATCCTTCAGACGCGAACTTCCTGCTGGTAAAAATGCACGACGCCCGGGGAATCTATGATTTCCTGGTTGAGCGCGGCATCATTGTCCGGGACCGGACAAAAGTGATCCTTTGTTCTGACAGCCTTCGCATGACCGTTGGATCGCCTGAAGAAAACAAAATATTGTTGGATACATTAAAAAGTCTCATTTAATAATATTCAATATTAAATATCCAGGTTATCATGAAACGAGCATGTTCGCTAAACACAAACACGGATGAAAATCTCACATGCGAATTGGAGCGAAGCGGAAATCCCAGAAGGGAATTCCATCCGACCAATAAAAAGCAAATTATTTTCGGATGAAATAGCCATGATTTGGCAAGCGCCAACCGAAATGAGAAGAACGTTTCAATCATGGCTATTCTATGTGGCAATTTAAAAAACAAATTATTCACACATGAAAAAGGCTTTATTTATTGACCGTGACGGAACCCTGATCGTGGAGCCGGCCGATGAACAGATCGACTCGCTTGAAAAACTTGAATTTATTCCGGGCGTTTTCCGCAATCTGTCTCTGATTGCCCGGAATCTGAATTATGAGCTGGTTATCGTCAGTAATCAGGACGGGCTAGGAACAACTTCATTTCCGGAAGAAACATTCTGGCCTGTCCAAAAAAAGATGCTCAAAGCTTTTGAGAATGAAGGCGTCTTGTTCCACGACATCCTGATCGACCGGTCATTTCCGGCCGATAACGCACCAACCCGAAAACCCCGCACAGGTCTGCTTACGAAATACCTCGACGGCAGTTATGATCTGTCAAACAGTTATGTGATCGGCGACAGGCTGACCGACATTGAACTGGCCAAAAACCTGGGGACCAAGGGGATTCTCCTTAATGAAAGTACCATGAGTGGCCCGCTGAAAGAAAGGAGCCTGGAGCAAAGCTGCGTGCTCATCACTAAAAACTGGGATGAAATTTATGCCAAGGTGGCTGCGCCCGAGCGCACAGCTCACGTGCAACGCCATACCCGTGAAACAAAAATCAGCATCGATCTTAATCTCGACGGCACCGGTAAAGGAAATATGCATACCGGCCTTGGATTTTTCGATCACATGCTCGACCAGATTGCCAGACATTCTGGAGTCGACCTGAGTATTACGGTGAAGGGAGATCTTGAAGTTGATGAGCATCACACGATTGAGGACACAGCCCTCGCACTCGGGGAGGCCTTCAGGCTGGCGCTGGGAGACAAACGGGGTATTGAACGGTATGGTTACTGCCTGCCCATGGATGATTGCCTCGCGCAGGTTGTCATTGACTTCGGCGGCCGCCCCTGGCTGGTCTGGGAGGCAACCTTCAACCGGGAAAAAATCGGAGAAATGCCCACCGAAATGTTCTTTCATTTTTTTAAATCGTTTGCCGATGCCTCTTTGTCGAACATCAACATCAAGGCGGAGGGACAGAATGAACATCATAAAATTGAGGGTATCTTCAAAGCAATGGCCCGGGCAATCAAAATGGCCATCAGGAAGGATGTTTTCAATTTCGAACTCCCCTCGACGAAAGGAACTTTATGAGGAAAACCGGAGAACGGAGACGGGAAACCGGAAAAAGAAAGACAATTAACGTGTGTAACAGCTAATAGCTAACGGCTAAAAGCTAAAAGCTAAAAAATAAATGAAGAGTATAAAACCGTTACGGGAGAAAAAAAATACGGCGATCCTGCTGATCCACTGCCCTGATAAGCAGGGGATACTGGCTACAGTTACTGAATTTCTCAATAAAAACAACGGTAACATTATCAATCTTGATCAGTATGTTGACCGTACCCAGAAAATTTTCTACATGCGGGTGGAATGGGAACTCGAAGATTTTGCCATCCCGGTAAGCCGGATTGGCGAATATTTTGAAACATTGATCGCCGTTAAAATGAACATGGACTGGAAAATCTACTTTTCGAAAGACATTCCAAGAATGGCCATTTTCGTATCAAACATGTCTCATTGCCTCTTTGATATCCTTTCGCGTTATACGGCAGGAGAATGGGATGTTGAAATTCCGGTGATCATCAGTAACCATGAGGATATGAGACCCGTGGCGGAACGTTTTGGTATCGAATTTCACTATTTTCAGGTTACGAACGAAAATAAAGCGGAACAGGAAGCGTCAGAACTAAAACTTCTGAAGGAAAAACAGGTTGATTTTATCGTCCTGGCACGTTATATGCAAATTCTGTCGGCCGAATTTGTCGGCCATTATCCCAATAAGATCATTAATATCCACCATTCCTTTCTGCCGGCATTTGCGGGAGCAAAGCCTTATCATGCCGCCCACGAAAGAGGTGTCAAACTGATTGGCGCCACCAGTCATTACGTTACAACCGACCTGGATGCCGGACCCATTATCACACAGGATGTCGCCCGCTGCAGCCACGTCGATACGATTAAGAGCCTGATCAGAAAAGGCCGTGACCTGGAGAAAATCGTTCTGTCAAATGCTGTGTTTAACCACTTGCAACGAAAAGTGCTGGTATATAAAAATAAGACGGTGGTGTTTAACTAAAGGTATGGGGCATGGGGCAAACCGGAGAACGGAAAAGGGTGAAAAAAATTGCTTTCCTGCGAACAGCTAAAAGCTAACAGCTTTTTCCTCTTTTGTCTGAAATAAGTAGCGCGTAGCAGAATCGAACTGCTATTACCTGATTGAGAAACAGGTTTCCTAACCGTTAGAAGAACGCGCCGGTTAAAAGTGTTACAAAAGTAAAGAAATTCCTGATCAGTGTTACAGGAAGAACCTAAAAAAATTAAATGATGGAAGTCGTAATCATTAAATACAATGCAGGAAATATCGAGTCGGTAAAAAATGCTTTGTTCCGCCTGGGTGTCCGGGCTGAAATCACATCTGACCAGGAAAAGATCAGACAGGCCGACAAGGTCATCTTCCCCGGAGTAGGTGAAGCACGCACTACCATGGCTTATTTAAAAAAGGAGGGTCTCGATAAACTGATACCCGACCTGAAACAGCCGGTTTTGGGGATTTGCCTGGGACTGCAACTCATGTGCAGCCACACCGAAGAGGGCGATACCGGATGTCTGGGAATTTTCGAAGAAAAGGTGAAGCGCTTCGTCCCGCAACCGGGGATGGAATATGTGACCAAAGTGCCCCATATGGGATGGAACACGATTACAAATCTAAAAAGTAAACTGTTCGATCCTTCGCTCGAAAACCAGTTCGTCTATTTTGTGCACTCCTATTATGCCACCGTGGGTGAACACACGGCTGCCGTAAGTGACTATATCCTTCCGTTGAGCGCCGCCCTGCACAGGGATAATTTTTATGCAACGCAGTTTCATCCTGAAAAAAGCGGGACGGTTGGCGCCGGAATTTTGAAAAACTTTTTAAACCTTTAACTGATGCAAAAAGATTCAGAAAATAAAATAACAATCATTCCGGCAATAGACCTGATCGATGCCAAATGCGTCCGTTTATCCCAGGGCGACTATAATCAGAAGACCGTTTATAACGAAAATCCCCTTGAAGTGGCGTTGATGTTCCAGGATGCCGGTATAGAGCGGTTGCACCTGGTTGATCTGGATGGCGCAAAAGCCAAACACATCGTGAATTATAAGGTACTGGATACGATCGCTAAAAAAACCAGCCTGATCATCGATTTTGGAGGAGGACTGAAAAGCGATGAAGACCTGCGTATTGCCTTTGAGTGCGGCGCGCAAATGGTGACCGGCGGAAGTATTGCCGTTAAAGACCGCGAAACCTTTATGCACTGGATCGAAAAATACGGGCCAAACAGGATCATCCTGGGGGCAGACGCAAAAGATAAAATGATTGCCGTGAGCGGATGGCAGGAAGTCTCCGGACTGCCTATCCTCGACTTTATAGGAAGCTACACCGCAGCAGGCATAAAGAAAGTTATATCCACAGATATTTCACGCGATGGTATGCTGTCCGGCCCCGCTGTTGAATTGTACAGCGAAATCATGGAAAGCTTTCCTTCACTGGAACTGATTGCCAGCGGAGGCATATCTTCCATGGGAGATATTCTCCTGCTCAACGCAATGGGCGTGCCCGGAGTCATTACCGGAAAAGCCATTTATGAGAACAGGATCAGCCTGAAGGAAATCAGAAAATTCATTTTAAGCCAGACATAAGACACAAGACGCAAGAACTGAAAAAGCTGTTAGCTATTAGCTGTTAGTAAGAATAAAAAACAGTTACCTTGTTACCTTTTCCGGTCTCCCGTCTCCGGTTTCCATTCCCAGTCTTACGACTTACGACTAATTACTTACGACTAATCACTTAATAGCATGTTAGCAAAACGAATCATACCTTGCCTGGATATCAAAGACGGACAAACCGTGAAGGGCATTAACTTCATCAACATCCAAACCGTGGGCGATCCGGTAGAACTGGGTGCCATGTATGCCGCACAAGGCGCCGACGAGTTGGTTTTCCTGGATATCACGGCAACGCACGAAGGAAGAAAGACGTTTGTTGAACTGGTCAAACGGATCGCGCGCGAGCTTAACATTCCGTTTACTGTTGGCGGAGGGATCAGTGAATTAAAGGACGCCGATGCCCTGTTGCATGCCGGGGCTGATAAAATCAGCATTAACTCGTCGGCCGTACGGAATCCGCAACTGATTGACGATTTGGTCCTTCACTTCGGGAGCCAGTTCGTTGTGGTGGCCATCGACGCTAAAAATTATGACGGACGCTGGACGGTGACCGTGAATGGTGGCCGTATTCCGACCGACAAGGAATTATTTAGCTGGGCAAAGGAAGCAGAAGACCGCGGTGCGGGAGAGATATTGTTCACCTCGATGGACCACGACGGGACAAAAAACGGTTTCGCCAATACGGAACTGGCGAAAATGGCAGGCATGCTCAAAATACCAATCATCGCTTCAGGTGGGGCAGGCAATATGGAGCATTTCGCCGACGTCTTTACAAAAGGAAAGGCAGATGCCGGACTCGCAGCCAGTATTTTCCACTATAAGGAGATTGCCATTCCTGATTTGAAAGACTATCTTCGCAGCAAAAATATCGCGGTGAGGTAAAAGAAGCTTCAAGGCCGAAACTTGCGGCTCTTTGCACAAACAAAACTCTTAGAAAATGAATAGCGACCAACTTGATTTTAGCAAACTCGGCGGACTGATTCCGGCCATCATTCAGGATGATGTTACCGATAAAGTTTTGATGCTTGGTTTTATGAATGAGGAAGCCCTGAAAAAAACCAGGGAAACAGGCCAGGTTACCTTTTACAGCAGAACGAAACAACGGTTGTGGACCAAAGGTGAGGAAAGCGGAAACTTTATGAATGTGGTATCGGTCGCTGCCGACTGCGATCAGGATACCCTGCTGATCAAGGTCAATCCTACAGGCCCTGTTTGCCATACGGGCAACGATACCTGCTGGAATGAAACCAACGAACATGAGGGCATCCATTTTCTTAAATACCTGCAGGACTTTATCGATAAAAGAAAGGCAGAAATGCCGGAAGGTTCCTACACAACCTCCCTTTTCAAAAAAGGAACACGCAAAATAACACAGAAGGTAGGAGAAGAAGCTGTCGAAACCATCATCGGCGCTATGGCCAACGACGATGAAAATTTCATTTACGAAGGTGCCGACCTGCTTTACCATCTCATCGTGCTGTTAACCCATAAGGGCTATCGGCTGGAAGACCTCGCAAGAGAGCTGAAAAAAAGGCACAAATAGACTTTCCCCGGGCAGCGGGCCCGAACAAGCGCACCGCTGCCGTTCCCGCATTTTCAGACTCGTTCCTTTTGCATGTTCTTATCTTTCAGCTTCTTGTTTTAAGTTTTAAACAAGATTTAAAAGCCGGTTGTTAAGTTACCGTCAAGAAAACGGAAGAACAGACGCCTGCTAAAGAATTAAAATTATCTTTGCGCGTCCAATTTGGAAGATAAATATGCAAAAGATTAGAAATATAGCAATTATTGCCCACGTCGACCACGGCAAAACAACCCTGGTTGATAAGATGATTTATTATTGTCACATCCTGAAAGATCACGAAAAAAAACAAGAGCTGATTCTCGATAGCAATGATCTGGAACGTGAAAGGGGAATTACAATCCTGGCTAAAAACGTTTCAGTGATCTACAATGATGTTAAGATCAATATTATTGATACACCCGGACATGCTGATTTTGGAGGAGAAGTAGAGCGGGTACTGAACATGGCTGATGGCGTATTGTTACTGGCCGATGCCTTTGAAGGCACGATGCCTCAAACCAGATTTGTATTGTCAAAGGCGCTGGCACTGGGGTTAAAGCCCATTGTCGTCATTAATAAAGTCGACAAGCCCAACTGTCGTCCGGAAGAAGTTCACGAACAGGTTTTCGACCTCATGTTCAGCCTTGATGCGACCGAAGACCAGTTGAATTTTCCAACCATCTATGGGTCAGCCAAAGAAGGATGGATGACCAGCGATCTCAGTATAAAATCTGATTCTATTGTTCCCTTGCTGGATGCTATTCTGAAATACATCCCGGCACGTCTGGATAACCCGGGAACGCCACAGATGCTTATCACTTCACTCGATTATTCGTCGTATGTGGGACGGATTGCCATCGGCCGTATCCACCGCGGAGAACTTAAGGAAGGACAGCAGGTAGCCCTGGTTAAAAGAGACGGGTCTGTGAAGAAAAGCCGGATAAAGGAATTACATACCTTCACCGGCCTGGGAAGACAAAAAGTTGAAAGCATGATGAATGGTGACATCTGCGCTCTGGTTGGCATTGAAGGCTTCGATATCGGCGATTCCATTTGCGACCCGGAAAATCCGGAACCGCTTGATCCGATTGCCGTTGACGAACCCACCATGAGCATGGTCTTTACGATCAATGACTCGCCTTTTTTCGGAAAAGAAGGAAAATTTGTTACCTCACGCCACCTGAAAGAACGCCTCGAAAAAGAACTGGAAAAAAATCTTGCACTACGGGTAATACCGGGTAGTACAGCAGACTCGTTCACCGTCTACGGACGGGGTGTACTGCATTTGTCCATACTGATTGAAACCATGCGCCGTGAAGGTTATGAGATACAGGTAGGTCAACCGAAAGTGCTGTATAAAGAGATTGGCGGTATCAAATGCGAGCCTATCGAAGAAATGCACGTCGACGTTCCCGACGAGTATTCTGGCAAAGTGGTCGAGATGGCCACCGTCAGAAAGGGGGAAATGCAAAACATGGAACGCAAGGGTGACCGGATTCACCTCGAATTTATGATCCCCTCGCGTGGAATCATCGGCTTGCGTACCAATATGCTCACCGCAACGGCGGGAGAGGCTGTAATGACTCACCGGTTTATTGAATATCAACCGCTGAAAGGAGAAATCGAAGGGCGTAAAAGCGGTTCACTGATCGCGAAGGAACCCGGCACCGCATTTGCGTATGCCTTGAATAAACTACAGGACCGCGGACGGTTCTTTGTTTCACCCGGTGATGAAATCTACGAGGGAATGGTCGTTGGCGAAAGTACGCGGGCCGATGATCTGACCATCAATGTAACGCAGCCCAAAAAGCTGACTAATATGCGGGCTTCAGGTTCTGATGATAAAGTAAGGCTTGCACCTCCGTTGCTGTTTAGCCTGGAAGAAGCCCTGGAATACATCAATCATGACGAATACCTGGAAGTCACTCCGAAATCTTTCCGTATGCGGAAGATTCTGCTTCGGGAAGTGGAACGGAAAAGAGGAAGCAAGATAACCATATAGCAGTCGGGAAAAAACATTGCCGGAAGGCGGTAAAGACAATGGGAAACCAGTGTTATTACCGCCTTTTGCGTTTCTTAACTTTTTCAGCTAATATGCTTGTTAAACATTTTTTAGGAGCCTTATTTATTGTAACTTTTCTATCGAATTACGGAGTTAGTAACCCTAAAGTCAGTTTGTATGGAAACACAAAAAAAATGCTCCCTGGCAAATGCAACAATCCTTGCCAGCCAGAAGATCGCTCAGTCATTTAACGAGAACATTTTTGAACTCTCCCATATCCGGACAGACTGGACACCGGAATATGCCCGGCAGCTTAAGGAACGAATAAAGAAAGCCAGAGAAGAATATCTTCCTGACGACAGTTGCTGCCGCAACGTCAAAAAGCAACAGTATATCCATGATCTGATGACATCGTCACTCATCAATATAAGCATCCTGCGCGAGTTGATCAAAGTAGAATTCAGGGACGACCGCGACTTCCAGAAACGGGTTTTTGAAGAACTGGGATACAATGATCTTTACAGCGAGGCAAAAAACGGTGACTACAGAAGCTTATTCTATCTGACGAAAGCATTTCACGAAAATATGACCCCTCCTGTCCGGGAAAGGCTCATCAGTAAAACAATTCCGATTTCACTTGTTGACCGGGTAATTGGCTATTACGATCAAATGAAGGAATATATCGCCTGCTTTGACCTGATCAACGGCTCGATGAATCTGACCGATGAAGGGAAGTCTGAACTTAATGAAATCTTTTCGGAGATAAAAGATATCTGCCGCGTCGTTTCCACCTATTATATGCTTAATCCGGTAAAGCGTGATCAGTTCAGCTTTTTCAGAGCCATGCATAACCTGAACCATTCCATACCCGAAACCGTGTACGAGAAAATGTAATGAAAAGATTCTCAGGCTGCAGGCCTGAGACTCTTTTCATTCCTCCGTAACAGGAACCGGATCCAAAGGCTTCAGGTTGTCCGGAAGTCGTTTCACTGTTTCATCCTGGAAATACGGAAATACATCGACGATGTTACTCAGACTCATCGCTGTTGTCTGGTAAGGCACTAAGATATAGGAAAGGCCCTCTTCCAGCCGTTTAAACCCTTCTTTAAAATCGTCGGCAGCAACCAGAAAATAATTGTTGATCTTCTTTTCCTTGCCTGCCTTTTCGTCGATGGTAACGATGGCTATCCGGGCTTTGTACCAAAACTCGCCGCTCTCGGAGGGAAATATCTCAATAATGTTGGATTTCTTGATATTGTCTACCTGAAATTCACCCCGGATTATTTGCTGCATCTGCTGAATGATGCGTGTTTCAGCATCGGTAAACGAAACGGCATCGATCAGGTACGACTCGCTCACCTTCCGCTCTCGTCCGTCCTGATCTACTTTAACATATTTTACTTTGACCTCAAACCAAGTCTGCATATGCTGATTTTTTTGATTTAGAATGCAAAGATATTTTCTTATCCGGGCTTCAGTCTCTTTTTGGGAAATAGTTTTCCACATTCCTGAAACGGATCAGATCATTTCTGAAAAGAGCTGCTTCCAGTTCCCGCGCAGGCGGGGCTCTCCGTTTTAAACCGGACAGGAATCCCGCTTTCAATCGGAAATGAAAGAACTCTTTTCCCGTTTATCTGTTAATAACCTGAAACTTTGAACTTTTAACTTTGATCGATTCTTATGATTATAGGACTCCTGAAAGATGCCGCCCCCGAACGCAGGGTAGCCCTTTTGCCGGAACATGTAAAACATCTGGTTGCCCGAAAAACCCGGCTTGTAGTTGAAAAAGGGGCAGGCGAAACGGCATTTGCCGATGATCGGGCCTATGCTGAGGCAGGTGCCGAAGTAGTACCGCGGGCTGAGGTACTGAAACAGGCCGACCTGCTGGTACAGATCGCCGAACCGGATGAAAAGCTGCTCGAAGAACTGAAATCCGGACAACTATGGCTGAGCGAATACAAGCCGTTGTGGAACAAAACACTGGTTGAGCAGTTCCTGAAAAAAGGGATCACCAGCTTCAGCATGGATTCCATTCCCCGTTCAACCAGAGCCCAGTCAATGGATGTCTTATCATCGATGGCCACCGTTGCCGGCTATAAAGCCGTGCTGGCTGCTGCGAACCATCTTCCCACCTTCTTTCCCATGTTCATGACAGCAGCCGGAACAATCCGCCCGGCCAATGTGCTGATTCTTGGCGCAGGTGTGGCAGGTTTGCAAGCAATAGCGATCGCCCGGAAACTCGGAGCGCAGGTGGAAGCATTCGATGTTCGCTCGGCTGTAAAAGAGGAAGTACAAAGTTTGGGCGCCCGCTTCGTTGAAGTGGAAGGGGCGGTTGAAGATGCAGCAGCAGGCGGATATGCCGTTGAGCAAACCGAAGACTACAAAAAACGCCAGCAGGCGGCCATCGATCAGCATGCTGCCCGGGCCAATGTGGTCATTTGCACAGCCCAGATACCGGGAAGAAAAGCCCCTCTGCTCATTTCAAAGGAAGTGGTGGCCAGTATGCAGCCCGGATCCGTGATCATCGACCTGGCCACCTCCAGCGGAGGCAATTGCGAATTGGCCGAAGACAATAAAACAGTTGTCAAACATGGTGTCACCATCATCGGCCAGTCAAATTATCCGGCTCAGATGCCTAAAGACGCCAGTAAAATGTTTGGCAAAAATACAAGCAACTTCCTTGAATTGCTGATCGCCGACGACGGAAGCCTGAAGCTTGACTTTGACGATGAAATCGTACGGACAACCT
>JBCFBK010000093.1:0-7845 GCA_038562555.1 Prolixibacteraceae bacterium | reverse complement strand
ATATCTGCGTTTACCTATTCTCAAAATGCCCGTTTTTCATTCAGTGTTGAAAACGGGACCTTACATGAGCTGTTCCTGTATCTGGAACAGAACAGCAATCTCCGGTTTGCTTATAACAAATCCGATCTGGACGACACGCAAAAAATCTCGGCCAAATTCGAAAACGAATCGGTTGAACAGATACTGGACAAGGTTTTGGATACAGAAAAACTAACTGTTTCGGTGAAGAATGAATATGTGATTATAAACAGCAAGAAAGGGATTAATCGCGATCCAAATAATACGTACATCAATCAACCTGCAAAAACGATCTCCGGTAAAGTCACCGACTCTGACGGTTCTCCGCTGCCAGGCGTTACGGTAGTAGTTCGGGGAACCAGTCAGGGAACCATTACCGACGTCAGCGGAAACTATTCGCTTTCTAAAGTGAATGGCGATGCCACCATCCTTTTCTCGTTTGTGGGAATGAAGAGCCAGGAAGTAGCCGCTGCCGGAAAAGCGGTTATTGACGTGGTAATGACAGAAGACGCAATCGGGCTGGAAGAAGTTGTGGCGGTTGGCTATGGCGCTCAGAAAATGGGTAATCTGACGGGAGCGATTTCTTCTGTCAAATCAGAGGCAATTATGACGACCACCCATTCAAGTGTTGCGCAAAAATTACAGGGTAAGGTAGCAGGACTGAACATCCGTCAGAACTCCGGACAACCCGGACAATTCGACAACGACATTCAGATCCGGGGATTTGGCAATCCGTTGTACGTCATCGATGGCGTGATCCGGAACGACGCCGGAGCATTCCAAAAGATGAACGCCGAGGATATTGAAAGTATCAGTGTACTAAAAGATGCTTCAGCTGCCATTTATGGCATCGGAGCAGCAAACGGGGTGATTATTGTAACAACCAAACAAGGAACCAAGGGGAAAACAAGTTTCAACTTCAGCGCGGTAACCGGACTATCACAACCCACGAACAGAGTTCGGGCAGCATCTGCGCCCGAATATACCATGATGTTAAATGAAGCTGCGTTGTATTCTAACCCCGGAAGAATTGCCGCACCGGCCTTTACAAAGGAAGACTTACAGAAATGGCAGGAAGGCACTTTGGCTGGTTACACCGGAACCGATTGGTGGGACCTGACGATGAAAGATTATTCATCCCAAACGCACCTTAACCTGTCTGCAAGTGGCGGCTCTGAAAAAATGACGTATTACATGGGTATGGAATACGTAAACGATAATGGTATATTGAAGAGCGGTGATATTGGATATGACCGGGCCAATTTGCGATCAAACCTCACCGCAGACCTTCTTCCTGATCTCAGGGCCCGGCTGAATATGAGCTTTATGTTCGATAAGGCCTATGCTCCCGGGGAAAGCTATTCACAGATCAGCAGGAATACAATTGTCACGCTGCCAACGGAGTATCCATATGCGAATAATAATCCAAATTATCCCGGTATCACATCATTGGGCGTCACTCCCCTGGCAGCATCGGATAAAAATCTTACCGGCTTCAACAACAATGAAAACCGGAATTTACAAACTACCCTGGAACTGAAATGGACTGTTCCTTTCATGAAGAACCTGGTTATAACAGCAACGGGGTCGTATGATAACAACAATTACAGAAATAAAAACCTCCGGAAGGGATTTTACACCTACACGTATGATTCATCTACAGAAACCTATGTACCTAAGTTTGAACGGCCCGACCAGAATATTTACAACCGGATGGCCGTCAGCGATTCATATATGCTCAGACTGGGTGCCGATTACAACGTGACCATCGCAGAGAATCATGATATAAAAGTGATGTTGCTGGCCGAGCAAAGCCAGGGATGGGGACGCAGTCTTGAAGGCAGGAGGTACTACGGTGATTTTTTTACCAATGATCAGTTACGGTTTGCGAACGAGGCAAACCAGACGACCTATGGTTATGAAGATGAAAGCGCCCGACTGAGCTATATTGGCAGGCTTAATTACGATTATGCCCGCAAATATCTTTTTGAATTCGCCTTTAATTACAACGGTTCTTATCGTTATCATCCCGACCATCGATTTGGATTTTTCCCGACGGTATCCACGGCATGGAGATTATCTGAAGAGAATTTCATTAAAGAAAATCTCCTGTTCGTATCCAATATGAAGTTGCGTGCATCTTATGGTGTACTCGGAACTGACCAGGGAGACGCCTTTCAATATGTCCAGGGTTTTACCTTTGGGGGAGCATCATTCTGGGAATTCAGCGATGGCACTCAGTCCAATGGTTTGGCTGCGCCGGCCATGACAAACAGGCGCTTATCCTGGTCTGAGAATCACACCACGAATCTCGGTCTGGATCTGAGTTTGTGGGAAGGGAAACTCGATATCGCCGCCGATTGGTATCGCCGGTTGCGGAAGGGTCTGATCAGTACAAGAAGTGTTTCATTGCCAAACACCTTCGGAACTACGATCGCTCAGGAAAACCTGAACAGTGATGTCCAGACCGGATTTGACCTGGTGGTTGGTCATCGAAACACGATTAAGGATTTCACTTATCAGGTAAGCGGGAATATGAATTTTAACCGCTCAAAAAGCCGCCACACAGAAAGAGCTCCTTTCCAAAGTCAGATGGACCGGTGGCTCAATGACAATACGGACAGGTGGGGGAACCGGCAAACCGGATACCGGACTGACGGTCAGTTTACCAGTTTTGACGAGATCAACAACGCTCCGCTGCAAGGTCAGTTCTACAGTATCAGAGAGTTGCCTGGTGATTATAAATTCAGGGATCTGAATAACGACGGGATAATAAACGGCGATGATTCTCGCGTCCCTTACACCTATGGTACAACTCCGCTGTTAAATTTCGGGCTGACAATCGACCTCGAATGGAAAGGGTTCGACGCAAATATCCTGTTTCAGGGAGCTGCAAAGTATACGGTGCGGTATACAGAAACGCTGTCTGAATGGTTTTGGTATTCGGGAGGGTTGCCTGCATATTTCATGGACAGATGGCATCAGGCCGATCCGTACGACAGCAACAGCGAGTGGATAGCCGGAGAATGGCCAGCCCCGAGACCAAATGCGACCCAGACCATGCAGTTGCAGTCGGAGAGCGACCTGTGGCGAAGGGATGCCGCCTATGTCAGACTGAAAAGTCTCGAATTGGGATATACCTGTAACCCCAAATTACTAAATTCCATTGGACTCCAAAAGCTAAGACTGTATATCAATGGATTTAATTTGTTCACGCTCACAAAAGATCGCCTGGTAAAGAAGCTTGACCCGGAAAAAACGGCAGGGCCGGGTACAGCGACTTACGGTCACAACTATCCGCTCACTAAAAGCTATAACATCGGACTAAATCTTACATTCTAACTGAACTAAAAAAACAAAAGATATGAAAACAGCCATTAGATATGCAACACTTTCATACTTGGCCGGCCTATTCTTAGCGATTGCCGGCTGTGACCAGGTTCTTGACCTCGACCCTCAGGACAAACTCCCCGTGGAGGACGTCTTTACCGATCCTGAAGGCTTAAAACTTTATATGGCTAATCTGTATTACCAGATGCCGGTCGAAGATTTCAGATTTGGAGAAGAAGGCTGGCATACGAATACAAACGGCGGCCGTAACCGGGCAATGTACACCGACGAAGCGATGCACACTGAGTGGATTGGCAACTACGGCGTTGGACTTGACGGCGTAATGGCACCCAACTATTGGGTACAGGGATACCGGCTAAACAGGGAGGTCAATTTGCTGCTGGACATTGTGCCGACACTGGATATGGACCAGTCAGAAAAGGATAAGATCATCGGGGAAGCTCATTTCATCAGGGCTTATGCCTATTTTGGGCTTGCCATGCGCTACGGTGGCGTTCCGCTGATTACGGAAAGTCAGGAATATGATCCGAACGATTTGGAATCGCTGAAGGTTCCCAGGAGTACCGAAAAGGAAACGTTTCAGTTTATTTTGTCTGAATTGGATGCAGCGGCAGAGAAACTTCCGGATGACTGGGGTAGCCAGAAAGGCCGCAGAGCTTCAAAATGGGTCGCCCAGGCGCTAAAATCCCGAGTTGCCCTGTATGCCGGGTCGTTGGCGAAATATTGGCACCTGGCGCCTCTGGAAGGGGAAGCTGTCCAGCAAAAACTGATCGGTATGAATGCAGAAGATGCCAACACCTTTTTTACCGCTTGCATTGAAGCATCCGAGGCCGTTATGAACTCAGGAAAATATTCATTATATGCTCCAACCCCTGCTTCACCCGAAGATGCGGCCAACAACTACGTTAAAATGTTCAGGGATCCCAATATTGCTCCGGAAGAGGCCATATTCATCAGCGGTTATACAACAGTTGGAAGCGGACACAATTACGACAATTGGTTTAGTCCTGCCCAGGCCAGAGACGGATGGCCGTTCCCGGGTCGTATGAATCCTACTATCGAAATCGTCGATCTTTTTGAAGAATATCCTACCCCCGGAGAGTCAGTTCCGGTTCGTACAAACACAGATGCCGCACATGAAAATGAGTTTAGCGGGTATCATTCTTCGTGGACTTACGAAAGATATGACACACCAACCGATCCATTTCAAAACAAGGATGCCCGGCTTCACGCCTATATTGTACTTCCGGGCAGCACGATGAAAGGAAAGAAGATCGTTATTCAGGCCGGTCTCATTGCACCCGACGGCATACCACAAATAAAAACAGGTGTGAGCCTGACCGTCGGCGGGCAAACGTATTGGCCCTGGGGGGCTGAATCGAACGAAGAGTACTCGGGTTTCAATTCCACATCCAGTGTTGCCAGCCGAAATACAAAGACAGGATTTTTATTGCGAAAGTTTCTCCAGGAAACAGGAACCGGCGTAGCCAACGGGTCGACGTCCGACTGGATGGATATCAGGTACGCTGAAATATTATTGAATTATGCGGAAGCGGTCGCCGAGAGCGGTCTCGGTAACTTCTCCAAAGCACAGGATGGATTAAACGCCATTCGACGGCGTGCCGCCTTTACTACCCCGATACCGTTAACCCTCGAAAACGTAAAACGGGAAAGAAGGGTGGAACTTCTTTTTGAGAATAAACGGGATGCCGATATGAAACGAAGAAGAGAACACCACGTCTATTTCAATAACCGGTATGCCTATTCCCTGATGCCGGTACTGGACCTTCGGGTAAGTCCTGCCAAGTACATTTTTGTCCGTGACCTTTTACATGCCGCCGTACCCAGAACGTTCCCGGTACAATGGTATTATTATGAGATTCCAGGGGTATCGGGTAGCGGGGTCATTCAAAACCCGCTCCACCCGGCTGAGTAACCATTGGATGAAAACATATTTGCAATGAATTCAAATAAAACAAATATCATGAGAAAAATAATAATCTTCGCGATAATCGCCTTCGCCTCTTTTTCGTGTGAAGTAGATAACTACGGGGTGCCCGACGCCGAACTGTACGGGACTGTCCTTGATGCTGAAACAAATGAAGCCGTGCCAGGTGATATTGTCAATGGTACAGTTATCCAGCTTATTGAACATGGCTGGGTAACCGATCAAACCAATGTGACGCAAACATTGGTTGTACAGAACGACGGGAACTACAGGAATTCGATGATTTTTCCGGCAAAATATAAAGTTACCCTTGCCAACGGGAACTTTATCCCGGTCAGCCCGATCGATACTTTTGAGATTAAGGGCAGAACTGAACTGAATTTTAAGGTAACACCCTATTTGAGAATCCGGAATGCGGCTATTACAAAAGGTGCCAATAAAATTACAGCTACTTTTAAAATTGAACAAAAAACAACTGACCCGGTCGTTCGGATTGCTCTTTTCTGCCACCCAAACGCTTCTGTCGGTTCAACTGTCAATATTGTGAAGACAGAAACAAACCTGAACAGTAGCACTAATCCGGACACGTCCTATACCCTCGAAATTGGGCTTCCAAACGCGAATCTGATCGGAGGCCGGTCTTATCACTTTCGCATCGGAGCCCTCAGCAGTGCCCCCGGAGCGAGATACAATTACTCGGAAACCGTAAGCATACAAATGTGATCCGGTAAATGAAAAGAAATGAGGCCCTGAGTAGTCTGTGAAAAGTTCCGGGGCCTCGTTGTTTTTCTTGATGCATCATATATAACTCAGATTAACCCATGCTGTTATGCAGAAAATATATTGCCTATTTATCGGATTACTTTGTTTAATGCAGAGCTACGCCCAGTCTTTAGTTGTTAAGCCGGGATCAAGCCATATTGAAACCAAAGACGGAAAGCCATTCCTGTGGATCGGCGACACCGCCTGGGATTTATTTCGGAACTTAGATAAGAAGGAATCAATCTTTTACCTGGATAACCGAAAGGCAAAAGGGTTTACCGTTATCCAGGCAGTGATTCTTCCAATGGGGAATCCTGAAGAACCCAATATCGGGGGTGAGATCGCTTTTTTGGACAGGAACCCGTCACAGCCGAATGAAGCCTACTTTGAACAGGTCGATTTTATTGTGGATGAGGCAGAAAAGCGGAACATGTACCTGGGACTGCTGCCTACCTGGGCCAATAATGTAATCGATCATAACGGATCAGGCGCTTTTTTTGATACTGAAAGTGCGTTCGTCTATGGCCGCTTTCTTGGCAACAGGTACAAAAACAAAGCCGTTATCTGGATCCTGGGGGGCGACCGGAATGTACACACGGATCACGAGTACGCGATATGGGAAGCAATGGCAAAGGGCCTGCAGCAAGGAAGTGGTGGCAACAGCCTGATCACCTATCATCCAACCGCACCCATATCGTCGCATTTCTGGTTTCACAATGAACCCTGGCTTTCGTTTAACAGCATCCAAAGCGGTCATTTTAAAAAATTCAACACGGAAATCTATGAGTTTGGAATGGTATTCCGTCAGTTGTCTCCCGAGAAACCATGGGTGAACAGCGAACCGGCCTACGAGGATATTCCTGTGTTATTCTGGCATTACTTTGATTACGCGAAGTTTGGAAAAAAGAAGGAAGACGTCATCGGCGACGATGGGCTGATTAAAGATAAAAGCTTCTATCCGGACGGCTTCTTCGACGATTATGATGTACGCATAGAAGCTTACTGGACCTTCTTCTCAGGAGGTGTCGGATACACTTACGGGAATAACGCGATTTGGCAGATGTATAAACCCGGAGCACGCTATTCAGTTCCCTGCCTGACCTTTTGGGACAAGGCGCTGGACCGTCCCGGAGCCGATGACATGCGCCATGTCAGCCAACTCTTTACCCGCTATCCGCTGGGAAGCTTTCATGTTGACCAGTCGGCCATCTATGGAACGAATTTTCTTGATGAAAACAATATCAGAGCCCTGGTTGCAAACGACCGTTCATTCATGCTGTTTTATTTGAATAAAGGGCAGGAAGTTCGCGTGAACGCGGCAAAATTAACCCGGAACGCAACAGCTTTCTGGTTTAACCCGCGTGAAGGGTCAACAGAGAAGATCGGTCCGTTACCAAATAAAGGATTCCCCTTGTTCGACCCTCCGGGGAAGGCCGGAGAGCATGGTAATGACTGGATTTTGATTCTCGAAGCTGACCAGATGTAATTAGTTCTTTCGGATACAAACAGGCTTCTTATGTATAAAAAAATAGTTCTTGTTCTTTTTTGCCTCCACCATGCCTGCTGTTGCCTGGCCGTCACTGAGCCTCCGGAACAGCCAAAGGATCCGGTAAAGGTGTATAATATCAGCGATTTTGGCGCTGTCGGTGACGGTGTTACAATAAGTACCGGTCCGATTAATGAGGCTATTGCCACCTGTGCCTCCAACGGAGGAGGGGTAGTTATGGTGCCCCGCGGAACGTTTGTTACCGGTACAATCGTGATTC
>JBCFBK010000014.1:0-111433 GCA_038562555.1 Prolixibacteraceae bacterium | reverse complement strand
GCCCGATAAACAGCCCTTTTTCGGCAGCCTTTTTAATCACCCAATCCACGTGTTCAAAGTACTTTTCGTTCGGCTTTAACGGATCGTTGCCGATGAGCGGGCGCTCGCCTTCCATGTTCGGAACGCGCAATCCGTCAAGCTCCGCCAGGATCACCGCCTGAATAACCGTGAAGCCTTTTGCCCGGCGGTTTTCCAGATACTTTTCGGCGTCGTCCTTGCTCAGCCGGTGAAACAACTCCCAGGCCGTGTCGCCCAGCCAAAAGAAGGGCGTTCCGTCTTCAAACTCCAGAAAGCGTTTATTTTCGGAAACAACCAGTTTCCCGTGTGAAAAATCGACCGACTTCCCTTCCCGTTTTTCCTGCGAAAAACCGGTCACGGATAACAGCAGCAGGCTCAAAACGCATATTTTCTTCATAGTTGACACAATATTCACCAAAAGTAAGGCTTCACCCGTATCCGCACTTTAGCAGTGCATATGTTGTGGAATATATCCCTCGTCATTCCTTATATTTGAAGAACGAAACAGTGCAAAAATGAAACAGGGTATTCGGTACCTGAAAGCAGAACTTGATATCTTTTAAACAACCATATCATGAACCCAATTATTGACCATATTCAGATCACGGTGAAGGATTTAGCAGTTGCGGAGACCTTTTACGATAAGTTCCTCCCTGTTTTAGGATTCGATCTCAGCCGGAAATCAAAAGGCCGGGTAGCCGCACATGAGTTTGACGTGGTTGAATATTACCACCCGTTATTGATCTTCGGGATCAATTCGCCGAGGGAAGCCTTCAAGGACGACACGATCCACCGGAGGAAGCCGGGAGCATTGCACCATCTCGCCTTTAAGGCCGAATCGTGTGCCGAGGTCGACAGCCTTTATCCGAAGATAAAAGAAGCCGGTGCGACCATTGTTGAGGAACCCCGGTTCTATCCCCAGCACGGTGAACATTATTATGCCTTATTTTTTAAGGACCCGGATGGCATCAAGTATGAAGTTGTGTATGAACGGCGGGAGGAAGGATAGCCATTGTCCGAAAAACAACAGCGGCATTTTTACTGAATAAATAACTTTTGTAAATTTAAACCGGATGTTTGTCGCCCGGCTTGGTTTGACAGGCAAACCGAAGATTAATCCATCCGATGCAATTGCTTATGAAAAAAAATGTATTGATTCTGATCGTTGCCCTGGGTTTGGCGGTACCGGGAATACAAACCTCAAGTGCTCAGAACCGTCAAAAGCAACGGTACGACATTGCCGCGTTCGTGTGGCCATCTTATCATCCCGACGACCGGGCAAAGATTTTCTGGCCCGACGGGATCGGGGAATGGCAAACGGTGAAGAATAACGCGGCCAGGTTCGAAGGGCATCAGCAACCCCGTTACCCGCTCTGGGGGTATATCAATGAGGCCGATCCTTATGTGGCCGAAATGGAGATCAATGCAGCGGCCGATCATGGGGTGAACGTGTTCATCTTCGACTGGTACTGGTACGACGGAATGCCTTTTCTGGAGGGGCATCTCAACAACGGCTATCTCAAAGCCCGCAATAACGACCGCGTAAAATTTTACCTGATGTGGGCCAACCACGATGTCAACATGACCTGGGACAAGCGGAATGCAGGTAAACCCAATGACGCGCTGATCTGGAAAGGATCGGTCGACCGTAAGGAATTCGAAGTGATTTGCCGGCGGGTAATCGAAATGTACTTCCCGCACCCTTCGTATTACAGGATTGATGGCAAACCTTCATTCATGATTTATGAACTGGACAAGCTCATTCAGGGGCTGGGTGGGATCAAAGAGACGAAAGACGCGCTCGATTGGTTCCGGAAAGAAACCGTGAAGGCCGGCTTTAAAGGATTGGACCTTCAGCTAACCCTGCGCAAGAGCGGATCGGGAATAACCGGGATTGCCGGCGACAACATCGGAACTCAGAACGAAATTGTGCGGCAGTTGGGATTCGATGGCATCACCCATTACCAGTTTGTCCACTTTGCCAATATCGATCGCGATTACAATGCGATTATGGGCGAGGTGGAGAAGGAGTGGAACTCAATCGATCAGGACTTTGATATTCCTTATTATGCGCATGTCTCCATCGGATGGGATAATAATCCCCGCTTTGAAATGTTCCGGGCGGGAGTCGTGAAGAACAATACCCCTGAAAATTTTGAAAAGGCATTGGTCAAAGCCAAAGCCTTTGCCGATGCCCATCCCGGGCAGGCCAGGTTAATTACCATCAACAGCTGGAATGAATGGACCGAAACCAGCTATCTTCAACCCTGTACGCTGTATGGTTATGGTTACCTGGAAGCAGTGAAACGGGTTTTTGGTGTAAAATGAACTAACGGGTAACGATTTTCAGCCCGATTATTGAAGCAATAAGCGTTGTCAGGAACAACAATCTCCAAAAGTCGGCCGGCTCTTTAAAGAGCACCATGCCGACAATGACGGTCCCGGCGGCGCCGATGCCTGTCCACACCGCGTAGGCTGTCCCGATGGGCAGCTCTTTCGATGCCTTGATCAACAGCAACATGCTCACGATGAGGCAAACCAAAAACCCGATATACCAGAATGTAGCGGCCGTTCCGGTCGTTTCCCGGGCCTTCCCCAGGCAGGTTGCAAAACCAACTTCAAACAATCCCGCAATGATCAGTAAAATCCAGCTCATCGTAAAATTTCTTTGATTTGCTGTAAAAATAGTTCTTTCGTGCATGCAAACAAGGAGTCATCATGGGGACATCGGTCTTTATAATCTTTGTCAGTCAAGACGAAGCATGATTGCGGATACAGAAAAGGGATCGGAAAATGTTTTTTTGTTATAGTTTTGTTATCGTCATAACTGTTACCGTGGTAACAAAGTGAGAGCGAACGAAGTTAATAATCTGACGGAAGCAACCATCCTGCATGAAATGCATCCTTAAGATAAACTTCACCCGCTGAACGTTTGATCATAAAGATATACTATGCCACTTTCAAAAAAACATTTGGAGCTCAATGGAATTGCGGAATTGAGAAAATTTTTTATTGAGAAAGGTACTTCCAGGGAATACGCAAAGAATGAATTTTTCATCCATCGGGGTCAAAACCTGAACTATATTGGCTTCATCCTTAAAGGTGGATTCCGGTACCTGGGATATTCATCCGAAGGAAAAGAACAGATTTTAGGTTACAGCTTTGAAAATGATTTTGTCGTTGATTATGCAACATTCCAAATCCAAAAGCCGCCTGCCATTGATGCCCAGTCTATCAAAGGCAGCACGGTCCTGGTTCTTAACTACGACGAGTTTAACGCGTTTTACGAAAACTACAGGATATATAATCTCCGAAGCAGCGTTGCGGAGACATTATTATACGACATCAGTACCAGACTGCTTTCGATGTATTGTGATTCGCCCGACGAACGCTATACAAAGCTACTCGCTCGTCATCCCGATATTTTAACCCTGGTTAGTATAAAAGAGATAGCTTCACTGATAAAAGTAGCTCCTGAAACCCTGAGCAGAATCCGGAAGAAACTCCGGTCCCTTGATTTAGATCAAGCGTTTTGATGCGCTATCTGTCTATTTTTGCAGCATGATTTTAAAGAGAACAGAAGCCATGAGAAAATTACTATTCTTTTTTGCGGTTACACTAACCTTGTTTGCCTGTGATAAAGATGATGACGGGTTAAATCTTCAGTTGAGCATAGAGTCGTGCGTTTTGGATAACGAACATAGTTATGCCGAGGTCAAAAAACTAAATGGAACAGGTTCATTAAGCGTAACATCATCTGATCCTGACATTGCCGAAATTCGTTTTGACGAAAAAGACAAAAACGTGTTTTATATTATCGGTCATGGGCAGGGTAGCGCCACGATAACGGTCATGGATGCTGACGATAGCAAGACCGGTAGTTATGATATTAAAACAATTGATGTGAATGTTCGTGAGTCCATTGGCTATGAATATTATTCAGCCAGGGTGTAGTCATCAAAAAAGGGGAAAGTCGTGCGTTCAGCCTTCCTTTTGCTTTTAGCAATAGTTGCAGCCTGATTGTTGACAATGATGATGTTATTGATAGCGATGGCGTTGCTTCCGTTTCAGCCAGTGTTGAAATGGGCAATCAATTCAAGGTAGATGCAAAATCCTGCGGGAGTACGTCATTTCATGTTTGTAAAGGAAAAGTTGTGCTTTTTTCGGTTCGTGTTTATGTGGTAGATGAATATGATTTGTTTATTCCGGAGTCAGAAAGCAGTCAGCTGACTTTTGACCTTCCGTTTACTTTTGGTGTTAATGGTATTACGGTTTGGCGGGGGAGCGGTCATTATACCGCCAAGGTAGTTGATGAAACGGTCGCAATAGTCAAGTCGATCACTCCGGGTAATGATTGGGTGAATCAAATGAATAATTCGGCCGTAGTTCGGGTGACACCGTTAAAAAGTGGCACGACGAAACTGACCGTTACCGATACGGTTACCGGCAAAACAGCAAGTGTTGATGTCGTGGTGAACTGATTTTGTCTAACTGAATCCCAATTATAATTACGATGTAAGCAAAAAACAATTATAAACTGTTTGTTCCGAAGGACAACAACATCGAGTTGACTTTCGACTATTAAACCGGATGAAACCCTATTCAAAAAAAGATACATCCAAGTTTCTACACTTGACAATTTAAATCAAAATAGTTATCTTTGACGTTAGTAACGTAGAATGACAGCATGATTGTTTCATTTGGTTCAAAAGATACAGAAAAGATCTGGAGAGGAGAACTTGCCAGGAAGATACCGATTGAAGTACAACAAATTGGACGTAGAAAGCTAAGAATGATTAATAACTCACAAAATTGGTCTGATTTGAGAATACCTCCGTCCAACAGACTTGAAAAGTTAAAAGGTTCAGATTTTTATAGTATCAGGATTAACGACCAATGGAGAATCGTGTTTACGTGGGTTGATAATAATGCCCACGATGTTGAGATCACGGATTATCATTAAAACTGGAGGATTAAAAATGGAAAGATTAGCAAACATTCACCCCGGAGAGATATTATTTGAGGAATTTTTACGTCCGTTGGGGATAACGGCATACAAATTATCAAAAGACACCGATATTCCACAGACCAGGATTTCTCAAATAATAAAAGGGAAAAGAAGAATTACTGCAGACACTGCATTAAGGTTGGCATCTTATTTTGGAACAACTGCAAAATTCTGGCTTGGGCTGCAAAATGATTACGATATTGAGGAAGAGGGAAAGGGTAAAACCGAGATTTTGATCAGGATTAAGAAAAATGCACCGCAGCATGCAGTATAGCCTGGTTGCCTGCCCAAATGGCTCAACTTCAGCCCTTCTTTTGGCTGGAGTCATTATGTTGCGTATTCCCATGTTCGGATACTTGACGATAAGACAGCGGCCGGTTAGTTTTTTACTTTCTCGTTTCTGACCGGCGAATAATCTGTTTTTGGCTGTCCGTTTACGATGATCTTGTCAAAGAAACATTTCGCACCCGTTGCCACATTCATGTCTTCTGCATTCTGAATGTGAAAATGCAGATGAGGTTCCGACGAATTTCCCGAATTACCACACAAGCCCAACACTTCGCCTTGCTTAACCTGTTGCCCTTGTTTTACCTTAATTGAATGCTGTACGAAATGAGCGAAGAATAAGAATTCATTTTTATCCGTCCTGATAATCACCGTATTTCCGGGAACGTAAACCGGATTCATGACCCCCGGCTTATTATCCTTCACACCATCCACCACCAGGACAACTTCGCCCGCGCAGGGAGCAATGATGTCTTTCCCAAAAGCGTAATAATCTTCATTGGTAAGACCATCGGTCCGGTATGACTTTCCTGTGTTATCGGTCACTACAAAATCCATTGCATTTTTTTGCGCCCGGTTTTCCACGTGATAATTCAACGCTTTGGTGTCTCCTCCCCAAACAAGCGTCCATTCGTCGTTAAAAGGCAAGATCAGTTTGGTGGTATTCCGTTTCAGTTCCGGCAAATTTTCGTCGGTAAACGGCCGGATAAACAATCCGTTAATGTTGGAATTATCGTCAATGGAAATGTTTAAGGTCATTAGCGCCCGTTCAAATTTCGTCTTGTACGAAGCATAGGTTGACTGGTAATTTACGAACTGCCTTTCCGTTATTTTCCCAGCCTGAGTATTTAGTCCGGCTAAGAATTCCGTTGTTTTAACCTGCGGTAAGGCGCTTGCCATTTCAGCAGAAAACAGGGCAAAGATACTGTCGTATTCTTCACTGTTGTAATAAGCTTCAAACAGATCAGCGATCTTTTTGTACCGGGCATTCTCCGTTTGCCCGAAAATCAGGCTTACGTTGAGGATCAATATCAAAATCAGCATTGTCTTTCTCATCTCGATAATAAGAAGAGCTCGTTTCATTGTTCTGTAAGTTTCGATCAACACGAAAGTACGACACTTTATTCATTTGTTCACTTCAAACGGGCCTGGAAATTCTAAAAGATAAATACGTTTAAACTGAGCGGGGAATTAACGGTTGCTTTCACAAAACATTAGGTCCAAACCGTTCCAAAGCTCTGGTACGGGCACGCTCAGCTTCTATTTCTCGATCACGGGGCCCGGCATTTGTCACCAATGAACAAAGGAGCTTTCGTGCGCTTGCCGCTACTTCTTCAACCGCAGCATTAAAGGCCTCCTCATTGGCCTTTGAAGGTTTGTTGAAGCCCGAAAGTTTTCTGACAAACTGAAGCGATGCACCGCTTATTTCCTCATCCGTAGCAGGAGGATCAAAGTTAAACAGCGTTTTTATGTTTCTGCACATAGATTGTCCTTTCTTCAATAAGATTATTTCTATCTACAACTTTTGACACTATTCCTCAAAAAATCCTTTTGGTGTTTCGCCTTTCAGGAAAGGTTCAATAAAAGCCATAACAAGTTCTGGTTGACTAATGACAGCCGTGTGCGATGTTGCGGGCAGAATAGCAAGGCGTGAATCGGGCAGAGGCTTGCCCATGTCGCCCATTACACCACCGCCCAGAAGCCGGAACAAAGCAACTGTATGTTCGAGGGTGGCCACATCAGCATCACCAGCGATGATCAGTACCGGGCTTGTCAATTTTTTAACCTCATCTTCCCATGCCATTGGTTCATGTTCAAGCGCGATCATTTTTTTGAGGAATGCAACATAAGCATCCGGATTAGTCGACTGTTTATGTTTTTCGGCGAAAAAAGGCATGGAGAGAAACATCTCGGGAGTCATCTGCGGAATGAACTCGCTGTAGGCAGGTTGCCAGCCTTCAAGATCATAGGCGCCGGAGGCGAAGATGAGTTTGTTCACCTTCTGTGGCTGGCTGATTGCGAGTTGCAGCCCTACCTGAGCTCCCATTGAGTAACCGAACACATCGGCTTTCTCTAGTCCCACTTCATCCATAAATTTAGCTACATCATCGGCGAGATTCTCATAAGTAATGGGCCTGTCGATATCTGCTGTATGGCCATGGCCTTGAAATTCCAACGCATACACTTTATGAGTTTCCGCCAGCATGGGTATGATCTTGCCCATGGTCAAGATGTCCATGTGAGCACCATGCAATACAATCAGCGGATCGCCTTTGCCATAAACTTCATAGTACATTTTTAGCCCGTTTACATCGGCATAGCCGCTGTGGTCCGGCTTTATGTCCTGGTTGGCAACCGTATCTTTTGGTGCCCCTGATCCGTTTTGCGCATCTCCTGGATGTGCCTGTACAAACGGCGCCGCTGCCATAATAATGGCGAACGCGAAATTGATAATAATATGCTTTTTCATACGTACTTTGTTTGTTCTTTTTTCAACTTGCTGGTTCATAAATATGCTTTTACTAACTCATTAAACTTCAAAAGTCCCTGTCTTAACATCTCCGGCCCGCTTGTAATTGGCAATGATTACTCCACTTGGCGAGGGCAAACACGCTGTTAACTTAAAGGCTGCCGGAATTGGACCATCATCGAACAACTTTTTTCCCGTGCCAATTGTCAAGGGGTGAATTTGGAGTCGAAGCTCGTCCACTAAATCATTCTTCAGCAGTAACTGAATAAGCTTGCCACTACCCCAAACCTGGATGTCGGAACCTTCTGAATTTTTGAGCTTTTTGATATCTGCCAAACTTTCGATAAATACGGTGTTTCTCCAGTCCGACTTTTTTATAGTCCCCGACAAGACGTATTTTGTGCCGTTGTTAATACCGGGCCACACTTCAGCATTTTGAGGCCAGTAGTTGGTAAAAATCTCAAATGTTTTTCTGCCCAACAGATAATCGGTGGGTTGCATTAGTTTTTGCATTTCCTCACCGACAACTGTGTCGCTATTGGGTACGCTCCATCCACCATATTTGAAACCACCAGATGTATCCTCATTTGGATTTCCCATTCCTTGCATGACTCCATCTAAGGTAATCACTGATATAACGATAATTTTTCTCATAATTATTTTTCCTCCTTTAACTTTGTTTACTGTTACCATACAAATTTCGGCAACTAAACCACGCTGCTTACTGTGTTTATGCGACAATATCAGAGGCTGAATACGACAAATACTGAAAGCGTATTGTCCCCATGTTGTACCCCAACAAAAAAAGGAGCTAAACTTTCATTTAACTCATTGATTTTAAACATTGTTCGGGTGCAGGAATTCGAACCTGGGGCCGCTGCTCATAAAGCAGCGGCGAGACGTTGACATGGTATGAGCATCAGACGAAGAGGAGAAGGTCGGCTATTTCTTCTTTGTAGCTTTAATAGAGTACATCATAGGAATTTTATTTTCAAGTCCTCTGATTTGGAATCGGCGTTCTCCAATCCTAACCGTATTTTCAAAGCAGTCATAAGGAGAATAGTCATACTCCTTAAAATCGGTAAGTTCGAGTCCGGATTTAATAATCGAATCGATAACATATCCCAATCCGTGATTCCAGGCCACCGATTTACTCTTAATACCCGATTTTCTATCCGCGTATGTTCCTTCCAGCTCCTCGATAATGGGAGACGAGTCCATATAGTTGAACGCTATATTCTTAAAATCATAACTGAACATCCAAATAACCGGATGAAATTCAACCATTACGAAAATGCCGCCGGGTTTCAGGAAGTGAGCGATTGTTTCTGCCCACTTTTTCATATCAGGAAGCCAACCAATTACTCCGTATGATGTAAAAACCACATCGAATGTCTCATGAAGATTATCTGTAAGATTATATATGTCACTCTGTATAAACCTTGTATTAGTTCCTAAGGTTTCTTTGAGTTGATTTGCCCTGGTAATCGCGTTATCCGAAAAATCAACTCCGGTTACAAGTGCTCCATGGCGGGATAATGAAATTGTATCGAGCCCGAAATGGCATTGCAAATGTAAAATGCTTTTGTCGTTTATGTTGCCGAGGAGTTCGGTCTCAACCGGGTTTAACGTATCTCTGCCTTTTAAAAACGAATCAACATCGTAAAAGTCGGATGTAAAATGAACATTCGTCTTGTCGTTCCAAAGTCTTTTATTTATTTCTTTATAATCCATCTTTGTTACCAATAACTTTGTTTTTTGGAGCTGTTACAGTTGATGATTGATAAGATTAAACGGTTGGTTTTTTCAACAAGTGTTTCAAATTTTGGGAAGGAACATATCCCTCACCCAACCACCAGCGAAGGAGCAGCGATAGATCAGCGAAGGATCAGATTATTTTTGGCCTACACAGGTTTCGATTCCAGTATGGACTTCTGAAAAGAACCCCGGGGAATACGCGGTATGTTATTGCTGCGAGCCTTTGCAAAATATATAGTTTTTAACTCTTACTTTTGTTTGAAACCAGGAGTTCTCTTACATCCACATCAAGTACATTGGCAATTTGAAATAAAGTTTCAACTCTTGGTTGCATGTCATTTCTACACCATTTAGAAACGGTAGTTCTGTTCATGTCTAATTCGTCGGCCAACCAGTTATTGCTTTTTCTCCTCTCGGCTAAAACCGCTTTAATGCGATTAAATGTCTGTTTTTCCATTAATTTCTCTGCATTGATTACCAAAGATAATAACTTAGAATAAACGCGTTTTCGCATTTTTTTATGCCTTTGTGTATTCATTTAAATATTTTTTGTATTTTTGATATGCTTTTAAAGCATTAAAAAGTCCTATAAAATATTTTTATGAATCTTTTTAAGACTTGCTATGTGTATTAGGCAATGATGTGTTAATAATTACAACTATGGAAAATGCAAACAATATTCAGAACGAAAAGCTAAAGGAGGCATTGATTAAAGCCTGGCAAGAGTTCCATCCGCAGTATGGGAATAATGAAGAAATCATCGAATGTCTTGAGAATACCATTTACAAATTAAACTATCGCATGCTTGATTTGCTCAGCAAAACTTCCGAAAACCTTTGGCCCGACCTTGAATTGTGCACGATCTATTTCGATCTCCACCTCATTCATGAATTTCTGGAGTCAGTGAAAAAATCGCTTCGGGAATGAATTTAAAGACGCGTCCAAAATTTCCAATGCATAAGCAACTTCGTTATGCAGGATAAACGAGTTGTCTTTAACACATAAACAACGTCTGTCCTTTCCTAAAATTACCCGATATAGAAGGACTTTGTTTCAATTCCAGTACGGTACGATTGGGAGACATATGCTAATATGGCGGTCTATAATGTCCAGATATTTCAATTCCCGTATGGTACGATTGGGAGTGGGGGTATTGGTGTCTTCATCACCACTACATCGACAAGTTTCAATTCCAGTATGGTACGATTGGGAGTACGAAGAATAAACTTCGCGCTACCGATGTGGTTGTTTCAATTCCAGTATGGTACGATTGGGAGCTTGCTTTGCTGGGTGCCAGAGTCTTTGACCTTAGTTTCAATTCCAGTATGGTACGATTGGGAGCGAAAACAAACTACATGAAAAGCACATTAACTCCCGTTTCAATTCCAGTATGGTACGATTGGGAGCGTGTTTTTAAAAAATATGATAAATTCGACTACTACGTTTCAATTCCAGTATGGTACGATTGGGAGATTGCTTTTTTATTGTCGATAATTTTTGATGGTATAGTTTCAATTCCAGTATGGTACGATTGGGAGACAATAGGGATGAGGTTAAATATGTAGAGATTGAAAGTTTCAATTCCAGTATGGTACGATTGGGAGTGGTAAAATCGATGAATTATACCGGGGTCAGTTGTGTTTCAATTCCAGTATGGTACGATTGGGAGCAATGCCGCCTCATATGTTGGAAGGTCTTCGTTCTTGTTTCAATTCCAGTATGGTACGATTGGGAGAATTCTACGGGAATGGTCTGAGAATAATGGTCAAGTTTCAATTCCAGTATGGTACGATTGGGAGTTGATCTGACCCTTGATCAGTTTGAAGCCTTTGCGGTAGTTTCAATTCCAGTATGGTACGATTGGGAGAGTGCACAATGAAGGATTGATGGCGGGCCGACCTCGTTTCAATTCCAGTATGGTACGATTGGGAGATCGCATTGATCCAGTTTGTAGCGGCTTCATCCAAAGTTTCAATTCCAGTATGGTACGATTGGGAGAGATCGTTAATTAAACAAGTAAACCGCAAGAATAGTTTCAATTCCAGTATGGTACGATTGGGAGTTGAGTCTGATATCTTCAAGATCATGCAGTACGTGTTTCAATTCCAGTATGGTACGATTGGGAGATAGCATGAATGCCGGAGAAGCGCCCGACACCGGGGGTTTCAATTCCAGTATGGTACGATTGGGAGGGCACCTGCCAAAGAAGCAGCGGCCAAAACCGAAGTCGTTTCAATTCCAGTATGGTACGATTGGGAGTCCGGCAAAAGATCGATGCAGGCATTGAGGTACTGCCGGTTTCAATTCCAGTATGGTACGATTGGGAGATCGGATTAATGAGATGGCATCGGCAGGAAAGATGTTTCAATTCCAGTATGGTACGATTGGGAGAAACTTATTGACGCCATAAATCTGCCCAGGAGTAGTTTCAATTCCAGTATGGTACGATTGGGAGGCTAAGGGATGAAGTTACCAGGCTTGAAATGCTTCGTTTCAATTCCAGTATGGTACGATTGGGAGGAAAAAACCCGGTTGGGCTGCTCAATCATAATGACGTTTCAATTCCAGTATGGTACGATTGGGAGCCAATCTGGACGGCGTGGCTGACATCCGGACGAAGTTTCAATTCCAGTATGGTACGATTGGGAGGAGGAAAAGAAATGAAAACACTATCCGAACGTAACCCGGTTTCAATTCCAGTATGGTACGATTGGGAGGCAGATTCGGCAACTGTATAGGCTGATTATTATACTGGTTTCAATTCCAGTATGGTACGATTGGGAGGTTATTGACGCTCCGGATAACAGCATCCTTATGTCGTTTCAATTCCAGTATGGTACGATTGGGAGGGCGAGTAAAGAGGGGATTTGCCCAGGGATATCTACGTTTCAATTCCAGTATGGTACGATTGGGAGGTAACTACAACAGAAATTCTTAAATATAAACAATGTTTCAATTCCAGTATGGTACGATTGGGAGTATATGTGCTTCCCTGCCCTTCGTCCATTGTCCATGTTTCAATTCCAGTATGGTACGATTGGGAGGTAATTTGCTGTGTTACTGAGTATTTAACCTGATTATGTTTCAATTCCAGTATGGTACGATTGGGAGTCTTTCCACTGCCGGATTACCGCCGATCTTTCCCGTTTCAATTCCAGTATGGTACGATTGGGAGAATTATTGACCTTCAGCAACAAATTACATCTCTTTGTTTCAATTCCAGTATGGTACGATTGGGAGTTTTTCAACAGCTTCTTTCAAGGCTTTAATTTCAGCCTGTTTCAATTCCAGTATGGTACGATTGGGAGGAAGTTATCTGAGTTTTTTTGACGATCATATTCAAGTTTCAATTCCAGTATGGTACGATTGGGAGTATGGCCGTCCTTAAAAAACTTATTCCGTGTGTCGTTTCAATTCCAGTATGGTACGATTGGGAGTGCTGCGTCTATTTCGCTTTCGCATTTTTCTATGGTTTCAATTCCAGTATGGTACGATTGGGAGGGTAGCGGCGGCGGATCCTGGTCATCGCCTTTTCCGTTTCAATTCCAGTATGGTACGATTGGGAGTGGTAAAATCGATGAATTATACCGGGGTCAGTTGTGTTTCAATTCCAGTATGGTACGATTGGGAGTATGCGGAGTATAAGTATATACCGAGCACTGTGCAGTTTCAATTCCAGTATGGTACGATTGGGAGCACACCTGCCCTCCGATCTGGACGGACTCAATCTCGTTTCAATTCCAGTATGGTACGATTGGGAGTGATTATTATACTGAGGATTAAACTGCTGATACTTGTTTCAATTCCAGTATGGTACGATTGGGAGCAATCAGTTATGAGGTATCGTAAAAGTTATTCTCGGTTTCAATTCCAGTATGGTACGATTGGGAGTCAATTCCCCAAAACCTCTCCCGATTACCCGGTTTTAGTTTCAATTCCAGTATGGTACGATTGGGAGCAAACAATCTCAACATCCCACAAAGAAGCAGGCAAGTTTCAATTCCAGTATGGTACGATTGGGAGCAAAGAGTTCAACGTTAAGGTCAGATGGGATTAATCGTTTCAATTCCAGTATGGTACGATTGGGAGGGGCATTCTCCGCACTGGCTTTGCACCAAAAAAGCCCGTTTCAATTCCAGTATGGTACGATTGGGAGAAAATTGAAGCACTGTTATCCATGACCAACCTGGGTTTCAATTCCAGTATGGTACGATTGGGAGTCAGATGCTTACAGACCTTGAACTCACCGGCGCAGGTTTCAATTCCAGTATGGTACGATTGGGAGTCGATTTCAAATTGCTTGCCGTCTCTCGTTGTTCGTTTCAATTCCAGTATGGTACGATTGGGAGCAGGGACTACCTGCTTGATGCGGACAATGAATTTGATCGTTTCAATTCCAGTATGGTACGATTGGGAGGTTGTCGTATTCGATAGAAACACAAACACCGTCGTACGTTTCAATTCCAGTATGGTACGATTGGGAGAAAATCAAACCTCGCCTGTATTACAGTGCGGGGTTTGTTTCAATTCCAGTATGGTACGATTGGGAGAAACACTTTATTCCATACGTCTGCCCCATATTTACACGTTTCAATTCCAGTATGGTACGATTGGGAGTTCAATAAGTATTGATTCGGAAAGATGGGCTTTTGTTTCAATTCCAGTATGGTACGATTGGGAGAATCAACAGTTGAAGTATCACCGTCCAATTCCTGGTTTCAATTCCAGTATGGTACGATTGGGAGATTTGTATCAAAGAGATACAGAAAGTATATCATTTGTTTCAATTCCAGTATGGTACGATTGGGAGTGAAAATCTGCACATACAACTTGTCGTAATTAGGATGTTTCAATTCCAGTATGGTACGATTGGGAGTATAAGGATGGTACATTAAAGTAAGGAATTGGCCTCAGTTTCAATTCCAGTATGGTACGATTGGGAGCACCACCAAACATTAACCTTAGTATCAATAGTTTCGTTTCAATTCCAGTATGGTACGATTGGGAGTTATTAGTCAGCGAAACCGGAGCTTCGCCACCTAAGTTTCAATTCCAGTATGGTACGATTGGGAGTTATAGACAAACCCATTTTACTACAGTATTTTCCCGTTCGTTTCAATTCCAGTATGGTACGATTGGGAGTATCCTCATAAGCGTTGAAGAGCCATATCAATTGATGTTTCAATTCCAGTATGGTACGATTGGGAGTAAGAAAACAAACAAGATTAAGTTTTTCATAACAAGTTTCAATTCCAGTATGGTACGATTGGGAGAAATACAAGGGTTTCCTTGCAATGAAACAACCGCGTTTCAATTCCAGTATGGTACGATTGGGAGCTGAGCTGCATTATAAATACATGCATGTTGCAGTCGTTTCAATTCCAGTATGGTACGATTGGGAGCGAGGCCGGCACGATATGGGGGCTTACTGTCGTTGTGTTTCAATTCCAGTATGGTACGATTGGGAGACTGAAAATGGGTTAAGTTTTACTGAAGTATGGAAGTTTCAATTCCAGTATGGTACGATTGGGAGTTAAAGACTCTGAATTTTCAAGCTGCTTAATGTTGTTTCAATTCCAGTATGGTACGATTGGGAGCATAGGCATTTACCGCCGTCCATCCTGTAGTAAATGCGTTTCAATTCCAGTATGGTACGATTGGGAGCGGTAAGCCCCAGCGACAACGTTGCCATCAATGCTGTTTCAATTCCAGTATGGTACGATTGGGAGGGAAAAAAACTGTTACGAAGTGCTGCAGGCCATTTTGCGTTTCAATTCCAGTATGGTACGATTGGGAGCCCGTTACGGTCCATTCTTTTAGAACTTCCGTTCCGTTTCAATTCCAGTATGGTACGATTGGGAGATATCAACCTCGCTTTCTACGACAATTTGCGCACCGTTTCAATTCCAGTATGGTACGATTGGGAGCCCTTCAGCTGCTATTTCCATCATCGCCCTCATCGTTTCAATTCCAGTATGGTACGATTGGGAGAATCGGCCAGCCTGTTGACTGTCATTTCGATTTGAGGTTTCAATTCCAGTATGGTACGATTGGGAGACAAAGCAACGTTTCCGGAGCCATTAAACCCAACTGGTTTCAATTCCAGTATGGTACGATTGGGAGTTCTATCTCCCCTTATATCGATATTTACATATCCTCGTTTCAATTCCAGTATGGTACGATTGGGAGGGCAGATGTTTATCCAGGTTAAGGGTAACATTGTCGTTTCAATTCCAGTATGGTACGATTGGGAGAAATCTGACTCGAAATAGGTTCGTAGTCATTGCGGTTTCAATTCCAGTATGGTACGATTGGGAGAGGTAATTTCCAATCCTGATTGTGAGTTGATCGAGTTTCAATTCCAGTATGGTACGATTGGGAGCCACCTTGGAGGCAATCTGACCCGCCTGTTGAGTAAGTTTCAATTCCAGTATGGTACGATTGGGAGACCATAGCGGGCCGGTTTTACCCGTACCCAGTGCGTTTCAATTCCAGTATGGTACGATTGGGAGACAGAGGCAATGTACACACATAGCCTCTGTTTTTTTGTTTCAATTCCAGTATGGTACGATTGGGAGGAAACCAGGGCGGCAAAGTCCATCCCTATCAGGGCTCGTTTCAATTCCAGTATGGTACGATTGGGAGCGGACGCGTTCTAATATTGCCTCCTGGCTGATTGTGTTTCAATTCCAGTATGGTACGATTGGGAGGATATTCCGGAGCTGGCTAATAATTCGATCATATATGTTTCAATTCCAGTATGGTACGATTGGGAGTGTACTTTCCAGTCGCGGCAATTCGGGTGAGGTATGTTTCAATTCCAGTATGGTACGATTGGGAGGAAATTCTCGGAATTAAGCACACGAACACGATACTGTTTCAATTCCAGTATGGTACGATTGGGAGACACCTCGCGCCGGTCTGGAGCAACTAACATGTACCGTTTCAATTCCAGTATGGTACGATTGGGAGACAATCGACCAGTACAATGTATGATGCCCCAACGCGTTTCAATTCCAGTATGGTACGATTGGGAGTTTAGGGCAGTATTGGCATAGGCACCATCGACCACGAGTTTCAATTCCAGTATGGTACGATTGGGAGGAACGGACACCGGATGATGATTTATAATTCACCGGTTTCAATTCCAGTATGGTACGATTGGGAGCTATGAAACGGGAGGTTTTGCAACCAACAACACGCGTTTCAATTCCAGTATGGTACGATTGGGAGCTACAACACCACGCTCAGCGAGTGCCGGCAGATCAGTTTCAATTCCAGTATGGTACGATTGGGAGACCATTCAAATCCCTCCCGCATCTCCAAAAAATTGAGTTTCAATTCCAGTATGGTACGATTGGGAGGATTGCGCTCATAATTCCGTGGTAATTGGAAAATGCGTTTCAATTCCAGTATGGTACGATTGGGAGTTTTCGCGGACAAAATTGGCGCTGCCCAGGCTTAGTTTCAATTCCAGTATGGTACGATTGGGAGATCGCTGTAACTCATAGAGCTGATCTCTTTCATTCGTTTCAATTCCAGTATGGTACGATTGGGAGCAACGACCGCAAGGTACGACCACCCGACCTCCGTGTTTCAATTCCAGTATGGTACGATTGGGAGTACACACTTCTTTTTTGTCCCAAATCGGCTTATTGTTTCAATTCCAGTATGGTACGATTGGGAGCAGGAACATCAGACGGTTCATCATACACTACTACGTTTCAATTCCAGTATGGTACGATTGGGAGTACTTTCGATAATTATAGTAACAGGAAAATCAGAGTTTCAATTCCAGTATGGTACGATTGGGAGACAACACTAGGATCATTAGCTTATGATGATTTAGGTTTCAATTCCAGTATGGTACGATTGGGAGTGGCAAGGGTTTAACATTAAACTTCTCCCATTGTCGTTTCAATTCCAGTATGGTACGATTGGGAGAATTTGAGAAGATGAATGCAGCTAGGCAAATTACACGTTTCAATTCCAGTATGGTACGATTGGGAGTTGGCAAGGGTTTAACATTAAACTTCTCCCATTGTCGTTTCAATTCCAGTATGGTACGATTGGGAGGAAACGCAAAACCACCATTATTTGTTCCAACAGAGTTTCAATTCCAGTATGGTACGATTGGGAGTTATGAGTACTAAAATGAAAAAAACCAACGGTGTGTTTCAATTCCAGTATGGTACGATTGGGAGAGGCGCTGCCTTGGTGCTTCAGACTGCCCTCATGGACGTTTCAATTCCAGTATGGTACGATTGGGAGCAAAGAAATTAGGGCTTTGGCTCCTGCTACGATCGTGTTTCAATTCCAGTATGGTACGATTGGGAGGTTCAAAGACGTCTGGTCTGCTTCTCCCCTATACGATGTTTCAATTCCAGTATGGTACGATTGGGAGTCTTAACTTTAATCGATTCCACTTGCTTATGCACCGTTTCAATTCCAGTATGGTACGATTGGGAGAAATTGATGGTTGGATATAAGGCCGTGAACAATGGAGTTTCAATTCCAGTATGGTACGATTGGGAGACCTCGTAAAGCTTTTGATCAAACGCCCATGTATGTTTCAATTCCAGTATGGTACGATTGGGAGATCTATGCTGAATACAAGTATATACCGTCTACGGTTCAGTTTCAATTCCAGTATGGTACGATTGGGAGGAGAAAACTGCGAGAGAAAATACAGAACGTACAATACGTTTCAATTCCAGTATGGTACGATTGGGAGAACGCATGTGTATTTCCAACACCAACTCCATGTCGTTTCAATTCCAGTATGGTACGATTGGGAGACGAGCACCCGACGGCGGTCGGGTGGTCGTACCTTGGTTTCAATTCCAGTATGGTACGATTGGGAGAGGTCAGGGAGTCAACATCTCCCGTACAGGTGTCGTTTCAATTCCAGTATGGTACGATTGGGAGTACAATCTGCAGGTCTTAATCCGAACTTGGTGTAGTTTCAATTCCAGTATGGTACGATTGGGAGTTTGAAATGTGCTTTGTCGTCACAACGACCTTCCGAGTTTCAATTCCAGTATGGTACGATTGGGAGACAAAACCTGCTGATCGCCAATTGCATGTTCGTACGTTTCAATTCCAGTATGGTACGATTGGGAGTGTGGTTTACCAGAGTTATGGTTACGAAGGTTTTGTGTTTCAATTCCAGTATGGTACGATTGGGAGAATGCTTTTTTAAGAGGATCCCGTCCGTTGCCTCTTCGTTTCAATTCCAGTATGGTACGATTGGGAGAACTGACCGCCGCTGGAACAAACTGTTTCAGAACCGTTTCAATTCCAGTATGGTACGATTGGGAGATCGATTGTTGTCGTGATACTGATAGGATTATTTGTTTCAATTCCAGTATGGTACGATTGGGAGACAACCTGTTTTTAACGAAGAATTGTATTGTCTGTTGTTTCAATTCCAGTATGGTACGATTGGGAGCGGTGATTTGACAGTGACAGTGCGTTTTCTTCCCGTTTCAATTCCAGTATGGTACGATTGGGAGTTGTTGCAGAACGGTATAGAAAGAATAGCAGCGTTCGTTTCAATTCCAGTATGGTACGATTGGGAGGTAAAATATCGTCGCGGAGCTTCCGAAGTATACCAGTTTCAATTCCAGTATGGTACGATTGGGAGTGCTCAAACATTTTGATCCAAACAAACCGCTTGATCTGTTTCAATTCCAGTATGGTACGATTGGGAGGTGGGACGGGCATTTCCTCATATTTCCGTCGATTTTGTTTCAATTCCAGTATGGTACGATTGGGAGAAATTTTAAAGTTAAACAATTGATTGACAACCTGTTGTTTCAATTCCAGTATGGTACGATTGGGAGCAAACCGGTATGCCTGAATTAAGTTATCGTTTTTTGTTTCAATTCCAGTATGGTACGATTGGGAGCCAATGCCGGGACCTTCAATAACGTATCGTTTCTTTCGTTTCAATTCCAGTATGGTACGATTGGGAGCTTTTATTGCATTTCGACGGTCACGCGAATTCTGCAGTTTCAATTCCAGTATGGTACGATTGGGAGCCAGAGCCTTTAGATACGATTCGTAAGTGATCTTTGTTTCAATTCCAGTATGGTACGATTGGGAGCGTAACTTTCACATATTCAGACGAAAATCTCTCTTAGTTTCAATTCCAGTATGGTACGATTGGGAGGGAATTGGCCTCACGGCCCGCAAGTTGTTGAAAATCGTTTCAATTCCAGTATGGTACGATTGGGAGGGCCGGAAACACAGAGTATGAACAGGCCGTCAAGGATCGTTTCAATTCCAGTATGGTACGATTGGGAGCTCATTTCCCTGCAACTCTGCATTCTCAGAGCCTCTGGTTTCAATTCCAGTATGGTACGATTGGGAGAAACCCGGAAGGTTTCACGGTTCGGATTCCAAGTTGTTTCAATTCCAGTATGGTACGATTGGGAGACCAAAGCTCAGACCATTAATACACTGGCAGGTAAGTTTCAATTCCAGTATGGTACGATTGGGAGTTTATTGACGCCTTTAGCTGTTTGAAACCGGTGACAAGTTTCAATTCCAGTATGGTACGATTGGGAGGGCTGACTGAGGTCAACATAAAAGAAAACTTCATCGTTTCAATTCCAGTATGGTACGATTGGGAGAGACGCTGAAGGTTTAATCACACGCTTAAGAGCCTAGTTTCAATTCCAGTATGGTACGATTGGGAGACTGCATGGCCAGTGTCTGGATCTTCGTTCCGATGTTTCAATTCCAGTATGGTACGATTGGGAGCGCAGCCATACACGTAAAGGACCGGATCGTCCCGAGTTTCAATTCCAGTATGGTACGATTGGGAGGCCCGTAGTGGGAAAAGCAAACGGCAGGATCTTGAGTTTCAATTCCAGTATGGTACGATTGGGAGTCGAAGAAAAAGACCGGCAAACCGTTGAAGGCGTCGTTTCAATTCCAGTATGGTACGATTGGGAGCGTAGAACGATGATGCGATTGTGAGCCAGCTCGGCGTTTCAATTCCAGTATGGTACGATTGGGAGAAAATTTGTCTGCCGGCGTAGCATTTGCAAAAACTTCGTTTCAATTCCAGTATGGTACGATTGGGAGCGTTCGTTCAGGCCGATCCTACTCATCGTGTTTTTGGTTTCAATTCCAGTATGGTACGATTGGGAGCCTCCTCTTGCATTCCGCTCCAGCCAAGTCTGCAACTGTTTCAATTCCAGTATGGTACGATTGGGAGTTCAGGTCGATCTACATAAGTTGATATAATTACTTGTTTCAATTCCAGTATGGTACGATTGGGAGCATATGCACTGTCCCGGTAGTCAATACCTGATATGTGTTTCAATTCCAGTATGGTACGATTGGGAGACCACCCGACCTCCGTCGGGTGCTCGTATTTGCATGTTTCAATTCCAGTATGGTACGATTGGGAGCGGAAAGGCTTTTGATTTACTTGTCAATTATCTTTCGTTTCAATTCCAGTATGGTACGATTGGGAGCTTATAAAAAACCTTGAATCATATAAAGATTCTGTGTTTCAATTCCAGTATGGTACGATTGGGAGAAAGAATGGCTTGGCCGTGAAAGAAGGGCTTTCAGGGTTTCAATTCCAGTATGGTACGATTGGGAGTTTTTACGTAAAATCCTCCGTAAGCACATTATTTAGTTTCAATTCCAGTATGGTACGATTGGGAGCAATGCTGGAGTGACCGAACAGATCCCTGATCGTCTTGTTTCAATTCCAGTATGGTACGATTGGGAGATGCTATGATAATACCTCTGAAACAAATCGAACATGTTTCAATTCCAGTATGGTACGATTGGGAGATTTCGCACCCGGCAAATTGGCTGATTATTTAGGCAGTTTCAATTCCAGTATGGTACGATTGGGAGCTTCAATCAAACAAACGGTCAAAGGACGATGTTTTAAGTTTCAATTCCAGTATGGTACGATTGGGAGAGATATTTCAGCGCACAAATCAGTGTTAAATACGTGTTTCAATTCCAGTATGGTACGATTGGGAGGGTAGGAGACCCACCCCGCAATGAGATATAGCCGTTTGGTTTCAATTCCAGTATGGTACGATTGGGAGTATCATAGCAACTATCAGCTAAGGCGGTCAAACTTCGTTTCAATTCCAGTATGGTACGATTGGGAGTTCACCCCATCTTCCAACAAGTTGCTCCCTTATTTGTTTCAATTCCAGTATGGTACGATTGGGAGGGGCCACAATGGGCGGTGTGAAATTTGCTCTTACTGGGTTTCAATTCCAGTATGGTACGATTGGGAGATTCCTGAATCATCAAACTTTTTGCCTTTATTTTTGTTTCAATTCCAGTATGGTACGATTGGGAGCAAAAACATATCTGATGAATGTCTGGCAAATATGTTGTTTCAATTCCAGTATGGTACGATTGGGAGGGAGTCGCCGGACAGACGGCGAAGATCGTATTCAAGTCGTTTCAATTCCAGTATGGTACGATTGGGAGGTTTTGCGTTAGCCCTATTTTCATCCAGATAGTCCAAGTTTCAATTCCAGTATGGTACGATTGGGAGCCTGACGACACCCCAGCATGGGCAAAAAGCCTCCGTTTCAATTCCAGTATGGTACGATTGGGAGTTTCAGCAATTAGATCAATCATTCGTTCCATATTTGTTTCAATTCCAGTATGGTACGATTGGGAGCCTAATCCAGTCACCGTTTTGAAAACATCGAATTCCGTTTCAATTCCAGTATGGTACGATTGGGAGCATGGTCCAGACCGGAACATTCAGCGCCAGCCAACGTTTCAATTCCAGTATGGTACGATTGGGAGCATACCAGGCATGGATGCTATCCGAATTATTTGGAGTTTCAATTCCAGTATGGTACGATTGGGAGGCCTTTTCGGCTTCATGGCCCTGATCGCCCTGATGTTTCAATTCCAGTATGGTACGATTGGGAGCTGATGTTCCGGATGTGATTTTGAAACGCTTTCCCGTTTCAATTCCAGTATGGTACGATTGGGAGCGGTGCTTTTTTGTTGAGCTGGATCGGCGTGATCGTTTCAATTCCAGTATGGTACGATTGGGAGAATGCAGACAAGGCAAGGCAGAACAAGGCAAGGCGCCGTTTCAATTCCAGTATGGTACGATTGGGAGCCTGCTTCCCAGGATCGAGCCTTGAACTGTTTTCGTTTCAATTCCAGTATGGTACGATTGGGAGACCTTCAAGTGCGTTTCCGGTGTCTTGAGACATGGGTTTCAATTCCAGTATGGTACGATTGGGAGTATTACAATAGATTAACTCAAAAACGGTATGGCTCGTTTCAATTCCAGTATGGTACGATTGGGAGAAGCGATCGACAAATATATATCCGACGCGCTCCGCAGTTTCAATTCCAGTATGGTACGATTGGGAGCGGTGAAAATGAACTCATGGACATGTTTGTTGCCGTTTCAATTCCAGTATGGTACGATTGGGAGCCCATCCCGCAATGCGGTTGTAATACCTTGTATCACGTTTCAATTCCAGTATGGTACGATTGGGAGTTATTTCGACCCCCAATTTTAGAGTCACAACAGCGTTTCAATTCCAGTATGGTACGATTGGGAGGGCCGGGAATTCAAATGTTTCAGTTGCCGGTGATACAGTTTCAATTCCAGTATGGTACGATTGGGAGTAGACTGCAGACTACCCATTTCATTAGTAGTCTGTGTTTCAATTCCAGTATGGTACGATTGGGAGCCATGAGTTCATTTTCACCGATTTTGTTTTCTTTAGTTTCAATTCCAGTATGGTACGATTGGGAGCTGCACCCAATTCGCCTGATAGGATGTTGTTTGCCGTTTCAATTCCAGTATGGTACGATTGGGAGAATTCACTTGTAAATGTTGCAATTTGCCCTAGCAGTTTCAATTCCAGTATGGTACGATTGGGAGCTGTATCCTCTTCCCGCATCTTCCCGATCGCTCTGAAGTTTCAATTCCAGTATGGTACGATTGGGAGCAGCATATTCATTTTGTCGATGTATTTGCCGGATCGAGTTTCAATTCCAGTATGGTACGATTGGGAGCAATTCCGTCATCTAGCTTTTCATTAAGTTTTTCAAGTTTCAATTCCAGTATGGTACGATTGGGAGCACCTTATTACACCCGATTATCGGGTTCCACGTTTCGTTTCAATTCCAGTATGGTACGATTGGGAGGAGGGAATAATTAACTTATAAGTTTATTTTCATCTTTGTTTCAATTCCAGTATGGTACGATTGGGAGAGTTATTTGAACTTTAAATGATGTGAGCTTATCATTGGTTTCAATTCCAGTATGGTACGATTGGGAGAAGAGTACAACTAAAATGATCTTTCGCATTGCACGTGTTTCAATTCCAGTATGGTACGATTGGGAGGTATATTAACCTTCAGGATGAAGGAGAGAGTATTTTGTTTCAATTCCAGTATGGTACGATTGGGAGCATGCACTGCGTGTCGCGGGTAGCCCGTTCGATATGTTTCAATTCCAGTATGGTACGATTGGGAGATCGCGTGTCCATTCCAGTCAGCAGGTTTATTGTGTTTCAATTCCAGTATGGTACGATTGGGAGAAATGGTGATTGTTCCTGCAGCATCGGCAAAGGTCGTTTCAATTCCAGTATGGTACGATTGGGAGAATCTCAGATGACAAAAGTAGCGACGACTTTTTCTGCGTTTCAATTCCAGTATGGTACGATTGGGAGAAAGCTGAAAGCTCCTGATCTGGCACCTGCGTTGAGTTTCAATTCCAGTATGGTACGATTGGGAGTCAGCTTCATGTTCCTTAAACTCCTGATTTGTAAGTTTCAATTCCAGTATGGTACGATTGGGAGTTAAACACGATCACAACAAAGGACCGGCATGTGCGTTTCAATTCCAGTATGGTACGATTGGGAGTCGAGAGAAAGCCGGAAGGAATTGTTTGATGATTTTTGTTTCAATTCCAGTATGGTACGATTGGGAGTGCCACCCTGGGTAGTATTGACAGAAACCCATGGTGTTTCAATTCCAGTATGGTACGATTGGGAGATCAAGGAAATAAGCTATTCCGAATTTTCCAAACACGTAGTTTCAATTCCAGTATGGTACGATTGGGAGTTCGGGAAAATAATTCGTGTAGTATACCAGAGTTAGTTTCAATTCCAGTATGGTACGATTGGGAGCCAATCGCTTCGCCATCCGCAAGGCATAACACTCGGTTTCAATTCCAGTATGGTACGATTGGGAGATTTTGGCATGGGCGCCCAAAGCAAAGGCAAGGGAGTTTCAATTCCAGTATGGTACGATTGGGAGTCGAAAATGAATTCTGTATCATCCGGAAGGGCACCGTTTCAATTCCAGTATGGTACGATTGGGAGTACCGTTAACGTTATCGAAGATGTGAAAGGATATTACCGTTTCAATTCCAGTATGGTACGATTGGGAGCGGATGGGGCACCAATTCGGCGGCAAACTACCTGAGTTTCAATTCCAGTATGGTACGATTGGGAGGTATCCTCTTCCCGCATCTTCCCGATCGCTCTGAAGTTTCAATTCCAGTATGGTACGATTGGGAGCTCGATACAACGTTTATAACTGATTGATAATGAAATAGTTTCAATTCCAGTATGGTACGATTGGGAGCCGAGCATCAAATAAAATTTGTTGTTGTTCCGGAGGTTTCAATTCCAGTATGGTACGATTGGGAGCCTAAAATGTCGTGTCGCGTGTGTGGCGACGTTGTTCGTTTCAATTCCAGTATGGTACGATTGGGAGACAAACATGAGTTCAGTGACCGTGATCACGAGGAGCGTTTCAATTCCAGTATGGTACGATTGGGAGCCGATTTGTTTTCACGAGGCTGATTGAGCATTCTGCAGTTTCAATTCCAGTATGGTACGATTGGGAGTTTTTTCTGTAACGTCGCCAAACAGGAAGTTATCTTGTTTCAATTCCAGTATGGTACGATTGGGAGTAATAAGATCACGGCCACGATTGCCCCGATCATACACGTTTCAATTCCAGTATGGTACGATTGGGAGTCGTTCAGAAAAATCAACCAGGTACTCTTCATTTGGTTTCAATTCCAGTATGGTACGATTGGGAGTGTTTAACCTCGCACTTTTGCACAATGAGTTGAATTTGTTTCAATTCCAGTATGGTACGATTGGGAGTCCTGAAGCTCTTTATTTAGCTGGTACATTTCTTTCGTTTCAATTCCAGTATGGTACGATTGGGAGTCAGTGTATTTCTCATTTGCGATCGTAAAGTATTGTTTCAATTCCAGTATGGTACGATTGGGAGCCAAAATTGCTGCTCACAACTAACCATGCCATAAAGTTTCAATTCCAGTATGGTACGATTGGGAGTGTAACCAGGTACGATGAGTTGCCCCGTGGATTGATACGTTTCAATTCCAGTATGGTACGATTGGGAGGCTGTTGATCACAAAGAACAACTGTCTCTTTGATTACCGTTTCAATTCCAGTATGGTACGATTGGGAGCACCATCTGGCCGACACTCCCACAGGATTACATTCGTTTCAATTCCAGTATGGTACGATTGGGAGCCGGACCGGTTGGCCGACGGTGTTCCAGCCCGGGTAGTTTCAATTCCAGTATGGTACGATTGGGAGGACTTCGCTTGCTGATGTTGGTGTTGCTTTTACCCGTTTCAATTCCAGTATGGTACGATTGGGAGTTGATTGCATAGTTTTGAGCAGAACTCAAAGTATGTTTCAATTCCAGTATGGTACGATTGGGAGCCTAATTGTCACATTCCCGGTTTCGTCCGGAGTAGTTTCAATTCCAGTATGGTACGATTGGGAGCTTGGCCGTGTTGATCGCCGAAGTGTTCGAGGTCGTTTCAATTCCAGTATGGTACGATTGGGAGTGTTGATACTCTTGTCAAATTTTCTTGGTGATGTTGTTTCAATTCCAGTATGGTACGATTGGGAGGTTTGATTTGGGACGAGTGGCAGGATTTCATCACGTTTCAATTCCAGTATGGTACGATTGGGAGTTCTTCAACTGTTGATTACAAGACTGACGTTTCTGTTTCAATTCCAGTATGGTACGATTGGGAGTTCAAAAAGTTTTTTGAAGAGCATGGCTATGTGATGTTTCAATTCCAGTATGGTACGATTGGGAGTAGCGAAGTACTCCTATCAGAAAGATGTGGAAATGGTTTCAATTCCAGTATGGTACGATTGGGAGTTCAATGAATATTATCGTGATCAGAACCTCCATGCGTTTCAATTCCAGTATGGTACGATTGGGAGCGTCGCTGAATAGGCGCCGACCTCCCCGGCCGTTGTGTTTCAATTCCAGTATGGTACGATTGGGAGTGATGACGTGCTGAGTAAAACTATTGATCAATTTATGTTTCAATTCCAGTATGGTACGATTGGGAGAATTTTGGCCAGGCGACTCGCCGGGGGGATGAAGCAGTTTCAATTCCAGTATGGTACGATTGGGAGCCGTTTGACGACTCAAAAAAAATAATTCAAGGTCAGCTAATTAGCTTTTGTAAAAGTAACTATTTTCTGTGAAAAAATTGTCGATCTCTCAGAAGGTATTTTCTCCGGGAGATCGACAATCATATTTAAATCGCTTATTTCCAGTATGTCAAAGAACGAAAGGAAAAACAGGATCCGTCTGCAGCCATAAAAAAGGCGGAAACGAGCAGCCCATCGACAACTTCTTTAAAGAAAATTGTCGGTCGTTTGCCGCTCGCTGCCGACAATCTCCTTGTCCAGCCATTTTTCCTGGCGTGCTTTAAAAATGATCAAACTGTCTTCCTCTTCATCCATAATCTGCAAGGCTTCATATTTTAATTCCAGCAGCTTTGCTTCAGTGATTTCCCCTTCAAGCACCGAATTCTGGATCCAATTCAAATACCTGCGGCAAAGTTTCAGCATTTTACCGACCCGTCTCTTGCCAACGTCATAAACTGCAATTACATACATTACCACCACATCTTAAATGGTTTATACTCTTCAATCTCCAGCAGATGCTTCTGAAGTTTGTAGCATTCCAGCTTAACCAGATGCTTATAACTGACAGAATGGTTGAGGCTCCGGTGCTTAATGGTTTCTTCCAGGCGATCCTCGAACGCCTGAACAAAAGTCTTTTTGCCATTTGGCTTCAGAACAACTCTGTTCAGGTTTTCTTCAAAATCGGAAGGCTGAATCATTTTTTTATTCAATACTTTGAAAATAACCCGGTCAACCAATAAAGGCTTGAATACCTCGGCAAGATCGAGCGACAGCGAGAACCGCCGTTCACCTGGTTCATGCAAAAAACTGATTGTCGGATTAAGCTGAGTCTGATGAATAGCTTTCAGGCATTGACTGTAGCACATCATATTCCCGAACGAGATCAGCGCGTTAACTTCATTCTGAGGCGGGCGGTAACTTCGTCCTTCCATGCTGAAGTCATTGATGATCAGTTCAAATGCTTCATAATAGTTCTTCCTGATGTTGCCTTCTATGCCCATTAACTCGTCGATTGCTTCAGTGGCGGGTATCTTCTTTGCCAGGGCTTCGATGAGTGAAATAATGGGTTCAAGATCTTTCCCTCTGGTATTGTAATACCGCAGATTTTTCACCATGTTGAAGGTGGCTCCATCCAATATTCTTTGCGCGAGATCAATCCTTTTCTTTTTATTCTGCTGAATTTTGACCTGAGCAATCAGCATCTTTCCCGAAATCAATGCCCCCCGCGGCATAAACGACCCGGTGTAATTTTCATAATAGTCGAAAAAATGAATAGACACTTGTTCCTGGCCCAGGAAGTTATATAAGGCTGAATTGGCATCCAGATTCCCGAAACAATAGAGTTCAGCAACATTCTCTACGGGCAGAAAGCGCGGTTTCTGTTCATGACCTTCTTCATCTAATGGAGTGAACTTCAGTGTATTGTCCTGGCGCTGCAGCCGGCCTGGATTGAACAGGTAATAGGTCTTTTTCATGTCAGTTGAGGTCTTATTTCCAACAGCTTATTCTTCTCCGCTCCAGCAGAAGTCAAAATAGCTGCAGTTCTTACATCGTGATTTTTGAATTCTCTCCGGACAAGGTTCCGAATGAATAATTTTGGCAATATCGATAAGCATCTCGCCAATAGCTTCCCTGTCGGGCGTTGTCAGTAGTACTTCATCGGTTTTATGCAATCGGGGATATTCAAGCAGGCCAGTGGCGCCTTCAATACCGTTCTCCTCCAATACAAACAAATAGTACTTCACCTGCCACTCGTGAGCCTCCTCATGCTTATCCGATTTCTTAATCTCATGAACCACTTTTTTCCGCGCATCGTAATAGTCAATCTTAATGCCGGCAATTTCCACCTCCTGATATTTCTCACTCCGGCGCGGATAAGAGGTCTCGTGAATCAGTTTCCCTTCATAAACCAGGTCCGAATTCGATTCCATATTGATCCCGTTGGCGAAAAGCCATAACTTACGATGGCAGATCAGGTAGTAATTGAAATGGGTTCCGGTAATATTCATAAGTTAGTTCGCAGGTTTCTGAAGAAGATTATTGAGCTTGCGTTGACACCATCAAATTTAAAAAAATATGTTGTCAATTAGAACTATAAAAGACTCTTTTTTTTGAAATTATGATTGATTGTAATCCAAGACCTGCAGGAAAAATGAAACTGGTACACTTTAGTCGTATCCTTTTTACTTTCATGTCAAATAGTGCTCATCTTAATCACATAATCCCGCTTTCCTGAACTCATCTTTCAGGGCAGGAAGATGGGGCCTCGTATTAAAAAGCGAGGCAATGCGCGCTTTCACTTTCTCCGATTGACCCGGAATCGAAAGCGCTTGATGTAACAACTGCGCCACATATCGATACGTATCTGTCGGTCGCTGTTGGCGATAGGGGAGATCCATTTTTCGTTGTATCTCCTGTTCAAATAATGACCAGGCCACCTCCGGGCGAACATTTAGAAGGCTTTCTATCGCAAATTCAAAATCAAACCTCGCATAATAGCTATTGCCTCTTTGTTCTTTCCTGATCAAATTCTCCAGTTCATCGTACATCTTTTCTGAGGAATAAAGTTTCGCCCGGATATCGGAATTTCCGATTGTTTCTATGAACGCCTTTAGCTCTTTCTCGTCAATATAACTCTTTAGTTCCCCGAAAAAGCCCGGATCGCCACTGAATTTTATTTTCCGTTTCAAGAGAGAAACGTGTAGGGGAGTACCCTTCTCAACCTTGTTTATCAGAAAATCAGTACACCGATCTTCAAAATGTTCAGCCAGCAGCGGAGCTTTCGCGTCGAACTGTTCTTTATCATTCCGGTAGTAATAATCCATCAGCTTTTCCGAAGTCGAATATTCCTGAAGGAAGCACGATTCCATTTTTTCCAGCCACAACGATTTATCATTGAGCTGTGAAGTAATGTGTTCCATCAGCCCAGGGACCTGTTTCAATCCGACCTGAAGATTTTCGATCGCATTCCATGCAATCCGCGCATTCGCCTCACTTCTGATCACCAGGAACAGAAATTCGGAAATAGCCTCCAGGAAAATGCTTGTCCGTCTGTAAAATGTGTTATTAAATCGAAAGAGCAGGTCGACACTGTTTTCGAGGTCTTGTTTGGTAAATCGTCTGTATGTCAGACCCCCCTGATTATTCAATAGAATGCTTCCGGTTTCAAGGATGAAGTACTCATTGGGCGGATCGCTTAAATGGTTGTCCGGATCATGGATTTTCGATCGCAAAGCGCCGTGGATAATGACGATCAGCTCGCGGGCAATATCGAGTAAATTGCCATAACATACAGCGTTTTCAAGCAATGACCGATAATCTTTAAAGACAACTTCCGCATCGTCCTGAGCCAGGCTCTCTGCTATTTCAAAGTCATCAGGAGCATTGGGGTCATTTGACGAATACCTGTCCCAATCCAGGTTTTCAAGGTCAAGTTGCTCCAACTGCTTCCTGAACTTTCCGGCCCGCTCTTTAATTTCTTTCAGAATTATCTCGTAATTGTATTTTTCACCGTAGAGGAGCCTTATTTCTTCCGATTCCTTTTTATACTGAAAAAGAAAATCTTCCTGAAGTATTTTATCGTTTTCCAGGAGATATAACAAATAGTCGCTACGCTCCTGTAAGTTGATCGATTCAAAAAGTTTCCGAAAATGTTCCATGAAAATGCGCGCTTAGTAAATGAGCTATTTTGAGATCCTTCAAACAGCAATTCAAAATCGTCACCCAAGATAATAGTTCCGGATGAATCTTCTTCTGAAAAACCTGGTTTTCATGTGTAAGGGTTCAGGTGTGTAAGGTGCATACCCTTGAACCGCCGATCTTCGATTTAAAATGAGATTGCTTTCAGGTCACTTGCGAACCGGTGAATAGCATGTTCAATTCTCTTCAACTGTTTTGGCCCGGGTTTCTTCTTCCCCGATGCGTACTGAGACAATAAGCTTTCGTTCATATTTGCTATTTCGGAAAGTCCTCTTTGAGACATCACTTTGGACATCCATTCCATGAATGGCTGAATATCAAACTTGAATTCAATAATGTATTCGGATTTTAATATATCCGGAATTTCCTCTTTGTACTCATTCGCTGTTTCTACATACAGATTGATTGCCCCTTGGACATTTTCCCGTAGTTCACTATAAGTGTCAGCGGCTGTGGCGACCCCGGGAACATCGGGCAGATAAGCCGAATAACCCGTATCAGTTTTTTCCACAATTGCTGTTATTTTGTTCATCGTTCTAATTTTTACTCGTTTCAATTCCAGTATGGTGCGATTAGAGGCAACAATGTCACTTCTCGGCGGCCGGTGCACCTTAGTTCCTGTTTTGGTAACAATGTGATCAGATTCCCTGATCAACTCTTATGCCATAAAACCGATTATAGACTCTTGTCGAGGCGCTAACCTTTATTTATGCAGCCGGTTTAAATCCCCGCCTGCTTTCTAATCGACATTTCAGTGCCTTTCTTTAGCTCTTTAGATCCATGAGCAGGTAGAATGACTGTCCCGGTTTTCAAAGAATGCCGGTAAACTCTATGACTGCCGGTTTGTCGAATAAGAATCCAGCCATCCTTTTCAATAAGTCGAATCATTTCACTTGTTTTCATCAGGACCTAAATTGATTCAAAGGTAAAAAATAATTTACTTTTTTGAAGTCTTTCAACCTATTTCCTGCCCATTATTTCTTAGTTCGATTATGATATCGCAACATGATTGGGAGTTCCTTCTTCCGTGACAATCCTGGCAGGTTTTTATCAACCTGCCAGGATTAGAAACTAGGCTAAAGCCACCTGATGCTCGTAATCGAAAGCCATCATTAAATCGATGAGCTTCTGCTCTGCCTGCTCAATCGCATTGGCGCTTTCATTCACGGTTACCACATAATTTGAACAAGGAAGAGTAACAAAAATATCGGCCCCTGCTGTTTCATCAATGATAGGCTTAGCTTTTGGTTTTTCGCCATCATCAATTAATTTGGCCCTGATTGCACCGGCGAGTTTGTTGGCATTGTCGCTTATTGCTATTGCCAATGTTTCCATCAAACTGAACGTGCGGGCTTGGTTTGAAGTAATTCTCCAATTAAGCAGTGCGCTTGCTAAGGCAGGTATTACTTTTTCCCGTTCATTTTTTGGCAAAACCAAACATTTTCCAAATACATTTTCACTCTCAATCCATCCTTTAGATTTCAAATCTTCAATCCTTTCTTTTGATAATTCAGGCTCATGCTGATTGACCGAAACGCAAAACAGGGTGCGAAGGTCAATTGCTACATCATAAACAAACAAACCACCTGTTCTTACATTATCAGGAATCCAGTTTCTTCGGGGAAGTGTGCGGTTGTTTGTGGTCAAGAATTCGTCAATTTCGTCATCTGTCAACAGTTTATCGCCCAATCTCACATTAACTGGATTGCGATCGGGTTTATCACTCCGGTCGAAAGTAAGGTTCTCTTTATCTGTTCCGGCAAGAAGCGGGTGAATAGGGCGCATTGCTGATATTGACATCGGACTTCTCCTCTTTACGGTAACACCATCACCAGCTCGCATCCATCCTCCAAGTAATTGGTCGATATAGGTTGGGTCGCAAGGTGACCACGGTTCTTTATTCTCCAATTCTTTTTTAGCATTAACATTGTAATTGAATGTAATTGGTGCCATCTGAACATTCAAATTGGATGTCAGGGAATCTAGAATGGATCGTTTTACTTGTTGACCGCTTGAATAGGCGACAACACGGTTAAACTGTGGATCAAAATAGGTTTTCTGACCATCTTGTACACAAAATACAGTATGCTCGGCATGTTTCAACGCTCTTAAATAAATGTAAGGATTCATAATTTCATGTTTAATTTTTTTTATTTTCTATTGCGTATTGAAAACGGATGAGGGTTAGGAAGTAAGGAACATTGTCAATGGGCATAACATTGATTAGTTCCGCTATCTTTGCTAATTGTTCAACGCTTTGACTTCCTTTTACAATGGCTGTCAACCCATCGATAAACTGCTTTTTGTTTACTGAAGCCAATAAATTTGCAACTTCTTGGCTTTTTACCTTTCTTGCATTGGTTTCACTAATTGAGTAACTGTTGAGGGTTTTCGCAATCTGTTGCGCATGTTCCCATAATTGTTCATTATTCAGCATAGCTAATAACCATATTTGATAAGTGTTAAAATTGATTGTTTTTTCTTCGTCAGTTTTATTGTATTTCGGAACAACGCCTTTGTCTAGACAATCTCTAAATCCTTTCGGTTCCAGTGAGTTAATTCCAATAGCTCCCATTTGGCAAGCTTTTGTAAATCCGAAAGCAGTACCGAACAATTGTTCCACTTGTTCAATTTTGGTGGTGCCGAAATATTTGGAATACAATTCGTAAGGCTGTCTTATTCTGGGAAGTTCAAAAGGAACAAAGCCAACGGTAATATTGGTTTGCCCTAAGCTGTAGATATAGCCTGTTAAAAATGATTCGGGATAATTGCGGGCAATACCGACCAATACAGTAGTCCATGATTGAGAGATCACCTCTAGCCCACCATCTTTCATTGATCCAAACGGAGAAAATGAAGCTGTTGGATCAGAGTGGTCGTATGTTTTTGCGTTATATCGGTGAGCAATCCACTGGCCATTCCATGTATTGATTTGGTTTCCCCTTAAATTGGGTGTCTTGTTTAGAAAATCCCGATAGAGTTGCCACCCGTCGTATAAATCTAACAGAATTTGTTTATTGCTGAAAAAAATGGATAATCCACTTTGTACACCAATGCCAAAGCCACTGCCGATCCAAGATAAGTAAACATCATCTTCTTTTAAAGGTAAATCCATGTTGGTGATCTGACCCGAGGTGGTTGCTGTCAAGTCTAATGATGGAAACCCAATGGCAATACTTGCATCGGCAGGCTCGTTTTCAATCTTCTGAATTGTCTTAGTAAAGCGGTGATCCCTTTTTTCTACAGTTTCATAGGGAATCTGGCCGCTTCTCATTTTGTCCCAGCTAATCTTCGGATTTTCCAAGGGCGAATTCCCTGCCGACATTAAATATTTGTTGTGGTTATAAAATATTTTATAATATTTTTCAATAAAAAATGCTTTAGCTGTGTAGTTGCTTTGATTTTTCTCATTATAAGCACGAAGAAAGACTCTTCCAATGTTTGCAGCAATCATGGTACGTGGGTTTAAAAAAATCGTTTAGTAACATCATAGAATTCGGGCTTTGCAAACTCAGTTAGAAAGCCGAGTTTAGGATCATAAGCTTTTGAAGGAATGATAAACGGACGAGAACCAGCAGTCGATTTATCTAAACTCCGGTAAGCAACAGATCGGTAAGAAACCGGAATTTCTAATTTTGCCTGTTCTGCATAGTAGGCTGTTTCATAGAATTCCCTGTCGGCTTCTTCAATGCAAGTGACAGAATCAATATCAAGGGTTTCCAAAAGCGCGGACTTTGGGTTGTGCCAAAGTTCTTTTATTTTCCATTTACCGTCTTTGAAAACCGAGCTCAAGTCGATATCTACAAATTCGATAGCGGGATAAACCAGATTAATTAAATCCTGAGAATTCTTCTCTTTTAATAATTCGCCATTGGGCAAAGCTTCGTAGGTGCGTTGCAAAACGTCTAACCCATAAGGTAGAGCATCAGCTTTCTCGGTTGGTGGATTAAGTACATAAATTGGCTTGTAGTGCCCAATTGTATCTGAGGTTCTTATTCTGTTAATCCGACCAAATCGTTGTATTAGCGCATCGACGGGTGCGCATTCGGTTATCATCAGATCGAAACTAATATCTAGGCTGACTTCTACTACTTGCGTAGAAACAACCAGACATGCCTCTGAACTTTTATTGTAAATATTTCTCAGATCATTCTCAAGCTGGCTACGATTTCCTCTTTTGAACCGGCTGTGTATCAACATCGCCGGTACGTTGGGGTAGGTTTCTGTCAGGGTTTTATACAACTTTTGAGATCGTTTTACTTGATTGTATACCAGTAAAATCTTTTGTTTTTGGTTAACAGCATCATCGATTACATTTTGCAGTGATTCAATCGAATCGGCTTTATGAATGATGTGCCTGTCGAATGTATTTAAGATATTATCAGGCAGACTTACCTCGCAAACATTCTTTTTTCCACCCAGAATATCGATCAACCGATTGTATAAAACAGTTGGCATTGTGGCAGTTCCAATATGTATCCTGCACCCAATATTGCAAAGGATTTCGACGATTTTCAACACAATAGCTTGTGTGGTTTCCGAATAAGTATGAATTTCATCTAAAATAACATCGCATTCTTTTATATCAGCAATCATCGCTTCGTAACCTTTGGTCGCAAATACCAGAGAAGCTAATTGATGAGGCGTGAGGACTTTTACAGAAGCTCCGATATGCCTCTGCAAAATCTTCTCTTCGACCTTTCCGTTTTCCATCTTAATGCTTGAGGCGGCATGAAGTAACCTTACATCGGCATTCGTATCTTTCAAATCGTCTTTTATTCGCTCATACATGGCATTGATGGATGCCTGAAAAGGAAGCGTATAAAATATCCGTCCTTTACATCTTCGAATCAGGAAATCGGTTTTCCCTGCACCAGTAGGGGCAGTTACCATAGTATGTAATCTTTCATCATCCACAGGAAGTAAGGACAACGGGTACAATTCACTCTTTCGGGAATGATAATAGCTTAAATCAGGTTGGATATATAATCGCGTCAAAAGTGTATCTGAATATCCCTCCATAGCCGAAGCCAGATGATCGGCCGCGATTAAAACGCCTTTCCATTGAGAATAGCCATACGTTTTTGTTTCACAATAATTCACAACCTCCCAAAAGTTGGCTTCCGCTTGTTGAATCGGAATTGGGATCGTTTCAAATCCAAGGAAGGATAAAATTGATAATGCGTCTTTGCTCCATGTTTCGAAATTCTTCAAATGCCGGGAAAGACAATCCTCATCATTTTCAACCATATCGAGTATTCCTTTTCCTCCGGCATCCTGATAGATTGATTTGTGATGTGCAACAATCATATCGATAATGGGATGCTTTTCTTCCTCCTTTAACAGTGAAATAAAGAACAATGATGCTATTTCATGACGAAAGATAAAGTCAGGAGGTCGGTGAAAATTCTCGTTTAAAGTTTGTTGAAAAAGAGTACTTGCTTTACCGATGTCGTGCAGGATGGCCCCCCTTCTTGCAATTGTCGTATCCAAACCAAGATTCAGCGCAACAATCTCTGCAAGTTTGGCAACCTCAGTTAAATGTTTTGTCAATGGTGTTTTTCCATTCTGATCGCCTTTGGCTAATATGTGGTCAAAATCATTCATTACATTCCAATTACTGGTTTTCCGGTGATTTCTAACCAACCGTACATTGGTTTCGTTTCATCAAAGCGATTGAAACCTACCAAAAAAGATTTTTCGTTTTCACCAAAGCAAAGTTCAAAGCCAGTCAGTTGATCAAATTCGGATTCTTCCATTTCCAGTATTTCAGTATCCGGAAGCAAAACATCTTCGTTTCGACACAGGCAAATGTGTTGTTTTGCACTTTTTTCAGCATCTTCAACATTTTCAAAAGCCAAATAAAGAATAGGATCGATCATCACTCCACGTTCGAGTATAGACTGATTGCGAACCATCATCTTTAATTGTGATTTCTTTTCCCATCCACGGGTTTGTGTTTGCTCTTGTTGCACATTGATTGAAGAATAGGATAATTTGTGCCGAACAATCGAAGTGACCTCTAATTTTTGCCGAATTCCCTCGATAATGGAAGGGGTAAGAAACTGCTGACTGAAGGTCTTACTATCTCTCACTGCTGTCCAAGGCTTTATAAACCCGAACGGCCCCAAATATTTTACCACATATAACATACTTATGATTTTTAAATTTACGAGGGTTGATTATTGTTACTTAATTGCCCCAAAGCCGATGCCTGTCGAATTTCCTAAACCCACATTCCAGGCGAACAGTTTAATCTCGGGTTTACCTTTGATGCTTACCGGACACCAACTCGCCCGGTTCTGGATCCCGTTGTAATTAATTTTTTTTGTCCCGGATCTGGAGTGATTTATTTCAAAGTTAATCTCAAAGGAATCATCAGTGATTCCGGCTTTATCCATTTTAGTTTGAAGCGTCTCTTTTAAAAAGGAACTTGCCCGAGGATCATCAAAAAGGATATGTTCAATTTGATTCGAAACTCGCCTTTTAATAAAAATCGGACTGGCCGGAAAAAATAATTCCCTGTTTGAAAAATCAGGGATTTCTTGTAGAAGAATTTCTGATATTTTCAGCCCATAAAACATATCCGGTTCATCTCGGATCCCGTCAATGATTTTCCGAATCATATCAGGGGAGAAAGCACTGAAGAAGAAAGATGCTCCTCTTTCAAATTGTAACCCTTCCGGCGTTAGTTTACCCCCTTCAAGCCTGGAAAAAGAGTATAACGATACATTCCCATGCTCATCATTCCATCCCAGCCATTTGTGAATAGTCCCTGTTAACAATGGTTGGTGGTCAAACGGAATGACTTGGTTGGTTGAAGTGACCTTTAAATGGATTCTCATATTAATATTTTTAATATCATCGCAAATATAAGAAAATTATTTATGCCTAGTGATTATTTTAAAGTAATAATTTAATTAATCTTAGCTGCTAAGAAAAAGGACCCTTTGAAAATCATCGTGAACAATGTTATCTTACCTAGGTTTTTTGTGCATTTTTGCTACGGGAATTGAAAGAGTGAATATTTCAAAGTATCTAATCGAACCCATCGGGAAAGCGGAAAGTATGTTTGTATTTTCCGCTTTTAATTTTAATATTTTTCATATTCTAGTTTTTCATCTATTTCGCACCATCCAAACCCCATTGACCCCTTCTCCATACCCGCCGCTAACAGCAGCCTGTGAATCTCCTCCGGCGCCGTGAGTTCAAAATCGTAAACATATCCCCGTAGTTTGCTTTGCTGGGGGGTATAGGGCTTCATGGTCACCAGCTTCGACCGCGGATCGCTCATCAGCCGGAAGTTAAATTCAAACTGCTCCGGCAGCGGCCCCGCGTGAGGTACAGTGCTGTATTTAGTTACAAAATGATTCCGCAGCAGATCCGAATAGCCCGGCTCTTCGGGCGAAAGGTACTGCGCGTACTGCTCGCCTTCACTTAAGCGGCTCACCACCACCGGCGAAACAGCACGGTAATGCATCGTCTCACTGATCTCCGGGTCCGGCAGCCGCTCAACCTGCGAAACACTCAGCTCAAGCCCGTTGAACTGATCGCCGATATAGGCTTCCTGATTATCAAAAAGCCCGATGATAAACTTTTCCGCGGCTTCACTCATAAGGAACGATACCTTCAGGCTTAGCCTGTCGTTCTTGATCTCGAAAAGACTCTTATCTTTCCACAACACCGGCTTTCCAAAATCGAGCGAAGAGTAGTTGAAAAGCTTAAATCGCCGGTGCCCGTCACTGTATCCTTCCGAATGCAGAAATTCGGAGAATTCCTTGTCGGCTTTGCCAATTACCTTGTAAATCCATGCGCTCAGGTAATACTGATAATCCATTGGAAGCATCCGCTGCTTCCCGGTACGATTAAAAATGATCTTAAATCTCATAAGGATTCGATTTGTTTATTTGACTGAAATCTTTAATTCGTTTCATGCTGGGCCGTCCATTATGTTCAAAGGTGCGTAAAGGTGACTTCCGAATTCGTGGAGCCAGACAAAAAAGATTGACTCCGGGCAATTTTTTGCTTCAAATACTCCCAAAACCCGTCATCCCCACTTACCTGAACATCTTCTGCAAGTCCCAGCACAAACCTCCCCGGTCCTTCGTATTTGGCAACGGGCGCGTTCAATACAAACTTGTTTTTCCCGATAGGAGTGAGGTAACGCTCCGCCAGCGGATATTCCTCCACAAGCAGGTTCCTGGCTTTCAGGCTTAAGCTGCATTCAATTTGCTTGTTCAGATCCCCCGTATTTCGGAAAATATCAACCGGCATTGACTTATGCTGCCGTTCGTATTCCCACCGAAGCGGCGACTCATGGACATCTTCAATCCGGCATACCTTAAACTGGCGGTTTTTCCCGAGCGCAGTGTCAAATGCCCACACCAGGTTAAAATCGTCTTTGAACTCAAAAGGTTCCACCAGCCGGTTTTTTACCGTCTGACTGTTGCCCGATGCGTAGTTGATCAGCAGTGCCTGCTTCTTTTCCTTCTGTGCCTTCCGCAGCGCCTGTACAAGCGCCGACTTTTCCTTGTGAATGTACGCTTCAATCGCCTTGTCCTGGTTGAAAAATGCGGTCAGTTTTTGCTTTAAGCGATTGGCGGCGTCAACGTTCTCGTTCAGCATGTCAATACACCTGGAAAGCAGGTAACAGTCTTCTTCTGAAAAATGCAGCACATTTTGCAGAACCTGGTAGTCATGGTTGTGATAATCAATCCAGTATTGCCCGTCTTTTTGTTTAATGTCAAATCCGCTGTTCAGCAGTGTGTTCCGGTAATTGTAAAAGGCCGAATCTTTTATTCCCAGGAGTTCAATGCATTCTTCCTTTGTTTTCGGGTAACCGCTCGAAAGAAAGGAAATGAGACGCAGAAATCGTGTAGTTTTGGTTTCAGGTGACATGTAGCTTTTGGTTAGCTGGGCAATTAGTTGCAATGGTTAGCATAAAGTTACCATATTAGCTTATTATAAAGCAAGTATTTGGTTAAATAAATTCTTCTTTTTCGGCAATAGTGGGAATTTTCTCGGCCTTGGATCTCTTTAACAACCTGGATTGCGACCCAGGAAGAAATTGCGGGTGCCGTCGGTAATACCAATTTTGTATAGCCTATCCATGATAAAGAACAAATGATTATTATTTTTAAACCACGAAGTCATATGGACTGGATTTTATTCCTTTACTATAGGTATACTCTAACTATACTCTTCCTATACTCAGGTATACTCATGCTTTTTCGGTTGAAAAGACAACATTTTCTTTGTAACAAACCACAACTTCCTGAAGTATTGGATATAGGCGTTTTAATAACATCAGGATTGTAATTATTTTGTATTTTTGAAAAAAACAAGTTATGAGTGTATCAGATTTAAAACTAAAAATATTCAGGCAGATCGATGTATTGGAAAAGGATCGGTTGGAAGAGTTATATGGCGTTCTGATGAATTATATCAACGGGCAGAAAAATCTTGATGAATGGGACAAACTTACGTTAGAGCAAAAACAAGGATTAATTGATTCGATTGGAGAGATCGATGCTGGGAAAGGAATTTCTCATTCAGAGGTTATGTCAAGACTTCGCAAGAAATATACAAATGCCTAAGCCGATTATTTGGTCACCGTTGTCAGAAAAGGATTTTGAGTCAATCCTTGATTATCTTCAAAATAGCTGGGATGCCCAAGTCGCGAAAGATTTTATGGAATCACCGATAAATTAGTAAATCATATTTCAGTTAACCCAAAGTTGTTCCCAGTTATACACAAAAAGAAGAGAATCAGAAAATGCGTATTAACCAAGCATAATTCCTTATTTTACAGAGAGAGAAAGGAAGCCATTGATATCCTGAGAATTTATGATACTCGGCAAGATCCCCATAAGTTGAAATTCCTTTAAGATAAACGGGGTAAGGAGATCTTTGGAATAAGCACATTCGATGACAAAAACTTGAAGCCTATCGGTTACGATAAAAAGTTGAACGCTTTTTTTATACCCTCCGCCGGAACGATATCCGACGCTTATTTTTGTCATATTGTCGCCCAAAACAAACTGGGGGCCTTAATCGGAGAAAACATCGGGACCTTTACCCGGGATATAACTTTCGTAAAACTTTGCCAGACGCCCTTTACCAGAATTTGGTTTGATGTTGCCACGAGAGTCATCGATGTCAACACAGGAACGGCAACCAAAGTAAAAAAGCTGTTAGGAGTGATTGCTGAATCGGTACCATTTAAACCAAACATTGCAGCATTGGCCAGAAAGCTTGATTTAAGCAGGGATAGTGTGTATCAATATGTTTATCAACTAAGGGATGCAAAGCTACTAAATACGTTAAGTTCAGAAGGCAAAGGCGTTTCTGCCTTACAGAAGCCCGATAAGATATTCCTGGAAAACACTAATCTTGCTTTTGCGCTAAAAGACAAACCAGATATTGGAAACATCAGGGAGACCTTTGTTTTAAACCAATTATTGAATTCAGGACTACAAGTTAATTCTCCCTCCGAAGGAGATTTTAAGGTTAATGGGTTGACGATAGAGGTGGGTGGAAAAAATAAGAATACCTCGCAGGTGGACCACCTGGATAATTATTTAATTGCAGCTGGTGATATTGAAATAGGAAGTGGAAATAAAGTCCCACTCTGGCTCTTTGGATTTTTGTACTAAAAGAACTTAGACGAGTATTTTGAAAATTGATTGCATTTTTTTAGTATAATATTTTAATGAAACTTGCCTGTACGTGTATTGTAATGAATTGAAGCTGTTGCACATCATGCTTCCAGGTGCTGGCTTTTATTATTTTTCAGTCGTTCGTCATCAAAAGTTTCAAACAAGGAAAAATCAAATTGGGAAAAATTGTCTATTTGGGCATCGGCGATCTCATATTTTATGCCGTTATTGGTACGATCCGTAACAACAGCTATCGTTTTCTGAACTTAGTTGGCTTAGCGTATAAAATTAAGTGTTTTCCTTGTTTGTTTTCTTTACATTTGAAGCTATATTGCTATGAGTTTGAAAAGCTTTTTTTCGTAGTAATCCACCTCAAAGCGTACCAAAAGCATGTCTTCCCCGTACTTACTTCTGATATTATCCTGATATACCCCTGATACTCCCCGGAGATACTCCGAGCCTTCCCCGGGGCCACGTTCGTTTTACCCCGGTGACTTGCCCTGCGTTTTTCCTCATAAATGTGCCGGTGATAGGTCAGGATGATGGTCTTTTTGGCAATTATTAGTAATTTTGGTAGTGAGGACAGATTTAAAATGAACAGATATGAAGGCAGGCAATCACGATGACCGAATTGCGAAAATGACGTTTGCTTCGGTATTTCCTTTTTATGTTGAAAAAGTCGAAAAGAAGGGAAGAACAGTAAATGAACTGTATCAGGTAATTGAATGGCTCACGGGTTATAACCAGAAAAAAGTGAACGCCCTCATTGACGAAAAGGTAACGTTTGAGGAATTTTTTCGGAACGCCTCGCTCAACCCGAATGCCCACCTCATTACCGGAGTTATTTGCGGCTACCGGGTTGAAGAAATTGAAAATCCGCTAACGCAACAGGCCAGATACCTGGATAAGCTCGTTGATGAACTGGCAAAAGGGCGCAAGATGGAAAAAATATTACGCAGCGCGTAGTTTTTTAGGGGGCGCTCGTCCGGCTATAGCGTGCGTATAACACGAAGTAGCCGTTGAGGCCGATTTTTTATGTGACTGAGAACTCTTGACTGCTATTGTTCTGATTTTGTACCTTTCTCGTAATCCATTAAACTGAATTACGATGAGAACGGCAAAACAACTTTTTTTAATTATTCTGTGCATCATGTCTGTGACTGAAGTCTCGGGCCAGCGTTTGCTGAATAAAATAGGGAAGAAAATTCTCGAGAAAACAGAAACTCCTTCTGCGGAGAAAGATGGAACAGATTCCATAAAAAGCACAGAAAAGGCCCCCAATACTGAACCTTCGACTCAACAAACTCCCCTGGGTAATCTGTTTGGCAAAATGGGTGTCTCCACCGAGCCGGTAAAGACTGAAGACACATATGTGTTCGATCTGTCTGTTCATATGCTCGCGGAAAACTACCATGCCGACAAGAAAGAATCGGAGCGGACATTCATCTACTATTTCGATCAGAACGCGAAAAACCTGGCGTTTGAGCCGGGGCCCGGAACCGGCAAGGACCAGGTGCAGGGAAGTTTTATCATTGACGTGAAGAATAACGCCATGATCATGCTGGCAGATCAGGATGGCAAAAAATCGGCCGTAGTTTTCGGGCAAAACTTCAGTGATCTCACGAAGCAGGAAAATTTGGATGAAACAGATATCCAGGGAAGCTTCACCAAAACGGGTCGAAGTAAAACCATCCTGGGGTATAAGTGCGACGAATACCGTTATGACGACGCAAAGGAAAAGACAGAGGCTTTCTTCTGGATTACCCCGGAAATCGACCTCAAATTGCTTGGTATGGGTGAAGCACCGTCAAAGAAAAATGCTCTTCCCAAAAACATGCCTGCAGGCTTTACAATGGCATATGAAGTCACGAATACGCGCAACAATGACCGCACCGTTATGACCGTCACTGAAATCGGGAGAAATATCAACAAGCAAATCAATATGAAGTCGTATGAGGTACAGCAAATCAATGCTGCCATGAATCCAAATTGATTTTCAGGAAGGCTGACAACGCTGCCTGCAACTGCATCTGAAAAAGTAAATGCAATAAACCAGGGAGCCATGTTCTTCAGTTAATGGGCAGAGTTGTCGCGGCCGTCGCTGATTATTTTTCGGTAAAACCGGCGAAAAACCGGAATATCTGATAACTCAATGGAGCTTTTCTCCCCGCGCCATCATTTCAAGCATAACCTGTTTGCGCCTTTCACGCGTTTCAGGCTTTTGGGCCGTCTGTAGCCGCCAGGCTATGGCATACCTGTTCGTTTTATTCAACGTCCCGAAAAATGCCAGCGCTTTTTCATCCTTCGAAAGTTCGGCGATAAAATCTTCCGGAACCTCCATGTTCTTCGGTGAATCATAGGCCTTCTCCCACCTGCCGTCGGCTTGTGCCGCTTCCACCGCTTTTCTTCCTGCCGGCCGCATTTTTCCTTCTTTTTCCAACCGCTCAATATGCTCAATATTTATTTTCGACCAGATACTGCGCGATCGGCGGGGTGTGAATTTCTGAAGGTAAGATTCGTTATCCTGTTTTTTGGCCTGGCCGTCAATCCATCCGTAGCACAATGCTTCATCCAGAGCGGTGCCACGGGTTACAGAGGGATGACCTGTTCCCTTTTTATAAATCCGTAACCAAATCCCTTTTTCCTGGTTGTGATTTTCTTCCAACCAATTTCTCCAATCCTCAGCTTTTTCAAATGAAATAACGGGTAATTCATTTTTCCCATGTTGCTTTCCGGTTTCCTGTACCGAAGGTTCTTCTGTTGATCTTTCCATGACAGCGTGTTGTTTTCGATTAAACGGTAATTAATGACAACTCACCGGCGGGTTAAAAAGTTTAAAATGGGGAATAGATAATATATGAATGCAAACGGTAGACATATCAGAATAGTCAATCCCGGCTTCAATGCCGGGCCGGTTTTAGTTATTCTGTGCTTTTGAAAAAAAACAGGTGCAAAGACAAGGATTCAAACTCCTGATAAAGTTGAATTTACCGGGACAATGTTTTTTCCAGTAAGCTGTTCCCGGTAGTGAATAATATCTTCGACTGAAAGGACGGTCAGAGCATGTTCTTTCGCAAAATCGATAATCTCGGGTAATCTTGCCATTGTTCCGTCGGGGTTTGTCAATTCGCACAACACGGCCGATTCACCCAATCCGGCTAATTTCACCAGGTCAACACTCCCTTCGGTATGCCCCCTTCTTTCAAACACGCCATGTTGCTTTGCCACTAAGGGGAAAACGTGACCAGGGTGGGCCAGATCCGAAGGTTGTGCATGTTCCGCGATAGCCGTCCTGATGGTTTGGATCCGGTCTTTCGCCGAAACCCCTGTGGTGACACCTTCTTTTGCTTCGATGGAAATGGTGAATGCCGTTTTATTCTTACTGTCATTAATTTCCACCATTTGGCGTAATCCAAGTTGTTCACTTTTCTCCGGAGAAAGGCACAGACATACAATTCCGCTGCATTCCCGGATCATCAGGGCCATGTCCTTTTCAGTCATGTTGGCCGCAGCGTAAATCAAGTCTCCTTCATTCTCCCGGTTTTCATCGTCAACAAGAAGGATACCCTTGCCGTCCCGAAGTTTTTTGACTGCATTTTCGACACGTTGACTGTAGCTTGCCCCGAAATCGTTGATCGTTTTCATTTTACCCGTCATTTTAGAATTAGAGGATGTTCCTTCAGGGTAAAACGCAACAATTGCCGGTGAAACATGGCAACACCGCTGTTTTTCTTCTTCCATCCAGACTTTAACTGTCGGTTTTGGAGTTCCACCAAATCAGTCCTTTTTACAGGAGTCGCGGACTGTAACCGCCGGTAGGGAATTACGCCCTGCCCTGAAGAAAATACACTACAAAATTAAAATTTCTTCACAATCCGCTGCATCTTTTCAATTTTTGAACGGATGAATTTAACACATATGTAAGTCTGCTTTGGAGAACTTGTATACATGGCGTAATCCTGTTCCCAATTCTTCGGAACGCCCCGTTTGCCGCGATCAGCGATAAATGAAATCAGAAGCCCAAATAAAAATCGAGCACTTCGGCTGCCCGTTGGGTGATAAAGGAATTCGGCGTGTTTATTTCACCGACTCCCGCTGTCATATTGCTGATCTTTCGCTCCAGATTCCACTCGCCCGAAGGCAGGCGTTTTGATTTCAGCATGTCAATGGCAGGATAAAGCTGCTCCGAACGGACCTGCTCCCTCTTTAATAACCAAAGGATTTCAAGGAAATCACTTTTATACATGTTGGGAAAGCTTAACTGGTCCATGCCTTTGATCATGATCCTGTCTGCACGGTGAGAGCTGTAACACACCCGGTGCAACAGAATGAACCGGATACACTTCTCCATTAACGCGTTTACGGCATCTGTTCTGAATGTTTTGGGGATGAATGAAATGCCTTTCAGCAGTTTGATAACTCCCCAGTAACAGGTATGCTTCCCGTAGCAGCTTGTATTGGAGCAAAATTCGTTTTTCCCGTTCAGGTAAGACCCATCGTCAAACCGCTGATGCCGGCAAAAGAAATCAAGGGCCTTCAGGCTTTCCTTGCCGGGCCGGCCATTAAAATAGCAGTCCAGGTAAATCATATTCCCGTTCAGGCAGGGAATCGGAAAGTGGTCTTTTCCCAGACAAAAAATCTGGTGTACCGGATCAAAAAAGTGATTTTGAATCTCACGCAAGGGCTTCCTGATCCTGACATCGTCTTTGTCATGCCCGATATCAGCCAATAGGATTAAAGTCCATGAGGTTGCCTTGTAAGCCGGAACGTAATGCAGGCAAACCGGATAATGCCTGTCCGATTCAGCGAGGACTTTCCAAAAGCCATCCGTATTTTGCGATTCGAAAATCCGTCGTACGATTTGTTCTCTTGATCTCATGAGCGTGGTAAGACTACTTTAAACAAAGATAAGCGAAGTTTTATTCGCAACAAGGACGTATCAAAGGCCACTCAAAGGCCACTCAAAGGCTACTCAAAGGCTACATTAAAGCCACTTGTGGCTATTTCAGATCTGAATATCCTTATTGAGGATCAGGGATACAAAATTCGTCTTTGCTTGTGCGCGGTACTGAAAACGATGGGGTCGATTCCGGCCATGTCTTTACTTACAGATCCGGAACACCTCGTTCCAGATTTTTTGATCGAGGTATAATTCCTTCATTAAAGTTTCGGCCAGGCGAAAGCCGGCCCGGTCGCCGGAATACATCCGTGGCTTATCGTAAATCTCAGGCGAACCAACCGACCAACTGATCACAAGAAGCTGAACCTGTCCTGTTGCCGAACCTGAGATCAGTGCCGGATTGGCACAAACCAACGCTTCTGCATTTTCCCGGTCTTCGTAAGGCACCAGCCCCGATGCATTCCGGTAGGCTTCCATGGCCGAGGCTCCCCCGTAAAAGGCCTGCCGGGTCCGCTCTTGCGCCGTTAAGCCGGAAAGTTCCTTTTTCAGCAGGGCAACCGGATCAATCATCTCCGCTCCGCCTTTGCTGACGTCGGCTTTAAACGCATTCATTTGCTGTTTAAATTCACGCGCAGCTTCCTGATCGGTTTTCAGCAATTGCTGATACGCCTTTTCCATTTCGCGGAAGTTGGATTGATAATCGGAACCGGTACTCGTGCCCTGGTTCTTTTCTTCTTTTGCGATCAGCGCTTTCAGGTATTCTTCCTGCGACACCGGAACAAAAAGCGGAACCTGCTTTTTTGACACAACCGTTACTTCGTGGCGATCATTCAGGTAAATAGGAAATCCGTGAAATTCGGCCGTTTGCTGCGGACAAAGAAAGATGTCGGAAACAACAGGCTGTCCAAACATGCGAAGCGGATCGTTCACGGACAGGTTTACCATTGGCCCTCCTTCTGAAGCGTAACGGATTCCGTCTTCAAACAGATAAGGCAGAAAATAAATATCAAGTGACTTGTCAAGGCCGGAGCAAAGCACTTTCAGACCCTGAGGCGGGGCGATCGAGTCCCAGGCAGTAATGACGGAGCAAATCTGGTCAAGTACAGGTTTATGCGAACCGGACAGCTTTCTGACCACTTCTCCTTTTGTGAAAGGCAGAAACATGCGGCCGTCAACTTCGACGGTTTTCTCCGAAAACGGGGGCCGCTGCCGGGCGGGCACGGCGCCGGCCATTAAAAGGAAAAACAGGATGGGCACGATTGACCTTAGCTGGATCAGGATGGCGCATTTTAAAAATGACGGTGCTTTCATAAGTGAATGTTCGGTTTGGTTCGGTTTGGTTAAGGCAAAAAGTCGGTATTCATGTCGATCGACGCGCCGCTGTCTAAGGCGATGCGCCCGCTGATCTCGGTTTCCATGAGTCCGCCCACTCCGGCCTTGACGCTGCTGGTAAAGCCGATGTCTTTTACTGTATTTTGTCCGATTGTTATTTCAGCTCCCACAGTTGCCTCGGCAGTCAGGTTGCCGTGTCCGTATTCGGCTTTTGCTCCCACGCCTGCCCATAAGGTGGTTTCGTGTTTGACGAAATCGCGTTTTACCGATGCCAAAACACCTTCGCCTCCCGATACCTTGACAAAGGTACAGGTGAGCTCGAACGAGAATGAACCAATGCCGGCCTGGATCCCGTCGCCCAGCGGACAGGGTCCGGGTTTCTTCTTCGCAGCACTGGCTTCGTCCGGTTCGGCATCGGGTGGTGCCGGAGGCTCCGGCTCAATACACTCCATCTCGTAATATTTCGCGGCATCTTCTGCCATTCCCAGCGCTCTGGAAGCGAGTGCAAGTTCTTCTGTCAGTACTTTGGCTTCGCAGTGCAGGTTGTATAGTTCATTCAGGGCCGGGGCATAGATTTTTTTGAGCACCGGACCGGTAAACGCATAGTAATCGGGAACCGTTTCCTGAAACTGTGTCTGCAAGGTCGATAATGCCTTATAGCCGCCCGAAAGTAAAATGTCCATCTGCTGCTTTCCCAGCTTGCACATTTTATAGCTTACCTGTTCCTTTTCGGTCAGGAATGGTTCCATTTTCTTTGCAACCATTTTTACACAGCTTTCATCCCCATTGCAGGCAACGAGCTGCTCATAGAGCGGCTGCAGCCGATCGTCCAGGTAACCGATTCTTTCCAGATACGAAAGCATGACGGTGGCGTTTTGCTCCATGATTTTTGCAGTATTTTCGGTAAATGCCGAAGCCTCCCGCACGGTATGGCCATAATTCCCGTTTTCACCCCACAGCAGCAGCTCAATATCTTCGAGCATCATCATCTCTTTTGAAAAATCACGGCGGTAAACCAATGCATTTTCAGGATCCTGCATCGCCCGTTCCTGTTGTTTCCGGATGTGTTCCGACAACGCTTCCATTTCGCGCGTAATCCGCCCAAGCCGCGAATTCAGCCTGGATACATAATTCCGGAGTACCGGTTCCTGCGGCGCCATTTTCTGTGGCTGCTCGTAAACCGGAAGATTGGGTACCTGCAAGTTGCCGGAGTCTTCCCGTTCGTCCGAAAGCGGTTCGTCGGGTGCCTGATTTTCGGAGCCTGCTTTTTCCTGTGCCTGCCGGCAGGCTTTTATACCTGCCGCCGAATACCGGTCTTTTAATGCCTTTCGCAGGTACTCCCTGGCCTTAAAGGAATTTCCCTCCTGTTGGGCGATCAGGCCAAGTCCCATATAGGGCGACGTCATTTCAGGCGCCGCCTTCAGCGCGGCGTTATAGGCTGTTTTTGCCTGCGCATAATCACCGGCTTCGAAATAAACCCAGCCCGTATTAGACATGACCAGACCAATCCCCGGTCGGATGGCATTGGCATATTTCAAAATCTGAAGGGCTTTTGCATACTCACCCTGGTTTTTCAGTGCAACAGCCAGGTTGTTGGAGGTAAGCACGTCAGCCGGCTCCTTAACGGCGCTCCAGGCACAGGTGTAAATACTGGCCTCGCCGGCGCCTTCCATCACAAAAAGGGCGCCATAGTCGGCACCCTGGGTTGCCTTGCCGGTTTTTGAAAGCAGTTGGTTCAGCCCGGGCAGGTCGCCCGACTTTGCCCCGTAACTCTGCATCAGCGACTGGGCAAGCTTAACATAGCTTTCGCGGGTCAGCGCAGGGAGCGCGACGGGAAGTTTCGCGCCTGTACCTGTTTTTTTGAGCGGTGATGCGGTAGCGTTCTTCTTGGGCTGAGTGGTTGTTTCGTCCCCGTGCTTCTTTTCCATTTCCTGTCCCCAGTCGTCAAGCGCCTTTTCTTCGGCCTCGTTAAGCTCGGTTCCCGCCTGCATTTTCTTCATGATCCGGGAAATCTCGGGCGACAATTGTGCCTGCAGAAGATGGACCGAAAGCAAAAAGCTGATGAGTAAAAAGACGATCCGCGTTCGTTTCATACGTTATTGTTCAAACTTTCCTGCCCAGTATTTATAAGCGTCAGCCAGGACGCCGGCGTATTCATCCACCGCACTGTAGCAACTCAGGTCGGCCGGCACAAGGACTCCCGACTGCAGGGTGGCGAGCTCATTCTGAACTTCGGTAAGGCGCCTGTAGTCGGAGAAAAGCATTTTGAGACTGGTCAGGTATTGTGAAATGGCGTTGGTTTGCAGGGGTGACATTTTTTCACAGTACTGAAGCCGGAGAGCATAAATCTGCTTTTCGGCAGCCTTTGACCGGGCAGCCTCGGCCGGCGAGCAAATTCCCGAGCAAAGCTGGTTTTCCAGCGCAGGAAGCTTTTCATTCATCTTGCGCGTTTCGATCGTATCCTGCAGATCAACTTCCCTGAAAATCGCGGCAATCCTTTTCATTCTTTCCGTAATGCGCTCGCCAATGGCTTTTTGTTCTTTCGATAATTCGAATAAACGGGCGCTCTTTTCCTGCTTCTTTGCGGTGGCCTGCGGATTTTGCATGGCTGCCTGCATTTGCCGATCGCCGTAATTCTGAGCCCACTTTTCCTGTTCGGCCTCGCTCATTTCACCCACTTCCGCCAGCTCGTCCAACGACAGGTTGAATTGTTTGCCCAGACTTTTATCAGCCATCTTCCGGGCCTCTTCGTCACTGACATTTTCCTGCTGGAGCTGTTCCAGATCAGCTTTACTCAAACCCGTCTGGCGGGCCGCCATCGACAGGGCCCGGTCTTTTATATTTTCCTCTTGTGCCTGAACATCGGCATGGATCCGGTCAACTTCCTGCTGCAGGGCGGCCTGAACCTCATAAATGCGTTTGGTGAAACTGTTTACCACCGAGGTGTCGGCAGTGCAGGAAACGGTGGGTACGGCCGGAAGTTGTCCCAGCAGGGCTTCGGGCGTTTTCTGGGCCTGTCCCGTTAAGGAACCGGCAAAAAGAACGGCTGTCATCAAGCCTTCTCTGATAAATTTCATTCGTGTAGATTTTTTTAGTTCATTGAACATCAGCACGCACTCATCGAATAGCCATGATTGAAACGTTCTTTTCATTTTCGGCTGGCATTTGCCAAATCATGGCAATTTCATTCGTGTGGATTTTTTTAGATTTTGATAAACTCCACCCGGCGGTTCAGCGCTTTGTTTGCAGGCGTATCGTTTGGTGCAATCGGCTTTGTTTCGCCCAGGCCGTCCGACTCGATGCGGGAGGCGTCGATGCCGAATGTTTTGACCAGTTCGTTTTTGACCGATGCGCCGCGGCGTTTCGACAGGTCGAGGTTGGCGGCATCAGCGCCGTCAGCGTCGGTATGACCGTCGATTTTAATCCGCACCGTCGGGTTTTCCTTTAGTATTTTGGCGATGTCGCTCAGGGTGCCGTACGATTCTGCCTTGACAACATCTTTGTTTACATCGAAATAGATGCCATAGCTAACCAGTTTCCCTTCGGTAATGAGCTTGCTCCGGGTATCGGGCGATGCCGTGGTCACTTTCAGGTTCGTAACGTAGGGTCTTGCCTCGGTATTCCAACTGCTGAAACGGATTTTATTGAATTTCGATCCTGCATAGATATTGGTGGGTGAATCCAGTACTTTGGCGCCCTGGTGGTAAATCCTGAGCCTTCTGTTTTGTACCCAGATAATAACATGGTTGGCCTTATTCACTTCACAGGGGTTTGTTGTTGAACGTGATTCCAGCCAGTCTGAGTCGGGATCATCCATGTACCCTTTCGACGACCAGCTTTCCTGGTCCATGAAGATGTGTAACCCCCTTTTCCCCGGATAAAGATCGTCGTTCATTTCTTTCGGTTCCACTTCTTCATAAAGGCAGAGTTCAAAAGCGCTTTGAAAGTTTTCGTCAGGAATGATGTCAAATTCAACAATGAAGTTCTGCGGGAAGTCAATTTTTTTGGTGTTGCAGTAAACGCTTTCTTCTTTATTCATGTGAAACCAGTTGCCGGCAGCGACATTGACAGTCTTCACTTCTCCTCCGCCATTGGTAGTCCACAGAGCCGGGAAATCGCCGACAGCGTCCTGTGAGAAATCTTCAAAATAGAGTATCTTGTCACCCGGAACAAAATCATATTTGGTGAAGCTTTGAAGCGAGGCGGTCTTCTGTGCCGGCTGATTGTTATCTTCAAACTCCTCATTGCTCTCTTCGGCTGCCTGGTCGGTCTCAGCTTCTTCTTCGTCGGTGGTTTCTTTTGAAACCGCTTTTTTCTTTTTGAAAAGCTTGCCTACTCCTTCTTCAATTTTGTCAATTCCCTTATCAATTCCTTCATCCACTTTTGAGTCAGCCCGGTTAGCCGATTTTTCCTTAATCCTGTCCTTCACGTTAATCTGAGCAAAAGCAGTAGAAGCTGCCACCAGAATGAACAGGGTAAATAAAAATTTAAAAGCTTTCATAAACGGTCGTTTTTTGGTTTTATAATCAAATGTACCACACCTGCCCGTTAAAAGATTGTAAAAAACGGACAACAAAGGCGGAACGACTGTGCCGCTTTCAGTTATAAACCGGAGAATAGTTTGACGACGCGGAGATCGCGGTGAAAGAAGGTTCCCGGCGATTCGCCGATAAATTTACGGAAGTCGTTTACGAAATGAGGCTGGTCGAAATATTTGCCGGAAAAGACGATGCTTTGATAATCAATTTCCTTTGATTCCTTCATCGCGTTCAACACCTGATGAGCGCGTATAATCCGGCACAGCGATTTGGCCGTGACGCCTACCCGGCGGTAAAAATTCCGTCGAAACGTCCGGTCGTTGACCTTTAAGGATGAAATGAGATCGTCGATCTGCAGCAGACCGTTTGACGCATAAATCTGTTCGCAGGCCCGATCGATCGTGTCGGGAATATAGGGTTCTCTCTTTTTTATTTCGCTGATGAAATTTTCGAACAGCACGATGCGAGCCTCCTGCGTCGCCGCCTGTTTAAGCTTTTCGTACAGTTCATAAGGAATGACATCATCAATCGCACAAAACGAGGGCGTTTCAAGTGAGTCAAGCGAAATGTCGAAAAAGGAAGAAAAGACACTTGTATTACAGGCAACGGCGAAGGTATCGATCGGCAGCGTAGCTTTTATATTAACGAAGCCCAGATAGGGAAGAGCCAGGAAGTAAGGAGGCAATTTCCGAAGGGGAGCATGCTCGTTACTCATGGTGACCTCTCCGCGAAAGTTGAAAATAAGCGTACAGTATCCATCGGGGATGTGCTTATCACAATAGCAGCCGGCCTGAGATTGCGATTCCAGAAACAGAAATCTCCGCACTAAAAACGACGATGACTCCCGTGCGGCGCAACATGAAAATGCAAGATCGATCGACATGTTCCGGGATGTTAGTTATTTCGAACAAATATCCTTTTGTAAATGTAGGCAGATTCCGGCAAATCTTCGCCGCGAACGCCGCTTATTTTTTGCCGTGCATTAAATCAGCCCTTGGCTGTTCTTAGCCCGGCAGGAGGGTGGTGCCGCCTGCGTTGAGGCCCTCGATGCTGGTGATGCGGATCCGGGCCACGCCGCGCCGAATGGCGTCGAAACTGTTGTCGAGCTTGGGGATCATGCCGCTGTGGATGGCGCCTTCCGCCTGAAGCCGCTTAAATTCGGCATAGGTGAGCGTGGCAATCACCGAGCGGTCATCGTCGGCATCGAGCAGCACGCCCGGCTTTTCAAAACAGAAAACCAGCTCGGTTTCATAGTCCCGGCTAAAGGCAATGGCTGCTTCGGCGGCAATGGTATCGGCATTGGTGTTGAGCAGTTGTCCTTTGCCGTCGTGTGTTAACGGGGCCAGCACGGGTACAACGCCCTGATCGATCAACAGGTTGATCTCACTGGTCCGAACGCTGGTTACATCGCCCACAAAACCGTAATCGATTTCCTTCACCGGTCGCTTTACCGATTGCATGTAGTTGAGGTCTGCGCCCGTGAGCCCGATGGCATTGATACCCATCGCCTGCAGGGCGGCAACAATGTTCTTGTTTACCAGTCCGCCGTAAACCATGGTGACCACTTCGAGCATCGCCTGATCGGTGATGCGGCGCCCGTCAACCATTTTCGCCTCCAGGCCCAGCCTCGATGCCATGGCTGTTGCCGAACGGCCTCCGCCGTGAACCAGCGCCTTCCGTCCTTCAAGCTTTGAGAAACGGGTCAGGAAATCCTGCAGCGAAGCGGCTTCTTCAACAACTTTGCCGCCAACCTTGACTATGGTAAGATGCTTCATGGTAGTCGTAAGTAGTTAGTCGTTAGTCGTAAGACGGGAATTACGAACGATTTTGTATCTGGTCCAGCAACAATTTCAGGACAGCCTGGGCGGAGAAAAGACGATTTTCTGCTTCCGGCACCACGATCGAATCAGGGCCGTCGATCACGCTGTCGCTCACGATCATGTTCCGGCGCACAGGCAGGCAATGCATGAATTTGGCCTTGTTGGTCACCGCCATCTGCCGCTCCGAGACCGTCCAGCTCCGGTCTTTCGACAGGATCTGTCCGTAATGGGTATACGAAGCCCAGTTTTTGGCATAGATAAAGTCGGCGCCTTCGAAGGCTTTCATCTGGTCGTATTCGGGTTTCAGGTCGCCCATAAATTCCGGTGCCAGCTCGTATCCTTCGGGATGGGTTACCACAAGTTCATACCCGGTTTCACGCATCCATTCCACGAACGAATTGGGCACCGCCTGTGGCAAGGCCCGCGGATGCGGTGCCCAGCTCAGCACCACTTTTGGCCGGGCTTTTGTTTTGTATTCCTCAATGGTGAGGTGGTCGGCAAACGACTGCAGCGGATGACGGGTGGCCGCTTCCATGCTGACCACCGGAACGCCGGCATAATCGATGAATTGCTGCAGGATCTTCTCCTGGTAATCATCGTCCTTGTTTTTGAAACCGGCAAACGAACGCACCCCGATGATGTCGCAGTATTTCCCGATTACAGGAACGGCTTCACGGATATGTTCAGGCTTATCACCGTCCATGATGACACCCAATTCTGTTTCGAGCTTCCAGCCGCCTTCGTTGATGTCGAAAACGATCACGTTCATGCCCAGGTTCAGTCCGGCTTTTTGTGTGCTCAGCCGCGTCCGGAGACTGGAATTGAAGAAAACCAGCAACAGGGTTTTGTTCTTCCCCAGCGACTGGTATTTGTAAGGATCCTTTTTGAGCTCAAACGCCAGTTTGAGCGCTTCGTCCAGGTTGTCTAAATCGTGTATGGTTGTAAAATGTTTCATTATATGAGCTGTTAGCTTTTAGCTATGAGCTGTTAGCTTTTTTGCCGGCAGCTTGTAGCTTTATAGTTTCAATTTTATTTAGCTGTTGGCTGTAGCCTTTAGCTATAAGTATAAGACCACTGAACAGTCTCACTAACAGCTAATAGCTAATAGCTTCTTCGCTTATTTCGCCCTGATCTGCCCGTCGCCGTCAATCAGCCACTTATGGCTGGTGAGTTCCTCAAGGGCCATTGGTCCGCGGGCATGAAGCTTCTGCGTGGAGATGCCGATTTCGGCCCCAAGTCCAAACTGGGCGCCATCGGTAAAGGCGGTCGACACGTTGCAGTAAACGGCTGCTGCATCTACCATCTTACGAAACAGGTCCTTGCGACTTTCATCTTCCGTGATAATGGCTTCGCTGTGCTTAGAACTGTAAACGGAAATATGTTCCAGCGCTTCTTCGAACGAAGCTACGGTTTTGATGGCCATTTTGTAGTCCAGGAATTCGGTTCCGAACGATTCTTCGGTCGCTTTCTGCAGCAATTCGGCCGGGTATTTTCCCTCAAGCGCAGCATAGGCTTTTTCATCGGCATAAACGACCACCTGGCTTGCCGGCAGTTCGGAACAGATCTGCGGCAGGTCGCCCAGCCGGCTCTCATGGATGATCAGGCAATCGAGCGCGTTGCAGACACTGCACCGGCGGGTCTTGGCATTGTTCACAATAGCCCGCCCCTTGGCTGTGTCGCCCGATTCATCAAAATAAGTATGGCAAATACCGGCTCCGGTTTCAATGACCGGTATGGTGGCATTTTCACGCACATAATTGATCAGCCCCTGCGACCCGCGGGGAATGATCAGATCCACATAACCCCGGGCGTTCAGGATTTCGGCGGTCGCTTCCCTTCCCGGAGGCAGAAGGGCCAGGATGTTACGGTCAACCCCATGTTTTTCCAGAACAGCATGGATGACCCGAACAATGGCCTTGTTTGAAGAGTCGGCGTCGCTGCCGCCTTTAAGCACGCAGGCGTTGCCCGATTTCAGGCAAAGGGAAAAGACATCGAAGGTCACATTGGGTCTGGCTTCATAGATGATGCCGATTACGCCAAATGGAACGGCTATCTTGGTGATCTGCATGCCATTCGGGCGGACGGTTTGTTTTAAAATGCGTCCAAGCGGGGAGGGCAGGGTGCTTACGTTCCGGATATCGCCGGCGATGCCCGCAATCCTTTCACGGCTCAGCTTTAACCGGTCGTAACGGGGATCGGTCGCATCCATCCGGTCGAGGTCCTTTTTATTTTCTACCAATATCGGATCGGCCTGCGCAACGGCTGCATCAGCCACGTCATGCAGGATACGGTTGATCTGTTCAACACTCAGCAGGTTTAAACTCCGGCTGGCTTTCAGTGTTGCTTCCAATTGTTTCTTGATTTCCATGGCGCACGTTTTACTGATCCTGTAAATTAATTTTCTATTCTTCCTTTAGGTACAGATAATCGTAATGAACAACCGGCTTTTTATTCTTGCTGCCCAGTTCCTTTTCGGCCATCTCCGAACTGAACTGTGATTTTCCCCAGCCAATCGATTTCCCTTCTTCATCGACGATCTTCACAATATCGCCCTTCTGAAAAACACCTCTGACTGCGGTTACGCCAATGAGCAGTAAACTGGCCGCCCCCGAAGAGTACAACGCCTGTACCGCTCCATTGTTGATCACCAGTTTCCCTTTGGCAAAACTGTCGGAATAGGCGATCCATTTTTTTACGTTCGACGATTTGTGTTTCTCGGGTTTAAATACAGTATGTTTAACCGTCGTGTCGGTCCGCATGAGATCGACAAGGACATGATCTTTCAGTCCGTTGGCGATATGAACCGCGATACCTTCCTTGGCCACCTTGCGGGCAATGGAGCTTTTTGTCAGCATTCCTCCCCGGCCAAAGCCCGATTTACGGACGGCCACATTCTTCATCCACTCCTTATCCCTGATGGTGATCTCTTCAATGATCCCGGAACTTTCACCCTCAGGATCACCGTCATAAATCCCGTCCACATTGGTCAGAATGATCAGCGCCTCGGAGTTCTGCATACTGGCAATCAGCCCTGAAAGCTCGTCATTGTCGGTGAACATGAGTTCGGTCACCGAAATGGTGTCGTTTTCATTGACTACCGGTACCACCTTGTTTGCGAGCAGGGTGGTAAAACAATTTTTCATGTTCAGATAATGGGTGCGATCGGCGAAATTGTCTTTCGTGGTGAGCACCTGGGCGCAGGTAATGCCATGTTCGCGGAACAGATCGGCATACCGGTTAATCAGTTTTACCTGGCCGATGGCCGAATAGAGCTGACGCGATGAAACCGGATCGAGTTTCTTCTGTGGTTTCATCTCGCTGCGTCCGGCAGCCACTGCGCCCGACGAGACCAGAATGACCTCGACACCGTTTTTATGCAGAAAGGCGATCTGATCAACCAAATGAGCAATGCGCGCTACATTCAGCGTGCCGTCAGACCTGGTCAGCACGTTGCTCCCGACTTTTACAGTAATCCTCTTATAGTTGAAATTGGTCAAAACGATTAAATTGTAAAATTGTAAGATTGCGATATTATAAAACTGTAAAATCTTTTTTACTCATAGCTCACAGCTCACAGCTCACAGCTCACAGCTCACAGCTTCTTTTCTATCTTTTCGAACGACGCGATCAGCCCCTGGATCACGGCCGAACTGAAGCCCTGATGTTCCATTTCGTTGATACCTGTAATCGTGATTCCGCGCGGGGTAGTCACCTTATCGATCTCGCGTTCGGGATGACTGCCGGTATTGAGGATCAGGCGGACCGCCCCCATCACCGTCTGAGCCGTGATGAACTGGGCCATCTCCGCTCCAAATCCCATTTCAATGCCACCCTGCATGGCCGCACGAACATAGCGCAGCGCAAAGGCCGTACCGCACGAGGCCAGCACGGTTGCCGCAGCCATGAGGTCTTCACCGATCACGACGGTCTTCCCCAACTGATCGAAAAGCTCTCTGACGGTATCGAGGCTTTCCGGATCGTTCCCGTTCGAAGCGATGCAGGTCATCGATTCCTGAATGGCAATAGCCGTGTTGGGCATCACCCGGAAAATCTTCATCCCTTCGCCGGCCAGTGCCGAAAGTTCTTTCAGGTTAATGCCCGTGACAATCGACACCAGGATTTTGCCGGGGACCAGTGCCGGCCTGACTTCGGTAAGGACGCCTTCAATATGGTAAGGCTTCACCGCAAAAATAACCAGGTCGGCCGGTTTCACGGCATCGGCGTTATTTTTGAAGACATTGACCCCTTTCTGAGCGAATTCTTCCAGGGTTTTTTCTCTCGGATCGGCAACATAAATGGCTGATGCCGGCAGGTAGCCCGACTTGATGATCCCGTTTACAATGGATCCTCCCATGTTGCCTGCTCCCAGAACGGCGATTGTGTTGATTTGCATGTTTTTAGTATTGAGTCGTGAGTCGCGGGTCTTGAATTAATCTTTTAAAACCTGTTCAAATTTAGTTAAAAAGTCGTCGGCTTGCTGAAGGCTTAGTGTGAGCGGCGGCAAAAGCCGGATCACGTTGGTGCCTGAAAATCCGGTGAAGACCGCTTCTTCTTCCAGCAAGCGCTGGCGGATCGCTTTGACCGGTTCCTCAAACTCCATCCCGATCATCAGCCCTTTTCCTCTCACCTCTTTAATTTTTTTGAATGAAGCCAGGTTCTCCAGCAGATAAGCGCCTGTTTTTGCAGCGTTCTCAACCAGCTTTTCCTCTTCAATGACCTCCAGTACCGCGATTCCGGCCGCACAGGCGAGGTAGTTTCCGCCAAAGGTGGTTCCCAGCATGCCGGTCCAGGGTTTCAGCGCCGGACCGATTAGTACTCCCCCGATCGGGAAACCATTTCCCATTCCCTTGGCTGTGGTAACAATATCGGGTACTATCCCGCTGTATTGAAAGGCAAAGAATTTGCCGCTTCGTCCGTAACCCGACTGAACTTCATCCAGGATAAGGAGGGTCCCGTAGCTCTTGCAAAGCTGTCCGACCTTTTCCAGAAACGCCGGATCAGGCACACGGATACCGCCCACACCCTGAATACCTTCGATGATCACGGCCGCAATTTCTTCTGTTTTGAGTTGCTCTTCAACCGCTGCCGCATCATGCCAGGGGATATGCACAGCATGGGGCGTTTCATTGACCGGAGCGGTAATCTTTGGGTTATCAGTAACCGACACCGCTCCGGAGGTGCGTCCGTGAAAGGCTTTGCTAAAGCTGAGAATCTTCCGGCGGCCCGTGGTAAACGAAGCCAGCTTCATGGCGTTTTCGTTGGCCTCTGCGCCCGAGTTACATAAGAACAGTTGATAGGAATCAAGTCCGGAGAGCTTGCCCAGTCTGTCGGCCAGTTCTTTCTGCTGCGGAATTTGCACGGAGTTGCTGTAAAATCCGATCTGCTGCAATTGTTTGCTGATCTTTTCGATGTAACGGGGATGGCTGTGCCCGATCGAAATAACGGCATGTCCGCCGTAAAGGTCGAGGTACTTCTTCCCCTGGTCATCCCAGAGGTAACAGCCTTCGGCTTTTACCGGCGTGATATTGAGTAAGGCATAAACGTCAAATAGTTCCATAGTCTTAAAAGGAAACAGGTTTTAAATTGAGTCCGGTTTTTTCATCCAGTCCGAACATCAGGTTCATGTTTTGTACGGCCTGTCCCGACGCTCCCTTGAGCAGGTTGTCGGTGACACTCAGGATCATGAGCTTATTTCCGTGTTTTTCAAGGTGCAGGATTGCTTTGTTGGTGTTGACAACCTGCTTCAGGTCCGGATTTTCGCGGGTAACGAATACAAACGGGTGGCCGGCGTAATAATCCGTATAACATTTAATTGCGTCGTCAAGGCTTCCGTCGTAGGTGGTATAGGCGGACACCAGAATACCGCGGGTATGATTACCCCTGACCGGAATAAAATTGATCGCCTGATTAAATGAAGGCTGTAATTGCTGAACACTTTGGGTGATCTCGCCCAGATGTTGATGCTCGAATGCTTTGTAAACGGAAAGGTTTCCGCTTCTCCAGCTAAAATGGGACGTTTGCGTGGGCGCCTGTCCCGCACCGGTTGAACCGGTAATCGCATTGACATGCACCTCATCCCGCAGCAGTCCGGCGGCCGCCAAAGGCAGCACCGTCAGTTGAATGCCGGTGGCAAAACAGCCGGGATTGGCAACGTGCACCGCTGTGCGGATCGCTTCGCGGTTCAGTTCGGGCAGGCCGTACACAAAATCGTGGCTGTCTGCTTTCAGCCGGTAATCCTGGCTCAGGTCGATGATCTTCACCTTTTCCGGAACGTTGGCTCCATCCAAAAACGCCTTCGACTTGTGGTGTCCCATGCAAAGGAAGAGCACATCGCAACGGCTGTAGTCGGGTTCGGTAACAAAAACCAGTTCCGTGTCGCCCAGCAGGTCACGGTGGACCTGATGAAGCGGATTCCCCGCGTTACTGGAGCTTTGCACGAAACTCAGTTCCGCCTGCGGGTGGTTCAGTATAATCCGGATCAGCTCGCCTGCCGTGTATCCTGCTCCTCCAATTATTCCTGTCTGAATCATGATCGCTTCCCGGGGTTAATATTTTTTGTTGACTGCATTGTAAATTTTCAGAGATGTGCCGAGGACTTTGGTGAAACCTTTCACATCATCGGCCGTCCAGGCTTTATTCATTTCACCGTATTCGCCGAAGTCTGATTTCATCAGGTCGCAGGGCGAATCGACGCCAACCAGTATGAAATGGTAGGGCATAAGTTTGATGATGACCTTTCCGCTTACCGATTCCTGGGTTGCTTCAAGGAACTGCTCAATATTGCGCATAACGGGTTCCAGGTACATCGCCTCGTGCAGGAACATGCCGTACCAGTTGGCCAGTTGCTCTTTCCAGTACATCTGCCATTTGGTAAGCGTGTGCTTTTCGAGCATCTGGTGTGCTTTGATGATCAGCATGGGCGCCGCAGCTTCGAAACCAACGCGGCCCTTAATGCCGATGATCGTGTCACCGATGTGCATGTCGCGTCCTACCGCATACGGAGCGGCAATTGCTTCAAGTGCCTGAATGCCTTCGATCGGATTGGAATAAGTTTTACCATCGACGGCCTTAAGCTCTCCCTTGCTGAATTCGAGCACCACTTCCTTTTCTCCTTTTTCGGTGAGCTGTGAAGGATAAGCCGATTCCGGCAGCGTCTTGTCCGACGTCAGTGTCTCCTGGCCTCCGATGCTCGTACCCCAAAGGCCTTTATTGATCGAATACGCCATTTTGCTCCAGTCGGCCGTAACACCGTGCTTCTTTAAATAATCGATTTCCTGGTTGCGGCTGAGCTGCAGATCCCGGGTCGGTGTCAGGATCTCGATATCCGGTGCCAGCACCTGGAAAGTAAGGTCAAAACGGACCTGATCGTTCCCGGCGCCGGTACTTCCGTGCGCCACGTATTTGGCACCGACTTTTTTGGCGTATTCAATAATGGCTATGGCCTGAAAAACCCGTTCGGAACTCACCGAAACCGGGTAAGTATTGTTTCGCAGCACGTTGCCAAAAACCATGTACCGGATGCATTTTTCATAATAGGTCCGGGTAACGTCGAGCGTTACATGTTTTTTGGAGCCTAATTCATACGCCCTTTTTTCGATCCGGCTCAGTTCCGCCTCATTGAAACCACCGGTGTTGGCAAGTGCAGTGTATACTTCAAGACCTTTTTCTTCCGAGAGGTACTTTGCGCAAAATGAAGTATCCAAGCCTCCACTGTATGCCAATACGACCTTTTCTTTCATCATGTATTATATTTAATATCAAGTATTTTTTTTGCTCTTATCCCATGCTCCACGCTCCATGCTTTTCTCCGGTCTCCGGTCTCCGGTCTCCCGTCTCCGCCTAAGCTTGCTTCGTTTTTTTAAAGAAACTTAATCCTGATGATTCCTTGCTTCCCATGCCGTTTTTGGGTTTCAGCTTGCCAATCATTTCAAGCAGGGAAATTTTCTTGTTTTTCGGTTCGGCCACTGCCTTTTCCTTTTCCCAGGCCGGATCATAGAGCATACCGGTGCACAGGCACTTCGTCCGGTTTGTACGCGTTAAAATATCATAGTTCACACAACTCTGGCAGCCCTTCCAGAAAGCTTCATCATCGGTCAGCTCTGAAAAAGTCACCGGACGGTAACCCAGCTCGTGGTTAATCTTCATGACTGCCAGACCGGTGGTCAAACCAAAAATCTTGGCCTCCGGATATCGGGTCCGGGAAAGCTCAAAAGCCTTCTTCTTAATTTCCTTGGCGAGGCCCAGTCCGCGGTACTCCTTTTTGACAATCAGTCCGGAGTTGGCCACAAAACGGTTGTGCCCCCATGATTCAATGTAGCAAAAACCCGCAAAAGTGTCCCCGTCCATCGCCACAACCGCTTTCCCTTCCAAAATCTTATTATTGATATATTCGTCGGTACGGCGGGCAATACCGGTACCTCTTTCCTTCGACGCGGCATCGATCGTATCATTAATCTCTGCGGTGTATTGCAAATGCGAAACATTTGCCACCATCACCTTAATGTCTTCTGCTTTCTTCATATCTCTTCCCAGGCAATTTTTCCTGTAATTTCGGCATTATAATGATTAAACTGTTTATTAAATCTCCGGGTGTAACCCCTTCCCGCATGATCAGCAATATCGTGTCGTCCCCGGCAATGCTGCCCAGTATCTCGTACGGATCGGCACTGTCCAGAAAAGCGGCAATGCTGCTGGCATAACCCGGCTGTGTTTTTATGACAGCCAGATTGCCGGAAAACTGGATGTCTCGGAAACCATCAACCAAAAAATTGATTTTACCCGATGACCTGTTTGCCGGCACAGCGTTGATCCCTTCCGGAATAACATACCGGTAGCCGTTTCTCCCGTTGGGAACCTTGGCTACTTTAAGCATCTTCAAATCGCGCGACAAGGTGGCCTGCGTCAGGTCAAAGCCCTGCGCATGAAGCTCGGATAACAGTTTCTCCTGACTGTGAATAGCCTTGGAACTGATTATCTTCTTAATGGATAGCTGCCGCTGTGTGCGATTCTTCATTTTTTGAATATAAATACAAATCTTGTGCAAAATTATGCATTTATACAGAAAAACAAATTTTATTTTCGAAATTATTTTCTATTTTTGTAGCGGATTCAGTAAAGGGTTTTCAGAACGAAGCCCTGCTATTCGAATAACGGAGGAACATGGTGGATAAAATTATCAGATTAATAACGAATAAGCGTAATGCGTTTGCCCTACAACAGTAGCCAGACGCATTTTTTTTAAATATTAAGCGATCAACAAATGATAAAGGCAAAAAAAGTCAGTTTGGTATTGGAAGACGGGACCCGTTTTGAGGGAAAATCATTTGGATACGACCGGTCCATAGCCGGTGAAGTGGTTTTTTACACAGCGATGACCGGTTATCCTGAAAGTTTAACAGATCCTTCATATACGGGCCAGATTTTGGTTTCTACCTACCCGTTGATCGGTAATTACGGGGTTCCGTCCGATCTGGCCACCAACGGGATCCACGAATATTACGAATCGGCCAAAGTGCATATCAGCGGATTGATCATTTCCGATTATTCGGAAGAGTACAGCCACTGGAATGCCATGAGAAGTTTGGGCGATTGGCTGAAGGAGTGGAAAGTTCCGGGTATCAGCGGTATTGATACCCGCGCATTGACCAAAATACTGCGGGAAAAAGGTTCGATGCTCGGGAAAATTGAATTTGAAGGCGACGAGATTGACTTTTACGATCCCAACCTTGAAAACCTGGTGGCCGTTGCCAGCATCGGACAAAAAGAGGTTTACGGGAGCGGAGAACTCCGGGTTGTGCTGGTTGACTGCGGCGTGAAGAATAACATCATCCGTTGCCTGCTCAAGCGGAACGCTACCGTGGTCAGGGTTCCGTGGGACTATGACTATACGGACGAAGATTACGACGGTGTTTTTATTTCAAACGGGCCCGGCGATCCGGCCATGTGTCAGACAACGGTCGATTACCTGTCGAAAGCGCTGGTCACCGGTAAACCGGTTATGGGTATTTGTTTGGGAAACCAGTTGCTGGCACGTGCCGCAGGCGCTGAAACCTACAAGCTTAAATACGGACACAGGAGTCATAATCAGCCGGTACTTCTGGTGGGAACCGACCGGTGTTTTATCACCTCGCAAAATCATGGGTATGCCGTTGCCGACAATACGCTTCCCGACGATTGGGAACCCTTGTTTGTCAATGTGAACGACAACACCAACGAAGGGATCAGGCATAAAAGCAAGCCTTTCTTCTCAACCCAGTTCCACCCCGAAGCTTCAAGCGGTCCGGTCGATACCGACTATCTGTTTGACGAGTTTATCGGGAATATTGTAGAAGATAAGAAGTCGTAAGTCGTAAGACACAAGTATCAAGACATAAGACACAAGACACAGCATGGCAAGATTAAATACAAGCATAAAAAAAGTAATCGTACTGGGTTCGGGAGCGCTTAAAATCGGGGAAGCCGGAGAATTTGACTACTCCGGTTCACAAGCGCTGAAAGCATTGAAGGAAGAAGGCGTTGAAACGGTCCTGATCAATCCGAATATTGCCACGATCCAGACTTCGGAAGAGATTGCAGACAAAATTTATTTCCTGCCGGTAACGGCCTATTTTGTCGAGCAGGTCATTAAAAAGGAAATGCCTGACGGTATTCTCCTGGCTTTCGGCGGCCAGACCGCTCTGAATTGCGGTGTGGACTTATTCCGTCAGGGTATCCTCGAAAAATACCGGATCCAGGTGGTCGGAACACCTGTTCAGTCAATTATCGATACGGAAGACCGGGAACTCTTTTCCGGAAAGCTTGCAGAGATCGAAGTGGGTACGCCCCGCAGTGTTGCATGTATTAATATGAAGGAGGCAAAAGATGCTGCCGAAAAGCTGGGCTTCCCGATCATCATCCGCGCTGCCTATACCCTTGGCGGTCTGGGCAGCGGTTTTTGCACCAATTTTGAAGAGCTGGAAAAACTGGCTTCGAGCGCCTTCTCCTATTCTCCGCAAATCCTGGTCGAAGAATCGCTTAAGGGATGGAAGGAAGTGGAATACGAGGTGGTCCGCGATAAATACGATAATTGCATCACCGTATGTAATATGGAGAACTTCGACCCGCTGGGGATTCACACCGGCGAGAGTATTGTCGTGGCTCCCTCGCAAACCCTTTCCAACGCCGAGTACCATAAGCTAAGGGCTGTTTCGATCAAAATTATCAGGCATATCGGTATCGTTGGCGAATGTAACGTGCAATTCGCCCTCGACCCTCATTCGGAAGACTACCGGGTGATTGAAGTAAATGCCCGTTTATCCCGTTCGTCGGCGCTGGCCTCAAAGGCAACCGGTTACCCGCTGGCGTTCGTCGCCGCCAAACTGGGTCTCGGCTATGGTTTGCACGAACTTAAAAATTCGGTGACCAAGGTCACCACGGCCTGCTTTGAGCCTGCCCTCGATTATGTGGTCTGCAAAATTCCCCGCTGGGATCTGAACAAGTTTTCGGGCGTATCAAAAAACCTGGGCAGTTCCATGAAATCGGTCGGCGAGATCATGGCGATCGGACGGAGTTTCGAAGAAGCGATTCAGAAAGGGATCCGGATGGTCGGCGCAGGCATGCATGGCTTTGTGGCAAACCATCAGGAAATCACGATCGACGAGATCGACCGGGAACTGGAGTTCCCGACCGACAGGCGTATTTTTGCCATTGCCGCGGCTTTCGATGCCGGCCATTCGATCAATGAAATCTACGAAAAAACCAAAATAGACCGCTGGTTTCTGCATAAACTTCACGCCATCCATTTGCTGAAGGAAGAATTGCTGAAAGCAAACTCGTTGCAGGAACTGGATGATGAGTTGCTGCTTAATGCGAAGAAATCGGGTTTTTCCGACTTTCAACTGGCACGGCTGGTGATGAAGCCCACCGGAAACGACATGACCGGAAAGCTTTTGCAGGTCAGGGATTACCGAAAAGCTAAAAACATTGTTCCCTTCGTCAAGCAAATTGATACGCTGGCCGGCGAATACCCGGCACAAACCAATTACTTATACCTCACTTATCACGGTTGCGAACACGATGTGGAATTTCCGGATGATAACCAGTCGGTCGTTGTCCTGGGGTCAGGAGCGTACCGCATCGGGAGTTCAGTCGAATTTGACTGGTGTTCGGTAAACGCGATCAACACCATCCGTAAGGACGGCCTGCGGGCGGTGATGATCAATTACAATCCGGAAACCGTGAGTACCGATTACGATTCGTGCGACCGCCTGTTCTTCGATGAACTGACTTTCGAACGGGTGATGGATATTCTCGATCTTGAAAAGCCCCGGGGTGTTATCCTCTCGGTAGGCGGACAGATCCCCAATAACCTGGCCATGAAATTGCACCAGCAGAACGTCCCCATCATGGGCACAACGGCGTTGAAAATTGATAATGCGGAGGACAGGCAAAAATTTAGTTCCCTGCTCGACCGCCTTGATGTGGACCAGCCCAGATGGAATGAACTGACCAGTAAGGAAGATATCTACAAGTTCATAGACCTGGTCGGTTTCCCGGTGTTGATCCGGCCGTCGTATGTGCTTTCGGGCGCTGCGATGAATGTGGTTTCGAACTACGACCAGCTCGACCATTTTCTCCAGATGGCGGCCGATGTTTCGAAGGAACATCCGGTAGTGGTGAGCGAATTCATTGAAATGGCCAAGGAAATTGAAGTGGATGCAGTTGCCGATAAAGGAGAGATCGTCGCTTACGCCATTTCGGAACATGTGGAATTTGCCGGCGTGCATTCGGGCGATGCGACAATCGTGTTTCCGCCCCAAAAACTATACATCGAGACCATCAGGCGGGTAAAGAAAATTTCAAGACAAATTGCCAAAGCGCTCGAAATTTCGGGCCCTTTCAACATTCAGTTCCTCGCCAAGGATAACGATATCAAGGTGATCGAGTGTAACCTGCGGGCTTCGAGGAGTTTTCCTTTTGTGTCGAAGGTGATGAAGATCAATCTGATCGAAATCGCGACCCAGGTCATGCTGGGGCTTCCGTATCAGAAACCTGACAAGTCTTTGTTCGAACTGGATTACGTGGGTGTGAAGGCCCCCCAGTTTTCATTCGCCCGTTTGCTGAACGCCGATCCCGTGCTGGGAGTGGATATGGCATCGACCGGCGAGGTTGGCTGCATTGGCGAGAACTTTTACGAAGCGATCCTCAAATCGATGCTTTCGGTGGGATACAAATTCCCCGAAAAGAATATCCTCATTTCGTCAGGTCAGGCCCGTTCAAAGCTGGAACTTCTCAACAGCGCTCAAATGCTGATGGAAAGAGGTTTTAATATCTACGCCACGGAAGGCACCCACCGGTTCCTCCGCGAAAATAAGATCGAATCGACACTGCTGCACTGGCCGGATGAGGAAGACCAAAAGCCAAATACGATCGATTACCTGAAGGAGAAAAAGATCGACCTTGTCATCAACATCCCGAAAAACTATACCAAGAGGGAACTGAGCAACGGGTACCGGATCCGCCGCAATTCAATCGACTACAATATTCCGCTTATTACAAACGCACGGGTTGCGAGCGCATTCATATACGCGATCTGTAAATACAAGCTGGAAGATATCAAGATCAAACACTGGGACGAGTATAAGGCATAGGCAGATACAAGAAAGCTTTTAGCTGTTGGTTTTTAGCTGTTAGCAGAAATAAAGCAGTCGTAAGTCTTTAGTCGTAAGGCAGGAGAGTGGTTGGCATTTTTGTTCATCCGGTTTCCGGTCTCCCTGTTCCCGTCTCCGTTCTTCGCTGTGCCCCATGCAAAAAGGGAGCCTGCAACATGGCAGGCTCCCGGGAAAAGCTACAGACATAAAGGCTGAAGGAATATTAATTGTAGGCAGTTTCCCCATGTTCGTAAATATCGATGCCTTCTTCTTCAACACGTCTGTCAACACGTAATCCGACCGTTGCTTTCAGTATTTTGAAGAGAATAAATCCGAAGATAAAGGCCCATGCTCCAACGGCAACGACGCCAATGAGCTGGCTGATCAGCAGGGAAGCTCCCCCGCCGTAGAAAAGTCCGCCGTCCTGCGCAAACAGTCCGACCAGGATGGTTCCCAGGGCACCGCATATCCCGTGAACTGAAACGGCTCCGACCGGGTCATCCACGCGCAGCGTCTGATCCATAAACGATACCGCGTATACCAGTATGGCGCCGGCGATCAGTCCAATCAGAACAGCTCCGCTTGCCGATACGAGGTCGCAACCTGCAGTTATGCCTACAAGTCCGGCCAACGCCCCGTTTAATCCAAGGCTCAAGCTGGGTTTCCCGTAACGGATCCAACTGATGATGATGGCCGCCACAGTTCCGGCTGCAGCAGCCAGGTTGGTGGTCAGGAAAATATGGGATACCGCCGTGATGTTTGAAGTTCCGGATGCCGCCAGTTGCGATCCCGGGTTAAAGCCAAACCATCCCAGCCACAGAATAAATACACCCAGAGCACCCAGGGTCAGGTTATGGCCGGGAATAGCACGGGCTTTCCCGCGTTTATCATACTTGCCGATCCGGGGACCCAGAACGATGGCTCCCGCCAGGGCGATCCAACCGCCAACGGAATGGACTACCGTTGAGCCGGCAAAGTCATGAAACGGGGTCGACATTTGCGATAACCACCCGCCACCCCATACCCAATGGCCGGAAATGGGGTAAATAACGGCAGTGATAACAATCGAATAAATCAGGTACGATTTAAATTCGATCCGTTCTGCCACGGCACCCGAGACGATCGTTGCCGCTGTGGCAGCAAAAACAGTCTGGAATATCAGAAAGGCCTCAGCCGGGATGGCGCCTTCCCATCCGTTGGCGAAAAAGAAATCGGGCATCCCGATAAAACCTGAAGCGTCAAGCCCAAACATCAGGCTGAATCCGATCGCCCAGAACAGAAGCGAACCCACAGCAAAATCGATCAGGTTTTTCGATAAAATATTCACGGTGTTCTTGTGCCGTGTAAATCCTGTTTCTACCATTGCAAATCCGGCCTGCATAAAGAATACCAGGGCCGCTGCAATTAACACCCACAGGGCATCGAGGGATCCCGCAAGCTCACTTGTCGTCTTCGACAAGCTATCTAATGTCAATGTTTCTTCCATGATTGTGTCTTTTTATTTTAGCTTTATTCTTCCTTCCCCTTAATAAAAAGGGATTCATCGCCAAACTCTCCTGTCCTGATGCGATACGACTCTTCAATGTCGGAAACAAAGACTTTCCCGTCGCCAATCTCGCCGGTCCTGCCCGACTTCATGATGGCCAGTACCGTCTTTTCCACATTTTTATCGCGCACAATAATGGAGAGCATGGTCCGTTCGATAGTGCTGGTGTCATAAACAACGCCGCGGTAAGCGCGTTCTTCCGTGGTCTGCCCGACTCCGCGCACATCCCAGAAGGAAAAAAATTCAATTCCGGCATCACGAAGGGCTTCAGTGACCTCCTCGAATTTGGTTTTTCTAATGATAGCTTCAACTTTCTTCATGTCTTTATAGTTTGTTTTTTGTCACATTTCAGTTCTGAAATATCCGGTGAGAGCAGGAAGATTATAAAGAGAACCCAACGACGACATACAATTGTTCTTTATCCGGATTCAGGATCACCTGGCCACTGACTGGAATCGAAAAACTGTCGGTGATTTTGATTTCTTTGCTTGTGCCTATGGCAACATGGCAGATATTAAAGTCGCCGTCGGAAGTATGCCAGCCATCACCGCCTCCAACACTGATATTAAATTTGTCGAAAGCATAACCGGCCTGGAAATAAGTGTCGTTCCCTGCCGAGGCGATCGTTGTACCTTCGTTTAAAATGTAATTCGCACTCAGACTTAACCCTCCTGTTGTGTAACCGGCATTGATTTCGTAAGCATTTGAATTTTCATCGAAAAATTGAGATGTTACCTCTGTTTCTTCATCCACCATTACGGTATAATTGGGAAGAAAATAGTCGGTGAACCCCAGACTGAATCCGTTGGCAAAACTATACGAAATGTAAGGATCCGTTTCCGCATAGCCGTTCGAATCGAATGAGCCCCATACCCCGATGGTCAATCCCCCTGTCGTGAACTTGACTGAAGGTTGTATGGCAGGCCCTGTGCCGAGTTTCGTACCGCGCCAGATGTAATTGCTGACAATATCTGCTCCCGCAGTCCAGTTGCTTTCCTGTGCCTGAACGTTTAAAGCTGAAATTACTGTAATTCCAAGAATCAGTAGTTTTAAGTTTCTTTTCATTTTTGTAAAATTTAAGGATTACGAACAATACACTATTTAAATCTTTTTGATTCTTTTTTTTAAAAGCCTTTAAAGTTATGTAAGCAATTTGCCTTCTTTTGTAGCTCCGGTTCAAAATTATATTTATTTTTTTAGATAAATGATAAAAAACAGGAGGATTTTGTGAATTAATGTAAAATTAACATTTTGTACCCCCATAAATTAGCCAGGAGTCTGTAAAAAAATGATAAAATGATAGGATACCCCCTTTAAATTAGAGGGGTGTTTTTAGTAAAATGTATTTCTAACGGTTTTTTGAAGTATGTTGACTTACAAAATGTCATAAATATAGAAATAGCTACGTAAAATATTAAAAAGACATATTAAATTAACATTTACAAGAAAAATGTTGTAAAAAGTTTATTTAAAATAGCAATATGTGCGATATCTAAACCTGCCGGATACAACAGGATCCTTGTAGACGCATTAACCGGAAATACGTATCTTTGGGCAAAAAACAAATGAAGCTTTGGGACAAAGGTTACTCGGTAAATACGCTGATCGAAGCATTTACCGTCGGAAAAGACCGTGAGTTGGATTTATATCTGGCAAAATATGATGTTCTGGGATCAATCGCCCATGCCATCATGCTGCATTCCATTCATTTGCTCGAAAAGGATGAGCTCGAAAAGCTGCTGGAAGAACTCAGATCGGTTTACCGGATCGCCGAAAGCGGTGGTTTCGTTATTGAAGAAGGAGTAGAGGATGTTCATTCGCAGGTTGAGACGATGCTCACGCGAAAACTCGGCGACATCGGAAAAAAAATCCACAGCGGGCGTTCCAGGAATGACCAGGTGCTGGTCGATCTGAAATTATTCACCAGGAATGAAATCAGTGAAATTGTTTCGTCAGGGAAGAAGCTCTTTGATGTTATGATTACCCAGGCAGAACGTTACAAAAATTATCTGATGCCGGGCTATACGCATTTGCAGGTGGCCATGCCCTCTTCATTTGGTCTCTGGTTTAGTGCCTATGCCGAAAGTCTTGCCGACGATTTTCTGATCCTGCAGGCCGCTTACCGGATCACCAATCAGAATCCGCTTGGGTCTGCAGCAGGATACGGTTCATCCTTCCCGCTGAACAGGCAAATGACGACCGATTTGCTGGGATTTGAACAAATGAATTACAATGTAGTCTATGCCCAAATGGGCAGAGGCAAAATGGAAAAGACCGTGGCATTTGCCTTGTCATCGATCGCGGCTACCATTTCGCGGCTGGCTTACGATGTTTGCCTGTTCATGAGTCAGAATTTTGGCTTTGTTAAGCTGCCCGACGAACTCACGACAGGATCAAGCATTATGCCCCACAAGAAAAATCCCGATGTTTTCGAACTAGTACGTTCGCATTGTAACAGGATACAAGGTATCCCGGCTCAGATCACGCTGATGGTCAACAATCTTCCTTCAGGCTATTTCCGCGATCTTCAGTTGGTGAAGGAACTTTTTCTTCCGGCATTTGACGAATTGAAAAGCTGCCTTGAAATCGCGGCTTTTGCACTTTCGGAAATGGCTGTCAGGGAAAATATCCTTGATGATGAGCGATACCGCTATGTTTACAGCGTGGAGGATGTTAATCTTCTGGTCATGCAGGGAGTGCCATTCAGAGATGCCTACCGGCAGGTAGGGAGAAAAATCGGGTCGGGCGATTATCACTTTGAGGGAAAAGTAACCCATACCCATGAAGGAAGTATCGGTAACTTATGCCTGTCCCGGATTGAAGAGAAAATGACAATGGTAATCAGCCAGTTTCATTTTGAAAAGGCCGGACAGGCCATTCAGAAACTGCTTGAGTAGCTTTTTTTGTTAATAAAATGTTACGTCGCAGGAGGCCGCCTAAAAAAAGCGGCCTCCTGTGTTTGTTTACAACAATCTCATTTGTAGGTTGTTGTTATATTTCCTGCCGGGATTAGTGTTAAGGGTATATTATACTATCCTTTTTTTTTACTATGAAATTTGACGTTGTTTGTTTTTTGGTTATTTTTGTTTCACTTCGTTAGATTTTAATAGGTTTTTCTATTAGTTTGTAAATATAGTGATGTTTTTGTTGATTTTGTGCCAGGGCTGCTTCGGCAAACATAAGATCAGAATAAAACAGGGAGAGATAAAATATTAAAGGAGAAAAAAAAATGCAGTTACGATTTCCAAAGACTCAGGGGATGTACGATTCCGCAAATGAACATGATAACTGTGGAATCGGGTTTGTTGCGCATATCAGGGGCGAGGCTTCTCATGATATTGTTATGCGGGGCCTGAGTGTCCTTGAGAATCTGGATCACCGCGGTGCGACGAGCGCCGATAATGCCACTGGCGATGGTGCGGGTATTTTAATGCAGATACCCCATCTGTATTTTAAAGAGGTGTTGAAAATTCAGCTTCCGGAAAGCGGCAGGTACGGCACAGGACTTATTTTCCTGCCGCAGAAGAGCGCAGAAGCCGATATTTGCCTGGATATCCTGACCCGGTATATTCAGGAAGAAGGCCTTGAACTGATCGCATACCGCGATGTTCCCGTCGATAGTTCCGCACCCGGTGAAATAGCAAAGAAGACCGAGCCGGTTGTTAAGCAGGTTTTTGTGAAGGCTAATCTGGAGCAGGAAGCTTTGGAACGCAAATTATATATTGTCAGGAAGCTGACCGAGCACGCAGTTGCCCATTCGGGCATGGAACAGAAGGAGGCCTTTTATCAGCCCAGCTTTTCGTCGAAAGTGATCGTATATAAAGGCATGCTCACCCCGGCGCAGTTGAGGAGCTATTACAAAGATATCGAACATGCTGAATTCAGGTCGGCCATTGCGCTTGTTCATTCCCGCTTCAGCACCAATACGTTCCCTACCTGGGATTTGGCGCAGCCGTTCCGTTACCTGGCCCATAACGGGGAGATTAATACGGTCAAAGGGAACCGCAAATGGATGCAGGCGCGCGAAGCCCTGCTGAAATCGGAAATTTTTGGCGACGATCTGAAAAAGATTCTGCCGGTTATTGAGGACGGCAAATCAGATTCAGCTTCATTCGACAATGTGCTTGAATTCCTGCATATGACCGGGCGTTCCCTGCATCATGCCTTGTGTATGATGATACCTGAGTCGTACAACGAAAAAAATCCGATTCCCGAAAGCCTCAAGGCTTTCTATGAGTATCATTCAACGATTATGGAACCCTGGGATGGTCCTGCCTCCATGGTATTCTCAGACGGCCGCTACATCGGTGGAACGCTCGACAGGAACGGACTTCGGCCTTCCCGTTACATCATCACCAAAAATGACTTGATCGTGATGGGATCGGAGGTCGGGGTTCAGCAGTTTGCTCCGGACGAAATCAAGGAGAAAGGCCGCCTGCGCCCGGGCAAGATCATGCTGATCGATACCAAACTTGGAATTATTATCCCGGATAAGGAGGTAAAGGAGCAGTTGAGTCAGCGCAATCCGTATGAAATGTGGCTCAAAGGCAACCGCATCCGTATGCGCGACATCAGGGTAAAACAGCGCGTTCCTTCCGACCTGGACAATTTTGAAACACTGGCAAAAGTTTTTACTTATTCCAGCGAAGACATGTATGAATTGATCCACGGCATGGCAACAAGCAGCGCCGAAGCGACCAGTTCGATGGGAAATGATGCACCGATCGCGATTTTTTCAAGCAAGCCGCAGCGTTTCTTCAATTATTTTAAGCAGATGTTTGCGCAGGTCACCAACCCGGCGATCGATTCGATCAGGGAAGGGCTGGTGATGTCGCTGACCAACTATATTGGCTCCCTTCATTCAAATATTCTGAAGGAAAATCAAAACCACTGCAAACTGATCAAGTTTGACAGTCCGCTGATTACCAACACCGATCTGGGTAAGATCAAGGATCTGAAAGATGAATTGTTCACGCATCAGACCATTCCGATTGTATTTCCGGTAAACGAAGGAGAAGCCGGTTTCCGCAAGGCATTTGAAGAGATGCTTATCCTGGCTGAAAAAGCGGTAGATGAAAAGAAAAATTTTATCATCCTGTCCGACCGGCTCGTCGATGCGGAACATGCTCCATTGCCCTCTCTGCTTGCTGTTGCTGCCGTGCACCATCACCTGATTGAGAAAAAGAAGCGGATGCAGGTGGGAATTATCGTTGAAACGGCGGAACCCCGGGAGGTGAATCATTTTGCACTGTTGCTGGGATACGGAGCCAGCGTCATTAATCCTTACATGGCCTATGCTGCAATCGATTATATGGTCAAGGAAGGCAAGATCGATCTGGATTACAAGAGCGCACGGACCAATTATATGAAAGCCATCGACAAAGGTCTGCTGAAGATTATGTCGAAGATGGGAATATCGACGCTGCGGTCGTATCATGGTGCCCAGATGTTCGAAGCGATCGGCGTGAGCCGGGAACTGACCGAAAAATATTTCACGGGCACGGCCTCCCGCCTGAGTGGCATCGGTTTCGCCGAAATCGCCGAGGAATACCGCCGGATGCATGAAGCAGCTTACCGGACTTCATCCTCCAACGGACTATTCCGTTTTGAAAACTCCGGTGTTTACGCCTGGAGAAAATACGGCGAGCACCATGCCTGGAATCCGGAAACCATCGGTCTGCTTCAATGGGCAACGCGCACTAATGATTATGGTAAATATAAGGAATACAGCAGCCTGGTGCAGCAGGATAGCCGGAAACCGGCCTTTATCCGCGGCTGCCTCCGGCCAAAAAAGAATCCGATCCCGATAAGCAGGGTGGAGCCGGCCGAAGTGATCATGAAACGCTTTGTGACCGGTGCGATGTCGTATGGCTCGATCAGTAAGGAAGCGCATGAAACACTGGCGATCGCCATGAATACCATTGGCGGGCGCAGCAATACGGGGGAAGGCGGGGAAGATTCCGAACGTTTTGGCACCAACAGGCAGAGCGCGATCAAACAGGTTGCTTCGGGACGTTTCGGAGTGACCAATAACTACCTGACCAACGCTCATGAACTGCAGATCAAGATCTGCCAGGGCGCGAAGCCTGGTGAAGGGGGCCAGTTGCCTGGGTTTAAGGTAAACAAGATAATTGCCAAAATGAGGAATTCAACCCCGGGAATCACCCTTATTTCGCCACCTCCTCATCATGATATTTACTCGATTGAAGACCTTGCGCAGCTCATTTACGACCTGAAAGTAACCAATCCGAGGGCAAAGGTTTCCGTGAAGCTCGTTGCTGAGGCCGGTGTGGGGACTGTCGCAGCCGGTGTAGCCAAAGCATACGCCGACCTGATCACCATCTCGGGCGGGGAGGGCGGCACAGGAGCAAGCCCCGCGAGCTCGATTAAACACGCGGGATTGCCCATGGAAATGGGAATCGCCGAAGCCCAGCAGACCCTGGTGATGAATAACCTGCGCGGCAGGGTCAGGTTACAGGTGGACGGACAGCTTAAGAACGGGCACGACGTTATCGTTGCGGGATGCCTGGGCGGGGAAGAATTCGGTTTTGCCACCTCTGCCCTGATCACCATGGGATGTATCATGATGCGCAAATGCCACCTCAACACCTGCCCGGCAGGTATTGCAACACAGGACCGGGACCTGAGAAAACGGTTCCTGGGGAAAGCCGATTATGTGGTCAATTTTTTCCGCTTTGTCGCAGACGAAGTCCGGGAGATCATGGCGGAAATGGGTGTCGAGAAGTTTGAAGACCTGGTTGGCCGCGCCGATTTGCTGGAAGTGGATCCGGAGGTTACCAACTGGAAAATGAAAAACATCGATTTCTCAAAAATCCTGCACATGCCCGATGAAGCGCGGGAATATGATATTCACCAAACCTACACCAATCTGAAATCGATCGACGATCACCTCGATCTGAAGCTGATCCACGATTCGGGGAAAGCCATCAAAGGCAAGGAAAAGGTCTGGATTTCATATCCCATTGTAAACACCGACCGCACCATCGGGGCGATGCTTTCTGGAGAGATTTCAAGACGATACGGTGAAGCAGGTCTTCCTGATGACACCATTAACTGTACCTTTAACGGGACTGCCGGCCAAAGTTTTGGCGCATTCCTGGTGAAGGGTGTTAGCTTCAGGCTCGAAGGTGATGCCAACGACTATACCGGGAAAGGCCTTTCGGGAGGTAAACTTGTTGTGGTTCCACCCATCGGTTCCACATTCGTTCCGGAAGAAAATATTATTATCGGAAATACCACCTTCTATGGTGCAACCAGTGGTGAGGCCTACATCCGTGGTGTGGCAGGCGAACGGTTCTGCGTTCGTAATTCCGGGGCAAAAGCCGTTGTAGAGGGAACCGGAGATCATTGTTGTGAGTACATGACAGGAGGCCGGGTGGTTGTCCTTGGGAAAACCGGGCGTAATTTCGCGGCCGGAATGAGCGGGGGAATCGCCTACGTGCTTGATGCCGACGGCGATTTTGACTACTACTGCAACAAAGGCCTGGTTGAACTCAGCCCGCTTGAAGACCGGACTGATATAGACGAATTACAGGAGCTGATCAGTAAACATCTGCTCTATACGCAAAGTTCGTTAGCTGCAAAGATCCTGACGAACTGGGATGAGTTCCTTCCGCGGTTCGTGAAAGTCATACCATTCGAATACAAGAAAGTACTGGAAGAAATAAAGCTGAGGGAAATAGAACGTAAACTGCAGCTTACGGAAGATGATCCGACCCGGCACGAATAATATAAAACAGAAAAGAGGTAAGTAATTATGGGAGATCCAAAAGGTTTTATCAAAGTAGCGCGGAAGACCAGCGGCTACAGGCCTTTGAACGAAAGAATATACGATTACGGTGAGGTTGAACAAACGCTGAACGAAGAAGACAGGCGCCTGCAGGCTTCCCGATGCATGGATTGTGGTGTACCCTTTTGTCACTGGGGCTGTCCTGTCGGGAGTAAAATCCCGGAATGGCAGGATGCGCTTTACCGGAAAAACGACCGGGAAGCATATGAAATCCTGCATTCTACAAACAGCTTTCCCGAGATTACCGGCCGTATTTGCCCGGCGCCATGTGAAAAATCGTGCGTGCTGGCTATCCATGACGAGCCGGTGACCATCCGCGAAAATGAAAGTGCGACGGTTGAACGCGCGTTTGCCCTGGGTTATATCATCCCGAATCCGCCAAAGGTCCGTACCGGTAAAAAAGTGGCCGTAATCGGCTCCGGCCCTGCGGGGCTTTCGGCAGCAGACCTGCTGAACCGTGCGGGCCACAGTGTGACTGTATTCGAAAAGAGCGACGCTATTGGCGGTTTGCTGCGCTATGGCATACCCGATTTTAAGTTGAATAAGGGGATCATTGACCGGAGACTCAATGTGTTTAAGGCGGAAGGCATTGTTTTTAAGACAAACGTGAATGTGGGAGTTGATATCAGCCGCGATGAATTGCTGTCGGAATTTGATGCCGTCGTGCTGGCCATGGGGGCTGAAACTCCCCGTGACCTCCGGGTGGAAGGCCGGGAACTGAAAGGCGTTTATTACGCTATGGAATTCCTGACCCAGCAAAATAAAGTTGTCGCCGGGAGAAAAATCAGTGACGAAGAACGTTTGCTGGCGGAAGGAAAGCATGTTTTGGTGATCGGGGGAGGAGACACCGGGTCTGATTGTGTCGGAACTTCGATCCGTCAAAAGGCGGCAAGCGTAACGCAGATTGAGATCCTGCCCAAACCGCCTGCTGAACGCGCAGGGAACAACCCATGGCCCTATTGGCCAAACACCCTGCGGTCTTCCAGTTCTCACGAGGAAGGCTGCGAGCGCAGGTGGTCACTGTCGACCAAACGCCTGATTGGTGAGGATGGTGTGGTTAAACAGGCCGAAATCGTTGAGGTGACCTGGGATAAGGACGAGCAGGGCCGCTGGATGATGACCGAGGTGCCCGGAACGGAAGAGATTATCAATGCCGACCTGGTTTTACTGTCGATGGGATTTACTCAGCCGGTGCGTTCGGGACTCCTCGAAACGCTCGGTATTGACCTTGACGAACGGGGCAACGTGAAAGTAGATAAGAACAAGCAAAGCTCGGTAAAGAAGATATTCGCTGCCGGCGATGTGGAACGCGGAGCCAGCCTCGTTGTTCATGCGATACAGGCCGGCAAGGTGGCTGCGGCCAACGTCGACAAATTCCTGAATTAACAGAGCGGGTGCCTCACGGGCACCCGCTCTGTTTTATTCATTATACCAGTCAATCTTCCTGGTCAGGAACATGGTTAATCCAAGAACGACGAACAGCCCGACGCTTCCGGTGAGCAGTGCGAGGGTCTCCAGTTGCATCAAAACAAAAATAAAACCAAACGACAAAGCGAGGATCAGGGTGAGGATCATGGCATTCGTCCATGTTTTCAGGAAACTTTTTGAGTAAGCCAGGACCATTCCTGTAACCGATAACGCCGAGATCAGATAAGCCGCGTTAAAACCGAGCTGCTCGGAAAGGGAGAGTAGTAAAAGGTAGAACACCAGCACGGCAAACCCTACCAGAATATACTGAAAGGGGTGGATCTTTTGTTTGGTGAGGATCTCGTTCAGAAAAAAAGAAAGAAAGACAAGGAGGATCACCAGGATCGCATATTTTGTGCTTCGCGAAGATTTCTGATAGTGATCGGCAGTCTCGACCAGCCTTACGCCGAAATCTGAATTGGTCACGGCATACTCCGTATCAATCCACTCCTGCGGGAAATTACGGTTAAAATCCAGGACCTTCCAGCGGGCATCAAAGCCTGCCGCCGAAATGTTCCGCTCTGCCGGAAGGAAGCTGCCCTGAAACCCGGGATCATTCCATGATGAACGAAGCCTTACGGTTGTCGTTTCGCCCACCGGCGCAAAGAGCAACTCATCAGATCCCTTCATTTCCAGCCTGATCCGGAATTCCGAAGGGAAAGCACTGCCTGCTGTATCGGGTAATGCCACTGAAATGCCGTTTGTGCCAATCAGCTTGTTGTCCATTCCCGGTGAAAAGGGCAACGATTTACCATCCCACAGCAAATTTACCTTGGCGTTGATGCCGCGAAGATCGCTGATCGAAACAGATAAGGTGGCTTTTCCCCATAATACAGCCGCGGGATCTATTTTTAGCTTTTCAAAGGCCGGGCGGGTGAACCTGCCGGAAAGGTTCAGTACCGATTCGTATACAACCGTTTTGTATATGCTTCGGGTCAACTCTCTCGGAACGATCTCGCCGTCAATGTTCAGGGTTTCGGGCAGGAAATGACATTCCCGGATCTCTTCCCTGACCGTTTTGCGGTCAGCATCCGTTATTTTTTCCACATAGGGGATAGTCAGCACGGGGCCCCTTACCGTCTGTGCATGCGACCATTTGCCGGTGACTTCCTGCTTTGCCGACTGAGATGTGGCCTCCCGTTCCCTGATCAGCTCGATGATCATAAATTTGGGAATCAGTAACAGCAGCATGACAATCCCGATAATGAAAACTTTCAGTGTCAGTTGCCAGTTGAACGCTTTAAGATGTCCTGGAATTTGGTTTGTTTCCATAGCTTGTGTTTTTAATTGTACAAAGAACTTTGTAAGTCAAAGTTTTTAGATAAAAAAATTACATTTTTTTGAGGAGTTCCTCCAGTGCATTGAGATGAATTTCGAATGCCGATACGCCGGCTGGTGTCGCTGCATAAAGGGTATTGGGCTTGCGGTTGACAAAACTTTTCGTTACCGATATGTAGTTTTCTTTTTCAAGGTATTTTAAATGACTGGCCAGGTTGCCGTCGGTCAGTTCCAGCATTTCTTTAAGATCGTTGAAAGCGACCTGACGGTGGACCACCAGGACCGACATAATTCCCAGCCTGATTTTGTTTTCGAAGGCTTTATCCAGTTTTTTAAACAGGTCTTTCATTTTTTTGAATGGTATTCGTACCTGAAAAACATAACCGTTCCGTAGATAATGTGAACCAGGCCAAAGCCGGCCGCCCAGAAGAACAGGCTCCATTGAGGGATCAGGGCTGCTAAAATTCCCAACACGATCTGAAGCAAACCCATATAAAAGATTTCCTGACGGGTAAATTTTGCGGCATTGACCAGCGCAAGACCATAAAAAACCAGACACAAGGGCGCAATCACCCCGAAGACACCGCGGGTAATAAAGATCAAAATAAGGAGACCCCCGCTTACGAGCGGGACTGCCAGGCTGATGCACATGAGCCTGGACCCGGGAGTCCAGAATTTATTCCCCGATTTCCTGATTCTGCGGTATGTGAGCCAAATAACAGTGATAAGCGCCAGCGCCAGGGTCACCGCACCCAGCATCAGGAAGCTCCCGACGATTTCGGAAGGGAAAACCATCTGCAGCGGCGATGGCGGGACTAACCAGAGCATTCTCCAGGCTATAAAAGCCCCCGCCAGCCCGTACAATCCTACCAAAATGCCCGATAAGCCGCTTAAGGAAAGGAAACGGCTTGATTGCGCCATCATTTTTCTGATCTCTTTGATCTCGGAAAGGTAAAGCTCAGTATTATTTTCCATTTTAAAGTACTTTGAAATGCAAAGTAAATACATATTCATTGACAATTCAAAGAATTGACCAAAATAATTTAACGGGCAGCAGGTAGGGTGAAGTGAAAGGTGGTTCCGGTCCCGGCTTTGGTTTCAAGCCAGATGCGGCCTCCCGACAATTCGACAAGGCTTTTGCAGATGGCCAGTCCCAGGCCGGTACCTTTATACAGCCTTTTTTTGTCGCTCGACTTATAAAAGCGGTCAAATACATGCTCCCTGTCCTTGTCTTCGATTCCTGAACCGGTATCCCTGACAGAGAACTGAAATTCTTTTTCCTTTTTTTCAACCGTCAGCGTGATCAGTCCTTCGTCGGTAAATTTAAGCGCATTGTTTACCAGATTGAGCAAAACCTGTTTGATCCTGAAGTTGTCGAAGAAGCAAGTTACCCCTTCGTTTAAACCATTCAGGTTTAGCCTGATCTCTATCGATTCCTTGTTCATCCGGTTTCGTATCATCAGGGCATTTTTATGAATATCACGGCTAAACGCGTAAACATCGGTTTCCTTAGGATTGATGTCAAGTGTGCCGCTTTCAAGTTTCGAAAGGTCCAGAATATCTTCAATTAAGTTCAGTAGGCTCTCCGTATTTTCATCGACGATCTGAAAGTAAGTTTCTTTCGTTGCCTGGTCGAATTCTTCTGTGATAAGCATATTGGTGAACCCGACAATGGCATTGAGCGGCGTGCGGATTTCGTGTGACATGTTCGCCAGAAATGCCGATTTCAGCCGGTCTGATTCTTCAGCCTTTTCTTTCGCAATTATCAATTCTTTTTGGATTTTTTGCAGGTCGGCAATATCAACGAAGGCGATCATGATCACATCCTGATCATTATAGCTAATCGGAACAATCGTTCTCAGTACCGGCAATTCTTCTCCTTTACTGTTGAGAAATACGGATTGCCTGGAGCTTTTGATCAACTCTTCGATGCAATTGGGACCGTTATGGGTCCTGCAAAAAAGACTGAATTCACTGGAATGAACCGGAAGTTTTTCTGTAAAACAAAGCAGATTTTTGGCAAAATCATTGACCGCCACAACTTTCCGCTCATAGTCAATTAAAATGATCCCATAGGGCAGATTTTCAAGAATACCCTTTTCATTTTCATATAATTTCTGAAGTTTTTCATGGGCCTGTTTCAACTCCCTGGTTCTTTCCGCAACATTAGACTCCAGCTTTTCATTCATCTGTTTCAGGGCGGCTTCCGCTTCGACCTGCTTCTTCTCCCGAAGGGTTAAAGCGGCAACCATTTTATTGTATCCTGCAATAAGAATTTCGATTTCATCGCTTGACTTGCCGGTAGCAGGGAAAGGGCTCGGCGCTATCCGGGTAAAACTTTCGGTGATTGATATTTCACCGAATTTCCGTGTGAGTGTCAGGATGGGCTCCAGGAACTTTCTTTCAAAGACGAAGGCCAGGATGACGGCCAGTATGGCCATGATGCCAAACACCATCAGGAACAACCATAACATTTCTCTGATCAGGCCCTCTTGTACATTCAGGTCTACTTCAGCCACCAGGCTGCCATACCGGATTGTCCGGTGGATGATAGGCACCGCGATGACCATTTTTTTATCTCCAAAAATTGACTCTTTTTCCGCGTTTGAAGGGCCCTGTTGCCGGACAGAATCTGCTGTGTAAGAAACAAAGAGCGAATTATCTTCGCCGTAAATGGCGGCTGACAGAACCGGCCGTATATTTTTCAGTTCAGACAGCACTTCACGGGCGTCTTCCGGCTGGTCAAATATCAGGGGTACGCTGGCGTAATCGGCGATTAGCTGCAGATTAGCCCGGGTCTGGTTGATAACGTTATTTCTGATATCCTGCAATTGCCGGTAACCCAAAAAAACAATGGTTACAATTAGTAAGGTCAGTGAAATGGAGATGACCGGAATAATTAATCGTGCCCTCAGGCTATTTAGTACCCTCATGCTTTACAATAATTGCGTTCACTAACAATACCCTGTCGAACTTGATGTGCTGGCGGCTTGCCGAATCCAAATCAATTTCGAAACGGATCTTATTGTCAACGATCAGTAAATTGATCATAACACCGCTCCCGCTAAATACCGCGGAATCCGCAATGGTGATGGTTCGGGTGTTCCGAATCCGGAGGAGTAGTTTTTCAAGATCCTGTTTTTTATCTTTTCCAATGTACAGGATATCCGGATCACCAATTTGATCAAGCTGGTCGGCGTACATCACCTTTACTTTTTTGTTCAGAATATTTTGATGCAGGTATACTTTTTCCAGGCGGTTCCCGAACGGATTATCACCATATATGGTAATCACAAAAGAACTATCGGGATCCGGGTTTAAGGGACCGTAATCCACAAAACGGGTGAATCTTTCAAAAAAGATTGCTTTGAGCAGATACTCATCCACACCGTCTGCCAGGCCCAATGTGAACGTGGTCATTAATGTGAGCATGGCGCCTGCAACAACCTTACAAATCATTCTTTTCATCCGAAAGTAATTTGTTCTATAGTTGCCGGATGGAACTCGCATCGCAGATTCATCATCGATATTTATATTTTGACTGATCATGCTCGTTTCATCCGAAAGTAATTTGTTCTATAGTTGCCGGTAGACCGGTTTATAATTTGAACTCAGCACTAATCACATAATTCCGCCGTGGCTGGACGATCTGTCCCTGGGCATGTTCCATTCCGGCAGGATGATAATATTTTGTATCGAAAAGATTATTAACCTTAAGATTAACAATAAAACGATGAAGAAGCCGAACAGTTCTCAGATTAAGGGCGCTGACCCACGAAGACGATGTTTTATCTTCATTAATCATTTTGCGGCCGCTCTCCCAATGGTTCTGGAGTCCCAGACTCCCGATTTTCGGAATATAATATGCAAAATGTGCCTTGACCAGGTTAACCGGGCAATTGCTCGCTCTGGCCTTATCTCCCTCCGAATCGGTTATCGTCAGTTCCTGTAAAGTATAGGAACCGAGTAAACTCATATTTTTGAAGAGATTTCCTTCCAGAACAAACTGCACACCTGTGCCTGTTGCATCACCTTTATTGATAAACATCACCAAATCCTCATCATTGGTTACCGGATCGATCAGTTTATCCATTTTATACCGGAAAAGGGAGGTACCACCGCGTAAGTTGCCGGTTAACTTAGCCCGGATACTGAGATTGTTATAATAAATTACTTCATGCGTTAAATCCGGATTTGGACTGTTTTCTCCTTCTGACTCATAAAACATTTCGTAAAAGTTGGGCGCCCTGAAAGCCTTGTTGAACGAATAGTTGATGTGTATGTTTTTATCGGGCATATAGCTGGCGCTAAGTCGCGGACTCACCGAGAGTTTGGTATAACTGTAATCGTCCAGTCTTATGCCGGCTAAAAACCTTAACTTATCGCTTAAAATGTAGTCATACTGTACAAATAAGGAGGCATTGTTAAATTCGTTATTCCGGTAGAAAGACTCAACGCCATCCTGCACTTCCATATAATTTGATTTCAGTGAATAATGCCATTCAGTTCCTGCTATCAGCCTGTTCTTTTCATTTAATTCAAGTTGATATTCCACCTGTATATTACCCCAACTGCCGACCGACTCATCCCGATAGTCAAGATCAGGATAGGCATATTCTCCCCGATATCGGTATAAGTCCCATGATGTGGCAATCTTTAGTGACTGGCGGGAAAATGATTTGCTGTAGTCAAATTCAACAAAAGCCCGCTGATCGACCGACTCCGATCTTCCATCCAGACGCGAATCCCAGGGGCCTGTAGGGATCCCTTTCATCCGGTGGGTACCCAAGCTTGACCCCAAAATCCTGGGTGTTATACCGCACGTACGCGGCATAAACTTCCTCATCATCCAGATCAGCGGCATATCCGTTGTTGCCCTGATCTGCCAGTTCAGGAAAGAAAAGATTTTCACCCGAAGTCTTGTATGCGTTGCCGCTGGCATACCAGGACGATGACTCTTTTTTATCACGGATAACAAAGGATGAACCCAGGGAATTGTGACTCCCCGCTTGCAGCCGGATCTTGTTTTCCGTGACATTGCCACCTTTCGTCAACACATGCACCACAGCCATCATGGCGCCGTTCCCGTATAAGGCAGCGCCCGGTCCTGTAATCACTTCCACCTTGTCTATGAGCTGAACGCTGAGGCCAAATCCATTCTCCATCAACACCGACCCATAAACATTCTCATTGAGAATGTGATTGTCGATCATCAGCAGGAAACGATTATTATAATCGGTAGGCCGGCTGAAACCCTGAACGCCGACATAGGTATAATTGCGGTCATTGGAAATGTAAAATCCCCGGATCAGATTTAGCAGTTCTCCGAGGGTCTCGATTCCATAGGTCTGAATTTCATCTGAAGAGATCACACGCACTGACGCGTGCGTTTCTCTTACGCTGGTCTCATACTTGGTTCCTGTTGTAACCTTTAAACTCATCAGCTCGTCAAAGCTCATCGAAAACATTTCTTCAGGTGAATCCTGCGCAAATGCTTCGGCTCCGGTCACAAACATACACAACAGAATAATCCGTCCGGCTTTATTCATTCCTTTCTGTATTTCCACGTTTCTTTCCCCAAAATCCCCTCTAAGATAAAATAAATACCCGATCCGATGTTCAAAATTTATTAGTTTCCTGTCGTTCATGTTTTAAAACAATATCAGACAAAAAATTCTTTTAAGCTGAACGAAGCGGCATGCCGAACCATTTTAAAAAAAATCCGGACAAAAGGTGATTTGCTTTCAGAAGAAAAGAATAAAAAAGTGTGTTTGCCCTAAACTCTTTGAAGATTCTTTTGTAGAATAGGAGACAGAAACGATATGTTAGACGCCGGAAATGATGACAACCATTATTTTTCAGTATTTAAGGAGCATCCATCAGCTCAGCAAACTGATGATATCGCTTGCTTTGCTGCATCTTGTGCCGGAGCTTTACGCTCAGGATCAGTCAGGTTCACATTCGGAGAACAGTCCGGACACGCTGACTGTCGGGGAGGTTGTGATCTTATCGGATCATGTCAAAAAAAGCAGGGTCATTCTTCCGACCGACCGGATCAGCCGCGCCGGGCTGGAGCAGTTCAGCCCGGCGGTAATGACCGATGCAGTGAATCTTACGCCGGGAGTTTATATTCAGAGCGGCGCCATGAATACCAACCGGATTACCATCCGCGGGGTGGGTTCAAGGACCCTGTACGGGACCAATAAGATCCGGGCTTATTTCAATGGAATACCCATCACCAATGGGATAGGTGAAACAACCATTGACGGTTATGATCCGGAAGATCTGGAGAATATTGAGATCATTAAGGGGCCGAAAGCCACGGAATTTGGCACCAATCTGGGGGGGACCATTTTACTGAACCCGGTTGAGCCCGTACCTGGTGAATTCAGTCTGAAAGACAATACCACTGCCGGTTCTTTTGGATTATTTAAAAATATGACGACTGTCAATTATGGCGATGATCAGCTTGCGGTTCATCTTCATTATGATCACCTGCAAACAGACGGTTTTCGTGAAAACAGTGACTACAACCGGAACGGATGGCTGCTGAATACCTCGATCATGGCCGGCAAAAACAGCCAGGTCAGCCTGCTTTTTCAGCAGGTCAGTTATAGCGCGCAGATCGCAAGTTCGATCGGCAAGACTGCTTTTGAGGAAGATCCGTCGCAGGCTGCCTTTAACTGGAAAAGTGCCCGGGGGTATGAAGACGACCGGCAAACGCTGGCCGCTTTGAGTTTTTCAAGGCGTTTTGATGATTCGTTCCGCAATACCACCAGTATTTTCTATACCGAAGGAACTCATTATGAACCCCGCCCCTTTAATATACTGGATGAAACGACCAGTGGCTTTGGCGTGAGAACGGTTTTCTCCAAAACGCTGGAGCCATGGAGAAGCGGTGAGGCCGGTGTCAATTTTGGAGGAGAATGGTATGCCGACCAGTACGATTGGGAAACGATGGAGAACCTGTACGAAGAGAATGATGGCAAGGGAAGCCTCGCAGGAGAGTTGCTGAGCAGGAACCGTGAATTCAGGGATTATTTTAATGTTTTTGTTTCGGCAGTCTTGCCGTTAACACGGAAGCTAAAGGCTCAGGCAGGACTGAATTTTAACACGACCTCGTATGATTACAATGACCGGTTAAATACCGGTACAGAAGGAAACAGCGCTGCAAGAAAGTTCGATCCTGTTCTCGCCCCCAATTTGAGCCTCAGCTACCAGTTGGCAGGCCGAAACATGGGCTATGTGAATATTAGCCGTGGGTTCAATTATCCCGGACTGGAGGAGACCCTGACGCCGGAAGGGGTTCTCAATCCCGATATAGGCCCTGAAAAGGGTTGGAATTATGAAGTGGGTGCCGACCTGTTTTTTTTCAATGAGAAATTACATATCAACGCGGCCGCGTACCTCTTACGGATTAACGGACTGCTGGTCGCCCAACGCACCGGGGAGGATGAGTATATTGGAAGAAACGCCGGAAAGACCCGGCACCGGGGTCTGGAATTAATTGCCGGCTATAGTCTGGATTTACTTCCAAAATTCAGCGCTTCTCCTTATCTTCGGGCATCATTTGACTTTCATCAGTTCGTTGACTTTGTTGATCAGGAAAACGACTATTCAGGCAATGACCTGACCGGTGTGCCTGAAAGGCGGATCAGCAGCGGAATTCAATTCCGCTACCGTGATGGGCTCTTTTTGTATGCCGGTTATGAACATACCGGAAGCATGCCCATGGACGATGCCAATACCCTTTACAGCGATGCGTATAATCTGTTTAATCTTAAAATCAGTTACCGGGCAAAATTATCAAAGCGTTTTTCCATGGAGGCAAATGCCGGTGTGAATAATCTCACGGATGAAAAATATGCATCGTCTGTTCTGATTAATGCCGTTGGATTTGGCGATACTGAACCCCGGTACTATTATCCGGGATTGCCCCGGAATTATTACGGAGGAATGAAGTTGAGGTATGATTTTTAAGATGCCAGACACAAGAAGTTGCGAGTAGCGAAGTAGTGTTGTAAGAAATAAGTTTACAGTCGCAGTCTCAGTTTGCAGTTTTTGACTGGTCACTGAGACTGATCACTGAGACTTTCTTGTCTTCCGGTCTCCCGTCTCCGTCTTACGACTAATTTAACTATTTGACAGTTTTACAATATTACAATTTTACAATTATGGAATACAGAAATTTAGGAAAGACAGCATTAAAGACGACGCCGGTAGTATTGGGCGGGAATGTCTTTGGATGGACGTTAAATGAGAAGGAATCTTTTGGCATACTCGATGAAGCGTTTGATCTGGGATTCCGGACAATTGACACGGCAAACAGCTATTCGCACTGGGTCCCCGGCAACCAGGGCGGCGAATCGGAGACCATTATCGGTAAGTGGATGGCGCACTGGGGTGATCGCGAAGAGATCACGATCATCACCAAAGTGGGCTCGGCCATGGGGCAGAGCAAAAAAGATATTTCGGAAAAACATATTTTGAAGGCTGCTGAAGATTCCCTCCGGCGCCTGCAGACCGACTACATCGACCTGTACCTGACCCACTGGGATAACGATATTACCCCGGTTGAGGAGACACTTGGAGCTTATCAGAAACTGATAACTGCCGGTAAGGTCAGGTATATCGGAGCGTCTAATCTTTTGCCCGACCGGCTGGGGGCTTCACTGGATGCGGCAAAAAATAAGGGTTTGCCCCGATACGAAGTGTTTCAGCCTGAGTACAACCTGTTTGACAGGGAGGGCTTTGAGAAAGGAACACGGTCGTTGTGCGAACAGGAGGGGCTTGGCGTAATCAGCTATTACTCGCTGGCCAGCGGCTTCCTTACCGGTAAATACCGCAGTGAAACCGACTTGGGTAAAAGTCCGCGCGGGGCAGGTGTAAAAAAATATCTCAATGAACGGGGAGGCAGGATCCTGGCAACGCTCGATGAAGTCGCCGAAAAGTACGAAGTTTCAATGGCTGCAGTTGCGCTTGCCTGGCTTTTGCATAAACCGGTGGTTACCGCTCCGATAGCAAGCGCTACCAGCGATACCCATCTTCAGTCTTTTGTTCAGGCGGCGGAGCTGAAACTGAGCCCGGAGGATATGCAGTTGCTGGATCAGGCATCGGCATTCTGATGAAAGCCGGCCGTGTTCAGACTTTTCTGAACTGGCTCCAGGTAAAGATGAGCGGAAGGGCCTTTTGGAGCAGGGAGATCAGATTGATGATCCAGACCTGAAAGTAAATCCCGTAATACAGGCATACGGCCGAATCGATGATGAACCAGGCTCCGAAGGCGGCTATGATGGCATTCCTGGACCAGCGCTCCCTGTTCTTAAACGGATATTTGGCCAGGTATGCGAGCAGGATATAAGCGCAGGCGATCGTTCCTCCCAGCGGACCCGATGCCACAGCCCGGAAGGTATTTACTTCCGGTGGGAGCGATTCCTGGTCCCATAAGATCCCGGCCAGCAGGTTAAAGTAAGGACGGAAAAGAAAATTGTCGCCGTACAGGGCCAGTATGATGCCAAAACCTGCAAACAGGAGGCTGGAATAAAAAAGCCATTTTTGCCAAAACATGAATCGTCGGTCGTGCTGCATCGTAGCGGTATTAGAAGATTAAGTAATTCCGGAAACAGGTTTTAAGGGAATGCGGGCTTAAATGATCGGACCGGCAGGCAATATAGCCGTCGGGCCTGACCAGGTAATACCCGCAGTTTTTAATACCAAACAGCTCATAAAAGTCTTTTGTTTCTTCCCGGAAAGGCACGAAGCTGCAGGTGATCAGTTCTGCGTGCGGCTTGACCGGGTTGATCATTTCTTCGGGTGAGCCTTTTTTTGAAAAGATGATCAGCAGCCAGGTTTTCTTTTTCCACGTCTGGTCGGTATCCGGTCGGTTTTCCCATTGAAACCAGACAAAAGGAAACCGTTCGCCCGGGACCGGCGCCTGCCCGCCGAAATTGCCATAGCTGTTGTTTAAAGGGCTTGTGGGGTAGCGGATACCTGCGCCTGAAACGATACGGAAAAGATAGGTCCGGCTGACGCCCCGCCCAAGAAGCCAACCCACCAATACGGCCAGGTAAGGCAAAATGTACAGCCGCAGGAGCTTCCAGTGAACGCGGGGTGAAGCGGCCAGCCTGAAAAGGAGGTCGGTAGCCTTTGCCGTCTTCATGGCTACGGGTTTTCGTTCCTGTTCATAGGAATCGAGCAGGAGAGGCGTTGCTTTTCCGGCAACAGCCAGGCTGATTTTCCAGGCCAGGTTAGCCGCGTCCTGCCAGCCGCAATTCATACCGCGTGCGCCAACGGGACTGAAAACGTGGGCGGCGTCGCCAATCAGAAAGCACCGCGACGAACGGAAAGATAAGGCGTAATGGCTGTGCGAGTGAAAAACCGAAAACCAGTCGGGGGAGCTGAGTTTTAAACCTGATTTTTCATGCAGGTATTTTGCGACAGCGTTGAAATTAAGTTGTCCCTTCATCCGGGGTAAACTAAAATCGATCCGCCGGCGTTTTGCCGGCAGGGGAAAAAAGCCTGCTGACGCATGCGATGAAAAAGACAGGCATGCCGTATGCTCAGGAATGTCAAGATCCGCCCGGCAGTCGCTTATGCAAAGGGGGATTCGGTGCGTCCGTCCATGAAACGCGATGTTTAGGGTTGACCGGATCGTACTGTTCCCGCCATCTGCGGCAATCAGATAGGAAGAACGAACCGTTTCCTGCTTTCCGTCCGGGTGTTTCAGGATCGCCGTAACGCCATGCTCATCCTGCGAAAAACCGGTCAGCTCAGTGTTCCATTCCACCTGGTGTCCGTGTCCGCTGAGAGAATTCAGAAGAAGCCGTTCTGTTTCTGACTGTTCGAGCATCAGCATATCGGGGAAGCGGCTATGGCCCAGTCCGATATTCTTCACATGCAGCCTGATTGTCTTTTTGTCCCTGAATCTGAGGTTTAATGTATGTAACGGGATCGCTTTTTGCAATACCCGGACGGAAAGTCCCAAATCAGCTAAAAGTTCAATGCCGGGCGCGTGAATAATCATAGCGCCAGAATAAACGGAAGGAGATTTTTTCCGGTCGATGATGCGGAAACCCGTCCGGCGGAGGGCCAGCTGGCAGGCCATCATCAGTCCGGCCGGACCCGCTCCTGCGATGAGAACAGGCTTTGTGTTTTCAGCGTCTTTCATCAGCAGTCTTTTTGGGGAACGGTTGACCGACAGATCTTCCAATAATCAGAAAACGGAAGCACCACCTCCGGTAGATGTGGTAATGACGGACTCCTGCCTCCTGCAGTATAAAGTCAAGTTCCTTCCGTTTAAATCCGCGCAGCACCGAAACCGGTCCGTCATTTTTTGACAGGACGGAGCCATTCAGGAGGCTCGTCATTAATTTTGCGCCGTAATAGGCAAGGCGGTTTCTGATCAGGTCGTTAATGACAAATCCGGTGTTGACATGGTTGTGCAGTTTTTGGAAGAACCATACCAGTTCGGGATCGTCCAGATGATGGCAAAAAAGGGTACTGATGATGATATCGGTTGAAGGCGTATTTTCCAGAAACTCCCGGTAGTCCGAAACGATTCCGTTTATTTCGGGAAATCCGGAGCATTTAACGCGCAGCAAGGCGATTGCATCGGGATTGTTATCGACGCCGGTGAGCACAACTTTCAGTTGATGTTTATGCGCCCAACGGGCGATTCGGACGAGGGTATCGCCGCTGCCGCAGCCAAGGTCGGTAATGGACCAGGTCTTGTTTTTGCCGGTGATTAGCTTCTTTATACTGCGGATAGTCGCGGAGTGGCCGCCCGAATTCCGGTTCAGGAAGTCGAGTTCCCGAAGATTTTGCCAAAGCAGTTCCCGCGGAACGCCGGGGCCGTCCATCAGTTCCGCTTGCCCGGACCGGTGTTTGAATCTATTCCTCATAGGTCAGGCAAGCCGAGTCCACACTGATTCCCGGGCCAAAGCCAATGGCAATCACCAGCTGTCCGGGGTTATTTAGCTGCGCCATTACTTTCTCAAGAACAAACACAATGGTGGCTGAAGACATGTTTCCGTAATCGTAGAGGACTTCATAGGAGGCGCTGAGCTTTTCGTCGCTGATCTCCAGCTTTTTCCGGACAACATCCAGTATTTTCCTTCCACCGGGATGTACCGCCCAATGGGAAACAGTTGCCGGGTCGATCGCCAGTTTTTCGGCAGCGGTGGCAATCAGCGGGTTGATCTGTTTTTCGATTAAGTCAGCGACCCGTGCATTCAATACCATTTCAAAAGCGAGCGGAGTGATGTTCCAGCCCATCAGGTGTTGTCCTTCCCGGAAAAGACAGGAATAGAATCCCTTTAAGGCCAGTCCTTTCAACTTGTGTTTTTCGGCATACCGGTCCGGAACGAGGACCATGGCAGCCGCCCCGTCGCTGAAAATGGTATTCGAAAGCAGATTGTCATGATCTGATTTTGGCTGAAAATGCAGGGTGCAGAGCTCAATACAGACAATGAGAATCCTTGCGTTTTCATTGGTTTGAGCGATCATATCGGCCATTTTCAGGGCCGGGAAAGCAGCATTGCAACCCAGAAAATTGACAGCAGTATGAAAAATGTCGTTGGCTAAACCCAGCCGGTGCATCAGTTCCGCATCCAGTCCGGGCGCCTGCAGTCCGGTACAGGTGACCGTAATCAAATGAGAAACCGGCAAGTGTCCGCCCGGGGGATCCGGTTTGCGAAAGGCGGCATGGACAGCTTCCAGAGCCAGCGATACCGCATTATCATGAAAAACACGCAGCCTTTCAGCAACGTCGGGGTACTTTCCGCTGACAAACAGTGCCCGGTCGGGGGAGTCTTTGCCGAAATCGGGAACTGCCGAATGCCGGGTATGGATACCGCTTGCACGGAATAACATGCTGAGTTTGCGCGATGTGTCTTTTCGGGTATAGGCCGAATGCATAAAATCCAGGAGATCATCCTGTTTTACCCGGTTTTGAGGCACTGCTGTTCCGATAGCTATGATGCGGCTCATCTTAAAAAAGGGATAAATGATGATTGATGATCAGAATTGAGAAGAACAGGTTCATGCAAAAAGCGGAGATGAGGTTTAACCGCATGGTATGTCCAAAATCGGCGTTGGCCTTGTTTTTCCTCACCAGGGAAAACCAGCGGGTCAGGTAAATCACAACGGGAATGATCAGGGCAAGAAACAAGAGCTGAGCAGTGTGCTGATTTTTCTTGTCCAGCAGGATAAACAACACCAGTGTGCCCGCCGTAAACAGCAGGCCTGAAAACAGGAAAGTCCCGGTGTATCCGAGCTTGTAACTGATGCTGATCACACCGTCTTTTTTATCGGCCTCATGCTGATAAATCTGCGTAAGCGGGTAAATGCTTCCGATAAATAAGCTGGATACGGTCATCCCCAGAAGATGATTGCCGGAAAAGATTTCGGACGAAAAAGAGCCGAACGAAACCAGTGCCATCAGATAAACGAAGGCTCCCTGAAAAATAAAGACAGTCAGGAATCCGGCAACAGGGTATTTTTTCAACCTGATTCCCCGGTAACTGTAAAGGCGCGACATCACAATGAAGATGAAAACCAGGGCGGCGAATTCAGGTGAAATGAGCCAGGCGAAAATTAGTCCGGCGAGATCAAAAAGCAGGGTGGCATAAAAAAGGTTTTCCGACACCTTTGGCGGGTGCTTTAATCCACCAATACTGGTTTCATCACGGTCCTGGTAGCTGTTGTATCCATTGCTTGAAGGGAAAATCAGCAGGTGCAGGATCAGACCGGAAAAGATGGCTGCCTGGAGGTCGACCCGGCCGGCCTGGCTGAGTGCAAATAAAAAGACGGGAAGTAAAAAAAAGGAAAACGGGAAGCGCAAATGCCTCAGCGTACTGTTGTCGTACCAGGAAATCACCGGAATTCTCACCATACCTTTTTATAAGACAACAACATGGAATCTGAAAATGTTGACGTCCAGTGTATAAACAATGCCTGCCTGTTACAATCTTTTACCTCCCTGTTGCATTTATCAGGTGGTCTGTCACATCGGCTGACAAACATCTTCTGCCCCGGCGTAATTTAGTCATATATAAAATGGAAAGATATGGAAACCTACCGGATTGCCGCAGGAAGTAAGGCATTGGTTTTCCCATGCGTTACCGGTTCATTCTACAGGGGATCATTAGACAGGTGGTGTTATGTGCCTCCCGGTCATTCCTACACTTCGGACAAACCTGCATTTTTGTCTTCGACACAGGGATTCTGGCTGAAAAATAAGTTGGTCCATGCCCTGTTATCGGCAAGGGACCATTATGACATGAAGACGACTGATGCAGAAGCGGTAGTTTTAAACTCTTTTTTTATGCCAAAGGCAAACAGGCTTAAACAGATCATTTCGGCCACTGACACGCCTGTTGTTTTAACGGTTCATCCCTGGGATGTTATCTTCCCGGGAATTTCGCGTTTGCTCCGCCAGGCAGAGTCTGCCGGACCGGCCGCTCTTTATTTGCCCGGCCGGCTACCCCTTGCCACGCTTCGCAGAATCTGTATGAACAGTTCCTTGCCTGTCATTTCGGCCACAAGTCCTCAATTCAATGAGATTAGTTCCAGGGTCGGGGCGGGTGCATATGCCCTTTGCCTCCGTGGAACGCATATTTCAAAGCGTCTGGTTAGAAATCTTCACGAATCTTTTCCTTCCATACCCGTGCTTGCCTCGTGCGGCAGGTCAAAGAGGAAGATGCGTAAATGCGTAAAATCAGGAATTGATGCAGTTATTTTCGAACCTTGTATCCTGTCTGAACCGGATTTGGAAAAACTGTTTCTGTAATTGAACGATCACAAGGACGCTTGATGTAAACATCAAAATGATACGAAGGAAAAGAAATAAAGCATTTACTTTTGCAGGTAGAATAAACAGCTTTTATGAATATCAGAATGACCGGACAGACTGCCTTTTTTATTATTTTTTGTATTGCAGTAATATTGCTCGTAATGGTAATTTATTTGGTTTTACGGCTTGTAAAATCAGAGAAGAATAACAGAGCGGCCAGGGAAAAATACAGCGATCTGGAACTGAAAATCAATAACCTTCAGCTTGAAACGCTGACTTCGAAGTTAAACCCTCACCTTTTTAAGAATGTGCTGAACTCGATCCAGTCGCATGCCTACCAAACGTATTATGCGTTGGATAAGCTGGCCAACGTGCTGGATTATATTCTGTATGAGAGCAGAAGAAAATTTGTGAGCCCGCACGAAGAAATTGAATTTGCCCGGAACCTGATCGAGATCAATAAAATTAAGCTAAGCCCGCTTTTTGATCTCAGGATCAAGTCGAAAGTGAACGAAAATGAACCGCTTTACAATCAGGAGCTTTTGGCTCCACTGATCTCGGTCGACCTGATCGAGAATGCCTTTAAACATACGGATATTCAGAGTTCCGACGCTTTTATTTCGGTTGTTTTCGGATTTAGAAATAATACTTTTTATTTGTCGGTTTCCAATAAAATATCAGGGAAGACCCCATTGAACAAGGCTCATGGAGGTATTGGATTACAGGTACTGGAACAAAGGCTTAAGCTTTTGTATCAGGATGCTTTCAAACTGGAAAGATATACAGAAGATGATGTTTATAATGCTTTTCTAAAAATCAATTTACTTGATCACAAAAATAAAATGCTTGCTGCTGGACGATGAACTGCCCGGCCTGAAGTACCTGAAAATGCTTTGCGAACAGATTCCCGAACTGGAGGTGGTCAAAGCTTTCAACAGTGCGGAAGTATTCCTGAGTGAACTCCCTGCGCTGGAGTTCGACCTGTGTATTCTTGATATTGAGATGCCGGGGATGGATGGATTAAGTATCGCGAACCTTTTAGGTGGAAAACCGGTCATTTTCACGACCGCTTATAAAGAATATGCGGCCGAGGCTTTTGACCTGAATGCCGTGGATTATGTCAGAAAACCTGTTAAAAAAGAGCGTTTACAACTGGCAATCGATAAAGCACAGCAACGGCTGGCCCGTCATGGTCAGGTAAAAAATTTTATTCAACTGAACACCGATAGAGGAAAAACCCTGCTGTTTTTTGATCAGATCGCTTATGTGGTGGCTTCTGTGAACGACAGCCGTGATAAAGAAGTATGGCTGTACGACGGTAAAACCCTGATCCTTAAGAATATTTCATTCGAAAAATTATTGCAGTTTCTGCCCGATCAGGATTTTTGCCAGGTCAGTAAAAAGGAAGTGATTGCCATGCGTTCGGTCCAGTTCTTTTCCCATGACGAAATCACCACCAACCTGATCCAGCCGTCAGGAAAACCCTTGATCCTCACATTGGGCGACGCTTACAGAAAAGATTTTTTGAAAAAAGTAAGCGTGTGATATCCGTAAGTTTTCTCTCAGATTTTATTACAGTTTTTTTCCTGCTTGTTACAGTTTCACTTTCATTGACAGCTTCTCCGCAATTTTATGCGATTATTGTTGCCATTTTTGCTGTTGCCGAACAGAAAAATTCTTGGGAAAATGAAGCGATGGAAAAACCTGATCTTTTATGCGGGAATTATCGGAGGGTTTTCTGCTCTGATTTACTGGATCATTCAGCTTGGAAAGAATAATCTTGAAGTGGGCAGGGAAATCATCGATGCCGGTGCCGGGAAAAGCCAGTGGACGATGTTCGCCAATTCCTTTGGCCACAATTTTACTCATCCGCTGGCCATCCTGCTTTTGCAAATTGTAACAATTGTAGTGGTTGCCCGATTGTTTAGCTGGATTTGCCGGAAAATAGGACAACCGGCGGTGATTGGAGAAATTATAGCCGGTATTGTTCTTGGACCGTCGCTGGTTGGCATGTATTTCCCTGAATTTTCAGGCTTCCTTTTTCCTGCAGACTCATTGAGCAATCTTCAGTTTTTGAGTCAGATCGGCTTGATCCTGTTCATGTTTGTAGTGGGGATGGAACTGGATCTGAAAGTGCTCCGGCACCAGGCGGACGAAGCGGTCGTGATTAGTCATGCCAGTATTATTATTCCGTTTACACTGGGGATGGGACTGGCTTATTTTATTTATGGTTCATTTGCTCCCGACGGAGTACCCTTCGTTTCATTTGGTCTGTTTTTAGGAATATCCATGAGTATTACGGCCTTCCCGGTTTTGGCGAGGATTGTGCAGGAACGTAATATGCATAAAAGCCGGTTGGGAACGATCGTGATTACCTGTGCCGCTGCTGACGATATTACAGCATGGTCGTTGCTTGCAGCGGTCATTGCCATTGTGAAAGCCGGTTCGTTTATGAGTTCGGTACCAACGATCCTGATGGCCGCAGGGTATGTGTTCGTGATGCTGAAAGTGATCAGGCCATTTTTGAAGCGGGTGGGCGACCTTCATGCTTCCCGGGAGAACCTGAGTAAGCCGGTTGTGGGGATTTTCTTTCTGGTTTTGCTTCTTTCGTCCTATACCACAGAAGTAATCGGTATCCATGCGCTCTTCGGCGCTTTTATGGCTGGCGCCATCATGCCGGAAAACCAGAAATTCAAACAGATCTTTATTGAAAAGGTGGAAGATGTTGCCTTGGTACTGCTGCTTCCTCTGTTTTTCGTATATACCGGCCTTCGCACCGAGATCGGCTTGCTGGATGAACCTGGTTTGTGGTTGACCTGTGGCCTGGTGATCCTTGTTGCGGTGATCGGAAAGTTCGCAGGAAGCGCTTTGGCAGCTAAATTTATCGGACAGAACTGGCGCGACAGCCTTTTTATTGGTGCGTTGATGAATACCCGGGGACTGGTGGAACTTGTTGCCCTGAACATTGGTTATGACCTGGGGGTGATGACCCCGGAGATCTTCGCGATGCTGGTAATTATGGCGCTCACTACAACATTTATGACCGCCCCGGCATTACATCTCATTGACAAGTTCTTTAAAAAGAAAGGAACCATGATCCCGAAAGAAATAGTGGAGATGAGCAAGTTCAGGATTCTCATTTCATTCGGAAAGCCGGAGATGGGGAAAGCGCTGCTAAGACTGGCTAATTATCTGGACCGGAGCAGGAACGGGAATTCGGTAATCACAGCCCTGCATTTATCTCCAAACGGATTGTTCAATAAGTATAAAATTGAAGATTATGAAAGGGAAAGCTTCATCCCCCTTATTTCCGAGTCTCAAAAGCTGAACCAGCACATTCAAACGATGTTCAAAGTCTCGGAAGATATCGAGTCGGATATTGTAGAAACGGCCAATAAGGGGGATTATGATCTTTTACTGGTTGGCATTGGACATTCCATTTATCAGGATAGCATGCTGGGTAAATTTTTAGGTTATTCCAGAACCATTTTCCATCCTGAGTATCTTGTAGACGGAGTGAGGGAAACGAAAAAATTTCTTAAAGATTCTCCGTTTGCAGGAGCTACGGGTCAGATTGTTGTAAAAAGCAACGTGCCTGTCGGTATCCTGATCGATCGTGGCTTTCAAAAAGCGGATAAGGTACTTTTACCTGTTCTTGGATCAGGAGACCATGCTGTTATCGAATTTGTACGGAGACTGATACGCTATGCGGGCTCTCAGGTTACGGTATATAACCGATCAGGAGAATCGGGCACGGCAGAAGAAATAAAAGAGGCTTTAAAAGCTATCGAACAATACGCTCCGGATCATATTGTCATTGCGTCAGGGGATTTGATGGAAGAAGACTTTCCGGAACAATATGACCTGATGCTGATTAGTCTGGAAAGCTGGAAAAAACTGATCGATTCACAAAGTAACTGGATGGATGGTGCGCCTTCCATGCTGATTGTAAAGCCATAGACACAAGTATCAAGACACAAGATAGAAGAGTCGTGAACACCCTTCCACCTTGTTACCTTTTCACCTTTTCACCTTTCACCGTTTTCCGTTTTCCGGTCTCCGGTCTCCCGTCTCCGTTCTCCGTACTCCGGTTTATTCTTAATACTGGTGAAATGCCTGGCTCACAAAATCAAGGACTTCAGGCAGGGCCGAACGCCAGTATTCCCAGGAGTGCCTGCCGTCGCGAACCCGGAATTCATGAGGAATTTCTGCTTTCCGCATGGCAATGTGTACGAGCGAGTTCCCTTCATATAAAAAATCATCGTCACCGCAGTCAATATACCAGCGAACAGCATTTTTGGTTTCCGCGGGCATCTTCTTGATCAGGTTGAGTACACTATACTGTTCATAGTACTTTGCGGCCTGCTCATCGGTAATCCCGGCATATTCTTTTCTTTTTCCCAGGTATGATTTGGCTTCTTCGGGCGACAACGGGCCAACGGCGGCGCTTAACGGGCAGGCCGACGAAAATAATTCCGGATGATGCAGGGCATAAACAAAGGTGCCGCCTCCACCCATGGATAAGCCGGCAACAGCGCGGTAGCGTTTTTCTCCTTTTATCCGGTATTCTTTTTCAATAAAGGGTATGAATTCTTTAAAAAAGAAATCCTCATAGTTCCAATTACCCATAACGGAATTGAAATATCCCCGTTGTCCGGTATCGGCATCGGGCATAACAATGATCATGGAAGTTGATTTTCCTTCGGCAATCGCCTTGTCGGCAATGTGCAAAACTTCGCCAAACTGAACCCAGCCGGTTTGGTCATCGCCGCTCCCGTGAAGCAGGTAGAGGACCGGATAGCTTCGTTGTGAAGTCTGATAATCGGCCGGCAAATAAACGGCATACTTGCGGTCGCCCTTTAAGATCGTACTTTTCATCGAGAGGTTGTCGAGGACAACGCCCGACTGGGCCAGGACTGTCATACAAAAAAGAAAACTCAGGAAAGTGCTTAGCGTTCGTTTCATCTTGGTGGTTATTTAGCGTTAAAAGTACGGAATAATTATCTTAGCCCGGCATTGTTACGTCCTCGGTATTAGCGGTACACCTTCGGGGCGCTTGTGTTTCCAGCGGCGGTGGGACCAGAGCCAGTATTCCGGTTTCTCGCGGATAATTTTTTCGATGGTGTCAACATAGGTCATCAAAATGGTATCGGGAGCTACCTTTTCCGGTTCCGGGAAAAGTTCGATCAGTTCTACATGGTATTTTCCCCGTCCTACTTTTTCGGTGTAATGGAAAAAGACGGGTTGTCGGGTCTTGATCGCGATCCGTTCGGGGCCGGAGAAAAAGGCTGTTTCCTGATTGAGAAAGGTGGTCCAGAAATGCGATTGCTGGGGTGGGGTCTGGTCGGCCGCGAGAAACAGGCATGTTGGTTTGTTTTCCTGGTTATAACGCATAACGGCCCTGGCAGACTGGCTCATTGGTACGGTCACGGCGCCAAAACGTTCACGCATTCCTTTGAGGAAACGCTCCATCGGCAGATTTTTTCTTACCGGATTATAGACGATCAGTAGCAGACACTTCAACGAAAACCGCTGGGCCGTGGTACTCCATTCCCAGTTGTTGTAATGCATGCCGATCAGCACGCATCCTTTCCCCTGATCGGCATATTTGTTGAGCATATCAAGACCATTTACCGAGTATCGCTTATCCAGATCCATTAAGGTCATGCCGGGCATTTTGACTGATTCCAGGATCAGATCGCAAAAGTGACGGTAGAACCGCCGGGCGATCTGATCAATTTCCTTTTGGCTCTTTTCAGGAAATGCATTATTCAGGTTGGTGTACACCACTTTTTTTCGGTAGCCGACGAGATAAAATACGATGAGATACATCAAATCGGAAATCACATAAATTACCCGGAAGGGAAGTTTCGAAAAAGCTCTCAGGAAAAATATGGATAATGACTGTAACAGGTGATTCATGGAAATTTTTTGCTTCCCACAAAATTAAGATTTTTTTAAGAAGATACTGAACGCTGTTTCCTGTAAAAGTTGCATCTTTAGCTGTTCGAATAAAAACCTAAAACAGAGGTTCATTATAATAAAGCGAACGTGTTGCCTGATAATACCTAAGGGCGCCGACGCCGGCTGCCGGAAAAGTAGAAACCTGGATTAAAAATTGATAAGAATGAAGAAAATTGCCTTTGCATTGAGTATGTTATTTAGTCCGCCTGTCTTTTCACAGGTCGATATCATTGCGCACCGGGGAGCATCTTTTGAAGCCCCGGAAAATACAGTAGCTTCGGCCAGGCTGGCCTGGGAACAAAATACAGACGCCGTGGAGATCGACGTTTACCCTGCTGCCGATAACCGCGTGGTTGTGATTCATGATAAAACAACAAAACGGGTCTCCGGAGTTGATTATAAGGTCACGGAAACCAGGTCATCGAAATTACGCAAACTGGATGTAGGAAGCTGGAAGGATAAAAAGTATGCCGGAGAAAAAATTCCCTTTGTTGACGAAGTCCTGAAAACGATACCGGAAGGAAAGACCCTTGTTATTGAAATTAAATCGGGAAGCGAGATTTTACCTTATCTGAAGAAAGCAATTGATAAGAGCGGTAAGATTAATCAGATCAAGTTCATTGCTTTTGGATGGGAAACCATTCTGGATACCAAGAAAGCGTTTCCGGGCAATAAATGCTACTGGCTCTCGTCGGTGAAAGAAGGACTGGACGCAAAAATCGAAGAATCGGCAAAACGGGGGCTTGACGGTGTTGATCTGCAAAGCAAGGTGATTGATCAGCAGGTGATGGACCAGTGCAAAAAGCTCGGTCTGGAAGTGCTGGCATGGACCGTGGATGATCCGGCTGAAGCCAGGCGGATTGCTGATCTGGGTGTTTTGGGAATTACCACTAATCGCCCGGGATGGTTAAGGGAACAACTGCAATAGAATAAAGAAGCCTGGTGTCGCCGCCAGGCTTCTTTTTAGTTCATTTAGGACGGGCGATCACAATGCCTGTATACGACTTTTTAATCGCCAGCATTTCGGATAAAGGTTCGTCCGAAATAACCACTTTCTCCAGTGATGAAGATGCATGCAGCAAATGGATCCTTCCGTTCTTTTTTACCAGGATTCCGACATGGGTCACATCCAGTCCCGCAACCGTTGTTGTAAGACCCACAATATCTCCTTCCCGCAACTTATCTTCGTTTGAACGAACATCTTCTTTTTTCAAAAAGAACTGTTCCCGTTCAGAAATCAGCTTCTCCTGACGGGCCATCAGAGGTACCAGATCAGGATGATCTTTCAGTACCGGATAGCTATCGGGATGAGCGGACATGAAACCGACATGGACATTGAAGGGTGATCCGAAACCGGAAGCCGGTTCGCTGATCAGTCCTTTTTCGGCGTTATCGGAAATCCAGTCGCTGAAGTAATGCAGGCGGGAGAGATAGCCATTTCTTTTTCCCCGCCGGTAACGGATCTTTTCGAGTTCGTTTATAAATTGTTCAAAACCGGGCTTTTCAGACCTTGCTGCAAGCGCCAGCGCCAGGCAGTTTTCTGCAAAGGTCGTGCAGTCCAGTTCCCGCAGGTTGATGATCAGCCGCTCCTGTACTCCGTTTTCAAGTGTTTGTGCAACATAGGGGGTATTCAGAAACTCCCTCCCGATTTGTGCAACTAAAGCACCCCCATCCTTTCCGGGATTTTTGGAAAACCGGGAGATAAGCTGTTCTGCCAGCAAACTGTCTGTTTTTGTGTAAACAACAGAAGCCGTATCCGGCAGGCGTCCGGCAGCAACTGCCGTCGAAAAAAGAGAAGCCAGGAGGACGAACGTTATCAGTGATCGCATTTTCATCGCCTTAAGATTTTTATAAAAATAAGCATAATACAGGTAAAAGCATTCCCCGGGTAAAATTATCTCCTTCGGAAGTCACCGGGCTGGCTCAAATAAATAACGGAAAAGTTTTTTTTCATTGCCTGTTGATCATTTACTTTGTGCCGTTATACACAAAAAGCATAACAACGATGAAAGTCATATTAGCAGTTATTTTTATAAGCCTGACTGTCTGGTGTCAGGCCCAGAAGAGCGGGGAAGTTATTTACGGCGGTTATCCTCAACGGGAAGAACCGGAAAGCGAGAGGCAACTGATTCTGAATTATTCAGACGGCGTTGCGCGTTTGGTTACCGACCAGTCGGGGAAAAAATTAATTCCCGAAGTGCCAAAGGAGGAATCATTCATGGATTTCAGGGTCGGGAAAATCAGCCAGTATGCCACTTTTATGAACGGGGAACGGATTTTCACAACAGAAGATTTCAATGCTGTTGACGGGTTTCAGCCTGATGGCACTACTGAAAAGATACTGGGTTATGTTTGCCGGAAGTATACCGGGACGTCGTTCTCCAATAAGATTGAAATATGGGTTAGTACAGATGCCGGAATAGCCGGCGGTCCGACGCTGACGTTCCCTTTTCCCGGAGGACTGGTTATGAAATATGTCAGGAACGGGAACGCCGGAATGATTGCCAAAAAAATAGATATCGACACGGAGACGAAGCCTCAAAACCTTCTACCCTCCAATCCGGGCCGGGAGGTTTCGGCGGTGCAGTACCGGCTAAAAGTTGCCAATGCTTTTGTGAAGGATATTCGGGTATTTGACGGGCAGCAGATCAACTGGGGAGCTAAGATTGAAAATCCTCAGGGTGATTGCATGGATTATACCTACCGTTATGCAGGGGGGACTGTCATCGTCAGGAAAGTGAGTCTTCCTGATGTACCCGACGGCACAAGCGTTTTTGCAGAACTCAAACAGCAATCGGCCGGCGATGCTTACGACCGTACCGGTTCCGTGTTTGTCATCCCGGTCGGTCAGCCGCATAGCTTTTTGGACGGACTTAAGTTTGGAGCTGATTCGTTGCCAAAATACTTCAGTAAAGAAGGGAAGGTTTATCAGGGTGTCGTGGCCACCGAAACTTATTCGCCGATTGTGGAGCTGATCCGTTTTTTTACGCCTTTTGGCATCCATCATTTTAATGACAAACGTGATGTGGGCATTGCATGGGAAGATACGACACTGTACAAGCAGGATGTTTCTGAGCTGCTTCCCCTGCTGCGGGGAGAGAGCTGGATCGGCGTATTTATTGGGAACTATGACGGGGGTGGGCATCGGGTGAGCCTGAACCTGAAGTATCATCTGAATGAACGGGAAGTGGTCGGACAGGAGCCAAAAAAGTACTGGATCAAACCCTTGTTTACTACCACCAACGTTCTGGAGATGGCGGGGCAGACCTATGGTACCATGTTTAACAATGACAGCCTGAACGTGAGCTTTGATGTTCCTGCGGGCGTGAAAAATCTGACCTTCCGCTATATTTCTACCGGACACGGAGGCTGGGGCGGAGGCGATGAATTTGTTCCCAAAACGAATGAACTGTTTTTGGATTCGGAACCCTTTTTTGAGTTTACCCCATGGCGGACTGATTGTGCCACTTACAGGGCCTATAATCCCGCATCGGGGAACTTCTGGAACGGACTGTCGTCGTCCGACTACAGCAGGTCCGGCTGGTGTCCCGGGACGGTTTCCCATCCGCTGTATGTGCCTGTAACGGCATTGAAGCCGGGAAAGCATACCATGCAGGTTTTTATTCCGCTCGGACCTTCCGAACATGGCATGTTCAGCGCCTGGAACGTATCGGGTGTTCTGATCGGTGAGATCGGATCAGACCGCTAATAAACCCCCTTGCCCAGGTACTTTCGGAGGCGGGGAGAGATGGTCCGCTTTACCAATTTGGTTTGAAGATCCCACTTCTCCTTTTGTTCCGGTTCAATCAGAAACTGGATTTCCTTAGCCTCCTTAATTGCCACAGGAACGCCGTCGCGGTAAAGGATCCGGTTGCCGAAGTATCCGGGAACACGCTTGCCCGGGCTGAGTACTCCGGTGAGGTTGAGTGGATCGGCTGCGCTGACCGCAACCAGCATTCCGCTTTTTTCAGTTTTCACGATCTGTCGTAACCCGGTAATTGCCTCAGGCAGCGCAAACTGTTCGCCCCATACCCCCTCGACGAAACGTCCTCCCCGTATTTGTCCCTGCAGCTCCAGCAATCGAAGTACGCGAACCAGATCCCGCCATGGCGGGGCAAGATTTTCTTTTTCGGCCAGTCGCCGGAACAGGATGCCGTACCGTCGCAAAAGTGCCCACGCGATAGTTTCGGTTTCGGCCTGGGGATCATGCAGAATACCTTCTTCCGTCATGTTGGTGAGCAGCGACCAGCGCCCGGCATAGTTCATGGAAAAAAGTCCGGTATCACGGCGGCTGCCGGCATTGGTTTTAAACTTATCGGGCAGCAGCAGGGCGCGCAGTCCGGTGAACGAATCGGAGGTGATAAGTCCGGCACTGATCAGCTCGCCCAGCACATCTTCCCCCTGGGATTGAAAAAGACCGGTTTTGCGGATGATGTCATCAAAGAACAAAGCGCCCTGCGACTGCAAAACAGCAAAAACCTGCGCGGCTTTCGGAGAAACGACATCCGCTAACGAATCGACAGTTGCCGATTGCCTGCTTTTCCAGCTATCGAGGTGCCTGCGGCTGACAAAGGAAACCGGTGTGGTTTTTATGGGGGGTGTCATTTTCCGCTCTTTATCGGCCATGACAGAGGTCCTGAAACGGCCCCAACTGATTTTTCCTGCCACACAAAGCATATCGAGCCACTGATAGTCGTAATCAGCTACACGGGCAGGCAGAATATCGCCTTCCCAGGCCGCGGCCGGCGCTTCATAACCTTCCAGTTTTTGCAGCACATGCTCCAGGGCTGTGGGGCCCTGCGCCTGGGTGCCCGGCATTATCTGGTGCCACGAAAATAAGAAGCGCATATAGTCGGCCGAAGAAACAGGCTGGATCTCACTGCGCAACTTTCTGATCGTATAGCGGTGGATCCGGGCAAGCAACCGGCGTTCACACCATTCTGCCTTGTCCTTGCCGCTAAAATTACCCCTCAGAACGAACCCTTCATTCTCCAGCCGGTAAAGTGCCTGGTTAATTGCTTCAGTAGGCAATTGCATCAGATTACTTAGGCTTTCCGCGGTTGTCGGCCCGGTAATTTCCAGTCTTCCCCGGATTATTTCGGTTAACGGATCCTTTTCCGGCGGAAGTTCCCGGGATAATCGTTCGGGAAGCGTTAGCTCCGGGCGGATTTCTTTCCCGGGGTAAACCTCCCTGACCAGCGGGAGATTTTCGGCAGCGATCAGCAACGATCCGGAATCGTCGGGTATGAGCCTGGTTGCCCGGTTGTCACGAACCAGTTCTTCAAAAAGAAGACCCCAGTTTTTTGCTGCAGCTTCTTCACTGGTTATAAAACCTGAGAGAAGCAGGGCATCGTGCAATTCGTCGGCATTTTCGGCTTTGGGCCAGGCTTCTTCTTTCACGGCTTCAATGGCTTGAGGGTCCAGCTTGCCAATATTTGCAGCATCAGCCGGCGACAACCAGCGCCTGTTCCTGACAGCCAGCGTTCTCCGTTCTTCAATCGGTGCATCGTCGAGGAAGGCGTATGGTTTGGCGGTGATGATCTCATGGGCAAGGGGAGAAGGTTCTTTCAGATCCCGGGCCACCAGCCTGACTTTTTTATTTTTTATTTTTTTCAGGAGGTGTTCCAGTCCTTCAATATCCATGGCCTCGTACAGGCAATCGTGAATGGTCTGGGTGACCAGCGGATGATCGGGAACCTCCCGGTCGCCGGCAATATTTTCGAGACAGGCCAGCTGGTCGGGAAACACCTGCGCCACCAGATCTTCGGCCTGCATGCGCTGGAGTTGGGCCGGGATTTTTTTACCACCGCTTCGTCTGGTCACCGCCAGGGCCCGTGAAGCATTCCAGCGCCAGCGGATCCCAAATACCGGTGCATCGAGCAGGGCCTGGATCAGGATGTTGCGGACCGTCGCCGGACTGAGGTAATTGAATACTTCCTCCAGCGGGAAACTATGGGTAGGGCCTAACGATAAAATAATGGCGTTATCATTGGCTGCGGCCTGGAGTTCAAAGTTGAACTTCCGGCAAAAACGCTTGCGTAAAGCCAGTCCCCAGGCTTTATTTAACCGGCTGCCGAAGGGCGAATGGATTACCAGGTGCATATCGCCCGCCTCATCAAAGAAACGTTCCATCACGATTTCCTCCTGCGAGGGCATGGCGCCCAGGGCAGCCTGGGCTGCAGCAAGATAATCAATGAGCTGTCCGGCCACCGCGGGCGATACTCCTTTTTCGCGGACAAGCCATTTAATGGCCTCCTCGCGTTGAAGATGATTTAAGGTCGCTTCATCTTCCCGGGCAGTCGGTAAAATCACCAAACTGGCAGTTTTTTCGGCAATTTCACTCCTTAGCTGCGAAACTGCCAGCGAGAGCTCCCTGGTCCTGCCAGGTGCTTCTCCCAGCCAGAACGGAATATTCGGCGGCTGGCCCGCAGCATCTGCCACCCGCACTTTTCCGTTTTCGATCCGGAGTATTTTCCAGGAGTTGTTTCCCAACTGGAAAATGTCATCGGGAATACTTTCCATGGCAAAATCTTCGTTGACGGTGCCGAGGAAAACATTCTCGGGTTCCAGCACGACATCAAATTCAAAATTGTCGGGGATAGCTCCCCCCGAGATCGTTGCCGTGAGGCGGGCGCCTTTGCGGCCCTTGATCTTTTGGTTGATCCTGTCGTGGTAAAGATATGCGCCCCTCCGGCCTTTGCCGCTGGCGTAGCCCTCCGCCATCATGGTGACTACCTCGTCGAATTCCTTCCGGCTCAGGTTGTGATACGGATAAGTTTTTGTGACTAAAGCGAACAGTTCTGCTTCGGTGTATTCCTTGTTGGCTGTTTCGGCCACAATCTGCTGGGCCAGCACGTCGAGCGGTTTTTCAGGAATGATGATCCGGTCCAGCCCGCCATGACGAATCGCATCGAGGATGGCCACGCAGTCGATCAGCTCGTCCAGGGTGAGGGGGAAAAGGATGCCTTTGGGGATTTTGTTTACGCTGTGGCCGGAGCGGCCCACCCGCTGCAGAAAAGTGGCGATGGAGTGTGGCGCTCCGATCTGGCATACCAGGTCGATGGCGCCCACGTCAATACCCAGTTCCATAGATGCGGTAGCTACCAGGGCTTTCAGCGAACCTGTCTTAAGCTTGCTTTCGGCATCGAGCCGTCGTTCTTTCGACATACTGCCGTGGTGAGCCAGTACCTGGCCGGGACCGAGCCGTTCGTTCAGATTGTGTGATAAGCGCTCGGCGAGTCGCCGGGTGTTGACAAAAATGAGCGTTGTTTCATGCGTGGCGATCAACTCAATCAGTTTGTCATAAATTTCTTCCCAGACTTCATTGGCCATAACGGCTGTAAGCGGGGAGCGGGGAACTTCGATTGATAAATGAAGCTCCCGGGAATGGCCGGTATCAACAATCCTGCAGTTGACCGGCTTACCAGGCGCAGAGCCTGTGAGGAAACGAGCCACCTCTTCTACCGGTTTCTGGGTGGCGGAAAGTCCAATGCGCTGTATGGGCTTTGTTGTTAGCGCTTCCAGCCGTTCTACGCTCAGCGCCAGGTGAGACCCTCTTTTATCGCCTACCAGGGCATGGATCTCGTCGATGATCAATGTGTGAACACTCCCAAGCATCTTGCGCCCGTTTATACTGGTGAGCAGGAGATAAAGCGATTCGGGCGTTGTTACCAGGATATGGGGCGGATGTTTGATCATGCCCGTCCGTTCTGCCGCTGTGGTATCGCCGGTCCTGACCATGACTTTTATATTAACGGGAGGCAGACTTTCATCTTCAAGTTCCTTTTTGATCCCTTTTAGCGGGAGCTGCAGGTTGCGTTCAATGTCGTTGCTGAGGGCTTTCAGCGGCGAAATATAAACAACCTGTGTGACCGGTTCCAGCGTTCCCTGCAGTCCCTGTCTGACCAGTTCGTCAATAGCAGCAAGGAAGGCGGCCAGTGTTTTTCCCGAACCGGTTGGGGCGACGATCAAGGTGTGGGCGCCGGGCTTAATGGATTCCCATGCCTCTATCTGCACACCGGTCGGGGCCTGAAAGCTTTTTTCAAACCACCTGACTACGGCACTATGAAAGTGATTTAACGACATGCAGTAAATTTACGAATAAGAGAGAGCAAAGCCAAACTTGTTTGAGCTTTGCCGAACGGGAATAAATTGCGCACAGCGAAATTTACGAATAAATTAGCCTGCCTGAAGACAATAACAGTTAGTTATCTTTAAAGGTTCCTGTTGCAGTGAGCGGTAGCGAATTGCCTTTGAGCGGCCGGCTCACCGAACCAGCTTACAAATAGAACGAAATGCCTGCCGCGAAATAAACTTTCTCCATGTCAGGATTGACGACCAGCGAAGAAAACACCGGTATCCTAAACTCCTTTGAAACAGGAATATCATAACTGACGGTATAACTGACATTCAGGATTGCTGCCTGGCTGGCGTAAGAGCCTTTCCAGGGTGTAAATCCCAAATTAAGATCCATCGGAAGCTTATGCCGGGAGTTTATTTTAAGCCCGAAGTCAATATAAGTACCGTCATCGTTATAGAAATACTGGTAAGTGTTCGCGTAAACAGGTATTTTCCCGTTTCCTTCATATGAAAGCGCCGCTTCAATGAACGATGTGGGAACTCCGGGCTCATCGGTCGGGCAATTGTAGTTGGAAAACGTTAAGGCAAACTTATTCAGGGAATATGCCGCGTAAAAATCATACTCCTTAAAATCGTTGCTGAGTCCATAGCTTCCCCATGATCCCAGTTCAATGTTTTTGTACGTAAAAGTCGCTCCTGGCTGGATATGTAAACTCTTGCCACCGACATTTGTGCCTCGCCAGATATACCGGTTAACAAGATCAGCGCCGATACTGAACTCACCTTTGTCCTGTGCCAACAGAGTGAACGAAAGCAGGAAGAAAATTCCCGCGAAAAAGAATTTAACCGCTTTTTGCATACGTTTTTGTTTAGCAGGGTATTAAACGCAAGTGCAAAATAGGCAAATAAATTCGTTCGGTCTGTCGAATGTACCGCCGATTCGTGAATTTTTTTCCGGCTTTTTAAAGGTTTTTTATTTCGCTGACGAGGTTTTGAAGGGTCTCTTTAGCGTTCCCGTAAAGCAGGCGGGTCTTTTCGCCTGTGAAAAGCTCATTTTCGATACCGGCATAACCTTTGCCACGTCCGCGTTTCATGACCAGGATATTTTTGGCTTCGAAAGCCCGGATAATGGGCATTCCTGCAATGGGACTACCCGGATCGTTGATGGCAGCGGGATTTACCACATCATTGGCCCCAATAACCAGAACGACATCGGTATTAGGCATATCGGGATTGATGGAGTCCATTTCAACCAATTGGCCGTAAGGTACGTCTGCTTCTGCGAGCAAGACGTTCATATGGCCGGGCATGCGTCCGGCAACCGGGTGGATGGCATAACGAACGTTCACCCCTTTACCGGACAGCAGTACATCCAGTTCATGGCAGGCGTGCTGTGCCTGAGCAACCGCCAGTCCATATCCCGGAACGATCACCACATTTTGTGAATAGCTTAAAAGAATGGCGGCATCACTGAGTGTGGTTTCCTTCTGTTCTCCTTCTTCCTTCCCGCCGGCAGCGCTGGTGCCACCTCCGAAGGCGCCAACGATCACGTTAAGCAATGACCGGTTCATCGCCTTGCACATCAGGATGGTAAGTATCGTTCCTGCGGCTCCGACGAGTATTCCTCCCAGTATCATCGCCTGATTGTTGTAGATAAATCCGGCCATGGCAGCGGCAATACCTGTCAGACTGTTGAGCAGCGATATGACCACCGGCATGTCAGCTCCTCCGATGGGCATGACAAAAAGAACCCCGTATAAGAGTGAAATTACCATCAGCAGATAGACTGCCCAACCAAGATCACCGGCCTGCCCGCCCATAAACAGGATATAGACGATCAGTCCCACCGTTACTGCCAGTAGAAAGAGATTCACGTATTTTATGGTTACTGAGCGGATGTCACCCACCTTCCCGTCTAATTTACCGTAAGCAATCATACTTCCGCTGAATGCAATTGCTCCGATAACCAGTCCGAGGAGGGTTACCAGCACCGATTTCAGATCGTTTAGATCGGCATTGGGGAATTCAAGCAGGGCAACCAGCATGGAAGCTGCTCCTCCCGTTGCATTGAAAAAGGACACCAGTTGAGGCATCGCCGTCATTTTCACCCGCCGGGCAAAAATCCAGCCAACCACTGAGCCCACTCCGATAGCAAGCAGGATGACGACAACATTCGACAGGGGAATTCCTTGTCCGTTATTGTTTTTGTGGAGCAGGATTGTTGTGATCATACCCAGAAGCATGCCGGCTCCGGCGTAGATGTTTCCCTTACGGGCCGTTTCCGGATGGCTGAGCAGCTTTAAGCCGTATACAAAAAGCAGGGCGGCGATCAGGTAGCTTAGTTCGAGAATAGCTTCTCCCCGCGTAAAAGGCGTTCCGTTTAGTGTTCCGATAATCGTATCCATTATGCCCTCCCCGTTTTTTTCTTTTTAAACATTTCCAGCATGCGGTCGGTCACCACAAAGCCCCCCACCACGTTCAGCGTTCCGAAGATGATGGCCAGGATGCCCAGCACCAGTTCAAGTGATATCCGGGAGGTGTTCGTATGACCAACCAGAATAATGCCGCCAATGATGATCACGCCGCTGATGGCGTTTGCGCCCGACATCAGGGGAGTATGCAGCACCGATGGGACATGTGAAATAACTTCGATACCCAAAAAGACGGAAAGCGCGATTGCAAAGATGGCTTCCTTATAGATAAAGAAAAACTGAAGTATTTGTTCCATTTTTAACCGATTACAGATTTAACACGTTCATTATAAATGATTCCCTGGTGCGTGATGTAGGTTGTCCGTACGATTTCATCGTCAAAGTCAAGCTTCAGGCTTCCGTCGTCGGCGATCAGCAATTCAAGGAAGTTGCTTGTATTTTTGCCAAACATTTTACTGGCGTCTTTAGGCATCTG
>JBCFBK010000013.1:0-111840 GCA_038562555.1 Prolixibacteraceae bacterium | reverse complement strand
CAAAACATTTTTCTGACGGGAATAATATTTCTTCAGTAAAAACGCCCCCAGCGGAATGCTCAATAAAACTGGCGTCGTGATCACGATTCCCCAAAGTCCGTAACTCTTCCTTAATTTTACAAGGTACCTGACCCGTTTGGAGAATACCACGCTCTTCCCTTGCTTCCTGCCAAACAACCTGATCAGATCAAGCAGGAGATATTTCTTGATTACCGAAAAAAAGACATCCTTGTGTTTACAATAATACCTGATAATAATTCCACTAAAGTAATAGAAGAAGATGAAACCACTGATCCCGCCTATTGTGACGGCGATTATCGTTTGCGTGTAACCCATTCCAATCACCATGGCATATGGAAATGTCAAAAAATATTTTACACCGGCGAGTAAATAAACATGCAAAAATTTTAAAATCGCTCCAACACTCATACCATCCTCCGTTAACTGCTTTTGTTTCATGCAAAATCCCAGCCACGTTTTGCAATGACGTTACAGGATTGTTTTTCATGACTTTCAGGCTCAAAGTTGATGAAAAACTTTGACAGTTGGTTGCGTCAACCAATGAATTTAAAATTTATTAACCTTTATTATAGACTGGGGTAATCAAAAGAAGAACCGACAGATCACGGAAGGATTTTAATCTGTATGTTTGTTTCCGAAAACCAGTGGCTCTGCCAGGGAGCCGTTAAAAACTAAGATTATGAGTATGGAAATAGAGTGGTTCGATAAAGGGGAATGGAAGGAAGGCCTGTCGCTAAATGTACATCCATCCGTGGATGTCAGTCGGTTTTACCGGCAGTATCACAAACGTCCCGATTTATGGAAGGCAGCTTTCGGGTACCTGAAGAATGACTTGTCTGAGATTGAAGCAGGCAAATACCCGCTGAACGGTGATGAGGTTGTTGCCCTTGTTTCGGATTACTATACTAAAGAACAGGAGGATGCCAAATGGGAATCTCACCGGAAGTTCATTGATTTACAATATGTCATAAACGGTGAAGAGAAAATGGGGCTGTTGTCTTTAAAAAAGTCAAAATTGGCGGGAGAATATCAGGATGATAAAGATGTCATCCTTTTTGGGGAGCAGGATGGCGAATATTATGTTGCTAATCCCGCGGTTTTTTTTCTGTTTTTCCCGGATGACGTTCATCGCCCCTGCATCCGGATCGGAGAGTCAAAGCCGGTTAAAAAACTGGTGATTAAAATTGCATTTGCAGAATAAGGATTTTCGTGTGAATTTTTCCGGGAAGCTCTGAATTTTTATACCTGGTTTAAACGGGTCAGGCATTTTTTTTTCGTTTTATATTTTAAAACATAGGGAAATTATAGTTTTTACAGGAGACTTCTGTGTTGTATGGGCAGACAATAAAATATACAGGCATGAGTTTTTTTTATGAATATATAAAAGCCTTATATTTATCTTGTTAAACAAAAAGAAAAAATAAGAGCGATTGCATTCCGGTAAAAACGATAATGAACTTTGGGCTGCATTTCTGAAGGGAGATCAACAGGTTTTGTCATTGATCTATTTACTTCACGTTAATGCGCTGTTCGACTATGGATGCCGGATTTCATCCGACCATGATCTGATCAAAGACTGCATTCAGGACACGTTCTTCACGATTCTGAAAAACCGGCGAACACTTTCACCGACCAATAACGTACGACTTTACCTGTTTAAGGCGTTTAAACGAAAGTTAATCCGCGAACTCCAGAAAAAGACAAGGTACCTTCAGATCAATGCGGAAAATGGTGATCGTTTTGAGATCAATTTCCTGAAAAGTTTCGATCATGCCGAGTTGGAGGTTACCGAAGAACAGAAGCAAAAACTTTTGGAAGCAGTTAACATCTTGTCGGCACGGCAGCGGGAAGCGATCTACCTGCGTTTTATCAGAGGCATGGACTACCGTGATATTTCGGTTATAATGGACCTCAATTACCAGTCGTCAAGAGCACTCATTCACCGGGCCATCGGAAAACTGCGCGAAGCGCTTCATGGTGAATCGGAGACTTTTAGCAGAGCCCTCCTCTTCATTCTCCGGAGTTGCCGTAAATGAACATGTTCTACAACAGGAAAAATACTTTTTAAAAAGTATCAACAGAAATCGGACAGATGTCTTTTAAGTGTAGAATTTACTTAGATGGACAAATACGAACGATACACAGTCGATGACTTTCTGGCCGATGACCACTTTTTGCACTGGGTGCTTCAGCCTACTCATGATGAAGATGAATTTTGGAGAAAGTACCTGGATGAACATCCCGATAAAAGAAAAGACATTGAAGAGGCCAGGTTCATATGCAGTGTTTTTCAGGTAAAGCAAAAAAAGCTTAGCCTGGACGAAACTTATGATATCTGGGACGGCGTGCTGCGCTTGTCAAGGCGATCGAAAGCGTCACGATTAGCCGGATTGCTGAAATATGCGGCGGTTTTCCTGTTGTTATTCGTTTCGGGAGCAGTGGCCTATTATTTTTATGACCAGGGTACCGGACAGGCTCACTTCGATTTGGTTTCTGATGTCAAACCTGTGGGCAGCGAAGCAAAAATAGTCTTGTCCGACGGCTCCGAAATCTCGCTGGAGAAAAAGGAGTCTCAAATTAATTACAGCAGCTCGGGCGACCAGTTGATTGTCAATAACGATACTATTAAACAAAACCAATTTTCCAGGACTGAAGCAATAAACAAAGTCATCATCCCATATGGAAAGAAGTCCATTATCCAACTTTCCGATGGAACCATGGTTTGGTTGAATGCAGGGAGCCAGTTGGTTTATCCCTCGGCATTTATCAGGGACAAGCGGGAGGTTGTCCTGATCGGGGAAGCCTACTTTGACGTTGTCGAGAATCCGGATAAACCGTTTATTGTCAAAACTTCGGGCCTGGCTGTAACCGTATTGGGGACCAAATTTGATGTTTCCGCTTATCCGGAAGATAAATTTGTAGAAACGGTTCTGGAAAGCGGGAGTGTGAGTCTTGAAGTGACCGGGAACAAATTGTTTAACCGGAATAAAAGAGTTCTTTTAAAACCGAATCAAAAAGGGACGCTTAACCGGGAAGACGGAGAAATGAGCCTGATGGCCGTGGACGTAAGTCAGTACACTTCCTGGAAAGACGGCATGTTAAAGGTGGAACGTGAGGATTTAATTCGCGTGCTGAAAAAGGTTGAACGTTATTATAATGTCCGTATCGAACTCCGGGATCCTTTGGCAGGAGGATTTCTGATTTCCGGAAAACTTGATTTGAAAAACAGTCCTGAAGAGACGTTGAATTCAATAAGGTTAACGGTGCCGATCGATTGGACACGGAAAAGTAACGGCGATTTCGTTATCGTGAGAAAATAGACAAAAGACAAAACCGTGCACGGGGGTGCCGGTTTGTGTCGGACCTAAGACCAAAAAAACCGGTAAATGTAGCAGCATCTACCGGTTCAAAACCGAAGGTTTTTTGATTGTTAATCATTAATTTAAAACAGTTCAAATTTATGAAAAAAAAGTATTGCAGAAGAATCTTTCATGCGAATGACAGATTAAAAAAAATGTTGCTTATGACAAGACTATCGTTGTTTCTTTTGATGGCAAGTACCATAGTTGTTTTTGGCGAAAGTTATTCTCAAGGCACTAAATTGTCGCTCGATCTTGAAAAGGCTACTATTAAACAAGTCTTCCATGCGATTGAGCAGAGCAGTGAATTCATTATTTTATATTCAGACGATATCCTGGACGTATCGCAACAGGTGAATGTTCAGGTAAAGGACTCCCCGGTTGAGCACATTCTTGACCGGCTTTTTGAAGGGACATCAGTCGACTACAAAATCAACGATCGTCAGATCGTAATTACCAGAAGAATTCAACCTGACAGGTCCGCGGTCACGCAGCAGCCTTCAAATCAGGTATCCGGCAAGGTGGTCGACGCAAAAGGAGAACCGATGCCTGGTGTGACGATAGCTGTGAAAGGTACGACAACCGGGACAATTACCGACTTTGACGGTAACTTTAAACTTGCTGTTCCTGAAAACGGTAAGGTTCTGCAGTTCTCTTTCGTGGGTTTTCAGCCGCAGGAAATTACAATCGGATCGCAGGCGACATTCAACGTGAAGCTGGTTGAAGACGTGATGGAGCTGGAGGAGGTTGTGGCGGTGGGCTATGGCGTCCAGCGCAAAAGTGACCTGACCGGAGCGACCAGTCGTCTGACGGAAGACAACATGAACAAATCGGTTGCCACTTCGCCCGTGGAGATGATGCAGGGGCGGGTGTCGGGCGTCAATATCACGCAAAATAACGGGGAACCGGGAGCCGGCATGTCTGTTCGCATCAGGGGGTCCAATTCGATCCGGTCAGGGCAGGAACCCTTGTATGTCATTGACGGTGTGCCGCTCGATAACAGCAATGTGACCCCTACCGGAGGTTCTGCGGCAGGATACGGAAGCGGCGCCTCTAAAAATCCGCTCAGTTTTTTGAATCCTGAAGATATTGAATCGATCGATGTTTTAAAGGATGCATCATCAACGGCGATTTACGGAGCCCGGGGAGCAAATGGCGTAGTATTGATCACCACCAAAAAGGGAAAGCAGGGGAGAAGTTCGATCACCTACGATGGCTATACCGGGATTTCCCAAATCAGGGAAAAACTGGATGTGCTGTCAGCCGCGGAATTTCGTTCCTATACCAAGGAAGACGGCACCAAGCTGTTGGATCTGGGAGCCAGTGTCGATTGGCAGGATGAGGTTTTTACTACAGGCGTCACGCAGAGCCACAGCCTTTCCTACAGCGGAGGAACGGAAAATTTTACCTATCACGCTTCCATGGGGTATCTTAATCAGGAAGGGATCGTTGAATCGACCGGGCAGGAGAAGATGAACGGGAAAATAAATGTTTCACAGAAAGCCTTCGATGGAAAGCTGAATGTCACTGCAAGCCTGATCGCATCGCATATCGTTGACGACCGCGCCCCGATCACAGAAGCCAGCGGCTCCGGCTACGAAGGAGACCTGATCCTGACGGTGTTGAAAACAAATCCGACCTATCCGATTTTTAACGAAGACGGCTCGTACTACCAGCATGCCAACGATCAGCGGAATGCACTTGCCATGATTGAACTGGTGGATGATGAGACGCAAACCGACCGTATCATTTCAAACCTGTCGGCCGAATACGAGATTCTCAGGAACCTGAAATATAAAATTAACATCGGTTTTGACCGCACCTCGGCCGAACGGCGGGTGAACCAGGATAAAGAACTGACCTACCTGGTAAATAAGGGCGAGGCCGATATCAACACGATCACTGCAAATAACAGGTTGGTCGAGAATTATGTTACTTATCTGACAGAGATTAATGACGATCACTCGCTGAATTTTCTCGCCGGACATGCCTACCAGTTTTTTAAAATATCGACTACCGAAATGAATGTTAACGGATTTGAAGTGGACGATATTAAATACACCGACAACCTGGGATATGGAAATTTCTCGGCGGCTTCGGTCGCGTCAACTGCTGTTGAACGCGAACTGCAGTCCTTTTTCGGACGCGTCAATTATAACTACCAGGACAAATATATGCTGACCTTCACCGGGCGCTTCGACGGATCATCCAAATTTGGGGAAAACAAGAAGTATGGTTTTTTCCCTTCCGCGGCATTTGCCTGGCGATTAACCGGCGAGCCATTTCTGGAGGATCTGGATGCGATCAGCAACCTTAAACTTCGCCTGGGTTGGGGATTAACCGGTAACCAGGAGATCCCTGATAAGATTTCCCTGCTGGCAATTGGAACAACGCCGGCGGCAAACGGTTATTTCGGAGGTAGCCTCACTCCCGGGATTGCTTATCTGAGGACACCAAATCCTGACATTCAATGGGAAACCAACATTCAAACCAATATCGGGATTGATTTCGGTCTTTTTGAGAACAGGCTTTCCGGAACGATCGATCTGTTTAATAAGAAAACGAAGGACGTTTTACTGGAAATATATGGCAAAGCTCCGTCTCCTACTGAGAGGCAATGGCAAAATGTCCCGGATATGAAGATTGTCAATAACGGGATCGAGTTGGGATTAAATGGAGTCCTGATCGAAAAGAAGGAATTGTCCTGGGATCTGGGTGTCAACTTTTCCTATATTAAAAATGAAGTGAAGGATATGCCGGTTCGGTTGATTGAAACCGGAAACGCCAGCGGGCAGGGGCTTTCCGATACACGGGTACAAATTATTACCAACGGCCAGCCGATGGGTACCTTCTATGGCTCTGTCTGGGAAGGTTTTGACGGGGATGGAATGAGCATTTATAAAACTGATGGTGACGGCGTACAGGTGAAAGAATACTTAGGTTCAGCGCTGCCCGACTATACCTATAGTATCAGTTCAAAGCTCACCTGGAAGAAATTTGACGCCAGCATGTTCTGGTATGGTTCGCAGGGCAACGAAGTGTATAACAATACCGCAAACGCCTTATTTTTAAAGGGTCCGCTTGATAAAGGGAATAATGTAACCAAAGAGGTGCTGAACTCGGTCGAAAGCCCCGAAAATTCAAATGCCTTTTCTTCCCGTTTTATTGAGGACGGCTCATTTTTGCGTTTATCGAACGTGACCATTGGCTATACGTTCGACACGGAGGCGATCAAATGGCTTAACAGCGCACGGGTATATGTGACAGGGAATAACCTGTTGCTGTTGACCGACTATTCGGGCTACGATCCGGAAGTGAATGTCGCTGCCGATCAACGGGGAGTGCCATCGATGGGTATTGACTTTTCTTCGTATCCAAAGTCACGGACATTTACGTTTGGCGTGAACCTGCAATTTTAATCAGTACCTAAAATCAGAAAAAAATGAAACATTATAGATTGATCTTATTTTTGTCTGTCCTCAGCATCCTGATGAATGCCGGGTGTACCGATCTGGAAGAAAATGTGCTGGACGAGCAACTGGGTGAAGATCTCCCCACCAATCCCGGAAACGCTGAGGCGCTTATCAATGCCCCCTACGCGGGTCTGCGCCGTACAATTGAATGGTTCGACTACTGGGGATTACAGGAAGTGACGACCGACGAGGTGATCGTTCCCACCCGCGGTACCGACTGGTACGATAACGGAGCCTGGATTGACCTCCACCTGCACACCTGGACGGCCGACCATATCCGGATGAAAAATGTCTGGGATGCGCTCAGCCAGACCGTCGCCTGGTGTAATACAGCCATGTATTATATTGAACAGTTTCCGCAAACGGACAAAACAGAGCAATATATCAACGAAGCCCGCTTCCTTAGAGCCTATTATATGTACCTGGTCAACGATTTGTACGGACAGGTACCTTACCGGGAGGCCAGCGAGCAGGACTATAAGATTTCACCAAGGGTGATGAAACGGAAGGAGGCTGCGGAATTTATAATAGCCGAGATTGAAGCGACTATGCCTCAGCTGAAAAGCAAAGCGGAGGTGGGCTCTGAACGGGTAACCATGGAAGCAGCCCATGCCCTGCTGGCGAAAATCTATCTCAATTATGAAGTCTATACCGGAGAGGCCAAATGGGCTGAGGCCATTGCCCATTGCGACGAGCTGATCAACTCAGGGACGTTTACTGTGGCTGAAGATTACTGGACGATGTTCCAGAAAGATGTGACTGAGCACAGCGAATTTATCCTCCGGGTTCCGATGGATGATAACGTGGATATGGGCAGCGGAAGCGTCTGGGTTAATTTCACCCTCCATTATTCCCAGGTATTCGGGAACATTACCAGTACCTGGAATGGTCCGTCAACAACAAAGACATTCTTTGATACCTGGGATAAGGTGAACGATGTCCGTTTTTTTGATGACCGCATTAAGAGCCAGACCGGATTTAACCAGGGATTTTTGCATGGGCAGCAATACGGCCTGGACGGCACTGCTTTGAAACAGCGCAACGGACAGCCACTGATTTTTGTACCGGAGATTAACCTGAAAAGCGCTCCCGAAAATTCCGGCATCCGCGTGGTTAAATTCGCCCCTAATCCGGCAACTCAGCGGCAATTCTCATCGCCCAATGACGTACCAATCATGCGGATCTCCGATATTTACCTGATCAGGGCCGAGGCTAAATTCAGGAATAGTGATGTTGCCGGTGCGCTGGCTGATATCAACTTTATCCGCTCAAAACGAAGTGCTGCAGGAAAGACGCTTCCTGCTCTGACTTCGCTCACTGAGGAAGATATTTTGAAGGAACGCGGTTTCGAATTGTATTGGGAGGGTTTGCGACGCCAGGACCTGATCCGTTTTGGCAAATTTACGGAAGCCTATCAGGAAAAGCCGGTCACCGACGCCTCAAAGCAGTTGTTCCCTTTGCCCACTTCGGCAACCGACGTCAACGAAAACCTGGTACAGAATCCGGGATACTAAAAACAGAAGCAAAAACAGAAACAGACAGCTAGTTAGAGAAGAACCCGCCATGCGGGATTATAAGTCAGCCACACCCTGTGGCTGACTTTTTTGAACTTTAGCAGGAGAAACTTGTTTATCCTGATATAAAAATAATAAGCATATGAGCGAATCAACGGAAAAGGTGACCTTTAAAGGAAACCCGGTCACATTAGTGGGTAACGAGATCAAAGTGGGCGATAAAGCACCCGATTTTACTGTATTGGGAGCCGATCTGAATCCGGTTAAATTATCTGATTTTGATGGAAAAGTAAAAGTGATCGCTGTTTATCCTTCGATCGACACCGGCGTTTGTCAGGCGCAGAACCGCCGGTTCAATGCAGAGGCATCCAAACTGGGAGACGCAGTCGTACTTTCCGTTTCATGCGATCTGCCATTTGCGCAGAAACGTTTTTGCGCAGCCGAAGGTCTGGATAGGGTTGTTACCTTGTCCGACCACAAGGAAGTCGACTTTGGGACTAAATATGGCTTCCTGATCAAGGAACTGCGCCTGCTTGCCCGCGGAACGGTGGTTATTGACCGGAACGGCTTTGTAAAATATGTTGAGTATGTTCCGGAAATAGCGACAGAGCCGGATTATGAGTCAGCGCTGAGCGTGATTCGTGAAATCCTTTAGACTCAATTTCATTTTTCAAATAGAATACAGGCCGCCGGGGTTTACCGGTGGTCGGTTTTATGAGCCGGATAATTCGTCGGGCGATGTTGGGTCTGCTACGTATTTTTCGATCAGTTTAAATAGTTTTGCACGGTTGATGGGTTTGGCGATGTAATCGTTGCATCCGGCCTGTTTGGCTTTTTCGTCATCATTCGACAAGGCATACGCCGTTTGTGCGATAATCGGGACGGTCTTGTTAAACTTCCTGATTTCTACTGTGGCTTCGAGCCCGTCCATACCCGGCATTTTGATATCCATCAGTACGAGAGAGATCCCCGGGTTATTCCTTACAACCGCTATGGTATCCTCACCGTTAAGCGTATGGATCAGGTTAAAATTTTCCTTTTCAAGTATAAATCGCAGATACTGGTAACTTGATTCGTCATCCTCTGCAATTAATATAGTTATTTCTTTTGAAGAAACTGAGGACAGAGAGACGCCGGACGCTTCTGTTGTTTCTTGTGCTTTTGCTTGTGTATAGGGAATTTTGAAAATGAAGGTGCTGCCTTTGCCAGGTTCCGATTCCACGCTTATTTTTCCTCCAAGAGCGTTGACATGGGCTTTGGTTATTGACAGTCCAAGTCCTGATCCTTCATGTGCGCGCGTCAGGTTTTGGTCGGCCTGTACAAAACGTTCAAAGATTGCCTCCAGCCGTTCCGGAGATATTCCCCGACCACTGTCTTTTACATAAAAAACAAGCCATTCCTTCTCCAGGTAGTTGCCCAGTTCAATACGCCCCTGTTGCGTGAATTTCAGGGCATTTTTTATCAGGTTAGTCAGAATACCATCGAGTTTATGCCGGTCGGTCCTGATGAACGCCCGTGTGCCGGTGATCTGTTGCAAAATGATTAGATGGAGACCTTTTTCGGTAGCCTGAGGCAGGAAAAAATCATGATGGAATTTCAGGACTTCCTCCACATTTACGTCCGTGTATAAAACTTTCGATTCGCCCGCTTCGATTTTTGATATTTCAACGATATCATTGATCGTATCGAGTAACCGGCGACCGCTTTTATTGACAATTTCAATAAAATCTTTTTTGCTTTCCTCTTCCAGATCCGGTTCGCTAAGCAGTTCAAGGAAACCAAGGATGCCATTCATAGGCGTCCGGATCTCATGGCTCATGTTGGCAAGGAAAGCCGCTTGCAACCGGTCGCTTTCTTCGGCTTTTTCCTTGGCAGCAATGAGCTCCTGGATCATTTTTGTACGCTGGATTACGTTAGTCAGTTGAGGTGCAACCATTTCAAGCAATCGCGCGCTCTTTTCATTGTAGGCGTTCGGATTGGAGTAACTTTGCACACCGACGATCCCAAGTGTTTTCCCGCCATTTGTTAAAGGTACTCCCAGCCAGCATACCGGTGGCGGACCCGAAAACACGATCTCATTTTCGACAGCGGCCCTGATTACATCTTCTTTTCTGAGAAGCAGTGTTTTCCCCGATCGGATCAACAGCTTGCAAAGGGTATTGTCGCTCTTCCTTTCTTCTTTGTGATGCATCTCATTCACGAAAAAGACCCTTTGGAAGGTGTCCGTTTCAGGATGATACAGGGCAACATGAAAATTCGTCGTGTCAATGAGCTTATTAAGCTCCCTGCGCGCGATAATCAGCAGATCCTCGAGCGTTTTTGAGGTCATGGATGTCCTTGCAATTTCGTAAAGCGTTTGCTGAACAGTTTCATCATACTTGCGCTGTGAAACATCGAGAAAGGTAATCACCGATCCAATGAGTTGGTCATTGCTCCTGACCGGGTAGGACCAGTATTCTGCAGGAAAGCAACTCTCATCCTTCTTCCAGAAAACTTCATTATCGATATGGGTTGCCTGGCCATTTTGTAAAGCCTGCATAATTTTGCATTCGTCATTTGGGAATGGCGATCCGTCGTTTTTGGAGTGATGAATCAGCCGGTGCATATCCTGCCCGGTAAGTTCTTCCTCCCGGTCATATCCAAGCAGTGAAAGTGCCGATTTATTGCAGAATGTGCAAATACCTTTCATGTCGATCATATAAATACCTTCGGCTGTTGAATTAAACAGTAAGCGGATCGTTTCTTCATTCTTATGCAGGCGTTCTTCCATTTGCTTTCTGATCGTGATATCGCGGGCAATACTTAAGATCGCTTTTCTTCCCTTATAATTGATCAGGCTGGAACAGATTTCAATTGGAAATACGGTCCCATCTTTTTTTCGGTGAGACGTTTCAAAGATCTGCAGCTTTTCAAAAGGCATGTTTTCAATAAGGTCGGCGATCGCATCGTCAGTGAGCGATGAGTCGATTCGTGAAAGATTGAAGCTGAGCAGCTCTTCTTTTGAATATCCCAGCAGATCAACGGCTGTTTTATTTACCTCGATGATATTTCCTTCCAAATCAATCACCCAAACAGTCTCATTCATACCGTCAATGAGCTCCCGGTAGTTTTTTTCGCTTTCGCGCAAAGCATCTTCAGTCTTTTTCCGCTCAGTAATATCTCTGACAATCACACTGATTAATTTGGTTCCCCGGCTGTCTTTGAACACGGATGATGAAGCCTCAACAGGAAATCTTGACCCGTCCTTTCGGAAACAGGTAAGTTCTCCTTTAACATTCCCATCGCGTTCCCGTTTTTCAATTAATTCGCTGAAGTGCGGATCTTTCTTGTCGACCAATTCATAATCTTCAAGTGCCAGCATCTCATCCTCAGTCATCCCAAACATTTCGCAGGCCGCCGGGTTTGCTGAAATGATCGATCCATTTGGCCAGGTGAGCATGATGGCGTCCAGGCTGTTATCAGAGATCAGCCGGTAGCGTTCTTCGCTTTCCCTCAATTTCATTTCCATCTGTTTCCGACTGGTAATGTCTTCGACGATCACTGCGAATTCATTTTGCCTGTACCGGTATGCCAGTACGCTGTAATACTTATCAAGTTCCTGTGCGTAGCTCTCAAATGAGTCAAGTGTACCTGTCAGGGCTACTTTGCCAAACCGCTCGATCCAGGTTTTTTCAGTATTTGGCAGAACTTCGAGCACTGTTTTTCCCACGATATCCTGACTCTTTAAACCCGTAAGCTTTTCATAACCGGGGTTGATGTATAAAAACCGGTAATTAACCGGGGTTCCCTCAGCATCAGTTATGATTTCATGAACCGCCAGACCCAGCTGCATCTTGCTGATCAGAGTCCGGTGCCTTTCCTCACTTTCTCTCAAGGCCTCCTTTCGCAGTCTTTCCCCGGTTTCATCACTAAAGACGATCACTACGCCGATAACATTACCCTGGTCATCTTTGATTGGTGCACCGCTGTCGGAAATTGGAGTTCTTTCTCCGTTTTTGGAAATGAGCAAGGTATGATTGGCCAATCCAGTAATTTTGCCTTCCCGGAGGACTTTATCTACAGGACTGTCAATGGGGTCGTTGGTCTCTTCATTGACGAGGTGAAAAACTTCTTCAATGTTTTTATCTTTTGCTTCCTGTTCAGTCCAGCCGGTCAGCTTTTCAGCAACCGGATTTAAGTGCTTTACACAACCTTCTTTATTGGTGGTGATCACACCGTCGCCGATGCTGTAAAGAATAGCGCCAAACTCTTTTTGCGACTGATATAAGGCGGACGTGTTCGTTAGCAGCTCCTTATACATATTACGTTGCCTGTTATGGTAAAGCAAGATGATGATGAGCCCGATGAAGAATATGGCAAGGAAATCGATGATCACGATAAGCATTGCACGTTTGTTTAATTCGGCATATAGTTCTGACGTGTCCATCTTAGCAATCAGGTACCATGGCGTATCGGCTACTTTCCGGATATCTCCGATCACCATGTGGCCGGCGTAGTCGGGTCCCTCGAAATACCCCGTGTGTCCCAAAGCTGCACGCACGGCGGCCTCTTTTTTCTGATCCAGCGGGAAACTCAACTGAAGCGATGAATTGGAGAAATGGCGTAATTCGTTCAGGTACCAGACTTTATTATCTTTCTGATGAACCAGGACAGTTTCTGCCGTCCTGTTTGGTGTAGGCCATTGCAGGATGAGCGGGTACAGGTAGTCGGCAGGATTGATTCTGAATACCATGGATGCAATTACCTCATCATTGGAATTAATAACCGGAGCAACTATTTCAAAATGTATCTTTTTATCTGTTTCGCAGAAGTAAAAGTCAAAGACAGTTATTTTTCGGGTCACAAATACCTCGTTCGAATGACTGGCAGTTGACGGATGGTTGAAAACAAATCCGGGGATAACACTGAAAAGCAATTGCCCCTTCTTATTGAGGATGAAAATGTTCTCATATCTTTTGTTTGTCATAATGCGGGCGAGCGAATTGCGAAGAAGCAATTCTTCTTCTTTTGGAATACGGATGGTTGAAAAACCCGTATTTGGCAGGCTGGAAGAAAAAAAACTTGCCTCCGATAAACGTTCCTTATACCATTGCGACAACTGGTTGGCTTTCAGTTGTGAGATGGCCTGCAGTTCAATGTACTTTTCATTTTGAGTTTTCTTTTTCTGATTATTATAGTAGGATCTTCCCGATAAGAGGATTCCGATACTGACAACAATAACAAGAGCAATGAGCTGCAGTCTTAAATTTCCGGGAGTTATTGTTTTCATAAGTTCAGGAAAAGATACTCTTTCGAATTTACGAAGAATAAATTATAATTCCATGATTATTCTTGTTCAGTATTTCAGGTTGGAGACGATCGGCTACAATAGCGGGAACAAGTCCGGAAAATAAAAATGCAACCAACTAATAATTAACTGGCTGCATTTTTATTTTGAGGTCGGTGGCGGATTCGAACCGCCGTACACGGTTTTGCAGACCGTTGCCTAGCCACTCGGCCAACCGACCGATTTCCTTCTTCGGAATCACTCCCATTTTGGGACAGCAAATTTAGATAAAAATTCCGGCTGTGCAACAGGAAACAGCTTCTTTTCGGGATTTTTCAGTGCATCATCCGCTTATTTGCTTAGGGTGATACTCACCTTTTCAATCATCCCGCCCAAGGGAGGATTCATCTTTGAGAGCTTGACCGTGGCCTCTTTGATATCAGGAAAGGAAGCATATATTGCATCCAGTATCCGCTTGCATACGTGTTCCAGGAGTTTGGAAGGCACAGCCATTTCTTTTTTTATCAGGTCATAGACGTCCTGATAGTTGATCGCCTTTTCAAGATCATCGCTTTCTGCCGGTCCGGTACAATCGGCCTTGATCTGTATGGCCACAAGATAACGTGATCCGATTTGCTTTTCACTCGGATAATACCCATGATAAGCAAAAAACTCCATCCCTTCAATTTCGATCAGTCCTTTCATTTTATTTTTTTTGATAAATTCTAATTAAGGTTCTTCAATTGCGGGGATTATGTTCCCCGCTCATAGTAATGACTATTTTGATCCCCAAAAGGTTGGCACTAAAATTAATTTTTCTTTCTGAATAATGTTTTTTTCGATCTGGAAAACAACCGTGCAGAATCATTTCCTACATTTGTGGTTCGACAGGATTTACTGTTGGAAAAAAACAATAATGAAGCTGATATGAGCGAAATTAGTTCAGAAAAAGAAATTGCAGTTAAAAAGAATTTTATTCATCAGATCGTTGAAGATGAGATAAAGGAAGGCAAGAACGGGGGACGTGTCCATACCCGTTTCCCTCCGGAGCCCAATGGGTATCTGCATATTGGGCATGCAAAATCGATTTGTCTGAATTTTGGAACAGCACAAAAATATAACGGATTGACCAACCTGCGCTTTGATGATACCAATCCTTCGAAGGAAGAAACGGAATATGTCGATTCGATCAAGGAAGATGTCAGGTGGCTGGGATTTAGCTGGGATGATCGGGAATATTACGCATCCGATTATTTCGGAAAGCTGTATGACTTTGCGGTAAAGCTCATCAGTGAAGGCAAAGCCTATGTAGACGATCAGAATGCCGAAACGGTAAGCAGTCAGCGGGGAACACCAACAAGGCCTGGTGTTGAAAGTCCCTTCAGGAACCGCTCTGTAGAAGAGAACCTGGAGTTGTTTACCCGGATGAAGGCCGGTGAGTTTAATGAAGGTGACTGCGTGCTGCGTGCAAAGATCGATATGGCGTCGCCCAACATGCATATGCGCGATCCCATTCTTTACCGGATCATGAAAACACCGCATCACCGGACAGGAGACGAATGGTGTATCTACCCCATGTACGATTTTGCCCACGGACAATGCGACTATTGGGAGGGGATTACGCATTCCATTTGTACCCTGGAATTCGAAGTACATCGTCCGCTTTATGATTGGTTCATCGATCAGTTAAAGGATAGTGATTACCGCCCGCGACAAATTGAATTTGCCCGGCTCAACCTGAGTTATACGGTTATGAGCAAGCGGAAACTTCTGGAACTGGTAAAAGACGGACACGTGAAAGGATGGGATGATCCCCGTATGCCAACTATCTCCGGGCTGCGCCGCCGGGGATATACGTCTGCATCCATCCGTAATTTTTCAGAACGGATCGGGGTAACCAAGGTAGATGGTATGAATGATGTGGCTCTTCTCGAACACAGCGTTCGGGAAGACCTCAATAAAACAGCCCAGCGTGTCATGGCTGTGCTTGATCCGCTGAAGGTGGTGATTGTAAATTATCCGGAAGGCAGGATTGAAGAAATAGACGCGGTTAATAATCCGGAAAATCCTGATGCCGGAGTCCGCCAGGTTCCCTTTACACGCGAGCTGTTTATTGAACGTGACGATTTTATGGAAGATCCTCCCAGGAAGTTCTTTCGTCTTTCACCCGGAGCAGAAGTACGTTTACGGTACGCCTATTTTATAACCTGTACCGATGTGATCAAAGACGATAACGGGAAGATCACTGAACTGAGATGTACCTACGATCCGGCATCAAAAGGGGGAAACTCGCCCGATGGGCGAAAGGTGAAAGCAACGCTTCACTGGGTTTCGGCAACAGAAAACGTGGCAGCCGAAGTACGTCTCTACGACCGGCTCTTTGTAGATGAAGACCCGGCGGGCCATAAAGATGTTGATTTTAAGGAATTTCTGAATCCTGATTCACTCAGGATTTTGGATAAGTGCTACGCAGAACCATTCGTAAAAAGTGCTAAACCGCTCGATTCCTTTCAGTTTGAGCGGTTAGGCTATTTCAACCTCGATCCGGACAGTACCGGTGAAAAACTTGTTTTTAACAGGACTGCTCCTTTAAGGGATACCTGGACCAGGTTAAACAGCTAAATGCAATACGGAAGGGCCTTGCCCGGTTTACCGATTATTTTCTCAGGTTAACCGATGAATCCGGCACAAGCTATTCCAAATTGTGCTATATTCATTGCGTTATCATTTCATAACAGAGAAATAATGGATATGTCAACAGTCGTTTGGGAAGACGAACTAATTGTTATTGGAATTGATGCACTCGCCGACTTTTGCGGGTTATTCGCGGATCAGGATGGGAGACAGATGGCTTTTAAGAGTAATTTTGGGATAAAATGAGTTGGATCCGGTTAAATGAATTTCAATAGCATGAACAAAATAGAAGAGAATAAGGGGAACAAGCGTTTTTATCTTGGAATCGTCCTGATAGTAATTGGGGCGATCCTGATTTTGGAAAGGCTGGATTTAATTCCCTGGGACGTTGCTGATCTGCTGATTTCCTGGCAAATGCTCATTATCGCGATCGGCGCATTTTTGGTGGTTGGAGGAAACCGATTAACGGGCGTTATCCTGATAGGAGCGGGAGCCTTTTTTATACTTCCGGAGATCACGGAAGTGCCTTACAAATTGCAGCGGATCTATGGTCCGCTGATACTGGTGCTGATTGGTTTTGCCCTTTTGCTGAGACATAAGGGATGCAGTCGCCAGATCAGGGAAGGCGCCAGAACCAAGCAGTTTGATGAGTTTGACGATTTTGTCATTTTTGGCGGGCGTGAAATTTTTATTAATGCGCAGGACCTGAAAGGCGGCCGGGCAACGTCTATCTTTGGAGGTATTGAATATGATCTCCGTCAGGCAAACCTGGCCCCTGAAGGAGCAGTGATCGACTGCATCTGCGTATTTGGGGGAACAGGAATAAAAGTACCGGCCGATTGGTACGTAAAAAATGAAGTGACAACTATTTTGGGCGCCTTTACGGACAAACGGGGCGAAACTTTTCAGCAGGGAAATCCTGATCATATAAAGACAATTGTTGTTAAGGGAATTACGCTTTTTGGAGGTATTGAAATAAAGCATAATTAATCGCCGATGAAGCATCCGTTTATAAATAACCGGATATTAAGTCTTTATTATAGTTTGTTTTGGTTGCTAATGGGGGTCGGAAATACCTTACTCCAACACCTTTGGTACAAAATGAGCTTCGAGGCGGCTCTCCTGGAGTCATGTTCAATTTTTGTGTTATATCCGGTGCTTGGAGCGAGCATCTGGTATCTGATTAAATACAACGGGTTGCGCGAAGAAGACTGGCTTTTAAACCTGTTGTTTAATTTTATTGCAGCCACGATACTGAATGTCGTATGGTTGTATCTGAGTTTTATTCTGGTGAAGATGATTGATCCGTCTCACCTTTCATATCTGTATGATGCCCTTCCTTCCAAAATACTGACAGGATATCTGATGTATGCCGTTTATGTGGTATTCTTTTACGCAGTAAGTTATTATAACTCCCTGAAGGAAAAAATAGAAAAGGAGTCAGAGCTTAAATCGCTGATCAGGGATGCCGAACTGAGCGCTCTGAAATCACAGATCAACCCTCATTTTCTTTTTAACAGTTTGAATTCAATTGCGTCGCTTACCATCAGCAATCCGGAGAAGGCGCAGGAAATGGTCATTAATCTTTCGGCCTTTATGCGGTATTCACTGCAACATGGTCAGGAAGAAACAGTAGCTCTGAGTGAAGAACTGGAAAATATTAAGTTGTACCTGAGCATTGAAAAAATCCGGTTTGGGCGAAAGCTGAACCCGGTATTTGTGGTTGAGGAACAGTGTATGCTGGCCAGGATTCCAAGCATGATCCTGCAACCTTTGCTGGAAAATGCTATTAAGTACGGTGTTTACGAAGCTTCGGGGCCGGTTGGGATCTACGTTCGCTGCAAATCGGAAGAGGGGTTCTTTCATATTGCTATCGAGAACGATTACGAGCCGGAGTCGGTTCGGAACAGAGGGGAAGGAATCGGGTTGCGGAATATCAGGCAAAGGCTGGAACTGATATACGGGAATCCGGGATTAATGAAGATCACTGACAACAAAACAAGTTTCAAGGTTGAATTAATGTTTCCCCAAAAAGAATAAAATCATGAACGAGAAAATTAACATATTGATTATCGAAGATGAAGAGTTGGCACGGGAACTGCTGAAATCGTACCTGAAAGGGCATCCGGGGGTTAATTTGATTGGTGAATGTGAAAACGGATTTGAGGGGGTACGAAAAATCAATGAACTGAAGCCCGATTTGGTATTGCTGGATATCCAGATGCCAAAGATCACCGGTTTTGAAATGTTGCAACTGCTTGACCATAAGCCTGAAATCATCTTTACGACTGCGTATGATCAGTTTGCGCTTAAAGCATTCGAATATAACGCGGCTGATTATCTGTTAAAACCATTCTCGAAAGACCGGCTGCTAGGCGCTATTGACAAAGTGGCACAACGGATCAGCAACAAGGAAGATTCGGCCGATAAGCTCGATCGCCTGAGCGAGGTTTCGCCCGGTGGATTTCTCGATCGCGTTGTTGTCAAAGACCGGCATAAGATCGCTATTATCATGGCCGATCAGATCCGTTATATTGAGTCGCTCGACGATTATGTGTTCATCTACACGGACAGTGGCCGGCATATGAAGCAGAAGACGATGAAATACTTTGAGCTTAACCTCTCGCCGCGCGATTTCATCCGCATACACCGTTCCTATATCGTCAACGTGGCGCAGATATCAGAAATACAGCAGTATGAAAAAGATTCCTATATTGTGATTCTGAAAGACAAGACCAAACTAAAGGTCAGTAAATCGGGGTACAAGAACCTCAAGGAAGCGTTGAGTTTTTAAGCTGATGGGGCTTCGCCCCTGCATTTTAACAAGAAAATAATTGCTTTGGAGGTGAAACCCCGAAACTTTATTATTTTTAAGGCATAAAGCTGCATACATGAGGAATCTGATATTGTTTTTGGTGTTGTTGTATCCGCTTTTCTCTTTTTCGTCCGTTGAACCTGATCCTCAAAGCTACAGGTTAGTTTTGCTGGCTGTCGTTATACTCGCAGTGCTGTTTCTCTTTCCGGTTTTTCGGACCCTAAAGAGGAAGTATCCGATATCGTTTTACCTGCCTTTTGTCGGAAAGCAGTTACAGGTCGGGTTACTTCAGGACCGGAGATACCGTCCTAAAACATTAACATTGACGGTGAAAAACAAATCACGCCGTGATGCTGATATCCAACCGCCCGTCATCATGTTCCGTAAGCTGCTGTCAATTCGCAAATTTAAACTGAAAGGGATAGACCGGTATGAACTTTATCCCCTTTACCTGGAAGCCGGGAAAACGCATGAACTTAAAATAAACCTGGGTGTGTTTCATGGCTATGACTCGTCGCTGAAGAAATATTATTGGGCGAAAATTCTGGTGCGTGACAAAAAGGGGAGGAAGTATTCAACGCGGTATGTTACCCTTCGAAAAAGCTTATTCTCTTAATGCAGGACTGGAAATATAATCATATCGATTTTTCATCTTACCCCTATTGCGGGAGCGATGATCTGGGTGTTCACACCACTGACAAGGAAATATCGGTTAAAATATGGGCTCCCGGCGCTCAGCGCGTCGACTTTTTCGTCTACCGCGAGAGCGAGGGCGGAAGGCCTTTACGGATCGATTCTCTCCGGCAGGGGGAGTACGGATGCTGGACCTTGAAACTTGGAGGCAATTTTAAGGGACTATATTACACCTTCAGGGTGAAATATGGTGACTGGATGAACGAAACGCCGGGCGTAGATGCCCGTGCTGTCGGTACAAACGGCAAGCGGGGCCTGTTTTTTATACCGGAAGAGACAAATCCGGAGAACTGGGAACACGATCAGCCTGTGAAACTCGAAAGTCAGGTCGATGCTATCGTGTACGAACTTCATGTGCGCGATTTTTCCATTGCCCCAACTTCGGGTATGGTGAACAAAGGCAAATTTCTTGCTTTTACAGAGGAAGGCACGAAAGGGCCCGGTCATCTGGCCAGCGGGATCGATCATCTGAAAGAGTTGGGTGTAACACATATTCATCTTCTTCCGGTGGCCGATTTCTATACGGTCGATGAAAATTATCCTGACGAGAAATATAACTGGGGTTATGACCCACTCAATTTTAACGTTCCGGAAGGCTCTTATTCAACCAATCCGGCAACGACTGCCCGGATCACCGAATTTAAGCAACTGGTTATGGCTTTGCACCGGGCCGGGTTGGGGGTGGTGCTTGATGTGGTCTATAATCATACCGGTTATACGCGCCGTTCCTGGTTCAACCAGACGGTTCCCGGATATTATTACCGGCAGAGGCCGGACGGTTCTTTTTCAGATGCCACCGGCTGCGGAAATGAAATTGCCTCAGAGCGGGCGATGGTAAGGAAATACATCGTCGATTCGGTGAGCTACTGGGCCAGGGAATATCACATTGACGGCTTCCGTTTTGACCTCATGGGCGTGCTTGATATTGACACGATGAATGCGATCCGCAAGGCCTTATACCAGGTGCGTCCTGAAATGTTGCTTTACGGTGAGGGATGGGCGGCGGGCGATAGTCCCATGCCTGAAAAATTCCGGGCGGTTAAAGGAAATGCCAACCGGCTGGACCGGATTGCCTGCTTTAATGATGATTTTCGAGATGCCATAAAAGGCGATAACTTTGACAGCCGGGAAAAGGGCTTTGTGAGCGGCAGAACTCTGAGTGAAGAGGCTGTAAAGTATGGCGTGGTGGCGGCCTGCCATCATCCTCAGATTGTATACAGCTATGTGGGGAAAGGGGGATATCCATGGGCGGGTGAGCCGCACCAGACTGTTACCTATGTTTCAGCCCATGACAACCTGACTTTATTCGATAAGCTGCGTATGAGCAACCCCGATACCGACATAGCGGCCATTAAGCGAATGCATAAGTTGGCCGGAGCATTGGTATTGACTTCGCAGGGGATGTCCTTTTTACATGCCGGAATAGAATTCTGCAGGACCAAGGACGGCGATCATAATTCCTATCGGTCGCCTGATGCAGTGAACCAGCTCGATTGGGCGCGAAAACAGATATACCAGGATGTCTTTATGTATTACCGGTCGTTGATTCATCTCAGGAAAAGCATTCCTGCCCTGCGGATGCGGTCTTCTGAAGAGATCAGGCGCTTCCTGCATTTCTCCCCTCTTTACCAGATCGGTGTAGTGTCTTATACCATCGGGGACTATCCGGGCGAGGAACGCTGGAAAACCATGAATCTTGTCTTTAATGCATCTGTGAAGGCTGTGGATGTCGATCTGGTAAGAGCAGGAAAATGGACGGTTATCGCGGAGAATGATGATATAAATATGGAAGGCGTGCGCCGGTTTGAAGGCAGCCGGGTTTCTGTCCCGCCTATCTCGATGATGATCCTGGTGCAGCGATCAGAAGACAGCCAATAGCAGATCAATATCTTTTGAAGGGATGTTAAGCTTGGCTCCCAGATCATGATTGGTGAGGATACCGTTATAAATATAAATCCCTTTGCGAAAGCCTTTGGCCGTTTTGATATAGCTTTGTACGCCTCCCGTTTCACCGATCGAAATGATGACCGGGGTCAGGATATTGCTCAATGCAATTGAAGCTGTGCGGGCTACAAGTGCCGGCATATTGGGTACACAATAATGAATCACACCGTGTTCAATATAAGCCGGATTGTTCAGATCGGTGCATCTGCTGGTTTCAAAGCAGCCTCCCTGTGCCACATTCAAATCGATGATGACGGATCCTTTTTTCAGTTTACGGACCATCTCTTCCGAGACGCGAAACTTTAGGCGCGAATTGGTGGACATGGCGCCGAGTACAACATCGGCCGATTTCAGTGCTTTTTTTAAGACATTCGGATAAAGAACGGAAGTAAATATGCGTTGCCCCAGTTTTTCTTCCAGGTTTCGCAAACTTGCAAGGTCATCGTCAAAGACCTTAACCATGGCACCAAGTCCGAGGGCTGCGCGTGCAGCAAATTCACCAGCGGTAGTGGCTCCGAGAATAACCAGTTCGGTGGGTGAGATGCCGGTAACGCCTCCCAGCAGCACACCTTTCCCGTTGCGCGAGTTGCTTAGGTACTCGCTGGCAATGGTCACTGCCGTAACCCCCGAAATCTGGCTCATCAAGCGAACAACAGGCAGGCTGTTATTCTCATCTTCCATATATTCGTAGGCCACGGTCGTGACCTTTTTGTGCATGAGCTTCCTGATCGATTCGCTGCAGTGGACGTTCATCTGCATATTGGAAAAAATAGCCTGGTTTCCGCGAAGCATATCGATTTCTCCCTGATCGAAGGGCGAGACGCGCAGGATCAGGTCGCACTGAAAAACTTCTTCTTTGCGGTCAACAACCATCGCTCCGGCATTTCGGTATTCTTCGTCGGAATAGCTCGACGCTTTGCCGGCATTTGTCTCGATACAAATCTCATGACCATAGGAAACGAGCAGTTCAACGGCCTCCGGAGTTAAAGGGATACGGAATTCAGCCCGTGATAAATCTGAAGGAATACCGATTGTCAGCTTTTTCCCCTTTCTGAGAATTTCAAGCATTTCTTCGCGGGGCATAAAAAAATTCGATGTTTCCGGAGTGTGTCCTTTTTCCTTCATCTATGCTGATTGAGTCGACTAAGTTACTCTTTTCTATATAAATAATCAAAATAGTTTACTTTCTGAAGGCTTTTATGCTGCGCGATGACTGCGATTCTTCCCCGATGTGGACTTCTACCAGATTTTCAGGAAGCAGTGATTCTACTTTTTCAGGCCACTCCATAAAGCAGTACTGTCCGCTGTAAAGATATTCGTCCAGGCCGATATCCATGGCTTCTCCAGGGTTCCGGACGCGGTAGAAATCGAAGTGGTAGATTTGATCTGCTCCGGAAGTATCATATTCATTTACCAGAGCAAATGTCGGACTCGTAATATTGTCGGCCGAACCCATTGCACGGCATAAAGCCTTGATAAAGGTGGTCTTACCAGCTCCCATTTTCCCGTAGAAGGCAAAGATGCGGTCGTTCGGGAAGGCGGCAAGGAACTTAACTGCGGCATCTGTCAGTTCATTAATCGAATTGATCGTTATCGAAAACATCATTGTTTGAATTAGTATTGCAAAATAAGAAACTTCCTTTAAAAAAAGGCCAGGATGCTCATTCCAAAATTTATGTTTTCAAAAAATGTGTTACATTTGAAAAAAATAGCTATACTTTTTTTCAGCACTGTTTCTGCGATAATATGTGGCTAACAATATATTAACTAAAAAAAATTCGAATGAATCTGCCTGAAAATTTAAAGTACACAAAAGAACACGAATGGATTCGTGTTGAAGGAGATGATGCTGTTGTTGGCATTACCGATTTTGCCCAGGGAGAGTTGGGCGATATTGTTTTCGTGGAAGTGGAAACAGTGGGAGAAGACCTGGAAACGGGAGAAACATTTGGTACGGTTGAAGCAGTAAAAACGGTTTCTGATTTATTTATGCCTGTCGGAGGCGAAGTACTTGAATTTAATACTGCCCTGGAAGACAATCCGGAACTGATCAACAAGGATCCGTACGGAGAAGGGTGGATGATCAGGATCAGGGTCACCGAAGCGGCACAACTGGATGAGCTGATGGACGCAGAAGCTTACCAGGCTATGCTTCAGGCATAGAAGCATAAAAAAATCCGGTGTCGAAAACACCGGATTTTTTTTATAAGGTTTTCGCTACTTCCACCTGATGGAAGGCTTCGATCATATCGCCCGGCTGGATATCATTGTATCCGTCGATGTTGAGTCCGCATTCATAGCCTTTCTGTACTTCCTTCACATCCTCCTTGAAACGTTTCAGTGAACCAAGCACTCCGGTGTAGATGACGATTCCGTCGCGAATAATACGTACTTTGTGAGAGCGGACAATTTTTCCGTCGCGCACAATACAACCTGCGATGGTACCAACCTTGGTAATATTGAAAGCTTCCTGTACTTCGGCGGTTCCGGTGATTTCTTCCCTGATCTCGGGTGAAAGCATCCCTTCCATGGCCGATCTTATCTCGTTAATGGCATCGTAAATAATCGAATACAGACGAATATCAACTTCTTCTTTTTCCGCCAGTCTGCGGGCCTGTAAGGTTGGGCGGACCTGGAAGCCGATCACAATCGCGTCTGAAGCAGTTGCCAGGTTGATGTCCGATTCGGAAATCGCTCCAACAGCCTTGTGGATTACGTTGACCTGTATTTCTTCGGTCGACAGCTTGATCAATGAGTCGGAGAGCGCTTCGATCGACCCGTCAACGTCACCCTTCACGATCAGGTTAAGTTCCTGGAAGTTTCCGATGGCGATTCGGCGTCCGATTTCATCCAGCGTAATATGTTTCTGCGTCCGAAGTCCCTGTTCGCGGGCAAGTTGCTCACGTTTATTCGCGATCACACGGGCTTCACGTTCATTTTCCATGACGTTGAACTTGTCCCCGGCCTGCGGTGCGCCGTCAAGTCCCAGGATAATGACCGGCTCGGCAGGGCCTACTTCCTGGATACGCTGGTTCCTTTCGTTGAACATGGCTTTCACGTGACCGTAATACTGTCCGGCCAGCAGCATATCGCCCTGCTTCAGTGTTCCGTTTTGTACAAGCAGCGTGGCAACATATCCACGGCCCTTATCGAGCGACGATTCGACGACCGTTCCGGTTGCCCGCCTGTCCTTATTGGCTTTTAGTTCCAGCATCTCTGCTTCAAGCAGAACCTTCTCCAGCAGTTCGTGGACATTGGTACCCTGTTTTGCCGAAATATCCTGGCTTTGATATTTTCCACCCCATTCTTCAACAAGGAAGTTCATCTGAGCAAGTCCTTCCTTTATCTTTTCAGGATTAGCTCCAGGTTTGTCGATCTTGTTGATGGCAAAAACGATAGGCACTCCGGCGGCCTGGGCGTGGTTGATGGCCTCAACAGTCTGGGGCATGATGTTGTCATCGGCAGCCACAATAATAATGGCGATGTCGGTGACCTGTGCACCCCTGGCACGCATGGCTGTAAAGGCTTCGTGTCCGGGCGTATCGAGGAAGGTGATGTGCTGGCCGTTTTTCAGGGTCACGTGATAAGCCCCGATATGCTGGGTAATACCGCCGGCTTCACCGGCAATTACATTGGCATTCCTGATATGGTCAAGCAATGAGGTCTTCCCGTGGTCAACATGCCCCATTACGGTAACGATCGGAGCCCGCGAATGCACTTCGCCGGGCAGATCGTCGTCTTCCCGTTCAATCGCTTCCAGGATCTGAGAACTTACAAATTCAACTTTGTATCCGAATTCATCGGCAACAACCGACATCGTTTCGGCATCGAGCCGCTGGTTAATCGAAACAAATAAGCCCAGACTCATACAGGTTGCGATAACCTGATTGACGCCGACATTCATCATGGTTGCCAATTCAGCGACCGAAACGAATTCGGTCACTTTCAGTATGTTCTTTTCAAGATTGTGTTTTTCAAACTCTGCGGCACTACGTTCGCTGGCAGCGTGACGCTTGTCTCGGCGGTATTTCGATCCTTTCGATTTTCCTTTTGTCGATGTTAATCGTGCTAACGTATCCTTAATTTGTTTCTGTACATCTTCCTCGCTGACCTCTTTTTTGATGATGCGCTTTTTCCCTTTGCCGGTCGTCTGGAGACCATGCTTCGGGGCTGTTCCCGGAGCGCCTCCACCACCTCCCGGTTGCTTGGAGACGGTGACCCTGGAATTCCCATCTTTGGAAATACGGCGGCGCTTTTTCTTCAGCGCATCTTCATGCGCCGATGTGCTGCCTTGCCTCTTTTCGGGCAAGTCGATCTTTCTGACTACGGTAGGACCGTTAACCTTGGTGACACGCGGCCTCATTTCCTGCCCCGCCGGAGCGTCCTGCGGTGGCTGAGGGGTTTGTCCTGTCGCCGGAGCCTGTGGTTCGGCCTGCGGTTGCCGTCTTTGTTTTTCACGGTCGCGGCGCTCTTCTTCTTTTTGTTTCTTCGTTTTTTTGGCTGGCCGCGTTTTCTGGTTAATGGTAGAGAGATCGATTCTTCCCACCACTTTTACTTCATCGACTTTGGGAATCTGGGTAAGGACCTCCTGTGGTTTTTCCGTCCGGGGTTGTTCTTTAACCACTTCTTTATTTGCAGGCTCCTCGTTTATGGGTTCAACAGGCTCAGCCTTTTTTTCAGGTTCGCTGTGCGGTACCTGAACCTGGACAGGCCTTTCCTGATCGTCCTGTTCCGGTTTTCTTTTCTTGATTACCTGGATCTTCTCACGATTAGATTCTGCTGCCGGCTTTTGTTCCGTATCCCGATGAGCGGCATCGTCTTTTCTTTTATGACTGTCCAGGTCGATTTTCCCCAGGACCTTTGGCTGTTCGATCGGATGTGAATAAGCTTTCACCGAAGGCTCAGCCGCAGGCTTTGGCTGCCTTACCGCCGGTATTTCGTTTTTCGAACCGCTTAGATCCGTAATCCGGATTTCGTCGGAAGAAAAATCGTCCTCCTCATTGTCGTCCGATGCCGATTCGTCCTGAATATCATCCAGACTAATGGTTTCTTTTTTTGTACGCTGGCTTTTCAGGTTGATTCTTTCCGATTCTTTCTTTAGTGAAATGTCGCTTTTATATTCTTTCTCCAGCAGACGATAGGCATCATCGGAGATCTTGGTGTTGGGATTTGTATCGATGACAAATCCTTTTTTATGCAGGAAGTCAACGATGGTCTGAATCCCAACGTTGAATTCCCTGGCTACCTTACTTAGTCGCGTACTTGTGTTGCCAATGCTCATATACCCAATCTGTTTTTTTTCTTCTGTTGGTTTTCAACTGAAAACCATGCAATTTTACGCAAATTATTTTAAAAAATTCATTCAAACTCAGACCGAAGAATACGAAGCAGTTCATCTACGGTCTCTTCTTCCAGGTCGGTTCGCTTAATCAAATCGTTGCGACTGAGGCTCAGTACGTTTTTGGCCGTATCGCAGCCAATCGATTTCAGTTCATCCAGAATCCATCCTTCAATTTCGTCGGAGAATTCATCAAGGTTAACATCCTCTTCATCCGGTTGCATTTCCCTGTAAACATCAATTTCATATCCGGTGAGCTGGCTGGCCAGTTTAATATTCAGGCCGCCTTTGCCAATTGCCAGCGACACTTCGTCGGGCCGCAGAAAAACGTCAGCCCTTTTGGTGTCTTCATGAATTTTGATTGAAGTCACTTTTGCCGGATTGAGCGCACGCTGAATAAATAACTGGTTATTATTAGAGAAATTGATTACGTCGATGTTTTCGTTACGAAGTTCCCTGACGATCCCGTGAATACGCGATCCCTTCATGCCCACACAGGCGCCTACCGGATCAATCCGCTCGTCGTATGATTCAACGGCTACTTTTGCCCGTTCACCCGGAACACGCACAATCTTCTTAATGGTGATCAGTCCGTCGAAAATTTCAGGCACTTCAAGCTCAAACAGACGTTCGAGGAACACAGGCGAAGTACGTGAGAGAATGATCATCGGGTTATTATTCCGTAATTCAACCTTAAACACCACAGCGCGCAGGGTATCGCCCTTGCGGAAATAGTCGGTTGGTATCTGTTCCTGTTTCGGGAGCAATAATTCATTGCCTTCATCATCCAGGATCAGGATCTCTTTTTTCCAGACCTGATAAACTTCACCCGTTACAATATCACCGATTTTATTTTTGTACTTATTATAGATATGATCCTTTTCAAGCTCCAGGATACGGCTGGCCAGATTCTGACGCAGGTTGAGGATTGCCCTGCGGCCAAAATCCTTTAATTTAACCTCGTCGGTCACTTCTTCGCCAACCTCATAATCAGCATCAATTTTTTTTGCATTGCTGAGGGTGATCTGTGTGTTGGGATCAGTGATTTCACTGTCTTCAACGACAAGGCGGTTACGCCAAATTTCAAAGTCGCCTTTGTCAATGTTGATAATGATATCGAAATTTTCGTCTGTTCCGTATGTTTTTTGCAGAACATTCCTGAAAACATCTTCGAGAACGCTCATCATGGTGACCCGGTCAATGTTCTTCAGGTCCTTGAATTCGGAAAAGGTATCGATAAGATTAATAGTATCCATCTTGCCCCGTTTTAAAATTTTATAATGTTTTTTACTGTTTTTGTTTCTTCAAACGAAATTCGCTGCATCCGGGTTACCAATTCTTTTTTCTTTTTCCCTTCCGCTTTTTCTTTCGTTGTTGTTTCCAGATCAAAGCCTGATCCGTCTGCCTGCCTTAAGATTCCGCTCTGTTTCTGTCCGTTCGTGAAAATAACTTCAACTTCGGCGCCCAGGTTCTTGATGTACTGGCGGTGCGTCCGGAAAGGTTGTCCCAGGCCCGCCGATGAAACCTCAAGTTCAAAATCTTCTTCTTCGCGGTCAAGGCTTCCTTCAATTTGCCGGCTTATTTTGATGCAGTCATCAATGGAAATACCGGTTTCGCTGTCAAGCACCACGTTGATTTTATTTGCCTGACCCACTGTTACATCAACAATAAACTGATCTTTTCCCAGTTTATCTTCAATAAGTTGAATAATCAGATTGCGGTCAATCATATTTTTAGTAATAAAATAGGGGACTTTAAGCCCCCTACCCCGGTTTAACTTTATTGTCAGCCGCAAAATTATTAAAAAACATTGAATACACAAAATGGAAGTAAATGATTTTCAGTAAAAACTTGACTGAAGCGTTTGCCCAGCGGGCTGTTAATAGCGGGATTGAAAAAGTTTTTTAATTTTGTCCTCTTTAAAGGTAGGTATCAGGAACAAACAGATTGAAAACGAATAAGAAAAAGATTATCAATGATCCTGTATTCGGCTTTATCACCATCCAGTCCGAATTAGTTTTTGATTTGATCCAGCATCCTTATTTTCAAAGGCTACGCAGAATTAAGCAGTTGGGACTATCCTTTCTGGTCTTTCCCGGAGCGACACATACCCGTTTTGAGCATGCGATTGGAACAATTCATCTGATCCATTCTGCCATTTCGGCGCTGGAACTGAAAGGCATTGAGATTACTGCTGACGAAGCTGAGGCCGTTACAATCGCAATACTGCTGCATGATATCGGGCACGGTCCTTTTTCTCATACGCTGGAGCATTCGATTGTAGACGGTGTTTCGCATGAAGAGATTTCTGCCCTGCTGATGGAAGACCTGAACCGCCAGTTTGAAGGGAAGCTCGATCTCGCTATCCGTATCTTTAAGAACGAATATCCAAAGAAGTTTCTGCATCAGCTGGTAGCCAGTCAGCTCGACATGGACCGTCTTGATTATCTGCGTCGTGACAGCTTTTTTACCGGAGTCATGGAAGGAGCCATAGGCTCTGATCGCATTATTAAGATGCTCCATGTCTGGCGTGATGAATTGGTGATTGAAGACAAAGGGATCTATTCGATCGAAAAATTTCTTATTGCCCGCCGGATCATGTACTGGCAGGTTTATCTTCACAAGACGGTTTTGGCTGCGGAACACTTGCTTATGAATGTGCTGAAAAGAGCGAAGGAATTAGCGATGAACGGGACTCCGCTGTTTGCCACATCATCGCTGTCTGTGTTCCTTCAACAAAAATTGTCGATTGCCCACTTTCTTTCAGGAGAGAAGTTTAACGGACGACCGCTGCTTTCAGTTTTTGCCGAACTGGACGATAACGACATTCTTGCATCTATCAAGCAATGGCAGTACGAGGACGACAAGATACTGGCCTATCTTTCGGATTGCCTGATCAACCGGAAATTATTCCGGATCAGGCTGAAAAACAAGCCATTTAAAAAATCGACGATCGATAAGCTCAGAGAGAAGATTATGGATCATTTTGAGATCGGCGAGGACAATCTGGAATACTTTTTTGTTAACGATTCCATAACGAACAATGCATACGCCTCAGGTGATGATAAAATTAATATTTTGTTCAAATCAGGAAAAATCAAGGAAATAAGTGAAGCTTCAGACATAAATTTGTCCAGTTTATCACAAACAGTAAGAAAATATTTTATCTGTTATCCGAAAGAATTGGACATTAATTAATTTAAATCTATTTTTGCACGGCGCCAAGGAAAAAAATATGGATATTAAAGCAAGGGACATCGCTGATTATCTGCACGGAACGGTAGAAGGCGATGAAAATGTTAGCGTAAGCAATATTTCTAAAATAGAAGATGGTAAAAAGGGGACGTTGGCTTTTTTGGCTAACCCCAAATATGCCAAATTTATCTACGACACAGAGGCATCAATCGTTCTGGTCAACCAGAATTTTGTAGCCGAGGCGCCGGTGAAATGCACGTTGATCAGGGTAACCGATGCTTACGAGGCATTTGCTTCCCTGCTGACGCTTTATCAGCAAAGCATGGTTACTAAAAAAGGGATTGAGCAACCTTCTTTTGTTGATAAGACAGCGACCATCGGTGAGGATATTTACCTCGGCGCATTTGCCTATGTCGGATCAAACGCGAAAGTGGGGGCCCACTCCAGTATCTACCCGCAGGTCTACATCGGGAGTAACGTTACGATTGGAGAAAATACGACTGTTTTTGCGGGAGCCAGAATATATGCCGACACAGTAATCGGGTCAAACTGCATTATTCATGCAGGAGCGGTAATCGGTTCAGACGGGTTCGGTTTTGCACCAACGGCAGACGGATCGTACAAAAAAATCCCTCAGTTGGGAAATGTAGTCATTGAAGATAATGTTGAAATCGGAGCCAACACGACTATTGATTGTTCAACGATCGGCTCTACGATCATCCGCCAGGGCGTAAAACTGGACAACCTGATCCAGATTGGCCATAATGCCGAGATCGGTGCCAATACCGTTATTGCTGCCGTGACCGGGATAGCCGGTTCAACCAAGATTGGCAGGAACAATGTCATTGGCGGACAGGTCGGTATCGCCGGCCATATTTCACTTGGCGACAACGTGAAGGTAGGAGCGATGACGGGTATCAGCAACAGTATTAAAGCCAATACAACCGTTCTTGGAATTCCAGCCATGGAACATGAACGGGCGCTGAAAACCTTTGTGGTATACCGGCGTCTTCCTGAGCTTCGTGATCAGTTGATCGAATTGCAGAAGGAAATCAAGGAATTAAAATCAAAATTAAACAAGGAATAGTTTCGGATAAACTAAAAAAAATGACAGTTAAGCAAAAAACGTTAGCTGCTGAATTCGCTGTGGGAGGCAAAGGGTTGCACACCAGTTGTAATGTTACTGCTGTTTTTAGACCGGCTCCTGTAAATTTTGGGTTCAAATTCAGGCGTGTTGACCTGGAGGGTCAGCCTGTTCTGGAGGCCGATGCATGTCTGGTCGTGGATACCTCGCGCGGAACTGTGATTGGTAAAGGTGATGTGCGGATCAGTACCATCGAGCATGCTCTGGCTGCGCTGGTTGGGATGGACCTCGATAATGTGCTGATCGATCTGGATGCAGGAGAAATGCCTATTATGGACGGAAGCGCGAAGCTATATGTTGAGGCAATTGAAAAAGCAGGGGTCGTTGAACAGCATGCGGAAAGGGAATACCTGATTATTAAAGAAAAAATCGTTTATAAGGATGAGCGGACCGGTTCTGAAATCATTGCTCTGCCGGATGATGAATACCGTCTGAACGTGTTGATCTCTTTTGAATCGAGCGTGTTGAACAACCAGTTCGCTTCATTGGATCACATTAAAGATTTTAAAAAAGAAGTTGCAGCTTGCCGGACTTTTGTATTTTTGCGTGAACTGGAATTTCTGCTGAAGAATAATCTGGTGAAGGGGGGTGATCTGGACAATGCCATCGTGATCATGGACCGGAAGATAAGCCAGGAAGAACTGGACCGTCTGGCAGATCTGTTTAACCATGAAAGGGTAGCGGTTCGTGAAACACAGGGTATTTTGAATAATCTGGATCTTCAGTTTGATAATGAATGCGCGCGACATAAGCTGCTCGATGTGATTGGCGATCTGAGTTTGGCGGGAGCCCGTATTAAGGGGCGTATTATTGCAACAAAACCAGGGCACACGGTTAATACCGAGTTTGCCAAATTGCTCAGGAAAGAACTGCTGCTGCGCAAATCAGCAACCACGGCACCCGAATATGATCCGGAAAAAGAGCCGTTGATGGATATTAACAGAATTGCACACTTTCTACCCCATCGTTTCCCTTTTTTGCTGGTCGACAAAATTATCGGGATCGGGCCGGATTATATTGTTGGCGTTAAAAACGTCACGGCTGATGAGCCCTTCTTTCAGGGGCACTTCCCCGGCAATCCGGTCATGCCGGGCGTATTGATTGTTGAAGCGATGGCTCAGTGCGGGGGCTTGTATGTCTTGCACAGCCGGGAAGGAAAATATTCCACTTATTTCATAAAGATTGACAACGTAAAGTTCAGAAAAAAAGTGGTACCGGGCGATACTCTGATTTTAAGAATGGAGCTCACTACACCGATCCGAAGAGGAATTGCCAACATGAAGGGACTCTGTTTTGTAGGAAGTAAAATTGTTGCTGAAGGTGAATTTATGGCGCAGATTGTGCCGGCATAACAATAAATAAATAAATTTGGTGTCTGATTCCGGATACCTGATATTAATGTAATGTAAATAGATGAAAAGAGCATGATTCGCAGAAACGCCAAATTGAACGATTATTGGCGATCATGCGAATTCCATGCGGCAATTTAAACACTAAAATATACGCATGAAACAACCATTAGCTTATGTCCACCCTGAGGCAAAAGTGGCTGACAACGTCGTCATTGAACCTTTTGTGTCAATCGATAAAGATGTTGTTATTGGTGAGGGGACCCGCATCGGTTCCAATGCTACCATCTTTCCCGGCACCCGGATCGGAAAAAACTGTCGTATTTTTCCCGGAGCTGTGATTGGCGCTATTCCTCAGGACCTTAAATTTCAGGGCGAATATACAACCGTTGAAATTGGCGATTCAACTACCATCAGGGAGTTTGTTACCGTGAACCGCGGAACCATCGCCCGTGGAAAGACAACTGTTGGGAATAATTGCCTCATCATGGCTTACGTCCACATTGCGCACGACTGCGCCGTTGGGAACAACGTGATCCTGGTGAACAATACACAACTGGCAGGGGAGGTCATTGTTGATGATTATGCGATTATCAGCGGAATGACGGCTGTTCACCAGTTTTGTCATATCGGCTCACACGTCATGATATCAGGTGGATCGCTGGTGCGGAAGGATGTTCCCCCATTTATTAAGGCAGGGAGGGAGCCGCTTTCATACGTAGGGATCAATTCCATCGGACTTAGACGGAGGAATTATAATAACGATAAGATCCGCGAAGTGCAGGATATTTACCGATATATTTACCAAAAAGGACTGAACACGGCCCAGGCGATCGAGATCATTGAAGCGGAGATGCCGGCGACTCCCGAGAGGGACGAGATCCTTCTCTTCGTGAAGGATTCGAAGCGGGGCATTATCCGCGGGTATTTCCCCGATTGATCCTTTCGGATAGAGATTTAAGAAAAGGCTTGTGACCATATACACAGGCCTTTTCTTTTATAAAGAGGACCGGGGCAAAGCCCCTTTTATAGCGGATTCCAGCCCTGCGCCTGCAGCGGTATCGCCGTATTCCCGAGAGCCGTGATCAGGTTGGTACCTTTTTCTGCTTCAACAATATGCCCGATAATCGTGATGTCCGGATCATTCCTGATCTTGTCGTGGTCCGATAAGGCTACTGTGAAGAGCAACTCATAATCTTCGCCGCCATTCAGCGCCGCTACGAGCGGATTGATCTGAAGTTCCTCCGCGAATTTCTTTGTCTGGTAGTCCATCGGGATCTTTTCCTCGTACAGATGACATCCCACCTTCGATTCCTTGCAGATATGCATCAGCTCCGACGACAAGCCGTCGGAAATATCGATCATCGCCGTTGGCAACACGTCCAGCGACTTTAAAGCCGCAACCACATCGCCCCTGGCCTCCGGCTTCAGTTGCCGTTCCAGAATATAATCGTAGCCCTGCAGGTTGGGCTGCATTTTCGGATTCACCTTGAAAACCTCATTCTCGCGCTCCAGCAAATGAAGGCCCATGTAAGCGCCGCCCAGATCGCCCGAAACGCAAATCAGGTCGTTCACCTGAGCACCGCTACGGTATACCGCCTTGCCTTTTTCCACTTCCCCGATCGCTGTGACGCTGATCACCAGTCCTGTCATGGAACTCGTTGTGTCGCCTCCAACCAGATCGACCCCATATTTGTCGCAGGCCATCCTGATCCCCTCGTAAAGCTCTTCCAATGCCTCGACCGAAAATTTGCTCGACAAGGCCAGCGAAACGGTAATCTGCCGGGGATATGCGTTCATGGCAAAGACGTCTGAAAGGTTCACCATGACCGACTTGTACCCCAAATGCTGCATCGGAACATACATCAGGTTAAAGTGAATTCCTTCAATAAGCAGATCGGTGGTCACCACCAGCTGACTTCCTTTATAATCCAGTACTGCTGCGTCGTCGCCGACGCCTTTGAGCGTACCTTCATTTTTGATGACGAGATTTTTTGTCAAATGTTCAATGAGGCCGAATTCTCCGAGCTTTGAAACCGGCGTTCTTTCTTTTTTAGCATCCATTTTTTAAATATCAGACATTTAGGTGTGAAATATCCCTAATCCACTGTAAAAATAGCTTTACTTCATTATCTTTGCAATTTAATTTAAACAGTGAATACTGCCGTTTGTTATACAAGCGTTACGAGGAATTAATTTTGAGGACATGACAGAACAAGATAAGATATTAGAAGAAGTAACCTCGGGTGAATACAAATTCGGCTTTGTTTCCAATTTTGAATCCGATACGATCCCCAAGGGGCTGAATGAAGACGTCATACGTCTTATTTCGGCCAAAAAAGAGGAGCCGGAATTTATGCTTCAGTTCCGACTGGAAGCTTTCCGCCGGTGGGAGAAAATGAAAATGCCGGAATGGCCTTATTTGAGAATACCAGATATTGATTTTCAGGATATTATCTATTATTCGGCACCCCGGCAGGACCCCAAATACAAAAGCCTTGACGAGGTCGATCCTGAATTGCTGGAAACATTCAGTAAGCTGGGCATTCCGCTCGATGAACAGAAAATTCTCGCCGGTGTCGCCGTAGACGCTGTGATCGACAGCGTGTCGGTAAAAACGACGTTTAAAGAAACGCTGGCTGAAAAAGGGATCATCTTTTGCTCGTTCAGCGAGGCGGTCAGGGAGCATCCCGACCTGGTGAAGAAATACCTGGGCATGTCGGTTCCGCCGTCCGATAACTTTTTTGCAGCGTTGAACTCGGCTGTTTTTTCGGACGGTTCGTTTTGCTACATTCCAAAAGGAGTCCGCTGTCCCATGGAGTTATCCACCTACTTCAGGATCAACGCAGCGGGAACCGGCCAGTTTGAGCGGACGCTGATCATCGCTGATGAGGAGAGTTATGTGAGTTACCTGGAAGGCTGCACGGCGCCTATGCGCGATGAGAATCAGCTGCATGCGGCCGTTGTCGAGATTATAGCGCTCGATCATGCTGAAGTAAAGTACTCAACGGTCCAGAACTGGTATCCGGGAAATAAGGAAGGGAAAGGCGGTGTTTATAATTTCGTCACCAAACGTGGCATTTGCCGCGGGGTATCGTCGAAAATTAGCTGGACTCAGGTCGAAACCGGTTCGGCCATCACCTGGAAATACCCGAGCGTGGTATTAATGGGCGATAACTCGGTTGGCGAATTTAACTCGGTGGCTGTTACCAATCATTTCCAGCAGGCCGATACGGGCACCAAAATGATCCATATCGGGAAGAACACGAAAAGCACCATTGTCTCGAAGGGCATTTCTGCAGGTAAAAGCGACAATTCGTACCGCGGTCTGGTGAAGGTGATGCCCGGAGCGGTAAATGCGAGGAATTTTTCGCAATGCGATTCCCTGCTGCTCAGTTCAACCTGCGGAGCGCATACCTTCCCCTACATTGAAGTGGGAAACAAAAGTTCGATCGTTGAACATGAGGCCACTACCTCCAAGATCGGCGAAGACCAGATCTTTTATTGCAACCAGCGGGGAATTTCAACGCAGGATGCGATCGGGATGATCGTTAACGGTTATGCCCGCGAAGTGCTTAACAAGCTTCCGATGGAATTTGCCGTCGAAGCACAAAAACTATTGCAGATCAGTCTCGAGGGTAGTGTGGGGTAACAGCTGTTAGCTGGTAACTTTTAGCTATTCGTGAAAGCCCGTCGAGATCGTCTGCCGTTCTGTCGCAGGGACAGTTTTACAATTTATAAATTTGTCAGTTTATTATTTTTACATTTTGACCATTACAGATCATGCTAACGATAAAAAATTTAAGAGTCTCCGTTGAGGGACTGGAAATCCTGAAAGGGATTAATTTAAGCATTAAACCGGGCGAGATCCACGCGATCATGGGGCCTAACGGATCGGGAAAAAGTACACTGGGAAATGTGCTTGCCGGGAAGGAAGATTATGAAGTAACCGAAGGAGAAATCGAGTTTATGGGTGAGGATTTGCTGGAACTGTCGCCCGAAGACCGTGCCCGCAAAGGCCTTTTCCTGAGCTTTCAGTATCCCGTGGAAATACCGGGGGTTCCGATGGTGAATTTCCTGAAGACATCGATCAACGAGCATCGCAAGTTTAAGGGGCTGGAGCCTTTATCAGCCGCCGAGTTCCTGAAACTGATGCGCGAGAAAAAAGATATGCTGCATCTCGACTCACAACTCACAAACCGTTCGGTCAACGAAGGATTTTCGGGAGGAGAAAAAAAGAAGAATGAAATTTTCCAGATGGCCATGCTGGAGCCAAAGCTGGCTATACTCGACGAAACCGATTCAGGACTGGACATTGACGCGTTGAAGATCGTTGCCGAAGGTGTCAATGCCCTGAAGGATCCGAACCGCTCAGTGATTGTCATCACGCATTACCAGCGTTTGCTCGATCACATCATCCCCGATTTTGTTCATGTGCTGTACAAAGGCCGCATTGTGAAATCGGCAGGGAAGGAGCTGGCTCTCGAACTGGAAGAAAAAGGATATGACTGGATAAAAAAGGAGCTTGTTTAAAATGACCCAACCTGCAACAACTAGTAAGATGGCCGTCAGCGAAAAATATGTGGAGCTTTTCCATGCCAACCGGAAAATGCTGGACGAAGGTTCTTCGCCCCTGTTTAACCGGATGCGTGAAATTGCGGTCAGGCGCTTTGAACAGGCCGGCATTCCGGGTTTGAAAAACGAGAGTTATAAATATACGAACCTGGAACGCGTATTTGACCGGGAGTATCACCCGTCGGTTCAGTACAGGAACCCGGGCATCGACCTGAATGAGGTCTTTCGCTGTGATGTACCGCTGCTCGATACCTATACCGTTTTGTTGGTGAACGGTTGGTATTATGAAAGAAATCAAAAGCTTCAGGGGCTCCCTGCCGGAACGACCGTGGGGAGTATCCGGCAAGTTGCCAATGAAAACCCCGAGTTGCTTCAGAATTGGCTGAACCGCCTGGCGGGCTTATCGAACGACCCATTGGTGGCGCTCAATACCGCATTTGCACAGGATGGTTTTTTCCTTCACGTTCCAGACCATGTAATCCTGGAAAAGCCCATTCAGGTTGTTAACCTGCTGAGCGCTAAGGAACCGGTTTTTTCCACCCAGCGCAACCTGATCATTGCCGGTGAACACAGTCAGGCGAAGATCATTTTTTGCGACCATACCTGGGATGCCTGCGATGTATTGTCGAACAGCGTGACAGAGATTTTTGCAGCACGTGATTCCGTCGTCGATTTTTATGTGATCCAGAACCAGAATAATCAGGCAAACTCGATCAATTCTACCTTTATCAGGCAGGAGGAAAATACGAATATGCTGACCTGCGTGGCTACGCTTCACGGCGGACTAATCCGCAACAACCTGAATATTAATCTTAATGGTGAACATAGCGAGGCTCACCTGTATGGCATGTCATTCACCGATAAGAAACAGCATATCGACAATTTCACCAATGTCGAGCACAACAAGCCGAACTGTATGAGCAATCAGCTTTATAAGAATGTCCTCGATGAAGACTCAGTCGGCGCTTTTGCCGGCAGGATCCATGTGGCGCGTGACGCACAAAAGACTAACGCCTTCCAGCGAAACAACAATGTGCTGCTCACCGATAAAGCGAAAATGAATACAAAGCCTCAGCTCATTATCGATGCCGACGATGTGAAATGCAGTCACGGCGCCACGGTAGGGCAAATCGACGAGGATGCGCTTTTCTATCTTCGCGCCCGCGGAATCGGAGAAAACGATGCCCGGCTGATGCTGATGAATGCGTTTGCCCATGAAGTAATCCAGGAGATCAGGATCGAACCTTTACGCAACCGGATTGACGAGCTTGTTGATAAACGGCTGCGCGGGGAGCTTGCGCGCTGTCATTCGTGCGACAAAAATTAATAATTTCGCATCATTGCGGGGAAGCGACGTAATAACCCTGGATTCGTAAATCTTCCCCTGAAAATTTAAAGATCATGACGCTCGACATCACCCGGATACGTCAGGATTTTCCAATCCTGAAACAACAGGTTTATAATAAACCGCTCATCTACTTCGACAGTGCAGCCTCATCACAAAAGGTGCTGTCTGTGCTGAGAAAGGAAGAGCAGTTGCACCTTGAGTATTATGGAAATATACACAGGGGAGCGCACTTTCTTGCCGATAAAGCCACTGCCGAGTTCGAAGCCGTGCGCGACGAGGTCAGGGAGTTTATACAGGCTGCGCATCGCGAAGAGATCATTTTTACCAAAGGGGCAACCGAGAGCATTAACCTGGTCGCTTTTTCGTTCGGCGAAGCGTTTATTACGGCTGGTGATGAGATCATCATTTCCGAAATGGAGCATCATGCCAATATTGTTCCCTGGCAAATGATGGCTGAGCGGAGGGGAGCCCTGATTAAAGTACTTCCCTTTACAGACGAAGGAAGGCTGCAAACAGAAAAACTCGGGGAACTGATCAGTCCAAAAACCAAACTGATTGCGGTAGCTCATGTTTCCAATACCCTGGGCACGGTCAATCCGGTAAAAGAACTTGTTGCAGAAGCGCATCGGCATGGTATCCGCGTGCTGGTCGACGGCGCTCAGGCCGTGAAACACCTGCCGGTCGACATGCAGGATCTGGATGCCGATTTTTATGTTTTTTCGGCCCATAAGATGTACGGACCCAATGGCGTGGGCGTACTCTATGGTAAAAAGGAATTGCTTGATCAGATGCCTCCCTACCAGGGAGGAGGAGAGATGATCTCCGAGGTCACACTCAAAAAGACAACTTACAACGTCAGCCCCTATAAATTTGAAGCAGGCACACCGAATATTGTCGGGGTGATCGCATTTGGCGAGGCCATTCGCTACCTGCGCAGCCTGGGCATGAGCGAAGTCGCGGCCTGGGAAAATCAATTGCTGGAATACTGCACAACGAAAATGACGGAAATACCCGGCATGACCATTTACGGCACCCAAAAGGAAAAATCAGGGGTGATCACCTTTAACGTTGAAGGCGTCCATCCCTACGATCTGGGAATCATGCTCGACAAGATGGGTGTGGCAGCGCGTTCCGGACGCCTGTGTGCCGATCCGGTCATGGACCACTATCAGGTCAGCGCAACCATGCGGATCTCATTCGGGGTATATAATACCCTTGACGAGGTTGACCGGTTTATTGAAGCTCTGATCAAAGTTTTAGCACTGTTTAAATAAGTATCATTAAACACGAAGACACCAGGACACAAAAAAATTCATTCACGTCTCCTGTTTAATTCGCTTCTCCCTTTTTATGAGGGACTTTTTTCTTCAGGTCACTTACCAGATAACCCATGACCGCGCCGTACAACGAGCTGGTATGCCAGTTGGCCTGGATGGGACAGGTTCCCGATGTACAGCCAATGTAATACCAGTAAAGGTATCCGCCGATCGCGCCGATGGCAATTCCGGCCACCTTCCATTTATGTTTTAAAAGAAATTCCTTCACATGTAAACAAAGATATATATATAAATATAAAACAATTTGTATGCCAATTCCAACTTGCCAGACGATTTTGTTTTTGTCCGGTCACGCAATTATTCCGTATATTTAGGAAGCGGTTCATTAACCGCAGTTTGCTGATGAAAGGAGCACTAAAATTAAATGTAAAGCTATGCGGTATCTGATTATCTTTTTTGTGATTGCTGCCGGGTGTATGTCGTTAAATGCCCAGCATATTAAAGAATTTTCCAATTTTGAACCCACGGTTTACCCCGACCGGATCATGCTCACGATCCCGGGTGATCCTGCTACGAGCAGGGCCGTATCCTGGCGGACCGTTTTTGAGAATACGGCCAGCGTCGGAGAAATTGTTGAGGCATTTCCTTCGCCGAAACCAGAAGAACAGGTCAGGCAGGTCACCGGCACCAACGCTGCCTGGGAGAGTGGCAGTGAGTCGGGCATGGGACATAAGGTTGTTTTCGAAAACCTGAAGCCTGACACGAAATACGCCTACCGGGTAGGAGACGGGAGCCACTGGAGCGAGTGGTTTCATTTTGAGACCTCGTCCGACAGGCCCGCGCCTTTCACATTCCTGTATTTTGGCGATGTGCAGGACAACATCAAATCAGATGGTTCGAGAGTATTACGTGAAGCCTATACACATTTTTCGAACGCTGATTTTATGCTGTTTGCAGGCGACCTGGTGAGCCGGAGCCGGGAGGACTACTGGAGGGAATTTTTCTATGCCGGCGGCTGGATGTTTGGGATGAAGCCGAGCCTGCCAACACCCGGGAATCATGAGTACGACAAAACAGACGATGGTCCCAGGACTTTTTCAAAACACTGGCAACAGGTTTTTACCATGCCTGAAAATGGCCCTGACCCGAAATTTAACAGCCGGGTTTATTACCTGGATTATCAGGGGGTGAGGTTTATCTCGGTCGATTCGCCTGCCATGGGAAATAATCCGGACGACGGCAAACTGATCCTGGCATGGCTGGAGAAAACCCTTGGCGACAATCCGAACCGTTGGACAATTGTATTCACCCATTATCCGGTCTATTCGTGTTCGCAGGGGCGCGACAGCGAGGATTACCGCAACGCCGTTAAACCGGTACTGGAAAAATATGGAGTCGATTTGGTACTGCAGGGCCATGATCACACTTACTGCCGCGGACAAAACCTGGCAGAAGCCGGCGATGGTGCGAAAAACAAACCCATGTATGTTGTTTCGGTGGCCGGGCCCAAAGCATACAGTTTAAGTACGACGTTTTGGAGCGACCGGATGGCATCGCTCACACAGCTTTACCAGCATATTTCGGTGAGCGGTGAATCGCTGCATTACCAGTCGTTCACGGCCGCCGGCCACTTATATGATGAGTTCAGGATTGTGAAAAACGGAAAAGGGGAAAACCGGGTTAGTGAAGGGGAAAAGGTCAAAAGCATAAAACAGCGGACGGACATTCCGGAGAGTGCAAAAGACCGTTATACGGAAGAAGAACTGAGAAAATATGAAGAGAAATTTGAGGAGCAGTAAAAAAAGAGGCCTTTCCCGGCCTCTTTTTTTTACTAATAATTTTCCGCATTTATTTCGAAGTAAGCTTGTTCGGCATCGCAGGCCGGGCATTTTTTCGGAGGACGCTGAGACTCGTGCAGCAGACCGCAAACGCGGCACTTCCATACCACTTTCCCTTCACGTTCAAAGACTTTTCCTTCTTCCAGGTTTTTATGCAACTGTCGGTAACGTCCTTCGTGATGTTTCTCGATTTTTGCGATGGTTTTAAAGATTACGGCGACGTTTTTGAAACCTTCTTCTTCCGCCACGCGGGCAAATTCGGGATAAAGTTCCGACCATTCTTCATTTTCACCATCGGCGGCTGCCTTCAGGTTTTCCAGTGTAGTTCCGACCATTCCGGCAGGATAGGTCGCCGTGATTTCAACCGGACCTCCTTCCAGAAAGTTGAAAAAGCGGCCGGCGTGCGCCTGTTCGTTCACGGCAGTCTCCTCAAAGAGTGCGGCAATTTGCTCCAGCCCCTCTTCGCGCGCCTTTTTGGCAAAAAACTCGTACCGGTTCTTTGCCTGTGACTCACCGGCAAAAGCTTTTAGCAGGTTCTGCTCGGTTTTTGTTCCTTTTATCGATATCATCTTTCTATGAATTAAAGGTTATTACTTTTTATTTTTTCTATATGAATGTTTTTTGATTAAAGGCTACCGTTACTTACGCCTTAAAATTAATCATTTGTTGATCGTCGGAAATGGCGCGGGTTGTATTTAGAATTGTTCAAAATATCGGAAGGTCTAAATAAGATCATTAGGTCTGATTATGTGGTTCGTAAAAAAAATTGCAACTTTGCAGTTAAAATGATCCGAAATGACGATCGAAGCGATACAACAGGATATTATTGAAGAGTTTTCCGTTTATGAGGACTGGATGGACAAATACAGCTATCTGATCGAGTTGGGGAATCAGTTGGAAGAGCTGGATCCGAAACTGAAAAACGATCAGCATCTCATTAAAGGATGCCAGTCGCGGGTTTGGCTCGTCCCCGAGCTGAAGGACGGGAAAATTTATTTTCAGGGTGAGAGTGACGCGGTGATTGTAAAGGGCCTGGTGGCGCTTTTGCTGCGGGTGGCTTCGGGGCATACCCCAAGGGAGATCATGGAAACTGATCTGCATTTCGTTGATGATCTCGGATTGAAGCAGCATTTATCGCCTACACGTTCTAACGGATTGGTAGCCATGATCAAACAAATTAAATTATATGCTGTTGCTTATAACAGGATGGCAAACCAGGAGAGAGATGTATGGATGAAAGAATAGATAAAATTATAGAGAACCTGAAAGAAGTTTATGACCCGGAAATTCCGGTTAATATATACGATTTAGGGCTGATCTACAATGTTGATGTGGATGAAAATAACAAGGTAAGCATTGTCATGACGCTGACTGCTCCGGGCTGTCCCGTCGCCGACATGCTGGTTGATGATACCAAACAGGCCGCACTGGCTGTGGAGGGGGTGGATGACGCTGAAGTCGAGCTTACTTTTGAGCCACCGTGGGACAAGTCGATGATGAGTGAAGAAGCCCGTCTGGAATTGGGATTTTTCTGACACCGGTCCTTTAATTAAATACGTGAAAATCAGGAACCAAACCAAATTAATACGTCAAAAGGCAAAAGATTTGGGATTCCAGGCCTGTGGCTTCTCAAGGGCGGACTTTCTGGCCGAAGAGGAAAGCCGGCTGGAAAGCTGGCTGGAGCAAGGCATGCATGGTGAAATGGAATATATGAGCCGTAACAGGGAGAAACGGCTCGATCCCCGTTTACTGTTCGAAGGCGCCCGCTCGGTTGTTTCTTTATTACTCAATTATTATCCTTCCCAAAACCAGTCTGATCCGCAGGCTCCCGTTCTTTCAAAATACGCTTACGGTACGGATTATCACTTCGTCCTGAAGGAAAAACTTCAGGCGCTGCTGCAGTATATTCAGGAGAACATAGCACCCTGCAACGGACGTGCTTTCACCGATTCGGCTCCTGTGCTCGATAAAGCATGGGCCCACCACGCCGGATTGGGCTGGATCGGGAAAAACACCAACCTGATTTCGGTTGAACATGGCAGTTTCTTTTTTATCGGCGAACTTATTCTTGATCTGGAACTGGAACCCGACCGAAAAGTCGTGGCCGATCGCTGCGGTACCTGCACCCGGTGTCTGGATGCCTGTCCCACGCAGGCTATTGTTGCGCCATACCGGGTCGATGCCCGCAAATGCATTTCATATCAAACCATTGAATTGAAGGGAGATCTGGATGAAAAGCTGAAGGGGAAATTCGAAAATCGGGTGTTTGGCTGCGATATCTGTCAGGATGTTTGTCCGTGGAACCTCAAATCGGAACCCCACAACGAGGCGGCATTTGAACCTCATCCGCGGCTGATGCAGTTATCGCTCCGGGAATGGATGGAGATGGATCAGCCGCTGTTTGATGAACTTTTCCGCAAATCGGCCGTAAAGCGGACGAAATTTGCCGGACTGAAACGGAATCTGAGGTTTATCAGTTAGTACTGAGTCATAAGTCATGAGACCTTCCATGATCGTCTTGTCTGATATCTTCCTGTCTCAGGTCTTAATTAAGCTTGCCAGCAATTGCGTGAAGCAGTTTTTCGCGCTCTGCAGGCAGGTCGTCACCGGAAAAACCGATCAGGTAGTTCCCTTTCCAGTTGAGATGGATCGTCCCGTTAAAAGGATCTTCGAGGCGATAGGCGCCTTCCTTTAATTCACCGGGATTACTTTTTGCAAATTCATGATATTTTTTGAGCAGCAGAGCGACTTCATCGGCTGATTTTCGTTCCAACACGAAGAGCATCAGTTTTCCGCCGGCCGTCTCGTATGATGCGCGAAAAGCGCTCCCCAGTAATTCAAGTCCCATAAAGGTGTTTGAGATATACTGGATCGAATTCGGAACCAGATTTTCCGCCGGGACCGCATCTACAATGGCAGGCAACTGCGGATTTTTTTCCAGAGTCACTGAAAGTTTCTTCGCCGTTGCCAGCAGGACGCCGCTGCCCGCGCCAGGTTCACGAAAGGCGAACATTTTTACATAGTATTGTCCGGCCACAAAGTTCAGGATATCGTCTCCGAAATATCCCTGGGCGCCGATGGCGCTTGCCTTAGCACTGCCGGGCCTTTCCATGCTGTAAATGCCATAGGCATGGACCGGATCGCCATGATCGTAGACTTCCAGCGCGATTTCGGCATCGCCCTTTATGTAACGGACCACCCAAAGCTGCCTGAAGTTATAACTGAAATAAAATTCGGAAGCGCCGTTAATATGGTTGTACAGGTTATCACCCGAAAAGATTTCAAGCTCTCCTTCCTGATTCCAACCGGGGATTTCAGGAGGAGTGAACGATGCAGCACCAACGGAGGCGGAAATGAAAATGAATACGGAAATTAAGAGCGATTTCATTATGGCAGGAATTTAAGGTCAGACCAGGAACTCGCGTGGAATGGTTTGGATACGCGCGATATTGGTAATTTTAGGGCGAACATGAAAGCCTGCCTTGCAGTTTACGGTACATTCGTCACAGTCGGCGCACGGGTCGTCGGCCACTCCTGCGTCGACCACGGTTTGCCAGGCTTTTGCCGGATAAGCATAAGCATAGTTGTACATGTATGAACGCATCAGGTCAGCCACCGGCAGATTACGTTTGCATTGTCCGTCGCAGGTGCTGCATCCGGTGCAGAACATACCCGTTTCGGCCATGGCGAGTTCCAGCGCCTGATTGTCGGCGGGGGTCATGGAAACATCGGCGGCAACCGACCAGTTATCTATCAGCATCTCATACGAAACGATCCCGGGTATGCAGGTATGGATGTAGGGGCCGGACAACGCCCATTTCAGTGCCGCTTTACAGTCTACTGCCTTTGTTTTGGCTTCATCCAGCCAGCGACCGGCCATGTTCTTCATGCCGACCAGCCCGATTCCTGCATCGTAAGCCTTTTTTAGGGCGTTGGTCATCGCTTCGTCGTTCGCCAGCCGGAAGTTGTAGGTGGTAAGGATCACTTCATAAAACCCCTTTTCCGCGGCAGCATCGATGAGCTGAGCCATATTGCGGTGCGTGGAAAAACCGATATGTTTTGTTTTCCCTTCTTCCTTTGCTGTTTTCATGAGCTGCATGATTTCCTCATTGTGGAGGTAATCAAGATCGTCGATCGCATGCACATAGAGAATATCGACATAATCCATCTGCAACCGCTTTAAGCTGATCTCCAGCATTTCTTTGAATTTTTCGGAGGTAGCTTCTTTTGGAGGATGTATTTTGGTTGCCACGATAAAGGAATCGCGCGGTTTGTCTTTGAAGAAATTGCCCACCATTTCTTCGTTGCGGCCGTCCTGATAACCATGAGCCGTATCAAAGAAAGTGATGCCGAGTTTATAGGCAGCATTCAGAATATTCGGATTGTCAGCCCTCATCACGCCCATACTTACAATAGGTACGTTGATGCCGGTTTTCCCAAGCGTCCGGTAAATGGTTTTGCTTTGATCGTGGGCGCCGGCAGGTGCGGGTGAGGCGACCGTAGTTGTTGAAGCGGCAATACCGGCAGTAGCAGCAACGCCAAGCTGTAAAAATCTTCTTCGGTTCAGGTTGGGCTTATTCATGGTTCAGATTTTTAGTTTTTTGATTTTCAAGTTGTGGGAATAAATATAGAGAACATAAAGTCGCTAAACAAAAAATTATCCTAAACAATTGTTAACGGTCGTCAGTCATTTTTTTAGCTTGCTACGCCGAAGGTTTGATAATAATTTTTACATTTGCCTTTGAAATTCCAAATGCCCGTTCGTGCCGTAGTGGCCGGAAGAAGCGGATTAGGAATAATTATTCCGGATTTTAGGCGGGAGTAGCTCAGTGGTAGAGCATTAGCTTCCCAAGCTAAGGGTCGTGGGTTCGATCCCCATTTCCCGCTCACATCAAAAAAGGGCTGTATTGTAACAACGATACAGCCCTTTTTTCACTTCATCTTAATTGATCCAGCCGGTATTCTGGTTCAGGTTTGGATTGATCTCGATCTCCGACGCCGGTACGGGCCAGGCGTATGCATAATCTCCCTTCCACGCGTACTCGCTTACTACCCCTCCCCATACCTGTAAGTGAATTTTTAGTGAAAATTACCGCTTCCGGAAAATAGTTATAATTTCGTGGTGAAAATGCAGAAATAAAGTGAAAAGAAGGGAGGGTTATGATTTACCGCATCCTCCGCTTTCAGGATGTTCATATTCTTCACGGAGGATGAAAAAGGAATGGATAATAACCTGTTTATTAAAAACTTATTGCTTCGGATCGCCCGCGATGATGATGGAGAGGCTTTTAAGCAGCTTTTCGACTTATACGCTGACCGGTTGTTCCGTTTCGCCAAATCGTTACTGAAGGATAAATTTCTCGCAGAGGAGGCCGTTTCGGATGTTTTTTACAAGATTTGGCTCCACCGCTCCTCGCTGGAGAACCACACGACCATCAAAGCTTATCTTTTTAAAGCGACATATAATACGAGCCTGAATTACCTGGACGAGCTTAGGCGGAAAAAGGTAGTATCGCTCGACGATATCGATGTAGATCTGGGCACCGACCTGTGTCCCGAAAGCGAGCTGATCAATAAAGAACTGAAAGCGATCATCGAAGCTGCCATTGAAGCGCTCCCGCCCCGCTGCAAGCTGATATACCGGATGGCCAAGGTGGAGCAGATGAAATACAGGGAAATCGCCGCGTTACTGGAGATTTCAGTGAAAACCATTGATCATCAGCTTACCATCGCTGTTCAAAAAATAGGCGAAGTGATACGGCAATACCTTCATGCGAACGGCGATGAGGGCGACGTCATGCTGCTTCTGCAATTGTTCCAGGTTAGCCTTGAAACCGGTGAAAAGGTTACAAGATAACAAGGTAGGAAGGTGAAAAGGCCCTGCCACCCACTTTTTTTCATCTCCCTTTAGGGGATTTCTCTTTCCGGTTTGTATTAGGGGTATCAAAAGAATGCAGACCTGAAACGAGCATGCTGCTCTGCAATGCCCGGGGATATATAAAAACAAATTATTAGCGTATGAGCAACGAATCTATCTGGAAACAGATTACCGGGAAACTGGCTGGTGAGTCCACCGAAAAGGGGGAGGATGCTGTTGACCGATGGCTTTCTTCCGACGGGCTTAACCGGGGGATTTTCAGCCGCCTCCGCGAGGTCTGGAACTATAATCCTCCCGGAGAACACGATACATCAGGCATTTACCGTCGCGTCACTGAACGCATTACCCGTGATGAAACGAGCATGTTGCATCACAACGCCCAGGGCTATGGCGATAATTTTCAGCAAACTACGAGTTCCATACGACCATTAAAAGACAAATTAGTCACGTATGAAAGGAAAGGCAGGCTTCAGCACCTGGTCTATTATACATTGCGGATTTCCGCGATTTTATTTTTGCTGGCCGGAACTGCCGTCCTGATCCGTATGATTGCCGGTCACCAGCCGGAAAGAATAACCGCCCGGAACGAGATTTTTGTTCCGCGCGGAAGCCGTACTTCGATCGTCCTGCCCGACAGCTCCAAAGTCTGGCTGTCGAATCAGTCAACGCTCAGTTACCCGGGAGATTTTCAGGGTGACCTGCGTGAGGTGGAACTAAGCGGTGAAGCCTATTTTGAAGTTGTCTACCACCGTTCAAAGCCCTTTATTGTCAGGTTCGGAAAAAACCGCATCCGCGTGTTGGGTACGAAGTTTTCGGTGATGGCTTATCCTGAAGATCCGGTCATAAAAGCAGATCTGATTTCCGGAAAAGTGATGTTCGATATTCAGAAGGGAGACCAATACCAGTCGGTTGAAATGAAGCCCGGACAAAGCCTTTCATACAATAAGACAGCCCGGTCGATTACCGAAGGCGTAGTCGATGCCGGCTTCTACGATTATTGGCTGAAGGGGGTTTACACCTTCAGGGATGAAACGCTCGAAAGCCTGGCCAGAAAAGCGGCACGGATCTATAACATGGAAATCGTTTTCGGTGACGAACAACTGAAAAGCAAACGCTACAGCGGAAGTTTCAGCGTCGACGACAACCTTTACAACTTCATCGAAGCCATCAGGCAGACCTCGGTCGATCCGATTGGCTATGATGTGGAGAAAAATAAGCTCTATTTATATTTAACTAAAAGATAAGAACGATGTAACAAAAAAGAAAAGCGGAAAATGTACCACCATTCTCCGCTTTGTAAACATTTAATTTTCAACAAATAGCCGGCAGGGCTATCAGTGTAAACAAAACAAATCAAATGTATGAAAAAAAATGGAATGGAGGATGAAAAGCATGCTTTTCGTTCTGTCAAAAAACTTTTACTTATGGCCAGAGTCACAGCATTTATGCTTCTGGTGGGCTTGTTGCAGGTTTCCGCCGGCACCTTTTCCCAGACCGCGAAGCTGAACCTGAAAATGGACAACGTCACCATTCTTCAGGTATTTGAACAAATTGAAAAACAAACGCATTATCGTTTTTTTTACGACAGCGACCTGAGCGAGCTTTCGCGGCGGACATCGGTCGAGAGCCTGGACAAGCCGCTGACTGACGTTTTAAACGGCTTATTTTCCGGAACGACGATCTCCTATCAGATCAAGGACCGGATCATCCTGATCAGGCAAACCGGTGAACGGCCGGCAGTCAGTAACCAGCAACAACAGGCCGTCAGGGGTAAAGTGACCGATAGTAAAGGCGAACCATTGCCGGGTGTTACGGTTATCGTGAAGTCTGCCACACAAGGTACGGTCACCGACGTCAACGGAGAATATACGCTTGTAAAGGTTTCCCCTTCCGCTTCGCTGGTATTCTCCTTTGTGGGAATGAAGACACAGGAAGTTCCGGTGGCCGGCAAAGCGGTTATCGATATCGAGATGGAGGAAGATGCCATCGGAATCGGGGAAGTCGTAGCCGTGGGATATGGTACCATGACAAAAAGGGAACTTAGTTCCTCTGTCAGCTCGGTAAAAAGTGAGGATCTGACCGACCGCACTACCGCGTTCAATATCATGGAAAACATTGCAGGAAAAGTGGCGGGGGTACGGAATGTCTCTTTTTCAGGAAAGCCCGGCGGGGCTTCTTCTTTAAGGATCAGGGGAATGGGATCGATCAATGCCGACAGCAACCCCATTTATGTTCTTGACGGCGTGGTCGGGGTCGATCCGCAGATTATCAATGCTGCGAACATCGAATCGATCGATGTTCTGAAAGACGCCGCCGCGACGGCGATGTACGGCGCAAAAGGCTCGAACGGCGTGGTGATCATCACGACCAAAAGCGGTAAAAAGGGCAGCGGAACGGTAAGTTATAACGGGAAGGTCGGCGTTGGTTACCTGAACCGGAAAATCGATGTGCTGGATGCGGATGAATTTATTGAAGTCCAAAAACGGGCCTATGCATACAGCGGCAAAGTCATGCCTCACCTGGAGAGCCCGATGGAAAATCTGTTCTACTACGCGAAAGATGCCTCCGGAAATTATTCAAGAGATGAACACGGGTATCTGATTGCTTCGCCAAAATACGATACCGATTGGCAGGATGCCCTTACCCAAAATGCCTTGACCCAGGACCACACGCTTTCTTTCTCTTCAGGAAACGATAAAAATGCTTTTTATGCCAGTGTCGCGTATCAGGATTTTGACGGCTTGGTAAAATATACCTATTCGAAACGTCTTTCCGGAACCCTGAACATGAAGAGTGATATCAACGAATGGCTGAACCTGCAGGCCGTGGTTACGACCGGCTTTCACAAACGAAACGACATGGAGGGAGGCTTCGGACAAGGCCCCATCCGGAATATGATCGAAATGCCCTCCATTGTTCCTGTTCAGTATGAAGACGGTACCTGGGGCCGGAAAAACGACTATCCGCTGGGAGAGTCGGCCGAAAACCCCATCCGCCTGCTGCAGGACCAGAAGAATATCTGGGATGAAAACTTCACGGTCTTCAATTTGATTGCTACCGTTAAGCTCAGTAAGAATTTGCAGTTCACAGCCAAGGGTGACATGCAGACGGCAAATAAGCGGAACATCACCTATGCCAAAGCCGGCTTGCTGGATGTGAGCGAGAACAATAACGGTTATGCCGATATCTATAATGAAATAGGAAGAAGATGGTCGAATGAAGACTATTTCACCTACACCAACAGCTTTTTCAATAACCGGTTGCATTCCACTTTCGTTTTGGGAGCCAGTTGGTATTACTACCGAGCCGAAAGCGCTGCCGGCGGATCTGAAGATTATTTCGACGATTACTTCGAATATTATAACTTAGGTGCCGGGACGGTTTATCATAAGCCATCGTCGGGCATGAATCAGAATACGATGAACTCGTACTACTTCAGGATGAATCAGAATTTTAACGACAAGTACCTGTTGGGCCTGACGATCAGGGCTGACGGGGCATCCAATTTCGGCGCGAATAACAAGTACGGCTATTTCCCTTCCGCTTCCGCTGCCTGGCGTATTTCAGAAGAAAATTTCTTTGTGCCGGTCGGGGATATCGTAAGCAACCTGAAGTTGCGGTTAAGCTATGGGGCCGTGGGCAATGCTTCAATTCCCAATTATCGGACAATTTCATCGTACAGTAATAACTCACTGATATTCAATAAAGTTCTTCAGCCATATGTAGTTCTGGGTAATCTGGGTAATGAAGACCTGAAATGGGAAAGCTCCCGGCAGGTGAATATCGGTCTGGAACTGGGCCTTTTCAAAAACCGTGTTGAATTCATTATGGATTACTACAATAAGGCCACCAAAGACCTGTTGTTCTCGAAACAGGTGCCCTTCACAACCGGATATTCGAATACCTGGACCAATCTGGGTGAAATCAGGAACAAAGGTTTTGAACTGACTCTTTCAACCAGGAACGTCGTGACAAGGGACTTTAACTGGTCGACCGACCTGATATTTTCAACCAACAAACTGGTCGTTGAAGACATTGGCGGAGAGACGATCGATACCGGCAACGGGACAATTGCCCGCGAAGGCGAGGAGTGGGCTTCTTATTTCGTATTTAAACGCCTTGGCACATGGGGCCTTGACGAAATTGCAGAGGCCGCCGTTTACGGCAAGAAGCCGGGCGACCTGAAGTATGAGGACGTCGACGGCGATGGGGTCATTAACGACAACGACCGCCAGATTATGGGTAACGGCTTGCCCAAAGGCGATGTAAACATGGTGAATACCTTCCGTTACAAAGGCTTTTCGCTCATGGTCGACCTGAACTATAATTACGGGGCGAAAATTCTGGGCATTACCTCAACCATGCTTGAAAACAGGCAGATCTACGGCAATAACCGGACTTCGGTGCTCGACGCCTGGACGCCCGAAAATCCAAACTCTATGGTTGCTGCGTTGCGCCTTCCTTCTGACGTGAATTTCGGAGAAAACGAGAAGGACTCCCGGATGTTATACGACGGCGATTTCCTTCGGATCAGGAACGTTTCGCTCAGCTATGAATTTGATCCAAAGCTGCTGAGCAGGCTCAAAGTCGTGAAGGGGCTCACATTGGGCGTAAATGTCGAAAACCTGCATGTATTTACCAGCTTCCCCGGATTTGATCCGGAATTAGGCGCTTTTTCAACCGATACCGGACAAGGCATTGAATTTTATTCTTATCCCCGGCCAACAACGGTTTCAGCCAGTATCAATGTTACATTTTAATCTGAACGACGATGAAGAGACATCTTTTAAGTATAAGCCGGGTGCTTTCCATACTGATGGTTTGTGCCTCATGCGATGCGTTTCTTGAAGAAGAACCCAAGACATTTCTGTCGCCCGATTTTTATTTTCAGTCCGAAGCCCAGGTAAACGCGGCGGTTAACGGGCTCTACACCTTTCTGGACAATTGTTTCGACGGAGATATAGGTCCCGGGACCCAAAACTACCTGTTTCTGGAATATCTGCACGGGTATGGCGACCGGCCCTATTCCTCAGCCAATACCTTTCTCAATCAGGCCATTAATCTGAGTATCAAGGAAGATAATTCCTATGTGGAAAAAATCTGGGAAACCAACTACAAGACCATTGAAAACTGTAACAGCATTCTTGAAGGACTGCAAAATCTAAGCCCGGGCCTGATGAGCGAGAGTGCAAAGAATGTCCGTTGGGGAGAGGTTTACTTTTTCAGGGCCTACAGCTATTTTAACCTGGTCAGGCTTTTTGGAGAGCTGCCGCTAAAGCTTTCTTCAACTAAAAATCTGTCCGACACGCAAATCGCCCTGTCGTCAATTGACGAGGTGTATACGCGAATTGAAAAGGACCTCCGTTCGGCCGATTCACTCATGGTTAATCATTCCTGGACAAGCGTCGAAGGACGTGTTGCGAAAGGGGCTGTTAAGGCGATGCTTGCCAAAGTTTACCTGACCATGGCGGGTTATCCGTTGCAAAAAGGAACGACATATTACCAAAAGGCTTACGAGCAGGCTGCGGCGGTGGTGGCCGGCGCCCAGTTTTATCTCTTCGACAATTATGCCGCTCTGCGGAACCCGGCCAATGAAAATTCGGGTGAGTATATCTGGATGATCCAGCGTGAACGGCAATATGCCGGCTCTCCCGTCCATTTTAACTTATTGCCTTATCCGGAGCCTGCACAACCCATCTCTTCGGCCGGTTCCAATGGCGGAGCACTGGCTCCGGCCCCGGCTTTTTACAACTCGTATACTGCAGGCGACAAGCGGATCGAAGAGAAAGGCTTTTATTATACCAAACATGAAACCCTGGCCGATCCCAATGTGGTTGTCGAATTCGGCCGGCCTTACATTTACAAGTTCTGGGACGATGCCGGCGCTGAATCAGGCATGTCGGGACGGAATTACCCGCTGCTCACCTATGCCGATCTCCTGCTGACCCTGGCCGAGGCAAGAGCGCAGATCGATGGCGGAACCACAAACCATGCCGATGCCATTAATGCCTGGTTTAAGGTCAGGAACCGCGCAAATCCGGACGAGGCAAAACCGGCCCTTCTTTCGGCCGATGATATATTGAAAGAACGTTTCTGGGAGATTTGCTTTGAAGGGCAAACCTGGTTCGACATGGTCCGGACCAGAAAAGCATTCAACGTGACCACCCGGAATATGGTCGGCTTGTTGGGCTACAACGCGCCTTCGCATCCCGAGGGACATCCGTTCGAAGAAGACGATTTGTTGTTCCCTTATCCGCTGCGTGAAAAGCGGCTGAATCCAAACCTGGTAAGGAACTGATCAAGATGGCAATGGATTAAACGCCTGCCGCCGTTTTACACAGGCGGGCATAAATTTTTAAAAGACAATTAATGAATACAAAGATAAAACAGATGACATTCCTGAGCCTAACGCTGGCTTTACTCCTGTCGTGCGTCGACGATGACGGCACAGGCGTGAACCCGAATCCGTTTGAGGATGATCCAAACGGGCCCCTGTTAAAGGTTACGTACACATCGAATGCCGATTCGGTATTTCTTTCATGGGAGCTGTTGACCGACAAGGTTGATTTTGACACCTATCAGGTTTCGACAGGCAAGTCAGATAAAATTGTAACGGTTCAGCGCGATCAGACCGGCGCTGTTCTTACGCGTATCCCATACTATGAAGCTGTACCGGTATCGGTTTCCCTGATGAAAGAGGGGCAAAGCGTACGGAAGATCACTACAGAAGTGACAATTGACGGACACGACAAAGCTTTTGCCCGGCAGTTGATCCCCGACCGCGGAAGCGTTACCGGGGGCGACGGCATGTATTCCATCGCCCTGCCTGACGGCCGCTCTGTTTTCCTTATGGGCGATTCGTTTATCGGTCCGGTGACAAACGGAGCTCGTTCCATGCAGGATCACATGTTCCGCAATACGTATATTCTGTATGACAAGGGAAAGGTAAGCGCCGTTTACGGAGCGAATGGCGGGAACACGTCTGCCGCGGTGCCTCCGGGAGTGACCGATGAAGGTAAAAAGTGGTACTGGCCGGGGCATGGCTTTGTTGACGGGAATAAGCTGTATATTTTTCAGACGCTGATGTATCAGGGTGAAGCAGGAATGTGGGGATTCCGGTATGAAAAAACCGATATCCTCGAATACGATTTGCCTGGCCTCGAACTCAGAAAAACGGTTTCGGTTCCCTTCTCCGGCTCAACCGATATCCATTACGGGATGGCCGCGCTAAAGCAAAACGACTACGTGTATATCTATGCCCAGGTCGATGTCGATAACAGCATCAATACGGTCTCAGATGCTTTGGTCGCCAGAACTACCATGGATCAGCTTTATACGAAGTGGGAGTATTTCGATGGTTCCGGCTGGAGTCCCAACGCTTCCGACGCAGTGAAAATGGCCGGGCTCGCAACCGTGCCGGTGTCTTCCCAGTTTAACGTGTTCAAACTGGACAATAAATATGTGTTGCTCACACAGGATAAACGGTTCAACTCCGGAACGATCTATACCTTCATTGCCGACAGCCCGCAAGGCCCGTGGTACAATAAAAAACTGATCTACACCACCCGGGAACAGAACACTCCGGGACTGCTGACCTATAACGCCATGGCTCATCCTCAGTTTGAAAAGGACGGGATGATCCTGATCAGTTACAACGTAAATAATGAAGACTTTGTAAAACAACACAGCGACGTTTCTACTTACCGCCCCAGGTTGTTTTGGGTCGAAAAGGATAAGATCCTGAAGTAGCGGTTGAAATAACGGAGCTTTATTAACCATTAAGACATTTAATTATGACACGCAAAATATGGATTTTTTCAGTTATCCTGTCGTTTTTTTCGCTCTCGGGTTGCGAGGACGACCTTTCGAATAAAATGACCGACGACTATCCTCAGAATTACGACATCACTTACGAACTGAGGCAGGTGTTGCAATATGATCCCATGCATATCAGCGGGATCGATATCTCCAAAAAGCTGGATTTTTTCAAAACGGTGAAATTTACCTTGCATTACAACGACAGCAAGCTGACCAGGCTTACTTACTCCAACGGCAATGTCCCCTTTTCTCCGTTCAGTTTTGAGGGAAACCCCGACGTGGAAGCCGATTGCGAGCTGGATTACAGTGTATCTCCTAACGAACTGCGCGTCAGTGGCACGGATAAAGTGATTGCCTATTATCAAAACGGCGAATTCATTATGCCTTTTCAACTGGATTGCAGTTCAATTAGTTACAAATACACATTCGTTAATATTGAATAGGGTTCAACCTGTTGTAGTTTAATGCTTAAAATACGTAAAAATGAAACGACTGAATAAATACAGCATCTGGACGATCGCTTTCGTCCTGCCTTTCATCTTAATGATGTGTATGACGATCGAGAAGATCACCCATCCGGACAACCCTCAGGTCAACAGTCCGATTGAAATCGGAGTCGACATCAAACTCGTTCCTGAAAATGACGATAACACGGAACTGGTATTTGCCGTTTTGGCTCCCAAGAGCTGGAATATCGCCTCAAATGCCGAGCTGACCTTCACAACCAGCGGATACACCAAAGGAGACGTGACGAATGAACGCATGATCCTGATGGCGGCAACGGAAAAAGAACCGACTACAGCTCTGAGCTGGTCTGCAGCTTTGCAAAAAGAAATCGGATTGATGAACAACCTGGGGCCTGTTGAGTGGGTGGTCTTTAAATCCCAGACAAAATTCATTATTACCGATGAAGAAGAAAAGCTGATCACTGCTGCCGTAAAAGTGAAGCTGACCACTGGCAGCCAGAACATGAAGCTTTTCATGGGCTATTTCTTTTGCGGCAAAAACCGGGGATTCCACAATGAATACTATAAGGCAAACGCGAAGTCGAAGGTGCTGACCGTGACAGGGGGTTCAAACCCGATGATCGACTACACCACCGTCAGCCTGGTATCGACAACACCTGCCACCTTTGGCTGGGGCGACATCTTTGCCGTTAATTTTGAAACCGTGGCCGGCGTGGTGGAAACGCCGCTGAAAGATGCCGAAAAGGTGTACCTCTATGGCAAGGCAATCTATGCCGACGGGAACGACTCGTCGGTGGTGGATGTGATCAGCGAAAAAACCCTGATGGAAAAAGTGGGCGCAACCTCCTGGCAAAAATACATCTACCCGAAGCAATTCTTTAACCTTCCGGAGGGAGCAGTCATCAAAGAAGCCCGTTTCCATTTCACCAATGAAGACCAGAGCATTGTGGTGCGAAACAGCTCCGGCAGTGATTTTGTCATCACCGAAAGCTGTAATTGACCTTTTCCTTTTCTTCAGACTGTCATGGCAGTGGAAATGCCATGACAGTTTTTAAATTTGTGGTGTTATGAAACGAGCATGATTGTGCCGAACACAAACAGGAATGAAAATCCTGGCTATGCGAGTTCCATCCGACCATTAAAAAACTAATTATTTACGGATGAATAAAAATTACTGGTTGTTTATCAGCCTGATTTTAGCGCTTTTCACGACATCGGCTTCACATGCCCAGACAGCCTGGTTTGCCGATGGTTACCACGGAGGCATTTACGGGCACTATCCGATGTGGCAGGCCCGTTTCATGGTCGATAAGCTCACCCAAAACCCCGGCTGGAAGATTAACCTTGAAATCGAACCCGAAACCTGGGATACCGTTTGCGTGAAGGATGCAGAAAATTTCAAAGCGTTTCAGGATTATTACGAAAAGGAAGGACGGTTTGGGCGGATCGAATTTGTGAATCCCACCTATGCACAGCCATACTGCTACAACATTTCGGGCGAGGGCATCATTCGTCAGTTTGGGTATGGAATAGCCAAAACCCGGGCGTATTTTCCGTCGGCCGCTTTTCTCACGTATGCCGTAGAGGAGCCTTGTTTTACCAGCAGTCTTCCTTCCATTCTCAAGGGCTTCGGGTACAAATACGCGGTGCTGCGCAATCCAAATACCTGTTGGGGTGGCTATACGAGCGCCTTTGGGCGGGATCTGGTGAACTGGACCGGGCCCGACGGCACCACCCTGCCGGCAGTTCCCCGGTATGCCTGTGAGCGGTTGTCGTCTTCGTCGACCTGGCAAACGGAATCGTGGACCAATTCGAACGAATTTATTGCCGCCTGTTTTGCTGCCGGAGTGAAATACCCCGTGGGGATGACCTTTCAGGATGCAGGCTGGGATGGGGGCCCCTGGCCTAACGCTTATCAGCCGACGGTGTATACCACCTGGACAGACTATATCGACCGGATCAGGGACAAAGTGGAACCGGTAACCTGGAAATTTTCGCAGGAAGACGTCAAACCAGGCCTGGTTTGGGGTGCACAGGTGCTGCAAAAAATAGCGCAGCAAGTCCGGACAAGCGAGAACCTGCTGATCATGGCCGAAAAAATGGCTTCACTCGATTACCTGCTCAACGGAAAGGCCTGGCCGGCGGACGACTTTGCCGAAGCATGGAGAAACCTCATGCTGGCCCAGCATCATGACTGCTGGATCGTACCTTACAACGGAAAGCCGGGCGACACCTGGGCCGATCAGGTAAGCCGGTGGACAACAACCGCCAACCGGATCGCCGGGGAGAAAATTGACGGGGCGTTTAGTACAGGAAATGTTGCGGAATCCGGATCCATCCGCGTATTCAATACATCAGGTTCCGGCCGCACGGGGCTGGTAACCGTTGCTGTGCCCGAAGCATACACGGACCCGGCGGTGTTTACGGTAAAAGGGAAAGCGCTTCCGTCTCAATTGCTGACCGGACCCGACGGCAGGCGCATGCTGGCCTTTGAGGCCCCGGTACCCGGTCTGGGCTATGCAACCTTTGTGTTGAAGCAAGCAAAGAGACAGGCTTCAGCTTCCGCATTTCAGGGGCTTTCCGGCAGGACACTGAAAATCGAAACACCTTACTACTCGGCAGTGATCGATCCCGCGAAGGGCGGAACGATCACCAGCCTTATTGATAAAAAGCATGGCGACCGGCAGCTCGTTGAGGAAGGAAAGGGACTAAACGACCTTCGCGGGTATTTCTACCTTAAAGAGAAATTTCTGAGTGGCTCAGATCATCCGGCCACAGTCAGCGTAGTGGAAGATGGGGCTCTGTTCATCCGGGCGCGCGTCGACGGCCATATCGACGGTATTCCGTACAGCCAGCTCATCACCTTTGGCAAAGGCAATCCGTTGATCGGCTTCGAACTCACCATTCAGTGGAACGGGCAACCGGCAATCGGAGCCTATGATCAAAGCCTCAATTATAAGGCTGAGGACCGGGAAAAAGCTTTTTATGACGACAGCTACAAGCTGCACCTGCAGTTTCCGCTAAATGGGGTGGGAGACAGGCTCTTTAAAAACGCTCCTTTCGATGTTTGCGAAAGCCGCCTGAAGGATACACGCTATTCGAGCTGGGACAGCCTCCGGCACAATGTGATCCTGAACTGGGTGGATGTCGCCAATGCAGCGAACGACTATGGCATCGCCTTATTCTCCGACCATACCACAAGCTATCTTCATACCGGCGGCCTGGCGCTCGGCCTTACCGTTCAGTATACCGGGAAAGGCTTGTGGGGGAGGCACTACGGTGTTGACGGACTGACACAGATCCGTTACGCCCTTCTTCCGCATGAGGGGAACTGGGAGCAGGCAGAAATCGAAAATGCATGCAACGGCTGGAACGAGCCGCTGATCGCACGATTTGTGACACCCGGCGACGAACCGTTCGAACGTTCGTTGCTCCAGGTCAGCGATAAAAACCTGCATGTTTCGGCCGTGTTCATGGAAGGGGAAGATCTGCTGGTCCGGTTTTACAGCACATCGTCGGCGACCCGGAAGCCGGATGTCCGGTGGAACTGTTCCGCAGCAAGTACTGGACAGGTCGATCTGAACGGAAAAGTGATCCAGACCGGCGGCAGCCTGTTGCTCCCGCAATTTGGCTTTCAGACGCTAAAACTTACAAAACCAAAACTGAAATAAGATGCTCAGACCAATCATGATCACGGGTGTATGTGCCCTTCTGCTTGCCGGATGTCAGAAGCCGGCCGGCCAGGCTACTGCCGGGGCTGACCCCGCCGGCCTGGTAAATCCGTTTATCGGCGCCAGTACCAGTACCGACGCCGCGGGCGTTTATCATGGTCTGGGAAAGACGTTTCCCGGAGCGGCCACCCCTTTTGGCATGGTACAGGTCAGTCCGAATACTATCACCGGTGGCGACAATGCCCCGGGTTACAGTTATGAACACACAAGCATCGAGGGATTTGCCCTGACCCAGATGAGCGGCACAGGCTGGTATGGCGACCTGGGGAACTTTTTGGTGATGCCGGCCACCGGCCAGTTGAAGACATCGGCCGGAACAGCCGGCAATCCCGATGCGGGATACCGTTCGCGTTATTCAAAAGAAAGCGAGACCGCATCGGCGGGCTACTATACGGTCGTTTTGAGCGATTACGGGATCAGGGCCGAGATGACGGCGACCACCCGCTGCGGGATGTACCGGTTCACGTTTCCCCAAAACCGGCAGTCGCGCATTCAGATCGACCTGGCCAGGCGTGTCGGAGGAACATCCACCCTGCAGGAGGTGAAGGTGATCGGTGAAAACACCATTGCGGGCTGGATGCAATGCCCGCCCGAAGGCGGAGGCTGGGGAAACGGACTGGGTAAAGCCGATTACACGGTGTTTTTCTACGCACAGTTCAGTAAACCATTCCGTGAATTCGGCATCTGGAGTGCGCCCATTCCCGGCAACTGGACCCGCAAACTGGAAGATGTAACCAGCCAACGCTATCAGGACATAGTGGCGCGTTCGGATGTCCACATGCAACTGCGTGAAAAAAAGGATAAGCATCTGGGGTTTTTTGCCAATTTTCAAACGGAAGAGAATGAACAGGTGATGCTCAAAGCCGGTATTTCCTTTGTGAGCCTGGAAGGCGCAAAGCAAAACCTGGAACGGGAAATCTCCGGCTGGGATTTTGATGAGGTCAGGGAACAGGCGCACGATTCCTGGAACCACGCGTTGGGGAAGATCGCTGTAAAGGGTGGTACACCCGACGAAAGAGCCATCTTTTATACGGCGCTTTACCATACCCTGATCGATCCGCGGACCTTTGAAGACACCGGCAAGCAGTATCGCGGAGGCGACAAGGCTGTTCACAGGTCGGCAGGTTTCACCAAAAGAACCATTTTCAGCGGCTGGGATGTTTTTCGCAGCCAGTTTCCGCTGCAAACGCTGATCAACCCCACTGTCGTGAACGATATGCTCAATTCCCTGATCACCCTGGCCGACGAGAGCGGCAAAGGCTATTTTGAACGCTGGGAACTGCTCAACGCCTACAGCGGGTGTATGATCGGCAATCCTGCAATTTCGGTGCTGGCCGATGCTTATGCCAAGGGGATCGGCCAGTTTGATATGGAACGCGCGTACCGGATCGCTTTGGCTACCTGCCGGCTAAGCGGCAATGAGAGGCTTGGCTTCACGGTCCGCTGCAATGAGCCGGAGTCGGGATATTCCGGGTTTGCCACAGGCGATTTTTCCATTTCAAACACGCTCGAACTGAGCTATACCGAATGGTGCATGGCCCAATTAGCCAAAGCTGCAGGCAATCGCGGCGATTATGAAAAATATTCAACGCTTGCGCAGAGCTACCGGAATGTCTTTGATCCGGAAGTCGGCTGGTTTCGGGCCCGGAATGAGGATGGAAGCTGGAAAGCATGGCCCGAAAAGGGGCGGTTGGAGGAATGGCACGGGACGGTGGAATGCAACCCCTATCAGCAGGGATGGTTCGTGCCGCACGATGTGGAGGGGATGGTCGGACTGATGGGAGGCCGGGATTCGGTGCTTGCCGATTTGACTGCATTTTTTGAAAAAGTGCCGGAGAATATGATGTGGAATGATTATTACAATCATGCCAACGAGCCGGTGCATCATATCCCTTTCCTGTTTAATCGGCTGGGTGCGCCCTGGCTGACCCAGAAATGGACCCGCGAAATATGCCGCCGGGCGTATAAAAACAAGGTGGAAGGCCTGGTGGGGAACGAAGATGTAGGGCAAATGTCGGCCTGGTATGTGTTGGCTGCTGTCGGGCTGCACCAGTTATGCCCGGGCGACCTGCGCTTTGAAATTACCAGTCCCGTTTTCGAGGAGATCACCATCCAGCTCGATCCGGTTTATGCATCAGGAAAGACATTCACCATTACTGCGCATCAGAACAGCCCTAAAAATATCTATATTCAGAAAGCCCGGCTGAATGGCAAACCGCTTGACCGCTGTTTCCTGAACTACAGCGAAATCGCAGCAGGGGGAATGCTCGAGCTTGAAATGGGTTCCCATCCCAATACGAGTTGGGGCATAAATATTTTTGAGTTCCGGGTTTCCGACCGTTTGCTTGTTCCTTTCAAAACGTAGAGACCCTCGGGCGTTTTAGTTTACCCCTTTCCACCACTGCGGGAAGACCCTGCCGTGTTCATCCAGGTTTACCGCTTCCCCTATTAACGGCGTCACTAATGGAACAATGCAGCCCTCGTTCAGGCGGCATAACTCGGTCAGGGGTTCGTCCCACGGATGCTGTGCCAGCCTGAATTTGGCCACGTGCACCGGGAAAAGCCGTTTGGCCTTTAATTCCTGTGCTGCCTTTAGCACTTCTCCCGGCATCGAGTGAATGTTTTTCCAGGCCGGGTTGTATTGTCCGTTTTCAAGAATGGCCAGATCGAAAGGGCCATGTTTATGGCCAATTTCGGCAAAGTGGGTGTCGTAGCCGCTGTCTCCGCCCATGAATACTTTCAGTGCAGGTGTTTGCAGTATAAACGATACCCACAAGGTGTTGTTCCTCTTGAACCCTCTTCCTGAAAAATGGCGTGCGGGGGTGATATGGATCGTGATACCCGGCTCCGGAACAATACTGTCGTTCCAGTCTTTTTCGATAATCTTGTCAGGCGCGAATCCCCAGCGTTCAAAGTGAGCGCCCACGCCTAATCCGCAAACAACCGTTTTTACCTTTTCCTTTAAGGCGGTCACTGTTTCATAATCCAGGTGGTCGTAATGGTCGTGCGTGATCAGTAAGTAGTCGATCTGCGGCATATCGGATGCCGCGTATGCGTTCGAGCCTTTAAAAGAACGGTTGGTACCCGGAACAGGCGACGCATTCTCGCTGAAAACCGGATCGACCAGAAACCTTTTTCCGCCTGTTTGCAGAAAATACGAAGAATGGCCAAACCAAACCAGAACATCATCGTCCTGCGGGAGTCCGGACAGGTCGGTTTTGACACACGGAATGCTGTCGGCGGGCGTTCGCCGGGGAAATTTTTTGAAGAACTGATCGTATACAAGGTCTGTTATGCTGTATCCTTCGGTCAGCATCGGCGTGTTGTGCATATTATGGAACCTGCCGTTTTTGTAATGGGAAGATTTGTTCATCATCTCCAGGCGCTTTCCTGCCGGAGCTTTCCCGAATTCAGGGCGCTGCATATATAGATAAATGGCAAGGATCACGAGCAATAATACGCTAAAGAGGACTGTCGTCATACGTTTTAACCGTTTGGGAACTGTTTTCATGCTCCGGTAATAAGTGGCGCAAATGTAGGAAGATTTTTGCAGAGTGGCTGCCACAATTTTCGGCGTGGAGAAAGAAAGGGAGTGCTCAGATTTTCCTGTAAAACAACTTTCCGGTAGTCAGAAAAGCTGCAAATACGAAAATGCCAAAAATCAGGCTGCTTAGTGCAAGTTGCATTCCTCCCGAAAGAATATGGCCGCTGGTACATCCCCCCGCCATGCGTGCCCCAATGATGAGCAGAAATCCTCCGGCAAAAGCCCAAAATATTCTTTTTCCCGGCGAGTTTCCCTTGTATCTTAACCAGTTGGTATGCATAAGCGTAAATTTAAACTGCCTTCTGATCAAAGAGATGATCAGGGCGGCAATGAAAGCTCCCGCTAAAAACAGAACTTCCCAACTGCCCGGCCCCTGAATCTTCGCGAAATAATCATTTTTCGTGAGCCCTGCCATCAGACCGGCCACATAGGGGTAAGTGGTGGAAGCCCCGATGGGCCTGCCGGCAACTGCATTTGAAAAGACGATCACATTCAGGATGGCAAGACCTGTTCCCGCCACCAGCCATTTCAGATCCTTCACTTTATCGAGCCGGTGCAGCCAAAAAGCAATCCCGGCAAACAAGAGTCCGGCAAGTATGGTGAGGATATAAAACAAAGCGTTGGTACCTATGGCCGAATGCAGGGAGATCTCTCCCAGATCCGGCCCCAGTATAGCTTTTCCTGAGGGTGCCAGGAAAGTGTACAGCAAACCTCCGGCCAATCCGCCAATAATTCCGGTAAGTGCATCAAGTGACCCTTCTCCCAGCGATACCGGCAAAGTTCCCGGACAATAGCCCAGCAGCGCCATTCCAATCCCGAAAACAATACCTCCCAGGGCGATGCCGCCCAAAATAAATGGCTTTACATGGAAGGAGGCCGCCCCGAGTCCGACATTGATACTCAGCAGCACCGCCCCGAGCCCCACTGCAAATAAAAGCGCTTTGGCAACGGCGAAATTTTCGAGCGTGGCCAGTCCGCTGATGGTATTGAATTTATTTAGCCTGGCGTAAATGAGGATGGCTCCAAACAAAGCCCCTAGAATAAACACGATCATTTTTTTCCTTTTAATTGATAGCTGTTTCAAATATAATTTATTTTTCGGCAGTCCTGAATGTGAAAGCAGCAAATGAATTTTTTTGATACTTTTACTAAGTTTCGGGCAGGACATGATCAGCGGATTTGGTACGGTGTGAGGAGCGCGTCGCAATTCCTGCATGAAAGACCGACAATAGCCTAATTAAAAACCGATGAAACGAGCATGTTTGCCAAGCACAAACACGAATGAATCGAGCTTGCGAGATCCGCGAAGCGAATTGAAACGAAGCGAAAATCCTGGCTATGCGAGTTCCATCCGACCAATAAAAAACAAATTATTTTCGGATGAAAAAACTAAATGACTTTGGAATTGGAACACGTATGAGCGTTTTTATTAATGTTGCTGTGGTCCTGATCCTTGCCCTTCTTGGAGTTTACATTTATCACATCCAGCATGATAAGATCATAGCTGATACCGACGCGAATATGACGGAGCAGGTTGAAGACCTGTGCAAAATGGTCCGGTTGCAAATCATGGAACGGCAGGGCCAAATGCAGGCGGCTATGAACATGGCCGACGAACTTTTCACCTCTTCAGGCAATTTGACACTTGACGAAAGCAACCGGATTGAAGTAAGCGCGACCGATCAGATTACGCACAATACAAGGCGAATTCAGATTCCTTCACTTTTACTGAATGGCGAACCTATTCACGGCGATACCTCGTTGGTTGATAAGATAACCAGCCTAACCGGAGCCAAAGCCACTATTTTTCAGAAGATAGACGGGGGCTATCTGCGGATTTCCACCTCAGTTTTAAAAGCCGGCGGAAGCAGGGCTGTCGATACTTATCTCCCCGACGATTCGCCGGTACTCAGGGCTGTTAAACGCGGACAGGATTTTATTGGCAGAGCCTATGTGGTGAGCGACTGGTATATAACGGTGTACCGGCCCCTGAGCGTGAACGGTGAGATCTTAGCGCTGTTATTCGTGGGGATGCCTGAAAAAGACATGGAACATATCACGCAGCTTTTCAACAGCAAAACGTTTTTGCAGTCGGGTTATCCTTTTATCATCGATAAAGAAGGCCAAATGGTTGTTCATCCGGTCAAAGATGAAACAATTCACAAAAAAGATGAATTTTTCAGGAAGTTAACTGAGGCAAAATCGGAGACCGGGAAAATAGCGTATAAATGGGAGGGTGAAAAAAAGGTTCTGTATTTCAAATACCTTCCGGAAATTGAATCGTATATTGCCGCTACGCTTTACAAAGATGAGATGACGCAGATCCTGCGGCATATCCGGAATGTCCTTTTCCTGTCGGTTCTTTTAAGTATCGGGATCATTTTGTTGATTACCACTTATATCAGCAAAACAATTTCAGGTTCTGTCAACAAAAGCGTTGAATTTGCCAAACGGATAGCCAAAGGAGACCTGACGGCGGAACTGGATATTGACCAGGAAGATGAGATCGGAGTACTGGCAAAATCCTTATCGCAAATGGTTGACAAACTGCGCGAAATTGTAACGGTGATCAGCCGCGGCGCAGTTGATATGGCTTCAGCCAGTCAGCAGATCAGCTCCGGTTCACAGCAGTTGTCGCAGGGAGCCAGCTCTCAGGCTGGCGCCGCCGAGGAGGTGTCGTCGTCGATGGAACAAATGGCTGCCAGCATTCAGCAAAGTACCGACAATGCCGTTCAGACCGAGAAGATCTCTGTTAAAGCGAAAGAGGGCATGGATCTGATGCGGATTTCCGGTAAGAAGAGTATCAGTTCCATCAAGGATATCGCCGGAAAAATAAACGTCATCAACGACATTGCTTTCCAGACCAATATCCTGGCTTTAAATGCGGCCGTCGAGGCAGCCCGCGAAGGCGAACATGGGAGGGGATTCGCCGTGGTGGCCGCCGAAGTCCAGAAGCTTGCCGAACGCAGCAAAACCGCGGCACACGAAATTACCCAGATCTCCCGTAACAGTGCGATCGTGACGGAGGAGTCGGATAAACTGATCAACGAGCTGACGCCCGAAATTGAGAAGACGGCAATACTGGTGCATCAGATAACTTACGCCAACAAAGAACAGAGCCTGGGGGTAATACAGGTGAATCAGGCGCTGAGCGATTTAAACCATATCATCCAACAGAACGCAGCAGCTTCTGAAGAACTTGCCTGCAGCGCTGAGGAATTGTCGAGTCAGGCAGATCAGTTAAAATCGCTGATCAGCTTTTTTAATATCGACAGTCCTTCGAAAGAATTACCGCGACTGCCGGCAGGAAAGTAGCGGTTCATGCTCCGGTAATCAAAGATAAACTGATCAAAAAGGCCCCGCAAAACGTTTCTGTAAAGTTAACGCTAAAGATTTCCTGAATGGGAAAAAAGGGAGAGCTGAAAGAACTGACAAAGTTGTTTTTCAAGCTGGGGAGTATTGCCTTTGGAGGTCCGGCGGCCCATATTGCTATGTTTGAAGATGAAGTGGTCAGAAAACGAAAGTGGATGACCCATGAACATTTTCTTGATCTGATTGGCGCCACGAATCTGATCCCCGGTCCCAATTCAACTGAAATGACCATGCATGTCGGGTATGAGCGGGCAGGCCGTACCGGGATGATCGCAGCCGGCCTTAGTTTCGTTCTTCCCGCGGTTGTCATTACCGCTGTTTTTGCATGGCTTTACGATAAGTATGGCCGGCTTCCCGATGTGGAGCCTTTTATTTACGGCATTAAACCTGCCGTTATCGCGATCATCATTTCAGCAGTGATCAGGCTCGGGAAAAAAGCCCTGAAGAGCGCCGAATTAGGCTTGCTGGGGGTGCTTACGGTAGCGGCATCGCTGCTTGGGGTGAATGAAATTGTGGCTCTTTTCGCGTGTGGAGCGCTCGGGCTGATGCTTTATTATGCCAAAGATTTTAACCGCAGCGCAAACAGCCTGATTCCACTCATACTTCTTCAGGCGGACCTCCCGGCCTTACAGTCAGCAAACCTGAAAATACTGATGATCTTCCTGAAAGTTGGAGCCCTTCTTTACGGGGGTGGCTATGTACTCTTCGCCTTTCTGGATGCTGAACTGGTAAGCACTGGTCTGCTGACACGTCAGGAACTGATCGACGCAGTTGCCGTGGGGCAGTTCACCCCGGGACCGATTTTGTCTACCGCCACTTTTGTCGGCTGGCAGATGAATGGCCCCTGGGGGGCCCTTGCCGCTACAGCAGGGGTATTTCTCCCCTCGTTTATATTTGTTGCCATCCTCAACCCCTACGTTTCCCGGTTACGGAAATCAAAGGCGATGAGCGCTTTCCTCGATGCTGTCAACATCGCCGCCGTTGCCGTAATCGTGGCTGTTTGTGTTGAAATGGGCAGGGACACGCTAACCGGCTGGCGAACAATGCTAATCGCGGCCGTCAGCCTGATTGTCATCTTTGTTTTTAAAAAAATAAACAGTGCACTCATTGTCCTTGGAGGTGCTGCTGCCGGATACGTGCTGACTTTGGTTCAGTGATTTATTCTTTCCCCGGGAATATGTTGTTTAGCATATAATCATTATCTTTGTGTCGTCAAAAATCAACCTTCCATGGCTTATCTCAACAATATCATGATCATCAGGCACGAGCTAATGGCGAAACTGTCGGGTATGTTCCGGGCAGGGGAGCTGGTGTCGTCCATTGATGCTCTTCTGGTTAAGATGTATCCGAAAGACAGGAATCCCCGGGGGCGTTGCTGTATTTATAAGGAGCGGGCCATTACCCGTTATAAGATGCTGCCATTGCTGGGCTTCGAGGTTCCGGAAGATGACATCGACCTGCATACGTTGAAGGAATACGCAAAAAAGGCAATCATACGGGAAACGCCCGGCGAAAAAATTCTGACCGTGGTGGATGAGGCCTGCACCAGTTGTGTCCAGGTAAATTATGTGGTGACCAACCTGTGCCGTGGCTGCGTAGCCAGTCCCTGCGTCACGAACTGCCCCAAGAATGCAATCCGGTACACCGCTTCCGGGCAAACAGAGATCAACGCGGTTCAGTGCGTGAACTGCGGTTTATGCCAGCAGGCCTGCCCTTATCATGCCATTATCTATATGCCGATCCCCTGCGAGGAAGTTTGTCCGGTAGGGGCGATTAAAAAGAATGAACGCGGGGTGGAGGAGATAAATACCGATAAATGCATTTACTGTGGAAAATGTATTACGGCCTGTCCGTTTGGTGCCATCTTTGAGCTGTCGTCGATCGTCGACGTATTGTGCGCGATTGAGAAAAAGGAGCAGGTGATTGCCCTGGTTGCGCCAGCCATATTTTCACAATACGCAGAATCGCCCGGAAAGGTTTTTTCGGCCATCAAGGCGATTGGCTTCAGCGAGGTGGTTGAGGTGGCGCGGGGGGCTGAAAAAACGGCCCGGCATGAAGCGGAAGAACTGAAAGAGTGTCTGGAGGAGGGCAGGCCTTTTATGACGACCTCCTGCTGTCCGTCGTATGTGGAGGCGGTCCGTAAACATGCGCCCGGTTTAATGCCTTATGTGTCGCATACACCCTCGCCGATGGCTTATACCGCCGAAGAAATGAGGCAGAAATATCCCCGTGCACGTCTGGTATTTATCGGGCCGTGCGTGGCAAAGCGTAAAGAGGCGCGCGATCTGGGAACCCTCGACTATGTGTTGAGTTTTGAGGAAATGGACGCACTTCTGCTGGGATTGGAAATTCATCCTGAGGAAATGGAAGAGATGCCGCTTGAAAACTACACGAAAGCATCGCGCGGATTTGCGCAGAGCGGAGGTGTACTTCAGGCTGTTCAGGCAGAAGGGAAGATCACCGGCTTTACCGCCGAAAAGATCGACGGGATCGACAAAAAAGCGATCCGCCGGTTGAAGATGCTTGAGAAAGGAAAATCGGAAGCGCAGTTTTATGAAGTGATGGCTTGCGAGGGCGGATGTATTGCCGGACCCGGTGCCTATAACCGGTCGGCTAATGCAAAGCGGAATTTCCAGAATTCGCTGAACGGCCTGAGCTAGCAGATGTAAACTATGAGTTATGAGTTTTTAGCCATTAGCTAAATCTGATAGTCTGAGAACCTTCCGCCTTGCGTCTTGATACTTGTGTCTTCTGTCTAATCCATTTCATCGAGCGTAATCACATACGGATGGCTGAGCACGTTGTCCCAGTGTGAAAGTGGATTGTACTTGCCGTCTTCAACAAAATGACCATACCAGGTCATAAAATATAGCCATTGTGCTTTATCGCCGGTTAAGCGGTCAGGGGCGGGAACACTGCCGTTTTCGCTGAGAGCGATCATCTTCTTCCCCTTAAAATCATTTTTTATTTTTTCGAAAGTCTGAATCTGAGAGCTGAAATCGCCCTCATTTGCATAATAATCCACACCCAGCAGGTCTACACTTGCATCGCCGGGATACCAGTCCATGTTCCCGGACCGGGCGTCGGTTGTCCAAACCCAGATCAGGTTGGTGAGCTTGTGGGTATTGACCATTCTGTCAAAGACGATATTCCAGAGTCTTTTACAGGATTCTGGTCCTTTGGCTCCCCACCAGAACCAGCCGCCTGACGCTTCGTGCAAGGGTCGCCAGAGAACTGGAATGTCCTGATCGGACAGTACTTTCAGTAAGCCCACTGTGTAATCAATGTCAGCGATTATAGCCTTGTATTCAGACGAATGTTCATCAAATATTCTGGATACATCAAAGGAGGTATCAGCGGTATAAAAGGCTTCTGTTTTGCGGGAGGGATCCCTCCAATGCCAGCAGAATGCCGGAATTCCTCTTCTATTGTACCAGATTTTTGCATCGTTAACCGGCGTCAGGTTGTCATACCAGGTGTAACCTCTGTTACAATGCATGAAATCAAGCCCGAGCAAAGCGGGTTCTTTCCCGGTTTTTTGTTTTAGCCAGCTTGTTTCGTCAAAGCTGTTCAGGGTCATCACTCCGGAGATGATTTTTTTCTGAAAATTGCTGAGCAAATACTGGTAGAGTTTCTTTGTATTCTCCCCGGCATTGGGGGTGACCAGCCGGCTGGACAAATTAAATCCGGTTTCCGGTTCAGGTTCAGTTTCCGGTTCGTCGATAACCGGACCGGAACCCCCGCAGGAAATAACCGACAAAATTAATATCGGCAAATAAATACGAAGAATGTGACTGAAATTCATACCGGGAATTTTGACTAAAAGGGCTGGCGATTTCAACCAGCCCCTTTTTTATATTCTTAATTTTTTTCAAACCGGATGTTATCGATATACAAGCCGGTAATATCAACGCTGCCGTCGGCATACCAGAAATTGATACCCCATTCGCCTCCCGAAGGGATGGTGGACGGCAGTTCGCCGAATGAGGCAAGGTCGTAGGTAATGGTTATCCAGCCGCCGGTGGTTTCGGTGGCTGAAGCCATACCGAAAGCGCCGATGTCAATCCGGCTTCCCCCCAGCGCCATCTGGAAATGGACATTGGAGGCACCGAATGCTTTTTTGATATTCACATCCATCTTTAAGACGTGACCGGCTTTGGTGACCGACGGGAAAGCGTACCAGTTGTTCCCCCAGATCCAGGCCCAGCCGGGCAGCGCGGCGGCTGTTCCGTGTATGTAGTTACCCGACAGGGCCAGGGCCGGGTCATTCCCTATTTCGATATTCCCACCCCAGTTTCCGGGGATATCCGGATTACTGCAATCGATGATCATCAGGGCCGGATCGACAACCGGATCGGTGCCTCCGAAGAAAATTTCGGGAAACAGTCCTTCTTCTCCTTCGTAGGTAATCATCCTGATCTGCCCATAGCCCAACGTGACGTTCTGCGGGACATATACCTGGACAATATTGTCCGATTTTAATCCGTAGGCTGTTGCCGGGATATTGCCTGGAAAGATTAATTCTTTGATAAGCAATAGATTGGTGCCGTTTATGGTCAGTATCTTGCCGGGAACACCCGTTGGTTCGGTGAATGAAGTGAATTCGGGCAAATTGGCATTCACGGTAATTTCAGTGACAGAGTTGACCTGTACCCCGTTTTTTGTGATCAGGCCAATCAGTCCGGTCTTTGCGCCAACAGGAACCTTAATAGTTAGTTGCGTTTCACTCTGACCGACAATCGTACCCTTTACATTTCCGGTGAACATCACATCAACCACCAGGTCGAGATCTGTGCCGGTAATGATGATGTTGTCATTGGCTTTGGTTTCGGCAGGCGCAAATGCGCTCAAAACCGGGTCGATGATGGTAATTTCAGGGCCGTTGACCGTTTTTGTCGATTTGGTGGTGAAGGTGACGATGCCACTTAGGGCGTCATCGGGAGCGGTCACCTTCAACAGAACAGCCGTTCCGCCCGCAACTTTAACGCCCTCTTTATTTCCTCCAAAAATAATTTTGTCGATCAGGTCGAGGTCGGTGCCGGTCACCGTAATATCTTCACCGTTTTTTATGGTGACAGGTGTAACACTGATTACCGGAACGACCATTTTCAGTTCGTCGGCCGATTCTACCGGGACCAGTGATGCAGGGATCATGGTAATTTTTCCGTCCTGGGCATCGGCAGGAACACTAAGCTCTATTTTTGACACGGTCTGGCTTATAAATGTCGTTACTTCCTTATTACCTCCTAAGACGATCTTTTTGGTAAGGTCGAGATCGTTGCCGGTAATGGTAAGCTTTTCTCCGGCTTTTACCGGATTGGGGCTGATGGTGGCAAAGACCGGGAGAGTGACCGTTAAGTCCGCCGCGGAATAGACAATGACCGGATCTTCAGCGCCGTTCGAAACGGCAATTTTACCGGTTTGCGCCTGTGCCGGAACAGCAAGTTTGATCTGTTGGCGGCTGTGTGCTGTAAACGCAGTTACCCCAACCGATACACGGTCGGTAAAGATGATCTCTTTGACCAGGTTCAGATAATCGCCGGTAATGGTCAGTTCCTGTCCGGCCTTAATAGTTGCCGGAGTGAATGTGGAAATAGATATCGGTTCTGAGTAGCCAATTGGGGTTTTTGTTGTGATGTCCCCCATCGGAGTTTTCAGGACTACCAGTCCTTCCACCGCGTTTTGCGGAACAGTTACTGTTAGCAATTCGGCGGTTTTTGATGTGAATTCGGTAATTTCCAGATTGGAGGGCAAAACCACCGCTGTTACCTGATCGAGGTTATAGCCGATGAATCTTAGTTCGGCTCCACGGGCTACCGGCATGGGACCATAGCTTTCCAACACGACCCCGGCGGTTGTTTTTTCGTCGTCGTCATCCTCGCATGAAGTAAACAGGCTCATGAATGTGGTGAGGCAGGCTGCTGTAAGGAGCAGTGCCCGGTTGAGGTATTTGATATATTGTGTTTGCATGCTCGTTATTTTTTCAGATAATTTCTACATAGGGACGATACGCACATTGTCGATATACACTTCCATTTTGCAGGTTCCGTCTTTTACGGCAGCGGGACCTTTCATCCAGAATGTCAGGCTCCCTGCCATGGAGGGGTCAAATTCCATCGCTCCAAAGGAGCTGTTGTATTTTACATCGGTCAGGGGTATGGTGACGGTGATCCATCCGTCAGTCTTGAACGAGCCGGTCCCGTTTGTTTCCCATGGTCGCCAGAGCGCCCGGGCATTGACATTCCCCCAGTACAGTTGATTCTGATAGGGCGCAACACCGGAGGCCCAGGGGCCAAAACAAATATTCAGGTAGGCTCCCGACCATTCAATCACGTTAGCTTCGAACTTAAGCTGGAATCCGACCGGGTCGCCTTCAAAAAAGTTGGCTTCAGGCCGTCCGTTGGCGTCGCTCCATAACTCACTGACAAAACCTCCGCCTGCATAATCCTCCGCGCCCGCATTGTCACCGACCTCGCCTTTAAGAACCAGGTAATTGCCGTTCAGACTGTACGAATCATTTCTGATGGTACCTCCCCTCCAACTGCCGCTGGTGGTGAGTTGGTCATAGTCGATGATAAAGCCCCGGTCGTCGTGGAAGTAGAACGAGGAACGTGAAGCTCCGTAAATACTTTTGACGATAATCGGGCCTACGCCTGCTCCCTCGGGTACCTTCACTTCAATCTTGTTTAACTCCACGCTGAGGACTTCTCCTGCAACAAGGCCCGGAAACAATACCTGAAGCGGGGTGCCGGGATCGTCAATGAAGAAATTCCCATAGATCGTTGTTGTTTCACCGGGCTCCGCCTGTTCATTAAGTATGGAAATCAGGAACGGGGGGGGGACGTCGACCCCGAACGGATGGATGCCTTCCTGACCGTTGCGCGTAATGAGCCTGATTTCATTGGTGACGGTTCCTGGGATCTCGTTGGGAATGGTAAGAATGATGCTGGTTTCGGTAATAAAGCTGGTATTGAGCAGGGCCGGTTGATCATTAAACCAGACCTGGGTCACGTCGGCCAGGTTTTCGCCGATCAAAGCGATGGTGTTACCCATGAATGCATGTGTCAGCAGGGAATCCGAACTGTGCGGGTCTGTAACCCGAACATACCTTACCTGGGGAATAGCGCCCGAACCTGACGAGTCATCGTCTTCGCAGCCATAAAAAAGCAGTCCGGCGGAAAACGCAGCTATGAGTAGTATCATAAAAGATACCGGAGTAAGATGAATTATCTGTTTCATTTCAAATGCTCTTTTTGTTTGGTTAATATTCAAGCGTGCTAAAGTCGAACGGTTCCGGATCCACATCGTCCCGCAGATTCGGGTTCATCGCCAGATCAACTTCGGGGAACGGCAATTGGAACTTCGAGTCGTCGGTGATGTTTACTTTAAACGACGCAATGGTCACTTCCGATTTTGTAACCTCCCCGTCGTAGAACCCCTGCAGGCTATTGTAAGATCCGCGTTCCTGTGCATTCAGCCATTGTTTTGCCAGGGAAGGATTATAATAGTGCAGACGAACAAAATCATACCAGTTGTCGCCTTCCAGAGCCAGCTCGAGCCGGCGTTCCCTGAAAATGTCTTCGAAAGTGATGGATGAGACATTTTCATGGGTGGAAATGGACCGGCTTCTGACGGCATTGAATACCCGCAGGGCATTGGGATCGCTGGTGGAGGCGCCGTTTCCAAGGATTGCTTCAGCATAAATGAGGTAAACGTCAGAAAGACGAAGCACATGTGTAGCCAGGTCGGTAGCCATATTGCGCGATGGTGAGCCCGACTCGGCCTTGTGGTCGCCATCATAATGTCCAACAATATGTTTTACACAATTGGCTCCCGTGCCGATCCCGAAGGTGGCGCCGGCTACATTGGTATCATCCCATGTTGCTGTAAAGCCCCCTTTGTGCCGCCAGAAGTAAGGATAAAAATCATCTTTCATCATCATGGTTGCTTTTCTGCGGGCATCCCGGTTATTTCTGGATTCACGAGCATCTTCGTTAAAGGCGGTCTGCAGGTCGATTGTTGGCCCGCGCCAGGTCCCCCAGGAGTCGTTGAGCCCGGTAAATCCGTTTAGTGCCAGGTCCGATTGCAGTGAATTCTGTGAAGTCCATTGGTCAGAGGCGATCCATCGCCACGAAAGCAGGTTCTCCGGGTTGAAATTTCCGGTTGATATGCGGAACAGATCGCTGTATATGGGTTCCAGTTCCAGACCGCTTTCGTCGATCACTTTGGCCGCATATTCTTTGGCTTTGTCCAGATCTTCCTGGTTTCTGGTCCCGTTTTGGCCCAATCCGGAACGGGTAAGATAGACCTTTGCCAACAGTCCGTAAGCGGCTGTTTTACTGACACGACCTTGCTGATTTTGTTCCGGAAGCAATTCGATAGCCTTCGTCAGTGTTTTGACGATGTATTCGTAAACGTCTCCGACCCTGTTCTTTTTTAGTTGGGTGGCAGTTCCGGCCCCAATAATGGCGCTGTTGCTGTGTATGATCGGGATCGCTCCCCAAATGCGCACCAGGTAAAAATAGGCCATCGCTTTCCAGACCATTGCTTCGCCGGTAACGGTATTTTTGGTGGTTTCACTGACTCCGCCGCCGGCTTTGTTCCGGATATTTTCAATAACGGCATTGCAGTGTCCGTTTACCAGCCAAAGTGAGTTGGCCGCATTGGTTAAATCTTCATTCGAGGAAGTCAGGTTGAAATTCTGATAGACGTTGTCTGTGCCGAAATACAGGTTGCCCGGAAGTACATCGCCGATCCACATGAATCCGCGCTGAAAATCATACCAGGGGGCGTTATACAGGACATTGGCCGCCTGAAAACACTGTTCGTCGGTCTGATAAAAACTGTCGATCGTATAATTATCTTCGGTTGGCCGGTCCAGGAATTCCTCGCAGGCGCTTATGAGAAGAAGGAGTGATATAAGTGCTGCAGTTTTCGAATATCTTGATAACTGATTCATTTTGTTCGGGATTAAAAAGTGATGTTCATACCAAAAGTATAGATCCGGGGAGACGGGTAACGGCCGTTATCCAGGCCGCTCACATTGTCGTTGGTCTGACTGGCCCCGACTTCAGGGTCAAATCCGCTGTAGCCGGTGATGGTCCACATGTTCTGCAGATTGGAATAAATTCGTAATGTTTCAATACCCGTTGTTCGCAGCAGATTTTTAGGAACATACCAGGAGAGCGTAATATTTTTAAACCGCAGGTATGAGCCATCTTCAATAAAGCGGTCCGAAATCCGGTTATTGTCATTTGGGTCACCCGAAATAGCCCGTGGTATAGTGGTGTCCGGATTCTTCACCCTGACATTGTCGATGTCTTCGAACCAATCGGTGATCGTTCTTCCGTTTGCGCTGACCGGATAGGTTTTACCGGCATCCGCCGGTTCAAGCTTAGCCCGGGCTACAGCCGTCTGAAGTTGGTTGTCCCACATCGATTCCATGCTGCTCAGGCTTCGGCCCATATAATTGAGGATCTTGTTCCCGACCGCGCCGCTTACGAAAACGTTCAGCTCAAAGTTTTTATAACTGAATGTGTTGTTAAATCCGAAAGTGACTTTTGGCAGCGGCGATCCGATGCTGGTGCGGTCATACTCATCAATTTCTCCGTCAGGTTTTCCCTGCGGGCCCGACAGATCCTGGAATTTCAGGTCGCCCGGCCAAACGGTATTGCCGCGGTTGAAATTCCCGTCGGCAGGATAGGCTTTTGTTTTAGCGCTGCCGTTAATATCTTCTTTATCCTGATAGACACCGGCTACTTTGTATCCGTAGAAGTTATAGAGTGATTCTCCGATCTCGGTCAGGCTGACCAGGTCAGTCCATTGTCCGTAACCTTCGATGTGTGCTGATGGTGTTCCGTCAAGATCCAGCAGTTTGTTTTTATTGTGGGTTACCGAGAGTTCTGTTTCCCATTTAAACGCTCCGGTAACAGGGGCGGCATTCAGGGTGACTTCAATTCCCCTGTTTTGGATCTCTCCAAAATTGCCCATCGGAGGATATAAACGGATCGATTCGTTTCCACGGGTTCCCATGTAGGAAGGGAGTTGCATATCCATGAGCATGGCCGTTGAGGTTTTATCGTAAAGATCGACGATCATGCTGATCCGGTTGTCAAACAATCCGAGGTCAACTCCAAGATTGATCTGCTCCTGTTTTTCCCAGGTTATATAAGGGTTGGCAATATTGCTCTGACGGAATCCCTGTCCCAGTCCGGTGGGCATTTTGCCGATCGATGCCCCCCAGCGATATCCGCCGATGTTGGCATTACCTGTTTGTCCCCATCCGGCACGCAGTTTGAAATTATTGATTGCCGATCCGAATCCTTCCCAGAAAGGTTCATTGTTTAAACGCCATGAAACGGCAAAGGCATGGAAGGGGGCCCACCTGTTTTCCGGGCCGAAGTTGGACGATCCGTCATACCTGAACGTGTAGGTGAGCAGGTACTTTTCATCGTACGCGTAATTGGCGCGTGCAAAAAAAGACGCCATTGACCCGCTTCCACGCCCGGAACCGACAGTCATCGTCTTTGGGTCGCCCAGGCTGGGCTCGTGGATGTCGTTACTCGAAAGCCCTGTACTTGCTCCCCGGAGATTTTCATAGGTCCATTCCGATACTTCCTGCCCCGCCATCACGGTCATGTTGTGTTTTTTGATGGTGCCGGAATACGTCAGGTAATTTTTCAGTTGCCAGAAAAAGTTCTGGTTATATTGCTTACTGGATGAATTCGTGGAATTGACAATCGTTCCGTATTCGTAGGTAGGTACAAACCGATAGGCATTCGAATAACCCAGGTCGATGCCCAACTCGGTGCGCAGGGTCAGGCCCCTGATAAAAGTAATATCGCTGTACAGATTGCCAACGAGGCTGGTCCTTTTAAGCAGATTTTCTTCATCCATTGCTTTCGCAATCGGATTCACCCGGCCCGGAGAGCCTTCCCTCTGGTCGCCCGACCACGTTCCGTCGGTGTTATAAACCGGTATATCTGGCGATGACATCAGTGCAACGGATATGATCCCTTCCGTACTGTTGTTTAGCCCGATGTTCTCCTTGATCCGGGTAAACATGATGTTGGTCCCCATTTTGAACCATTTTTTTAATTGGGCATCCAGGTTTACGCGGGAAGAATACCTTTCAAAATCGGATCCGATCACCGTTCCGTCCTGTGTAAAATAATTGCCGGAAATAAAATATTTGACAATATCAGTACCTCCCATAGCGCTTACCTGGTGGCTTTGCATCGGGGCGATCCGGAAAACTGCATCCTGCCAGTCGGTTCCTTCACCCAAAATGGAGGGATCCTGCAACTCGGCCCGCGGATCGCGCCCGTTGGTTTCGGCAGCCCAGTCATTACTGTATTCGGCGTATTCTCTCAGATTCATGACATCCATCCGCTTAACCTGCTCCTGTGCACCGTAATAACCTTCGTATGTGAACCTGGCCTCTCCGGCTTTTCCCCTTTTTGTTGTGATCAGCACGACTCCGTTTGCTCCCCTTGAGCCGTAAATAGCGGTTGCCGAAGCGTCTTTTAATATTTCAACCGAAAGAATATCGGATGGATTCAGCAGCGATAATCCGGAGAAGGTGGATACGCTCCCGTTTCCCAGGCCGTCTCCCAATCCGACATCGTGTCCGCTTTGACTTGTATTTTGGATGGGGATCCCGTCAACTACATAGAGTGGCTCCGATGCGTCGGCGCGCAAGGTGCCCTGCCCACGCACCCGGATCGATACCGAAGAGCCAGGTTGTCCGGATGTTTGCACGGCTGTAACGCCGGCCGCACGGCCTTGTAAAGCCTGATCGAGGTTTGCAGAGATCGAGGCCTTGAGTTTATCTTCCGAGACGGATACAACAGAGCCGGTGAGGTCCGATTTTTTCATGGTCCCATAGCCCACAACCACGACTTCCTCAAGTCCTTTAATGTCGAGGGTGAGCAACATATCGACAACCAGTCGCGATCCCACACGTGCTTCGCGGCTTTGATAACCAATAAAGGAAAAAACCAGAATGGCATCGTCAGAAGCTACTTCGAAGGTATAGCCGCCGCTGATGTCGGTAATCGTTCCCTGGCTGGTTCCTTTGAGCACAACATTGACACCGGGTAAAGCTTCAGACGTCTCTGCATCTTTCACTGTCCCCGTTATTCTCTTCTGGGCGAACAAAGAACTGCCCACACCGACCAACATGAGGAATATAACAATGTTCTTTTTCATAAATAGAAATTAGTTAATGTTAAGCGTTCAATTTTTCTGTCAGAGCAGCCATGTCAGCGTTATAATCAAAGCTATTATGATAACATAGATGAGTAATTCAAGGATCAGATAAAGCTTTGTGTTAAACTTTTTTTCCATGGCGGGTTTTAAAAGTTATATTTAGTAAAGTAAATTTCGCACTTAAATTTTTGATCCCGATGATGAATTGTATCCAATAACGATGAAAATATTTTGCTGAATGCAGTGATTTGTATACAAAATATGCCCGGAATGTAAAGCGGATGCATATTCGAAGTTTTTAATCGTTATTTTCAGGAACATTCGTAAATTAACAGGTGCAACACCTGATTGACCTATACAAAACGTGAACGATGAATAAGTTTGGAAGCCGCCTCATGGGTATATTTCCGGTTCTTTTTTTGCTGGCCGGAACAAAATCGCTGGAAGCTCAGCCGCCGTCGGTCAGCTTTTCCCACATTGGCGCCCGCAATGGCATGTCGTCTAATTGGGTTACCGCCCTGTGCCAGGATGCCGATGGCTTTATGTGGATCGGTACCAACCGCGGACTTAACCGTTTCGACGGATATAATATGGTCGTTTTCGAATCGCATTCGGATGATTCGACCAGTCTGTCCAATAATAATATCTCCTGTATCAGGGAAGACAGCCATCAAAACTTATGGGTAGGTACGACTTTCGGGATCAATAAAAAGGAGTCGGGTGCCCAATCTTTTCAACAGATTTCACTTTTTGACTACAATGCGTTCAGGTGTAACGATGTCAATAATATCAATGACATTTTTGTTGATCAAAAAGGAACTGTATATGTCGGGACGCATGAAGGATTTTTTACTTACGCGGAAAATGCCTTCAGGCACCACCTGGTAGATTCTGCCGATTTTGCAGCGAGGGCAAACAACATCCTGTCTTTTGCCGAGGACCGGAATGGCTGTATCTGGATGGGAACATCGACTACTGATCTGGTGCGGTATGCCCCTGCGGGAGGTCCGCTTGAATTTATTCCGCTTCCCAGCCTTTATGAAGGGAAATACGTGAGCGGGCAGCAGAAGCTGTTTATTGATTCCGAAAATTTGCTGTGGATCGGCAGTCAGGCCGGTATGTATGTGTATGATCTGCAAAAAGGTCGGTGGCATGACTCCTTAAACCAATCGCTTTACAATATGATTGGAAGTAAGCTAATTACGGGTATCCAGGAAGATAAGGACGGAATGATCTGGCTGACAACCGACGGGGCCGGTATCTTTCTGTATAACAAGAAGGAAAAAACGGCGGCAAATTTTAGTTATATGGCCGGAGATCCGGAAAGTATTTCAACAAACGGACTTTATTGTTTGCTGATTGGCCGGGACCAGATGGTTTGGGTTGGAACATACAAACAGGGTCTGGATTTTTATAAACCCAATTCCAGAAAGTTCAGGCTCATCCAGCATGACCCTAAAAATAGTAATTCATTAGGTCTGAACGATGTGGATTGTTTTATGGAGGATTCAAACGGCGATATCTGGATCGGAACGAATGGGGCAGGAGTCAGTATCCTGGACAAAGAGACAGGAGATTTCCGTCATATCCGTGCTTCCGGTGCAAAAGGCGGATTGAGCAGTAATGTGGTGGTTTCCCTTTATGAAGATCATGAAAAAAATATCTGGATGGGGACTTATTTTGGCGGCCTGAACAAGATGGATCCGGAAACCGGAAGGTTTACGGTGTATAAACATAACGTAGCCGATACAACCAGTCTTTCCGACGACCGGATCTGGAGTATTATCGAAGACGGTTATAATAACCTTTGGATTGGTACAATGGGAGGAGGTTTAAACCGGTTTGAGCCGGAGACAGGCTCTTTTAGACGTTATACTTCTGAAAATTCCAATTTAATCGGTAATTACGTCAATCACCTGTCTTTGGATTCCGGAAAACGACTGTGGATCTGTACCTCGAACGGGCTTTCCATTTATAATCCTCAAAAGGACAACTTTGAAAACTACATCAATAAAGATTCGGATGCCGGCACAAACTCTTTCGGTTCATTGATTTCGGCTTTTACCGACACCAGGGGATGGAACTGGCTTTGCAGTTCAAACGGTCTGATCAGGTTTGACCCTGAAAAGCATACGGCAGCGGTAATCGATAAGGATTCGGGACTGATGTCGAATTCCGTTCACCGCATGCTGGAGGACCAGCAGGGAAATTTATGGGTCAGCAGCACCGGGGGAATTTCAAAGATCATGATCAGCGACCGTGACCAAAATAGCAATTTCAGGGTTAATTTTATTCATTTTGATGAAGCTGACGGCTTACAGGATATTGAATTTTCAGAGACGACTTCACTCCTTACCAAAGATGGTGAATTTTTGTTTGGCGGGGTGAACGGTGTGAATATATTCAGGCCTGAAGAGATCATCATGGACCGCACGGCTCCCAGTCTGGCCTTTACCAACCTCAAGATTCTGAATACGGTGATCGTCCCCGGGCAGATATATAATAACCGGATTATTATCGATAAATGCATCAATCATACTGACAGAATTGTTCTGAAGCATTCGGAAAATCTCTTCTCGATTGAATTCGTGGCCCTAACCTGGTTGTTCCCGGAGAAGAACCAATACCGGTATCAGTTGGAAGGTTTCGATGAAAACTGGTTCGAAACCGACGGAACAGCTAATTTTGCCACTTTTACAAATCTGAATCATGGCGACTATGTTTTTCGATTGCAGGGTTCGAACGCTGACGGAACGTGGAATCAGGAAGGCATATCCCTGAAAATAAAAGTGCTGCCTCCTTTCCTGAAAACGTGGTATGCGTTATTGATTTATATTTTTATCCTGCTTGTTGCATTGCTGTCGTTACGTTACATGATCCTGTTTCGCGAGCGGATGAAAGTCGAGCTGGAAACGGAACGTTCGGAGGCAAAACGCGTACATGATCTGGATATGCTGAAACTGAAATTTTTTACCAATATCTCGCATGAATTTCTGACACCCTTAACCCTGATCCTTTCTCCGGTTGAAAAACTGCTGCCGGTTTTAAAAGGTGCCTCTGAAAAAAAGTATCTGGATCACATTTATCAAAACACCAGGAAGCTTCAGCTGATGGTCAGCCAGTTGCTCGACTTCAGGAAAATGGATGCGCAGGGACTGGTTTTCAATCCTTCGTGGGGAGACATTGTTGCATTTATCACATCAACGGTTGCTTCATTTAGTGATCTGAGTGAGAATAAGCACATCGAGTTGAGGATGATCACTGATTTGCGCGAATTTTATATGATGTTTGATAAGGACAAGCTGGAACGGATTCTTTTCAACTTATTATCGAACGCCTTCAAATTTACGCCTGTCAGCGGCGTTGTCATTGTTCAGGCCGGATTGGAAGAGGTGACTGCTTCTGAGGGAAGCCAGGTGAAAACAAATCTCATTATCCGGGTAAAGGATAATGGTACCGGAATAAATCCGGAAAATCTGGACAAGATTTTTACCCGCTTTTATCAGGAAGAAAATCCGAAAGCCGTCGGTGCAAAAGGAACAGGCATCGGACTGTCGCTGACGAAAGAATATGTGCAGCTTCACCGGGGAGAAATTACGGTTGAAAGCGCATTGAATATCGGAAGCTGCTTTAGCGTTTTTTTACCGGTAGATCAGCCGGTCGGACTTAAAAATAAAGCGGTGCACGGATTTATGCATGAGACGAAATTTAATGCCGGCAAATTGACCGGATTGCCCGAGCTCCGGATCGAAATGTCGCAGGAGAACAGACAAGTCATTCTGATTGTGGAGGACCATGAGGACCTGAGGCTTTATCTGAAGGAGAACCTGGAAGACGAATATGAAGTGCTGGAGGCCGGGAACGGGAAACACGCCCTGGCCATTTTGGAGAAAAGACTGCCTGATCTGATTTTAAGCGACATCATGATGCCCGAAATGGATGGCATTGAATTTTGCCGCCACGTGAAAAATGATAAGATTACCTGCCATATTCCGCTCATCTTTCTGACGGCAAAAATTTCGGAGAGGCAAGAGCTGGAAGGGTTAAAGACGGGAGCAGATGAGTATATCGTGAAGCCTTTTAATTTGGATATACTCCGGACAAAAATTGATAACCTGATGCGGCTGAAGCAGAATCTCAGGGAGGTGTTTAAAACGAAGATGCAAATTGAACCCAGGGATATCAGTATCACCTCACTCGATGAGAAGTTTATGAAAAAGGCGCTTGATATCATTGAGGAACATATGGCTGACGCCGCTTTTTCGGTGAACGGATTCAGCAAACTGATGGGCACCAGCCGGATGCAGTTGTATAATAAAATTGTTTCTCTTACCGGGACCACGCCGCTTGAATTTATCCGGGTCTTGCGCCTGAAAAGGGCGGCCCAACTGCTTGACAAAAGTCAGCTGAGCGTGTCTGAAGTAGCCTATCAGGTTGGATTTAACGATCCCCGCTATTTCAGTATGCAGTTTAAAAAGGAGTTCAGGGTGCTTCCGTCGAAGTTTAAGCCGAGTCGTGAGTCATGAGCCGCGAGTAGTGAACCGTTAGCCATTAGCTTTGCGCTCCGCTTTTATAGACCTCACGACTTGCTTATTTTTCCGCAAATCTGATAGTCTGAAAATCTTATGTCTTATATCTTGATACTTGCGTCTAGTTCTTCCTGACCAGCATCAGTCCGTCGCGCAGCGGCAGAATTACCTGGCTGACCCGCGGGTCATTTTTCATTTTTTCATTGAAGGCAAGGATCCCTTTTGTTTGCTGGTCTTTCGCCGCATGCTCATCCACAACTTTCCCGCTCCAGAGTACATTATCGGCGAGCAGATAGCCACCGGGCCTGAGCTTGCCATAGATCAGGTCGAAATACGTGCAGTATTCCGATTTATCGGCATCCAGAAATACCAGGTCGAAGGTCTGGGTCAGCGTTGGAATGATTTCGGTGGCTTTCCCGATATGCTGAACGATGCAACGGTCGAACCCGGCTCTGACAAAATATTTCCGGGCGAACGGTTCCAGTTCGTCATTGATCTCGATGGTATGCAGTTGCCCTCCTCTTTTCAGGCCGCGGGCCATACAAATGGCCGAGTACCCCGTGTAGGTTCCAATCTCGAGGATCTGTCCCGGCCGGATCATCCGGCTGATCATTTCCAGGATCTTGCCCTGAAGGTGCCCCGACAACATGCGCGGATTGAGGATGTGCAGATTCGTTTCCCGGTTTAGCTCCTTTAATACCTCATCCTCTTCTTCGGTGTGGTCGAGAATATAGTTTTCCAGTTTTTTGTCTTTATTCATAGATCAAGGTACTCATTGATTTTTCATCCAGTATTTCATTGGCAATTTCCAGGATCATCTGACCCGAGATTTTTTCAATATCCTGGTAAATTTTTCCGAGACTGTCAACCTTATCATATAACAAAAAACTTTTACCCAGGGTTAACATCAGGTCGTCGCGGTCTTCGCTTGAAATGGCAAGCTGCCCGATGAGTTGTTTTTTTGCCTTACTGAGTTGCAGGGTTCCCAGTTTCTTTTCTTTCAGCAGGGTGAATTCTTTTTTTACCAGTTTTATGGCCTTACCGAGGTTTTCACGGTCGGTGCCAAAGTAAACGTTGAACTGTCCGGTGTCGGAGAACGAATTGTAGCTCGATTCAATATTATAAGCAAGGCCGTTACGTTCGCGCAGGCTGAGGTTCAGCCGCGAATTCATCGATTGTCCGCCCAGAATATTGTTGAGCAATACCATGCCCATCCTTTTTTTATTTCGCGCATCGTAGGCGATGTTGCCCATGATGCAGTGGTTCTGGAAGGTGTCTTTTTTTATCCGCTTGAAGCCAGGAACGTAATTATTGAAGACCGGGCGTGTCCGGATTCTTCTTTTTTCGGGAATTCCGCCAAAATATTTTTCAGCCATGGCCTCAAAGCGGGCAAAGGGAATGTTGCCTACCGAACTAAGCACCATTTCATCCGTGTGGTAATTATTACTGATAAACCGGGTGATGCTTTTTTTGCTGAACGATTTAACCAGTTCAGGGGTTCCCAGAATGTTACGGGCAATGGGGTGGCCGTCAAAAAGCAGCTCATCAAAGTCATCGAATATCAGTTCCTGGGGGCTGTCCTTATAGGAGTTGATTTCTTCAATGACCACTTCCTTTTCACGTTCCAGTTCTTTTTCGGGAAAGGTGCTGTTGGTAATGATGTCGCTGATCAGTTCCAGAGAGCGGTCGTAGTGTTCATTTAAAAAGGTGGCATAAACGGCTGTTTCTTCCTTGCCCGTATAGGCGTTTAATTCTCCGCCCACGTCTTCGAGGCGGCTGATGACATGAAACGCTTTCCGCTTTTTTGTTCCTTTAAAAATAACGTGTTCTATAAAATGTGCAATACCCTGTTCTTCGGGTAATTCATCACGTGATCCGGTATTCAGTATAATCCCAAAATGGGCCGCAGGAGATTCAACCTGCTGCTGAATGATCCGGATCCCATTCTTTAATCTGCTCGTATTTATCTTCACCATTTCTTTAATTGGAGTGCAAAAGTAGGAAACGCCGGGAAAATATCAACCTTAAATGCGTGGAAAAGAAATGGTTTCTCACCAATGTCTGAAATTTTCTTTGGCGGGTCAGATTTTTTATTTTGTAGTTAATTTTTTTGAGCTATATTTGCCAGCGCAAAACAGCTCGGTGCCATAGCTCAGTTGGTAGAGCAACGGACTGAAAATCCGTGTGTCCCTGGTTCAATTCCAGGTGGCACCACAAAATGAAAATGCAATGAATTGAAAGCGAATATCTTAGGATGTTCGCTTTTTTCATTTAGTCAGCATTTAGTCAGCCGCAAAGAAAATAGCATTTAAAGGGTTAAAAAATTAGTCGTATATTTGAAGTGTGGTTAGCCAAAACCACAATATTTAAACCTATTGGGGATAACAGCGGTTATCCCCTTTTTCATTGGACAACTATTAAGGTATTTACCCTTGCTTTCGTCGCAAAAATTCAATATGATCACAATTGTTGCATACGACCATGTACGCCTGAGTTATTTGGGGCGGGTTCATCTGCAATAAAACGTTCTCATCTCTGTTGTAACTGGGTATGTCTGCTATCTCCTTGGCGACCGTTAATGCTCCCTTCCCGCTGGCTCCGCATACTGGACATTTTGCTTCATCGTACTTAATAACTAGGGCTAGTAATTCATCTTCTGATAAGTTCATATTTTTTGATTTTTGGTTTAACTAAAAGTACGGCAAATTGATATGAATTAAAAGATTATTTTTTGCAAATATAAAGTCAGCCATTTTTTTTGTAAAGATTCCGCTTTCATATCCAACACGTTGATAATGAGGACGCCCTAAAACAGGGCCTATCTGATTATCAGGGAGTTATAAAACGGTCATAAATAACAGGAGAATTTACCGGATTACAGGGGTGTCGTGTTTTACTACTCCCCTATTCTTAAATAACGTCAGGACGTTAAATACTAATTATCAGGTTTTTATTAAAACACCACTGAAAATAGTACAGAAATTTCACAGGATTAACCAAAGAACGACAGTCCTGTTCTCACTGCTTCCCTTAAATACGCAGAATTTTGCGTGTTTAAGATGAAAATAATACCCAGATTTAAAGTTTGAAGCAAAAAAGACTAAAAAAAATTAATGAATAAATGACCGTAATGGATTGAATGTCAGAGAAAAAATAAAAAAAATTAAGCGAAGACGGGTACCAGGGTTTCAAACCCATATTCCGGGGGGGGTACCCCCTAAAATGCCAGTAAAATCAGGTGTTTTTGCCTGACAGCATGGCATAATTAAACAATAAATTATTTCGGAAAAAGTTCAAAAATCGTAATCATTTGATTTATAACTGATTGATCAAAAGTAACTTGTCTTATAGGCTTTATTATTGTTAACTAACATAAGATATGTCATGATCTTTTCTATTGTTCGTATTTTTACGAACTGTTTTAAGCGATGTTGGTCTTATCCTATCATAAATAGTCTATATCTTATTTCATTACAGATAGGCAAAAACTATGCGATAGGCTAAATTTACCTACCAATCCTCATGGTGTAACCAAGCGTTATCTGAACTTTTAAAGATCTTTGTTAGTTCTAGGTTTTCACGCCCCCATGACAATACTTTATAAGTGTAGACATTATTATTTGTGTTAGAGACCGCAATAAGGATTAGTATTTCCCTTGCTTCATCGTCCCTAACGGAATACGGTAAATCGTCCGATCCTATGAAATAGGTAGATTGGTTAACATACAGTCCTGTATTTGAGTCTTTATTCGGGTTCAACTCTTTGTTTAAGAATGGGAATACAAGCTCGTTGTTTACGTCATACATCCAGAAAGTAAGATCATCGTCGTCATTAAGATATCCATAACTGAAGCGTTGTTCTATGATGTGGTTTTCCTTTAATTCGAAGACCATAATACGACCCTTTGGCCCCTTTATGTCTGTGTCATACTTCGCTGTTATCTTAATATAATTTGGAAGGTCTTCTTCATCTTCCTCTCCTTTAGAACATGCGATAAAAATACAAAGTGATAATATAAAAAACAGGTTCTTTTTCATGTCGTTTTAGGTCTAATTATTTTTGGTTTTAAATTATGCACTAATGTATAGAATTAAGCCACTAGAGTCAATAGCTAGGGAGTAATTAAATGTAATGTTGCATTACGCCTGTTAAGTCTCGTGAGCAAATGTAGGGCGCCAATGCTTTCAGGTTAAGGTAATAGATCGGATGAAAATTAAGCCGATTTTAAGCACCTAAGCTAGACTTAGTAGGTCATATAAGCTTATTTAAGGCTTTGGCTAAAGATAAATGCTTTCTCTGGTACATTGTGCCACCTTCGGTATTTCCTCTTTAGGCAAAGGCTAAAAACCGTACCCATGAGGTGGTAAAGGAATGTTTGACGGTCAGGCGTAACTAAACAGATGGGTTGGGTTGAAACCACCCCATTGACACAATATTGGTTTGTTGAAACAATATTGAGGCGTGAAAGCCTTTCCGACAATTCTCGGAATGCTGACAAACAGGTATTTATTATCATACACTGAATTCCGGGTATGTAACTATCAGGAAATAACCATCGTGCATTTTTGTACTATGGCGTTATTGCGATACGGGAATAATCGTATCGGTGATAATAATGGCCACACGGTACAAATAAAGCATAAAAAAAGCCCCCAAACGGAGGCTAAACAGAAGTTATTTTAGCTTTCTTTTTTGTGGATAATCCCCGGACATTCCTGAAAGACACCCTTTAAATGTATTTCCAGCCGGGACAGAAAATATAAATCAATTGGTGATGCAGACAACATTTTGTTTTCCGCTGCCTCTAGTTCTGTCATCCCTAACACAAAACCCATTATCCGGGTATTGGCTCCCATGACCTCCTGTATGGCTTTGATGAAAGTTTCAGCACCAGTTTCGTCTAACATGCCAAATAAAGCAGACAGGTTTAGCTTAATTGTTTCTTTGTCGTTCTGGGTGATGGTCAGAATGTCTCCTTCGATGTTTGTGGTGTAAAGGTTTTCCATAATGCAAGATTTTAGGTTTTTGATGTTATTCAAATTGACAATTCAAAAATAGAAGTAAGCTTAACCACTAACAAAGTAAATGTGTTAAAAAACGTTAAAGTGATAATAAATATACTGACACTTTAAAACATTTTTGCGATTGAATGTTTTATTTTTATAATTTGGTACCAAAATTTAGGGGTCGATGATAAATATTGATACTATCCTCAAAGAGAAAAGATTAACAAAAACCATTATAGCCAAGAGAATGGGACTTAGCAGGGAAAGCTTATACCGCATATTATCCGGCAATCCGACATTGGATAATTTAAATAAACTGTCTGCTGCCTTAGAAATACCGCTATCTGATCTATTCGATTCGCAAAATTCCGCTATGATAAACTGCCCTCATTGCGGTAAACCAATCAAAGTATTAAAGGGATAATAACACGAAATATCCCGAATATGAAGGGTACAGTATAGACAAAAAAAGGGGACGCCCTAAATAAGGCATCCCCCGAAAAGCAAACAACCAAACAATCAGAACCTCAAAGCTGTGCAAATACTGGTTCATTCAGTAATAACCGTCCATCAATGTGGCTAAATATCCCCTTCTGTCCGGGTGAATATAACCCCGGTGCGCCCGGTATTGGCATAGGTATAGATGAAATAATGCCATAGGTATTTGGAAGTAAAGATTTAAGCTCCTCAGATTTGGCGATAATGTCTTGCGCAAGCTGGAATGCTTTAGTCCTTCTATCTCCTTCCAAATAAATGGTAAGCAAGTCAGTTATTATCTGTTTCAATCCAGATTTCAGCCCGATTTGACCCTTATTGATTAGGAAATTATCGGGAGATAAGCTCTTATGAAAACCGCCATAAAAATCCTGAATGCCAAAACCACGGATGATAAGTAAGTCGGCTATTTGTTTGCATGCTTCGCCTGCTGGCTCCTTAACCTGCTCCGTAAGCTCTTGCGTAGTTTTCTCTTTTTCCCATTGAAACCGATATTTGTCTGCTTCCGCAAAAATGATGTCATCCAACCAAACATCAAAAGCGGATTTGTTATTAATAAGATTTTTTATCTGGTCGTCTGGGAATTCAAGTTGATACTTTTCAAACTTTTGTTTCAAACTATCAATAACTGTCTGAATGCCTGTGACTGCCTGTTTATATGCCCCCCAAAGCTGATCAATACTGTTAGTGTCCCTCTTTAAAATTTTCTTTTCTTCCATAATACTCTAATTTAAAATACTAATTACTAGGCTGGTAATAGTCCTTCGGCTTGTTTCTTTGCCTTTAGTGCAGCGAAAGGGTTATCGTCCTTTTTCCCGGCCTTGGGCAAAATTCCGGACATTTCTTTTTCCTTCCTTAGTTGATCAAATACCGACGGGTCAGGCTGAACTGCCTCTTCGATGCTGTTGATAACTTTGATTGCGGATTTAATTTCCGTCAGGTCAAACTTTTCTAAAAGTTGATCTAACTGATTGTCTGTCAATGCAACTCTGTTCATTGTGTTAAAATTTAATTATTAATATTACTGATTGTCTGTTTGCTTACTTGTTAATAAAAAGTTCAGGTGATTAATTTCATCCCGGAGATTTTGCCTTCTCGAAGTAGTTATGCGTGCGTCTAGTGGGTCTCGCTCTCCCCCAATGAAAGCCTCGAATCTTTTCAGTACTAAATAGTCAGTGTCGGCCAATTTCTGTTTTACCTCTGCGATTTTTTGACGGATGCGCTCTTTGTTAAGGACCTTTTCATAGTTAAACTCAATCCTACCTCCGGCATCGTAGGGAACTTCGTTTATTCTTTCGTACTCATCGCACTCAATGTCGGGTGCAATTCCTTCCGCTACTGGTTTCCAGCCGTCTTTTTCTAATTCCGATAGCTGTTCCTCAACCGTGATAACACTATCCACAAACTCACAAATAGCTGCTTGATGTTCTCCCGTGGAGTCTTTAAAAGTGATAACCTTTTCTTTGGCGACTTTCTCAATCCGCTCTTTAACTTGCTGTCTTTCAAGCAAGCCTTGTTCGTTAATTTTTCCGTAAATCATAATCATAGTGGTTAAAAATAAATACTCGTTTATCGTTCAAAATGACCGGCCTGCCAGAACGTACCGGTGTAAATAAAGAACCAAATCCAGTTTATGTTTGTCGTCTCAAACGAAGAACCGGAACTACCATCGCCCCAATGAAGCAAAGAGCCGTTACCATTAACCGTTAGGGTTGTGGCAGACGTCCTAACGATGTAATATATCTTTCCCGTTATCTTACCCGTTGCTGCGGTGGATGGCAGGTAAATAGTTGCCGGATCTACTCCGTAGTAATTAAAAAAGGTTTGATTGTAAGTCAGGTAAATACTGCCTGAACTTTCTGAAGCTGAATAGCCCAGGGCAGTCCCTTCTGATTTTGTTATTCCCAAGAGTTCGGTTAGTTCTCCGGAACGGGCTGTAAATTTGTGGTTTCCGTAACTTTCAATCGCTTTTCCCCCGGTCTGAGCGGTGATTCCTATTCCTTTTCCTGTTGTGTCCTGCGTGTAAATGCTTATTCCAGTACCGCCGTCAGCCCGCAATGCCATTAGGGTAGTGGAAGTGTCATTCATCCGGAGAAACCTATTTACGTCCTGTTTCACTTCAAATACGCCTGCTGCAATCTTTATTCTTTCATCGTTTGAGGCATCATAAACTTTCAGGTAATAGGCTCCACTTTCTTTCGATATTTCAAGTCTCGCGCCGCCAACAGTCCCAGCCCTGACATTTTCAACCCCTAAATTTTCGATATATGCCAGTTCTGCAAATAGTAATCCGGTAGCGATGCTAAAGTAGTCTCCCTCAAACGGCTCCCAGTACGTGGCGTTAGTTGGTAATTCCCCGGTTATTATGCCTGAGGTTGGCTTTGTGATGTAATGAAGGTCATCATATACCACAATATCTACCCGTGAGTTTGTCCCATAATAAGGCCTTAACGGGTCATATTCTCCTTGAAATGTAAAGCCCGGTCTTAACTGTCTTATTGTCTTTAATGCTGTCGACAAGCTTCGTTCTGACTTATCAATCTGATTGTTTGTGTTCTGAACATTGTCTTTTGTCTTGCTAATTTCGTTTTCAATTCTATCAATTCGACCAGACTGAATTTTATCGGCCAATGTAATATTGTATGCAGGGAGTAAGCTATTGCTTTGATAACGGATAGTCAGACTTTGGATAGACTTAACCGTATAGTAGGTTATATCATCGACCGTTGTGTCGCCTAGGTCGTTATCAATAATCTTAACGTTCGTTCCTTCTAGCAATGCGTCAGATACGCCGGGATTATTAGCCAAATAAATTTCATCTAAGTTTACCGTATAGGATATTTTACTCCTGCTGTTTTCCGCTAAATATTCTTCTGCTGCTGTTAATAACCTTTGTTCGGCTGCGATAACATAAATATCTGGCATTGAAATATTAAGAAGGGAAAACGTGTCACCGGCTGAAATAACGACATTTCCGGAAGGTAACACGTAATTCGCTGAATACGAAGTGTTTTTGTTAAGTTTAAACTTCCACCTTACACCTGCGGAATAATAGGTTTCACCGCTTACAACGGGTAAGGCTTGCACGATCTCAAAATCAGCACCGCCGCAATAGCCAGTCTTGACTGCCAAGGTGGCCGCATTCGACGTAATGTGGTCATTGATATCAAACCCCAAGTCATATAAGTAGACAAAAAACGAAGGTTGCGTTAAATTGCCGTCCGCGTCTTTCCCGTCAACGATGGTATCAATGGCATGAATGCTGTCTATCCTGTGGCCGTTACCATCTGTAATCCCCTCGATAGTTGGATAAATGTCTTCAAAAATCTTTTTCCCCGGTCTTAAACCGTAAAAATCAATTATCGATTGGTTGGCTAAAACATAGTCCGTTGGTATCGTATTGGCCTGTGTTGCCCGATAAGATGGTAACTGTAATCTGGTAACTACTCTTTGACCCAACGCCATATAATTTGTCGGGATATTCTTGTCTGACCCATAAGCCCGGAGCCTTGTAGTCAAACCTGTGTCTTCGATATTTCTGTTAATCTCATACAGTCCTTTTCCTGAGCCGTACTCAAAAACAATATCCTGACCTCCTGCCGACAAAGTCGGATAAGTAACTCCAATGAAAATACTCCGGTTCGTAGTATCTAGGTAAAAGTTAAAACCGTAGTCGCTAAACACCCTTGTAAGTGCATTCCAACAGTTTTCATCCGACACAGTTATCTGTTTGCTTTCACCCGAAAGTACCCTCTGCGATATCCCAATAGATGAAACAGGTTGCGGGTCGGTATAACCTGCACACGGCATCATAATAGTCCATGTATTTGTGGAATATTCAATATTTAGGTTTGCTTGTATGCGCCTAGCAAGGTCGTAGACGTCACCAAAAAAACCGAACTCTGACATTCCGGAGAAGTAAACCTCAGAACCTAAGATAAAGTCCTGAAAATCGCAGTTAACAAGGTCTGTCTGTTTGCTCTTAAACGTCAGATTATATTGCAGGGCATCGCCTTTGTAACCGCTTCCGGCTACTCTTTTTATGCTGGGTTCTGACTGCAAATAATAGTTCTCGTTTTTAAATGTCACGTAACAAAAAGGAGTAAAAGCTATTTTGACAGGCGATTCTACGGTTAAAGAAATATTCTTTTCGCCCATTGCCGCCGCTGAGTAGGTGAAGTTGCCCGATATGGCAATCTGAATACCTGATTTATTAAAAACTTGTAAATTCATTTTATTGCTGTTTGTTGTTTAGAATATTTTTTTAAACTTCTTGGGCGTATGCCGTTTTTTTGCTTTGCCTCGGCGGGAAAATATCGCAGGTGTACGCAGGCACCACTTCTTCTTTTTCCGGTTTACCCAAACGGTCTTTTGTCGTTCCCATTTGGAATAATGCTTCCACCTTTTCCATCTGGTCAGCCCTCATACATGCTTCGCACCTGTGAGGATCTTTGCCAAAAGCCTCGTTTCCGGGTATAACTTCCATTTCTTCAAAGTGAACTACTTTGCCGCCAATCGTTTTTGTTTGCGCTTTTTGTGCTTTAATCCTTCCGGTCTCAATTCCGATACAGTTGCCAGATTCTAAGCTGAATAATTGCGCTATGTACCTAGTATTTGACCTCTTGACAATTCGGTATAAAAGATCGTTTTTTCTAAATTCTATTTCTAACTGTTTCATTTGCTTAATTGTTAAATAGTTGAATAATTTTTCTTCGGTGTAAAGTCCGGCCAGATTTGAAGCCTATTTTCGTTCTTTCGCCGATCGTCACCTGTAAGCAATCCTTCGTTCCATTCGGACATTTCCAGCAACCTGCTAACGGCTCTTTGGCCTATAGCCTTAGTGAGTTGGGATGAAGTAAGGTTTGTTGTAGCGTACAACCTTAGGTTTAAGGCTGTTTTAAATCGGTCGTACCTTGCTGTTATGATCTGCTCCGCCAGATTCACCGGCATACCGTAATAGTTTACGTTTAATTCCTGAAGGTCATCAAATAGGAGTATGGGGCTTTTCGCCGGGACTTCCAACACCGGAAACCCGTCTTTCATAAAATCCGACACAAGCTTAGCCGGGGTTAATAGTGTAGCCGTGGGTTCTGTTGTTCTATATCCGTCGGTGTTTTTTTGTCGTGCGATACATTTTTTTTCAAAATCAGTCCATACCAACATTAAAGTAGTCTTTCCCGATCCTATATTGCCCCGAAAAACAAGTCCCTGCCTGTCTGCTTTCTTTGCCACAATGCTCGCTAAATATTCCATAACGGGAGTATGGCTGTCGTCTGGCAGAAATTCCGGATAAACATTTCTACAAAAAGCCTTAAACAACCGGACTATTAACTTAATATCGTCTCCGTCATATTTAAGATGAACAAAGTCCATAGTGTGACTGCTTCCGAAATAAGGACTTTCATTTATGTTTTTCGCCCACCAGTCTAAAAACTCCTCAGATGCGGTCGTTAATGTAGACAGACGGATCATTAAATCCTGCTTCTTCTGTTGCTCTGTTAAATTTGTTTCCATATTTATTATTATTAAATTCATTTGATCTTGTTACCCAGCCAGATACGGCTGATTTCCAATTTTTCATTTTGTTTTTTCCTATCATCCAGCCTATAGCAGAATAATGTGCTTCAAATCTTTCTGCCTCATGTTTGGCGTTTAGTGATAATTTTTTTTCAATGATCTTTTCATTAAAGAATAACTCAAGTTCTGGGAGGGTCGGAGGTGTAAACCTCCCTCTATTACTCTTACTCTTATTCTCATTATTCTCATTATTTTCATTATTCCCATTATTAACATTATTGTTAGGGGGAACATTCGGGTACTGTTTCGGTGGAGTTTCGGGTACTGTTTCGGTGGAGTTTTCAGTTTCCATTTTCTGGTATCTATCCCAATTTGTCACGGTTAACAGGTGTTTTCTTTGGTTCCCTTTTCCCAATATTTCGGTCGTTATCATGCTGTCATTTCTAAGCATATCGAAAAACTTCAATGTGGTTTTTTTTGAGCAGCAGAATAGTTCAGTCCATTGGGCGATGGAGCGGAAGGATTGACCCGGATGACAGACGAATAATTCACTACCAACCGGAAATTTTTTAGCATCGTGATTTACGTTTAAAAGGATCGTAAGCCACCATTTTAGACGCTTTACATCCTCCCATATCCAATGGCTCCGGATGCTACGGTGTATGCTTACCCAGCCTTTCATATCAGCCATTTTATGGGATTATTAACTTGCTGTACCCCTTGCATAATTCGCTGAAATTTAGTATATTTACAAAGGTTAGCGTACAACAGCGGAACGGGGACTTGCTTACGGCGGGTGCCTGTTTTGCTTTTCATCTTAAGCCCTTCTATCATTAAGAGGAACGATGGCCTGTTCTACTTCGTTTCGCTTGTAATAAACCCGACCTCCTATTCCATAGGCTTTGAGTTTACCACGCTTCGTCAGATTATGAACGGTGGATAAATCACAGTTCAAAAAGTCCCTGACTTCTGCTCTCGTTAAATACTCTGTTGGCTCCTTTGGCTTGAATTCTTTTTTTAGGCCGTCCAACTCGTGCTTGATGCCCTCGATGATTCTTAGCTGAAGTTCTTCAGGGCTGATTGAGATAAATTGAATTTGTTTTTCCATTGTCGAAAAATTTAAATTATCATTCGACAAATATAAACACTATTCAATTCATAAACAAGTGATAATCAGATAGTTGTACGATATTTAGCGGATCGTAAACGGTCGTAAAACTGTTGGAAATGGCACAAGAAACCCCGATCACGTAAGCAATCGGGGTAAAGTTAAAAAGGTCGTAAAAACCTCGTAAAAAAGTTATAGGCCGTTAAATATTTGATCTATTTCCGGAAATTTAGGAATATATTCTCTCCTCCTTGTATTGTCATTATGACTTGTTACACTTGTGCCAAAGATGTTATTTATTACTCCTGGCTTGATCTCAGGGTTTAGCTTTTTACAATAATAAAAGAGTGCAGTTAAGTTCTTTGATTCGCCCTTCGTTTTAATCCAGCTTATTTTGGTCCCTGTTTCTCCCTTGCCCGAGAACCAGTACAAAAAATCATCTTCTGTACATTTGATTACTTTGGCAGCAGCAGACCGCGTGTAAATTGTTCTCAGTTGCTTTTGATCGAAAATGGTTAAACATATAGGCTTCCCGTTCTTTTTTTCTATTTCTGACAAATACTCCTCAAATGTAAGGTTGTATTCTGGATTAATCCCTGCTTCCTGACACCGTTCAAAGAAGGTCTGTTTGTCACCAAACTTTTCAAACATTCCAAACCCAAAAGTCCCGTAAAACTCAAATTTTTTGACTGACCAATATTTGTTTTTTACTACTTCTACGGAATAGTTTTTTACCGAATGTCCTTTTTTGATTTGGCGTCCGTTGTACAATAGGGTAGCGACAACTAAAGATTCGCTGCGATAAACATGGTCATCCGGAATTGCCTCAATTAATATGTCCAAAGGTTTCAAATACATTGGCTGAAAAAGATCGTTGAATACCGAATAGTATTGCCTTAACTTAATTCGTGCTTCTGGATTGTCTTTAAATTCCAGTAAATCCAATAATGATCTGAAATCAAATACTTCGTCTTTATCTTCGTTGCTCTTTAGGCGGATTAACTCTCGGTCCGTCCGGCTCGTGGTGTTATTTATTATGTCCATTAGTTTGCTGTGTTTTTAAGTACAACCATTGGTGCCTTATCGTTGGCTTTTAACTGTTGTTTAGTCCAGTAGTCGGCTATCTGTTGGGCATAGTCGTTTGACTGCTTTCCAATATACTTTAGAAACATTTGCTCCGTACTATGCCCGGTGATGGATTTAATCAAAGCTGTCGGCATCTCTCCGTAAAAGTTAGAGGCAAAAGAACGTCTGCAAACATGCGTGGTTATCAGTTCGTACTTTGGATAAATTCCGTATTTTTTCCTCCAGACTGGTTTTTCATCCGTACCAATGTTTATTTTCTTTGCTCCCTTAACCTGTTCTGTTATCTCCGCAAGTTCGCAAATATCCTTTATATGGTCATTAAATTTTTGATCAGAAATGGGTTCCGGGAAATGCCCTTTGGTGTTTAATATTTCCTCAACAATAGGGTGCAAGGGTATTGTTACCCTTGTCTTTGTTTTCTTTTGGGTCAGTTCAATCACTTTTAAGCCATTTCTAACGGCTATATTGCCATTGGTCAATGTGAGTAAATCGGAAACCCTCTGACCGATGTAACAACCTATAATCAACCAGTCTTTAGCGTTTTCAAGTGCTGGCCGGGCAAAGGCAGTGTTCCTGATTTTATCCAGTTCGCTGAACGTGAGATATACTATTGTTCCGGGTTCACTAATGCCCCTAATGAGGTCTAGTTTGGGGTGTGTTTCAATGTCGTATCTTTTGGCGTCATTGCAAACAGCCTTTAGATATTTCACATACCGACCTGTTGAATTTCTGCTTAGTTTTTCAACTTCTAAAAAATATTTTGTCAGTTCGTTTCCGAATTCTAAGCCAACATCCCTGACAAAGTATTTTTTCTTTTTGTATAGCTGGAAATTCGTAATCTTATTCCTTAGCGTAGTATATTTTTGTACTGTGTTTTTTGTTACGCCCGTCTTTCCTCCGGGAGTGACTTTGTTGGGTACGGCATCAATATAGTGCTGAATCCAGTTTAAAAGGCTATCCGGGTCGGTTTCCTTTTTGGTGCCTTTAATTGTATTAATCTGGTCTTGCAGCCATTCTCCGCTTATTTCCTGCTTTAGTTCAATGGCTTTATTTAAGTTTTTCTCAATGGTGTTTGCCATTTCCTGTAATCCTGTTTTCAGTCTTTTGAGGTTGGCATCATTTTGTTTAGGCAGACCTGTTTCTTTACTCCAGCTATTGGGATTAATGATATATCCCGTTTTCCTTTTAAAGCTGCTTGTTTTGTCAACGGACAGACGCAGATAGATGTTTGCCGGATCGTTCTTACTTTGTAGACTGAATTTGATTTTTGCCATGATATCAATATTTAAACCTTCATGTAAAGATACAAAATTCTAGTCAGCATTTAGTCAGCCAAACAACAATTTGTTTCAACATGGTTCAATGTGATTCAATAAGCAAATATTTCTGTATTGCCTATTAATAAAGGATTTTATATCAATTTTTCCTGTATTTATTAGTGGTTTAAAAGTGATGAAAATTGACGGGTTATGTTCCAGGTGGCACCACAAAAAAAGGAAGATGAAAGTCTTCCTTTTTTTGTGGATAGGCCGAACGGGCGGAAGATGTTAAAAAAAGCAGGAGGTGTTTTTCCTTCTGCTTTTTACATATGGGTCGTTAATCGACTTCGTAGCCCGGATTTTGCTCCAGTACGGCATCTTTATTCAGCCGGATTTCGGTTAACGGGATTGGCAATAAGGTATTGTAATCCTGAAAGCCCGTGATGATTTTACCTGCAGGCGACGCGTCGCCATTCATCGGGATCCGGTCTTTTAGCTTGCCGGTGCGTACAAGTGTCATACGGCGGTTTTCTTCACCGATGAGTTCCCGCGCCCGCTCATCAAGAATAAAATCGATGGTGATATCGCCGGCAGATACTTTTCCAAGCAGGAGATTGCCGGTTTTTTCGCGAGCCTTTTTAAATGCGCGGTCCCGCAATACGTTGATGTCGTTGGCGGCTCCGGATGTATTACTCTGACGAAGCCTGGCTTCGGCCCGCAGGAGGTAAGTTTCACTCAGCCGCATGACCGGCCAGTCTTTCACGATCGCATATCCGAAGTCATCATTGGGATCATATCCTCCCCATTTTGTACAGTACGGGTACCAGACTTCCAGGCTGTCTGCTTCAAAAGGAATTACACGGTCACCGGTTTTGATTGTAACCAACTGGACGGCAGCAGGTGAATCCTTTGCTACGCGGAATCCTTTTGCATTGATCCCGATTTGCTCACTGTAACCGGCTTTGTTGTAATTTGTTGTACGGCGTATGTTGAAGTTGCTGTTGCGGATATCACCATCCAGGTTTTTCCAGACCGTGTATTTCATAAAATTGCTCAGCCGAAGGCGTCCGTTGCCGCGGCCACCCAGCGAATCGGCATTGACCATACCTGACCATTTGTGGTACGCAGGCTGCCATACCCGGCGATGTTGCGGGTTATCGACGGTACCGCCGGCAACATCGCGGTTATATTCCATTTCGAAGGTCCAGATTGCTTCGGTGTTTCCCTCAGAACGGCGTTGATTGCCTTTACGGAACATATCGCGGTAATAGTCGCCGCCTTCTCCCGGAAATTTACCGTAACGCGCCTGGACCAGGGCGTACTTTCCGGTGCTTATAATGTCGGTTGCAGCCTGTTCTGCTTTGGCAAAATAACTGTTGTCTCTCATCCCGATGCGCAGGTATGCTTCTGCCGCCAACTGCCGGGCCATATCCTTGTTGATCCGGCTTTCGTTCGCGGCCTCACCTACTTCCGGCAGATTCGCGATAGCATAGCTAAGATCTTCGTCAATCAGAGCATCCACTTCGGTCGTACTTTGACGGGTGAAATCAAATTTCGGTGTGGCTAAGGGCTCCGTTACCAGCGGAACATCGCTCCAAAGGGTGACGAGTGTGTTGTAGGCGTATGCCCTGAAGAATTTAGCTTCAGCTACTGCCGGTTTGTTGTTGTCCTCACCAAGGGCTGCGATAATCAGGTTCGAATGATTGATAAAGTCGTAGCATTTTTGCCACAACCAGGACACACCTGCATTTTCGGCATTCAGGTCGGCATACTGATAAAAGGGATTTTCGACGCCCTGCGTCGCACCGGCACTGGCCACATCTGTCCCGATTTGCCAGCACGACAGGAATCCCTGGCTGCTGCTCCAGCCCCACAGTTCTGCATAGGTACGGTGGAGGCCGATAATTTGTGCTTCAATCGTTGCGTCATCCGAGTGCCCCGTGCTGTAATATGAATACGGGTCTTCATCCAGATAACTGTCCTTGCAGGAGCTTGCCAACAGACAAAAGGAAGCAAAAATAATGAATAAAATCTTATTTTTCATGGCTTTTTACAATGTTAAGTTAATACCGAAGACGAAGCTGCGTACCACCGGATAGTTGATTTCCCAGTTTATTGATGAGTCGCCGGAATCGGAACTTCCCCGTCCGAAATCCCTGGCTTCAGGGTCCCATCCAATCCAGTCCGTAAAGGTGTACAGGTTGCGGCCGCTGACATAGACCTGCAAATCTCCGATCCCGATCTGCGTTGTTACTGATTTCGGCAGATTGTAGCTTAAAGTAATGTCTTTGATCCGGGTAAAACTTGCATCGCGGGGAAATCCGTAACCATGGCTGTTGGAGTGGTTCCCCAGCGAACGCCATTCGTTGCTTTTGTTTTCAGGCGTCCAGTATCCTATTTCGGCAGGCCCGTTACGCCGTCCGAGTTCGTCGGAAGCAGCCCCGATTTGCACATTGTTCCTTAGAGCGCCTTGTACGGTATTAATAAAAATACTCAGGGTGAAATTTTTGTAACTGAACGTATTGGTTAAACCGCCCATCCACTTTGGATCTGTCTGGCCCAGGATGCTCCTGTCGTTATCATCGATTTTGCCATCAGGTGTACCGTCGGGACCGCTGAGGTCGGCAAGTTTCACGTCTCCCGCGAGGGCTGTCGGATCCCAGTTGGTATGCAGACCGGCAGCGATTTCATCTTCCTGCCAGATGCCCACCTTGGTATAATCATAAATTACGCCGACCGGGTGTCCGATAAACCAGCGGTTGCCCAAATCGTCTTTGCCGTCTCCGTAAAGGTCAACAATCTTATTTTTATTGCGCGAGAATACCAGGGTTGTAGCCCATGTAAAGTCGTCCGTGACGATGTTTTTTGAGTTAATGGTGAATTCCAATCCGGTGTTTTTTGTTTCACCAATATTCTCGTAGACATCAATATAGCCTGTTGCCCGGGGAATGCTCCGGATGAGCAGAATACCTGAGGTCTTTGTCGAATAAACTTCAAGCGACCCGTTCAACCGGTTGTTCCAAAGCCCAAAATCAAGCCCGGTATTAAATCCTTTTGTCGATTCCCACGAAAGGTCTTTATTCCCCATCCGGGTCTGAGCCTTTAATGACGTTTGCGATTGTCCCCCCATCGCCAGGGAGTTTGAATCCATTTTAAACAGGCTCTGATAGACACCGATTGCCTCGTTCCCGGATTCACCATAGGAGAGACGCAGTTTTAAATTATTGAGCACGTTATTGTATGGTTTCATAAAGCTCTCGTTTGCAATGTTCCAGCCCAGGGCAAATGAAGGAAAGACCGTATATTTGTTGTTCTCTCCGAAAACAGAGGCTCCGTCACGTCGTACGGTTGCCGTAAACAGGTAGCGGCTGTCGTACGAATAGTTCAACCGGCCCATTTGTGAAAGTGACCGGTAACGGTCGGCGTATGAGGAGACCGTCTGGGTCGAAGCTGCTCCAAGTTTCCCCCAGCCGAGATCGTCGTTTGGAAAAACATTTCCTGTGGCTATTGCTTCCTGGTAGTATTTGTTCTTGGCTGCATACAAACCTGTTAAATCAAAGTGATGATTGTTTATATCTTTGGAATAGGTCAGGATGTTTTCAAGGGTATACGTTTGGGTTTCCCGGTTTACAATCCGGCCATATCCGGTCATGTTAAACACCGTTTTCCCTTCATACTCGTTTGTACGATAGGGCACAAAACTGTATCCTCCATTGAATTTGTACTTTAATCCGTTCAGGGGTTTCCAGATCTTGCCTAAATCCATTTCCGCATATCCGTTTACCGAGATGTTGAACTGACGGCGTTCGGGATCCAGTGTTGTCGGAAGCAGCGGATTTGCCCACAAGGTTTCAGAATACATGGGGTAATGCGTTAAGTTGCCATTTTCATCATACATTTTTGCGTATGGACTCATTGCCGCAGCGTTTACGAGGTTTGCCCTGCCGCCGTCACGGTTATGCGATACAATGAATACATTTGTTCCTAACGTCATATAGTCGGTCACATCAACGTCCGCATTTGTGCGGAAAGAGTAACGTTTATAATCATATCCTTTTACCACCCCTTTCTGGCTGAGGTAATCCCCTGAAATGAAATACCTTGAATATTCATTTCCTCCGGAAACACTGACGTTGTGATCCTGAACAATACCAGTTTGAGTAACCGCATCAATCCAGTCGGTCGTTCTCCCGTTGGTATAATTGTCTAACTCAAATTCATATTTTACCGGTCCCCCGTTGTACAGGCTTGATTGCTGGATGCGGGCATATTCTGCATACCTGTCCAGTATTTGTTTGGCGGATCCAGGTTCAAGGATATGGGCAATCTCTTCAACCCCGCCATACGCGCTGTAACGGACTACCGGTTTGCCGGAAGTACCGCGTTTGGTGGTGATCAGGATTACCCCGTTCGAACCGTTTACACCATAGATTGCAACGGCAGAGGGGTCTTTCAGGATCTCCATCGATTCAATATCATTGGGATTGATGTCGTTGATCGAACCTCCGGTTTTGCTTAACGGGATCCCATCGACCACGACATACGGTTCCGTGGCTGATGAAATGGAGTTTTTTCCACGGACCAAAACAGATGGAGGGTCGCCCGGAATTGAGGATGATTGGGTAATATTGACACCGGCTGCAACACCCTGGATGGCCTGCATGACATTATTAACGGGCAATTTTGAGAGACGTTCCCTGGGAACGGAAGTCACAGAACCGGTAATGTCAGAGCGTTTCTGGACACCGTAACCGACAACGACAACTTCATCAACCCCAAAGGTTTCTTCCGCCAGGCTTGCACTGACCGTCGTTTGGTTTGCCACCGGTATCTCAAGCGTTTTCATCCCAACAAACGAAAATACCAGGGTTCCGTTACCGGGAACGTTTGCTAAACTATAACTTCCGTCTGTGCCTGTTATGGTTCCCAGCGTGGTTCCTTTAATTACAACGGTAACGCCGGGAAGCGGGCTCCCGGATTCATCGGTAACTTTCCCGGAAACAGATACGTTCTGTTGTGTGCCGTTTACAACGGGAGTACTGGAGATAGCAATCTGTCGTTTATCAACCTGATATTCGATATCGGTACCTTCAAATAAAACAGCCAGTATCTCCGTGACTGATTTATTTTCCAGTTCCAGGCTGACTTTCCGGTCAACATCAATCGCTTTGGCATTGTAAATAAAGTAGTAATCGGTCTGATCTTCGATTTGCTCCAGGACATTTCTGATGGACGTATTATTCAGATTCAGGCTCAGCCGGATCTCCTGTGAATAGGTTGGTGCTGCGATAACCTGGACCATGCTTACTACGATAACAAATAGAGTTGCCCTCATCGCTTTAAATAGTTTTGATCCCCATATTAACTTCATACGGGAAATCCATGAATAATTGATTTTTTTCATAAATTTGGAAAGATTTGATATGTACTATTCAAATTATATGTGCCCGGGTCCGAGAGACTGAAGCACATAGAAATCACGGAAGGGGATGCTGGCGGCATCTCCTTTTATTTTTTTTTATTTTTTCATAGGCATTTTTTGTTTAGGTTAATGAAGTTCATCGGTATAGTTCTATGCTTGTTTTGTTTGTTTTGTCTTTTTGGATCTTATATGCGATATGGCAGGAGTAGCGAATGTAATTCAAAATCTCGGTAAGATCCTCATTCCTGAAGGTTGCGTTAAAAGCAGGTTCGTAGACAGCCTGGTCCCGGACGGTGATTTCAACATCGAATTTACGCTCAAGAACGCGGATAACTTCTGCCATCGGTGCATCCTTAAAAACCAATAGTTGTTCTTTCCATCCGGTGTAATTCAGAATGGCGGTTCTTTTGATCGTTACATTTTTTAATTCCGTATCATATTGTGCAATTTCTCCCGGTTTAAGTTTATAACTGAATGACTCATTTTTCGCGTGCAGCAATTCAACCGAGCCGGATTCCAGCGCAACGGTGATCTTGTGCTCTTCAGGATAGGCTTTTACATTGAAGCTGGTTCCGAGAACCTTAATTTTCAGTTCATCACAGTTTATGATCAGCGGGATTTCCCGATTCTTCCTGACGTTTAGGTAGGCTTCCCCTTTGACCGATAACTCCCGGTTATTGAATGAGTAATTATTGTTGTAGGTCAGACTGGTACATGCGTTCAGCCAGACCACCGAGCTGTCAGGCAGGACGATCTGAGACGTCTCCCCGCTTGTTGTAATGATCGATGTATATTTTAAGGCTGATCTTCCGGCAAACTGATTTTTGATATAAAATGTGGCGGGCACAGTACCAATAATCAGGATCAGTATGGCAGCATATTTCAAAAGAAGGGTGGCTTTAAACCGGGAGGGAGCAAATTCCGGACGCATCCTTTTCTGCAGTTTTTTGTATGAATTCTCTATCTTGTATTCCGGCATCTTATTGGCGGATGCCAGAAAGGCCTGGGCCACCTTCACTTTATGATATACCTCTTCGCATTCAGGGTCATCTCCAATTTTTGAAAATATTTCCTTTTTGCGTTCAGGTTCAAGGTTTTCCGTAATTAGCCTGATGATGTCTTCCGTGTTTTCCATGGTTTGCCTTCTGCCTATTAATTTGCACGAAGCAGCGTTTACCCTACACGGAAATGTCGAAAAAATCAAATTTATTTTAAAATGCTGCTTTTCGGCGTTGTGATCCGGTCGGTTATGGCATGACAAGATAAGTTACCAATGGTAAATAATCTTTCAGGGCCGTTTTAAATACTTTTAATCCTCTCGAAATATCGCCTTCGACCGCTTTCACCGTAATGTTGAGTTCCTCAGCAATTTCCCGGTTCTTTTTTCCTTCGAAACGGCTGAGCATGAATACCTTTTTGCATTGAGGAGACAATCCTTCCAGGGTTTTCTTAATGATCTGTTCGATTTCATGAAATACAAGCATGGAGGTGTCGACCGAATCCAGTGCTTTCAAATTCTGCTCCAGTTCGCGGTTGTCCATTGAACCTGTCTCAAAAATCTTATTCCGGTAACGTTGATCTCTCAGCCGGTATAAACAATTATTTTTTGCAACGGAGTACAGGTAAGAGCTTAGGTTTAAGCTCTCTTTCAGCGTATGCCTTTTTTCCCAGAAGGTGGCAAAAGTATCGTGAACGATATTTTCTGTCATATCATCCCTTCTGATGAATTCAAAAATAAAATAATACAACTTAGGAAAATACTTGTTGTAGATAACTTTAAAAGCAACATCATCGCCCGCTATTATTTTTTCTACAAGTTGTGCTTCAGTTTCGGTCATTTTTAAAGAATAGTGAAACAAATCTAAGAAAAAACAGACAAAGTTTTGAAATCTGACATAAGGAAGGGGTGCTTTGTTCCTATGTTAAAAGTTATAATTTTGTCTTTCTGAATGGATAACAACCTGACCAATATTAATGGCAAGCTTCGGGAAGGGGACCAGGAAGCCTATGTCTTCCTCTTCCGGAAGTATTATGTCCCGCTATGTTCATATTCCCGCCGGTATGTCGGGCGGAAAGATGTCGCAGAAGAAATTGTTTCGGAAACATTCTTCAACCTGTGGAGGAACAGGGCATCACTTGAAATTCATTCTTCCGTAAAAGGGTATCTGTTTCACGCCGTACTGAATAACTCCTTAAACCACTTACGGAAACTTAAAAAGGAGGAAAGACTTGAAGATTATTTCAGGGATGCTTCAGAAGAAAATATCGGGTTTATGATGAATGGGGAGGAGATTTCGTCTGACAGTTTGATTCTGAAAGACCTGGCAACGACCATCGACCAGGCCGTCGACCGGCTTCCGCCCCAGCAGCAGGCGGTGTTCCGGCTGAAACGCTATGAAGGAAAGAAATTAGCTGAAATCGCTGCGGTTATGGGCATTTCGGTAAAGACAGTTGAGATGCACCTGGCTAAGGCCATGCTCACGTTGCGCAAATCACTGAAAGAATACCTGCCTGCATTTATTCTTTATCTCCTGCTTGAAAGCATCTGATAATCACCTGCATTTTTTTATTTTAATTTTTTTTGAATTTGATACAGGGTTTTTCCCTGTTTGTGCATCATCAATTTGAAGACTATATTATGCCAGCAGAAGAAAACATACACGAATTAATTGTCCGCCTGCTTTCGGGGGAAGCCGGGAATGAGGAAAAGAGCCGGGTGGAAGCCTGGCTAAATCGGGAATCCGCGAACAGAAAGCTGTTTCATGACCTCCGGGAGATCTGGTTGAGCTCGGGTGTAAAAAACAATACGGATGACTACGACGTGGAGCATGCCATACAGCAATTCAAACAAAAAACTTCATTTTTGGAGAAGACGACTCCAGGTAAGAATTTCCTTCCCAAATTTTTCCGGTATGCTGCCATTTTTATCCTGATCCTGATGCTCCCGGCAACCTATTATTTTGGGAAAAAATCGATGACGGGCGAGGATACGATGACGACGATTACCTGTGCCGCAGGCGACAAAACAGCAGTTGTGCTGCCCGACAGTTCGAAGGTATTTCTTAACTCGGACAGTAGGCTCACCTTTAATAACAATTTCAGGAACGGATACCGGCAGGTCTCGTTGGAAGGCGAAGCTTATTTTCAGATACGGAAGGACCCTGAAAATCCGTTCCGGGTCAGCACCTCCGATCTGGATGTGGAAGTTCTCGGTACCGAGTTTAACTTGAAAGCTTATGCCGGTGAACCGACGATAACGACCACCCTGGTTACGGGAAGCCTAGAAGTGAGCAGCAGGAAAGAATCGATACGGATCAAACCGAGTCAAAAACTGGTGTTTGATAAAGCAGCCGGGAAAATGCTTGTATTGGATATTTCAGATTTTGCACCGGAAACCGAATGGAAGGACGGGCGATTCGTTTTTCGTAACCGCTCGCTTGGCGAAATGGAGCATCAACTGGAACGCTGGTTCGACGTGGAGATCGTATTTGCCGACGAACAGGTGAAAGACCGCCGGTTTACGGGGACTTTGGAGCATGAAAGTATCCTGGAAGTGCTCTCCTTCTTTGGCCGGTCCAATTTTGTTGCCTATCATATCAATCAGAATCAAATCACCTTTTATACCGAATCGCCTATGAACTAAAAGTACGGGTAAAAAAGAAAGGAAGCGCTTCCAACACCTCCTCTCTTAACTAGTAAACCTAAGTTTAACTTAAAATTCACTCAAATTTATGAAAATTAATCCGATTAATTTGCCGGTCAGCATGATTCGGCAGTTAAAAAAAATTTACTTAATCATGAAGTTAACAGGACTGTTAATTTTGGCAATATGCCTGCAGGCTTCGGCTTCGGTTTGGTCTCAGACCACCCGGATTACCCTGAAGGAGAACCGTACAACGCTGCAGGAACTGTTTATGGCCATTGAAAACCAGACGGGATATCGCTTCTTTTATAATAATGATGAGGTGGATGTGTCGCAGAAGATAACGATCCAGGGTACTGACCAGGCGGTGGGCGATGTTCTCACCCAGGCGTTCAGAAACCTGCCCTATACGTTCAAGGAAGTTGAAAACAGGCTTATCCTTGTCGAGTTCAACGGAGATCAGCCGGGAACGGTGGTGAGCAGACAGAACATGTCGGTATCAGGAACAGTCACCGACGCGGCGGGTGATCCGCTTCCGGGAGTGTCAATCGTAATAAAGGGAACGTCCGCCGGAACTATCACGGATACGAATGGTCGTTACTCCCTGTCGGGCATTCCGGGAACCGCCATCCTTCAGTTTTCGTTTGTGGGTATGCAGGCACAGGAAGTGGCCGTGGCCGGCAAAACGACCATCAATGTCGTGCTCGAAGAAGAAATGAGGGGCATTGACGAAGTGGTGGTTGTCGGTTTTGGTGTTCAGAAAAAAGTGAACCTGACCGGGGCCATTGGTACCGCCGATGCCCAAACCTTTGAAGAACGTCCGGTTACGAATGCGGTCCAGGCGCTTCAGGGCGCCATACCGGGACTGATTATTTCAAATACCAACAGCGGAGGCGAACTGAATGCCGCCAAGTCCATCCGGATCAGGGGAACCGGCACGATCGGCGGTTTTTCAAGCGGGGACCCTCTTGTATTGATCGACGGTATGGAAGGAAGCCTGAGCAATATTAATCCCCAGGATATTGAGAACGTATCGGTTTTAAAGGATGCGGCTGCATCGTCCATTTATGGTTCGCGTGCCCCGTTCGGCGTTATCCTGGTCACCACCAAATCGGGTAAAAAAGGACTGACCACCATCAATTACAACAACAGTTTCCGGTTCAGTACACCGAACATGATGCCCGACCTGATGAATTCGTGGGAATTTGTCAATTATTTTGATGACGCCGAATTTAATGGCAGTAACAATCATTTGTACAGTGATGCTTATATGCAGAAAGTGAAAGATTATTTCGAAGGCAAGACTGATCCGAAGGTGGCCATGGACCTGGGGAGCGGTGGAAAGTGGAATGGCGACCTGGCTTACGGGAATGTTGACTGGCTTGAAGAGTATTACCGGAAATGGTCACCTTCTCAGGAGCATAACCTGAGTGTGAGCGGCGGGACCGATAAGGTGACTTACTATCTGTCGACAAACTACCTGGGCCAGGAAGGTTTTCTGAACCACGGTACCGACGAATTCTCCCGATACACCGTTACCGGAAAGATTTCGGCGAGTCTGACCGGTTACCTGAAAGCCGACTACTCCAGCCGGTACAGCCGGGTCGATTTTTCACGTCCAACTTTATGGAACAAAGATTTCTACAATGACCTGTTGCGCCGCGCCAGGCCTGTCAGGCCAATTTATGATCCCAATGGCTATCTTGCATCAGATATCAACTACATCGATCCGATGGAAAACGGAGGGCGGAGGAAAGAGCAGAACGATCAGCTGGTTCAGCAATTGCGCCTGACCATCACGCCGTTGAAAAACTGGAATATCATCGGAGAAATGAATTACCGCACCGACAACAACTGGACACATGAAGACCGGGATCTGATCTACTCCCATTATGCGGACGATCCGGAAAAAACTTATAAGGCGGTTTACAGTCCGGCAAACAGCCATGTTTTGGAGTATTCGGGAAGGACCACTTATATCAACCCGAATATCTACTCGAACTACAACACAACAATTGGAAAGCATAATTTAGCGGGTACCGCAGGATTTCAGTTCGAGAGCTCCAAAGGCCGGACGCTTTCGGGAGGACGCAATGACCTGATCACCTACGATCTGCCCGTTTTGGATCTGACAACGAGTACCACCGGTTATTCGCTGAACGGCAATTATAATGAGTGGGCCACTGCCGGATTCTTTGGACGTGTGAATTATGACTATGACGGGCGTTACCTGCTCGAAGTAAATGGCCGGTATGACGGCAGTTCCCGCTTCCGCCGCGAAAGCCGCTGGGTGATGTCGCCTTCGGCTTCGCTGGGCTGGAATATTGCGCGGGAGAATTTTTTCACTCCGTATTCCAAACTGATCCAGATGCTGAAATTCAGAGCCTCTTATGGTGTTCTGGCCAATCAAAATACGAACGATCAGTATCCGACTTATCAAACGATAGGAACAGGCACCGCAGGGGCAAACTGGATACTGAACGGACAGAAACCCAATATCGCTTCGGCGCCTTTACTGGTGTCAACCACGCTCACCTGGGAGAAGATCAATACCCGCAATATCGGTTTGGATATCAGTATGCTGAACAGCCGCTTTAATGGTTCGTTCGACTACTTTATCCGTGAAACGGAGGATATGGTAGCTCCGGGGGTTGACCTTCCTGATATACTCGGCACACTGGTTCCTCCTACGAATAATACAGATCTGGAAACTTACGGATGGGAACTGGAACTTTCGTGGAGAGACAAAAAAGGGGACTTTTCTTATGGCGTGCAACTGAATATTGCTGATGCGCTGACCAAAATCACCAAGTATGCCAATCCAACCGGGAGCTTATCTGCACCGTATAGAGCCGATGAATTGACGAATAATATCTATGGCTATACGACCGTAGGCATTGCAAAGTCCGACGAAGAAATGCAGGCGCATCTGGCACCGCTCACGGCGGGCGGGCAGAATGCGCTGGGGAGCAAATGGGCTGCTGGTGATATGATGTACGCGGATATCAATGGCGACAAGAAAATCAGTGCAGGTGCCAATACGATCTATGACATGGGAGACCTGAAAAAGATCGGCAACAGTACACCCCGCTTTCTGACCGGTCTTAACCTCGATGCCGAATGGAAGGGATTCTCTGTACAAATGTTCTGGCAAGGCGTACTGAAACGTGATTATGTGCCCGGCGATATGGTCTTTTGGGGCGCAAACGGTGGCGGGCAGTGGTGGTCAACAGCCCTGAAACCGCATCTGGATTATTTCCGTGCCGATGCCGGTCATCCGCTTGGACAGAATCTGAATTCCTATTATGCGCGTCCTCAGTTCAACAACAAGAACCAGCAGGTGCAAACCCGCTACCTGCAAAGCGCTGCCTATCTTCGGCTAAAGAGTTTACAGGTGGGTTATACCTTGCCGGCCATATGGACAAAAAACCTCTCGCTGCAGAAAGTGCGCGTTTTTGCTGCCGGCGAGAACCTGCTGACCATTACCAGTCTGAGTGAGGTGATGGATCCGGAAACTGCAGGCGTCGGCGTGCGGGGTGGTATTGTCTATCCCTTATCGCGCACCTATTCTTTTGGTGTAAGTGTAAACTTTTAAAACAGTAAAGCAATGAACAAATATTATACTAGCATAAAAAGTCTCCTGTTTGGGTTCCTGTTGTTCTGGTTAACAGCCTGTAATGATGCATTGGATATTACGCCTCCTTCGGAAGTATCGCCGGAGAAATACCTGTGGGATGAAGCGCAGTTAGCTGCTTATGTCAATAATTACTATTATTCAAATAACAGCTATAATGAATACAGTGTTGATAAAGGGGGGATGCTGCCCAGCCATGCAGGCGGGGGAGGAGAATCGTTCTATCATGAGGACCTGGCAACGGATAATGTCACCGCAAAAACGACCAATACCCGCTATGTTACTGGATTATGGCGCGTTGATCAGAATGACGGCTTCTGGAATTTTGATAACATCTATCCGTTGAATTACTTTCTGCAGACCGCTGTCCCCCGTTTGGAAGAAGGGAAAATTACCGGGGCGGCCACCAACATCAAACATTATATTGGCGAAGGGTATTTTTTGCGTGCCCAGGAGTATTTCTTCAGACTCCGGAAACTGGGCGACTTCCCGATCCTGACCCAGACCCTGCCCGACAATCAGGAAGCGTTGGTCGAGGCTTCGAAACGGATGCCGCGCAACGAGGTGGCCCGCTTTATCCTTAGCGATCTGGATAAGGCGATTGAACTGCTGGGAAATACACCGGTTGGCGGGAAATTGCGGATTACTCAAAATGCAGCCTTGCTGCTGAAAGCGCGGGTTGCTTTATTTGAAGCGACCTGGGAAAAGTATCATGCCGGTACGGCAAATGTGCCCAAAGGACCGGGATGGCCGGGAGCCGAAAAAGATTACAATAAGGACTACCAGTTCCCCGGCGGAAGCCTTGACGGTGAGATCAGCTTCTTTCTGACCGAAGCCATGGAAGCATCGTCGGCCATCGCTGATGCGATCCCTCTAGTTTCGAATAACAAGGTGATCCGCGAATCGGCGGCTCAGGCTAAAAACCCCTATTATGATATGTTTGCATCGCCTGATCCGGGCGCTTACAGTGAAGTGATCATGTACCGGGCCTATAATGTCAGTCTGGGGGTGCGCCACACCTATAACCACATGATTTATCACGGGGCTGCCCGGGGTTATACCCGGCAGTATGCCGATAATTTTCTGATGGAAAACGGACTTCCGATCTATGCTCCGGGAAGCGGATATGAGGGCGACGATTTTATTGAAGACACAAAAATCGGGCGCGACTGGCGCTGGAAGCTTTTTATGAAGGCTCCCAATGAAATCAAGGCTTTTGAAAATATAACAACGCCTGAACGCTTTCCAAACGCTCCTGCAATCACCAGTTCCGATGTAAAATATTCCACCGCAACAGGCTATCTGTTGGGCAAGGGTTTCTCACACGACTATAAAAT
>JBCFBK010000012.1:109466-113846 GCA_038562555.1 Prolixibacteraceae bacterium | reverse complement strand
TTCCGGCCACTTTCATACCAAAATCAACCAACTGATCGCTAATATGATCAAAATGCAGCTTTTTTGACACAGGGCCGGAAGCGCTAAAGAGATCATTCGAACTAACGGTAATCTGAACATCCTTCACTTCTGCCTTCATCGCGAATACATTGACCGGCAACTTTACTTCTTCTCCCGGCCCCAGAACGCGGGGCAGCGTTGCCAGTACCATCAGCGGCTTCAGTACCTTAACCGACCGTTCTGCTTTCCCGTAAGCGCCTTCGTGTCCGGCAACAACCATCACCCTCACTGCTCCCACATAGTTGGGCATGGTAAGCCGGTGCGTTTTGCTTTTGCCTTCTTCGAGCGTAAAGGGGCCGATAAACCGCACCACCGGCTCAAAACGGTTCACCTTCTTGCGACCCGCCGCCAACAGACCTTCATCACCTCCTACGGCAAACGCCTTCTCCAGGCGTGCCCCATAAGCGCCGATTACATCGTCATAAAAGTCCCAGGTCCTGACACCCAGCGCCTCCCGCGCGTAAAAAGAACCCCAGGGATCGGGTGTCTGAAAACGCGTCAGATCCAGTAAGCCCTCATCAACGACGGCCAGAGTATAGGTCATTTCCCGTCCTGATTTTTCGGACACGCTAAGCTCAAATTCCTTTTCGGGCTCCAACTCCGAAGATATCCTGATTTGCGGCTCCAAGCGGGTTGAAGGATCCTCTACCTCAACCGGCACGATCCCGTAGAGGCGGATCGGTGCATCATTCTCTGTTTGTTCATGAGGCTGAATAAGCGATACATGCACAAAAATGTTCGGTGCCATTTCCGGTTTTGCCTCGAAACTAAAAACGGTATTCTTTTCGCTGGTTTCCACCCAGAACAGATCCAGTACATCACTTCCGTTCTCAAGACTCACCAGGGCTTTCCCGTTTTTCGCTGAAGGAATTGACACGGTCACCTTTTCACCGGCACGGTATTTTTCCTTGTCGGTTTTCATCGATAACATGGTCGATGCTTCCTGCATCCCGTCGGCAGTCCAGTAACCCCATTTTGAAAAATAGGCGGTAATCCCGGTGCTGTGCCCGCTTTGCGGGTCTTTCACGTGAATCAGGTAACGGCCGTTATCCTGCCAGTTGCTGTACTTGATTTGAATGGGAAAACTTGCCACGCCTGCCCTGGTATCCACAATAGCCCGGATAACGGGTTTCCGGTATTTATTATTAACATACCGTCCCAGATGGTCTTCTCCTGCATCCCACCACCAGTGCCAATCGACTTTATAAACAGTTATTTCCAGACCCTTCCGATCGGTTTTATTTCCGTCGGCATCTACGGTTACCAGTTCGAGCGGATACGTGTTATCTGTTTTATACCAGTTTGAATCGGAAGCCGGGAGTTTCGCACCAACAAACGAAATAAACGGCGCATAAGCAACAGTTTTGACATCGATGCTGAAATCACCGGTTTCCTCGAAAACGCGTGTGGTGAAATGCGCATTCAGCATCCCGGGTGCGGTTGATATTTCCGGCATTTCGAAGGCAAGCGGAGCAACTCCCTGCTCATTGATCCGGCCATCGAAGAGCGGTTGTTCCTGAGCGGAAAACTCACGGGCAGGATCGTTAAATGTATAATTTGGGTATGCTTTGAATGCTGCCTTTACCTGTGAAAAAACAACGGAAATCCGCGCTTTCAGGTTTCGGGCAATGCCTCCGTGCAGCCAGGCTGCGGTAAGCTTTCCCTGAACAGGGCCCCGGTTGAGCGTACGACTCTCTTTGCCCAGTTGGAGGTCAATCTTCAATCGGTTTGGCTTTACCGTTTCAACCTTGATGCGCTCTGAAAAGCTTTGTCCTCCAACCTTAATACGCGCGCTCCAGTTGCCGGTGGGCGCATCAGGCTGTGTTTCGGTTGTAAAACAATAGAATCCGTCGTGTCCGCCGGCTTTTACTTGCCGGCTGACTGTTTGTCCCCGCGGATCGATCAATTCAAAAATTACCGGATGCCCGGCCGGGAGTTGCCGCTGTTCGTCTTCCAGAATAAACGTCAGGTAAATCCGGTCACCCGGACGCCAGACTCCCCGTTCGCCATAGAGGTATCCTTTTATCCCCTTCTGAACAACTTCGCCCGAAACGTCAAAGTTACTCAGCGACAGCGAGGAGCCGTCATCGAGTCGCAGGTAAGCGATTTGTCCGGCTTTTTCTGCCACAAGCAGGAAGGGTTTGCTTTCCGGCTTCACCCGGGCAAATCCTTTCGAATCGGTCGTGAGCGTTTCCAGCAGTTGCTTTTGAAAATTGTAGATCTTCAGCGATACGCCTTCTTCAGGTTCCGTCGTTTTCAGGTTGGTCACCGCGAAATTCATAGCCCGACTGTTTCCTCCCTTGGCGATAATCGCCAGGTTAGTCGCGAACAAATTACGGGAGACAAAGCGTTCGGGATAAAAATACGAGACATCGTTCGGATCATTTCGTTTATCCCAGTCGAAGCCTTCGGGATAATCCTCGTCGGAATACCAGCCCGGGCGGTCCCATTCCTCCTTCTCCCGTTCCGACTGTTGCGACTCTTCCATCTGATCAATGACCGAAATGCTGTCGGCATCTCCGGCACGTTCCTTTCCGTAAACGGAATAGGATTTCCGAAACCGCAGATTAACCCGGTAAATAGCTCCCGGTTCGACAGCGATCAGCCGGGCCAGATCAATCCGGTATGCGTGCCAGGTCTTCAGATCCGGGAATGAATTGACCTGCAGGTCAATCCTTTTTTGCAGCAACAGGCGTCCAACCTGTTTCAGATCTCCCCCATCCTGATACTGATTCTGCTGAAAAAACTGGTGAACATTATGAGTAAGTATTTTGATGACGCGCAGATCGACAGCCTTCAGGTTAACCGCTTCAATGGGGATGATCAGCTCTTCCGACGACGGCACAATGCTGCCTTTGCCGATCAACCTGACGGCAGGGCGCATGTCTTCAAAATGAGCCTGCATGCTTACCGGATCTTTTAACGGCCTGCCCATTGCATTTCTGATCCCGCCCCAGATGCGGACTTCGTGCATTCCTGAAAGCCGTTGGGGCAAATATACTTTCAGTTCGCTGAATTCGGTCACGTACCTGAGTTCACCCGTCCCATCCACCGTGACCAGACCGGTAAGATCCTGATCAGACAGCAAGGCATCAGAAAAATGCAGAATGAGTATCTGCTCCGGCTGTTGTACAACCTCAAGCTTTACCACGCTGAAGTCGCCGGCAGCCGGTACGTCTATTTTCTGCTCTCCCTTTTTATCCTCACCAAGCGTTTTTCCGTTCCAGGCAACGGTCAGGTCACGCGCACGGTCACCCCGGATAAGGCTGTCGGCCCGGAACGTATGGACGGTACCGGTTGCATCATGTTCCCACAAGAGATCCAGCGGGCCTGCCTGATCCTTTACGGCAACTACCGGTTCCACAGTCCCGGACACAGCGTAGTCGGCCGTATATACCGTCCCGGTCAGGTACCGGATCTTTTGATCCTCATAATTATAGGCTTTCAGTGCCAGATCGTCCACACGAAAGGATTGCGAAATGGTCCTGATCTGGAACGTCATGGTCCGGTATTGATCAGGAACCTTCAGCAGTTTGTCCAGCGCGACGGTCACCCGGTAGGTAGTTCCCGATTCGAGTTTGTCGCTGGCAACGAAAGCGAGGGTGCGGGCATTCACCCACTGTATCTTTCCTGCAACATGTGGCTCGAGGGAGATCATGCCCGCAGGAGGCGCCGGGTCCTCCTTCACGGTTGCTGTCGGATCCATGGCCAGCTCGATCTGAATGGGCGATTTGCACGAAATTACCCCACTTGTAAAACTGCTGACAAACTGGGCGTAAGCGGGATCGGGCTGTGCCTGCTGGCTTTCGTCCCGGCGACTGCACGAAAGCAGGAGAAGGAGGAACAGGAAACTGAGGACTGAAGGTGAAGATTGATTCATTTGTATATTATTTTTTAAAGACCAAATGGAACTGACAGGATCAGCATATGTGCACCCGGCCGGTGTTTATGGAAACATGTCAATTCCATGGCTAAAGGTTAACATTTTTTGTTCATATTCCTGATCATGCGCCCCAGCTTTCACGATCGAGGCTGCGGTACTGGATGGCTTCCGAAATGTGATGAGCCTCCACCTGTACAGAATGCTCAAGATCGGCAATGGTACGGGCCACGCGCAGAATGCGGTCGTAAGCACGGGCCGACAAGCCCAGCTTATCCATCGCATTTTTCAGCAGCAGGTTGCCGGCCTGACCAGGCGTAACGTGCTCCCTGACTTGTCGCGACGACATTTGCGCATTGCAAAATACCCCCGGCAGGTCTTTAAAGCGTTTTGACTGAATATTCCTGGCACTGATCACCCGCCCGCGAATCGAACTGCTG
>JBCFBK010000012.1:95993-109456 GCA_038562555.1 Prolixibacteraceae bacterium | reverse complement strand
ACTGCTGCTCTCGGTTTCTTTCAGCTCAGCCATTTTATTAAACGGAACCGGAATAACTTCCAGATGAATATCGATCCGGTCGAGCAGCGGCCCCGAAATCCGGTTCAGGTATTTGGCAACTGCTCCCGGCGGGCAAACACATTCTTTCGTGGGATGATTATAATATCCACACGGACAAGGATTCATCGAAGCCACCAGCATCAGGCTCGCCGGATACTCAACAGAAAACCGGGCCCGCGATATAATGATGTGCCGGTCTTCCAAAGGTTGCCTCATCACCTCAAGAACGGTACGTCTGAATTCAGGCAATTCATCGAGAAAGAGAACCCCGTTATGCGCAAGAGAAATTTCACCGGGCTGAGGGAAAGAGCCTCCTCCAACCAGTGCGATATCTGAAATGGTGTGATGAGGTGCCCGAAATGGCCGTTCGGTCATCAGTGAGGTATTCCGGCCAATCTTCCCTGCCACCGAATGGATCTTGGTGGTTTCGAGCGCCTCATGCAGGGTAAAGGGCGGCAAAATACCGGGGATCCGCTTGGCCAGCATGGTCTTTCCCGAACCGGGAGGGCCGATCATGATCACGTTATGCCCGCCTGCCGCCGCGATCTCCAGGGCACGTTTCACATTTTCCTGACCTTTCACGTCAGAAAAGTCAACCTCAGTACGGCTAACCATCCTGTAAAATTCTTCGCGGGTATTGACAATGGTCTGTTCAGGCGCAGTAATCCCGTTAAAAAAGGCCGCTACCTGCTGAATATTTTCAACACCATACACCTTCAGATGATCGACTACGGCCGCTTCACGGGCATTTTGAACCGGCAGAATAAATCCTTCAAAACCCTCTTCCCTGGCCTTGATGGCTATGGGCAATGCACCTCTGATGGGCTGGAGAGCTCCGTCAAGCGAAAGTTCTCCCATCAGCACGAAATTCCCCAGCCTTTCACTCTGAATCTGTCCGGACGCTGCCAGCACCGCTATTGCCAGTGGCAGGTCATAAGCCGAGCCCTCCTTGCGCAGATCGGCCGGAGCCATATTAATGACCACCTTCCTCCGGGGCCATTTAAATCCCGTGAGGCGAAGGGCTGATTCAATCCGCTGCTGGCTCTCCTTTACGGCACTGTCGGGCAGGCCGACCAGGAAAAACTTAATTCCCTGGGAAACATCTGTTTCGATCGTAATGATTGTTGCATCAATGCCATGAACCGCCGATGCAAAGGTCTTGATCATCATGGCGAATTGTTTTACCTTTCCAAACTATTGAGAAATTTACAGCTATTAGTCATAATAAGCAAGTATTCCGTACCCGCTCAGCCTTTTTATTTCGCAATTTGAGTATCTGGCCGCATTTTTGTAGTTTTGTATATAATCAATCCATGATATTTTTTAACATGACAGGAAAATTTTTCCATATACCGAAAGCGCGGAAATTTCAAATTCCCTATCGCTTTTATGATCCCGATAAGGAAGCGATGCAGGAACGTGAAGAACGCATCAAAAAAGAACTGGGAATAGACGAAAAAAAACCAACCGATCCAAATTACAGACCTAATATCCGTGGACAGTTTCGAAGGTCGCTGAAATCGACCAACTCGCGGGATGCCCAAAAAAGCTCTGCCACGCGATTGATCCTGTTAATTGTCATCCTGGGCTTAGTTTTTTACCTTTTACTGAAATTTTAAAGTAATTCCGTGCCAGATATCATTCAGCTTTTACCTGACTCCGTAGCAAACCAGATTGCCGCCGGTGAAGTCATACAACGACCCGCATCGGTGGTAAAAGAACTGGTTGAAAATGCCATCGACTCAGGAGCCACCCGAATTACGGTAAATATCAAAGACGCAGGCCGGACGTTAATCCAGGTCAGCGACGACGGTTGCGGCATGTCGGCTACCGATGCGCGCATGGCCTTTGAGCGCCATGCCACATCAAAAATCCGTTCAGCAAATGATCTGTTTGCCATCCGCACGATGGGTTTCCGCGGAGAAGCGCTCGCTTCAATTGCGGCTGTTGCCGACGTGGAGTTGCGGACGCGTTTACATGATGACGAAATTGGTACGTTTATTCATATCGGTGGCTCGGTATTGTTTAAGCAGGAACCTGCCAGTTGCGCCTGCGGATCCAACTTTATGATCAAAAATTTGTTTTTCAATGTTCCCGCACGGAGAAAATTTTTAAAAGGCAATCCTACTGAACTTAAGCATATTATCTGTGAAATTCAGCGGATTGCCCTGGCCAATTCCGAAATCAGCATCTCCTTGCTTCACAATCAGGAATCCATATACGAACTGGGGAAAGGGGATAATATCCGCAAACGCGTTATGGCCATTTTTGGAAAAACTACCGGACAAAACCTGATACCCGTTCATACTGAAACGACCCTGGTGAAGGTCAGGGGATATGTCGGGCAACCCAGGTTCGCCCGAAAGACCTTTGGCGAACAGTTCTTTTTTGTCAATAACCGGTTTATGAAGCATCCTTTTTTTCATAAGGCAGTCATTCAGGCTTATGAAAAAATACTGCCCCCCGAAAGCTTTCCGTCTTATTTTCTTTATTTTGACGTGGACCCTGAAACGATTGATATCAATATCCATCCTACAAAAACGGAAATTAAATTTGAGAATGAGTCGGCAATCTGGCAAATCATTCATGCTTCGGTACGCGAAGCCCTTGGAAAATTCAACATCGTTCCCTCCATCGATTTCGACCAGTCGGGAAGTATTGAAATTCCGATAGCACCCAGGAGCGGAGAAGTAGTCCCGCCGCCGGAAATTCAGATTGATCCGACCTATAACCCCTTTGAAGTGGGGAGGAAACAATTGTCGATGGAGCAAACCTCTCCCGGCCGTCAGGAACAAGTCAGGCATTGGGAAAAACTCTATCAGGATTTTCAGAAAAACAGGGAGCGCGAAGTGCCCTTTATGCCTGAAGGGAAAAGCGAAGAAAAGGTTGAACTTTCAACGGAGGAACTTTTTACTGGTAAAACCTGCTTCCAGTTTAAGAACAAATATATCCTTGCGCCTGTTAAATCGGGATTAATGGTCATCGATCAAAAGCGTGCGCATGAACGGATCCTGTTCGAAAATTTTATGACTATTCTAAGCGGCAACGTGATTGCCACTCAGCAGCAGCTTTTTCCGCAGACCTTTGATCTGCATGCTGCCGATGCTGAACTGCTGAGATCGGTACTGGACGATTTGAAATCGCTGGGCTTCGATGTCCGTGATTTTGGAAGTAACAGTTTTATTATAAACGGTACACCCGCGATCCTGGATCATGCATCGCCGCTCGAGATTATTGAAGGTCTGCTGCAGGATTTAAAAAACACGGCTGCGGATATCCGGGAGAAGGCACGTGAGAAAATTGCTGCCTCCCTGGCCCGGGCATCTGCAATTCCTTATGGTTATGTGATGAAGCCGGAGGAGATCAACCAGATCATCGATCAGCTTTTTGGCTGCTCCACCCCGAATTTCTCACCGTCGGGAAAACAAGTGTTAACAATAATCCCGGTTGAGCAATTTGAAAAAATGCTAAAGTGACAAAGTGTCCGTTATTTATTTACTTTAGACCAAAATTATTTATGGCCCGGCAATTGTACCGGCAAATTAAATTGTAAAGTATGCAGAATTACAGACCTGTTATCGGAAATATTCCTCCTGTTGTAAAAAATCTGATCATTCTCAATGTGTTGATGCTTCTGGCAACATTTTTTATGGCCAGCGTACGCGGCATTGATCTGAATTCAATACTGGGACTGCACTTTTTCCTGTCACCTGCATTTCGTCCCTATCAGTTGGTCACCCACATGTTTATGCACGGCGGTATCACGCATATTTTCTTCAATATGTTTGCCTTGTGGATGTTTGGAAGGGTTCTGGAAAGCGTATGGGGACCCCGGCGCTTTTTTACTTATTATTTTGTGACCGGGCTCGGAGCTGCCGCCTTACATTTGTTTGTGAATTACATCGAATACAGCTCGGTTGTATCTCAAATGAGTCAGGAACAGATCGACCTGGTTATGCAGCAGGGTGTAGAGCTATGGCAACAGGGAAAAAATTTTGCAGATCCGATGATGGGAAAACTTAACCAGCTTATGAACGTTCCAACGGTTGGTGCTTCGGGTGCTGTATATGGTGTGCTGCTTGGATTTGGAATGTTATTTCCGAATACCCAGCTTTTTCTGCTTTTCCCTCCCATTCCCATTAAAGCCAAATATTTTGTCATTGCCTACGGTGCTATTGAACTTTATCTGGGGTTTGCGCGCCCCGGAAGCAACGTGGCTCATTTTGCTCATTTGGGAGGAATGCTGTTTGGTTACCTGATGATCAGGTACTGGAACAAAAACAGCCGGAAATTTTATTAGCACACCGGCCGGGAAGTCTTTTTGTCCTTTTGTCTTTTGCCCTGTTACCTGATACTTGTGTCTTTTAAAAATTTGATCATGTCGATTATTGATGAAATAAAAGAGTCGTTTAAAAAAGGCTCGGTACTCACCCGGCTGATTTATATAAACATCGGCGTATTTCTCTCCATACGGGTTATTCATGTTTTTTTCTTTTTGCTGAATCAGGAATTTACCCTGCTAAACTGGCTGGCCCTTCCGGCCGACGTCGGGCAGCTAATGCTGCGGCCCTGGACATTGATCACTTATATGTTCCTGCACTTCAATTTTCTGCATATCTTATTCAATGTACTTTGGCTCTACTGGATGGGCAAGATCTTCCTCTTCTATTTTGATGCAAAAAAGTTGCTGGGTGTATATTTGCTGGGAGGGCTTTCAGGCGGCGTATTTTTTCTGCTGGCTTACAACTTGTTTCCGGCTTTTTCGGAGGTCATTGTCTTCGCCCGGCTGCTCGGGGCCTCAGCTTCGGTCCTGGCCATTATCGCTGCAGTTGCCACCCACGCGCCCAACCATCCGATAAACCTGTTGTTTATCGGGCAGATTAAAATGAAGCATCTTGCTCTGTTCTCCATTGCCCTTTACGTGATCGGAATCGCTTCTTCAAACGCCGGTGGTAACCTGGCCCATCTGGGAGGAGCAGTTTTTGGCTTTTTCTTTGCCGTGCAACGCCGGAAAGGCCATGATCTGACCTGGATCATTACTAAATTAATTGACGCGGCAACCCGTTTATTTCACCCCAGGCAACGGATCCAGGTAAGCTATCGCGGACGCAAAAAAGACAATATCGAATACAATCGCCAGAAAAACCTGCAGCAGGAAGAAATAAACCGGGTACTTGATAAGATCAGCAAATCGGGCTATGATTCCCTCACTAAAGAAGAAAAAGAATTGCTGTTTAAGATGGGAAAGTAAATTTTTAGTCGCAAGTCGTAAGACAAAGAAATCCGGATCTTACTAACTATTTACGACTAGCTACTTACGACTATAATTACATGATAATTTTCCTTCGCGCGGCGCTGATGCTGTTATTGAGTTCAAAGCCAATCAGCAGGATCAGGGACATCAGGTAACAAAGCAACATCACCACCAGCAACGTTCCAATAGAGCCGTATAACTTATTGTATTGTCCAAAACGGGTAATGTAATAACCAAAACCTCCCAGGACAGCGATACTCAGGATCGTGGCAAGCGTGCTTCCGGGCGAGATGAACCGCCAGCGGGTCTTCCTGGTAGGTGCAAAAAAATACAGGGAAGAGTAGGCAAAAAAGAGCAACGCTATGGTAACGACCCACCTTCCTACCGACAGCAGATAAAAAGTCAGCCGGCTTCCCACAAGGGGCGATTCTTCCAGATAATTAATGCCATACTGGCCAAGGATAATCAGAGCAATGGCAAGCGTAAGCAATACGGAAAGAACCATCAGCAGTAAAAACGAAACAAGCCGCTGATCCAGCCAGTTTCGCGTTTCAACGGTATGCAGAGATGAATCAAATGCGTTCATCATGGAGACCAGACCATTTGACGAAAAAATAAGGGCCATCAAAAACCCCAGCGACAACAGTCCGCTGCGCTGCCGGGTCAGGATATCCTGAATCGTTTCCTCAACTGCAACAAAGGTGCTTGCGGGCAAGAGGTCCCTGATCAGCAAAAAAAGCTCAGCCTGAAAGTTCCTGATCGGAATATAAGGTATCAGTGTAAACAAAAAGATAATGGCAGGAAAAAGTGCAAGAAAAAAACTAAAGGCAATGGCCGAGGCCCTTGTGGTAAACGAGGCATCAACAATACTGCGGTAAAAGAAAACCATCACATCATACAAAGGAATCCTGTCAAAGCCCGGAAAACTGATCTTCCTGGCCCTGATCAGCAATCTCAGAAATAATCGCTTTATCCTGTGAGTGAAGGGACCGAGCATCAGGCTTATTGTTTTTCAATCCTCAGCTGATGAATGTAGGCCTTATTTCCTGCGCTTTTCATAAAAACCGATACCCTGAAAGTTCCACCGCTCGTTGTCAGATTCCCAATGGCATAATGGGCACCCTCTTTTCCTCCGGTATGAATAATGCTGAATTCCTGGGCTTTATTCTGGCTGAAAAAGCTGGATAAAATTTGCTGAGCCTGTGCTTTACTGTAAACATCATCATGCTCCAGCACGACCATTTCAATATTTTGATTGAAATAGTTTGACAACGTGTTCGCGTTACCGGTTCTAAGGCTCACCACCACTTCGTCCGGAATCTGTGCAATCAATGAAACTGTCACAAAAACAAACAGGACCGCAATAATCAGACTTTTATAAGTTCTCCCTCTCATTTCCATTTTTTTGAAACATCTTGATACAGCATAAATTGTACCAACTTCCTGAATTTAATGAAACAGGTTGCATAACTTTGTAAAGTTAATAAAATTTAAAACTCTTCAATGGATCATCCGTAACGAACATCTCTATGAAGGTAAAGCTTATTGTAGTTGGAAAAACAGATAAAACATATTTGCAGGAAGGGATCAGTATTTATCATGAGCGCATTAGTCACTACCTGCCTTTTGAATACCGGATAATCCCCGATATCAAAAATACCCGCAGATTGCCGGAAGAGATCCAAAAAGAAAAGGAAGGAGAGTTGCTACTGAGTCAGATAAACCCCACCGATGAAATAATCTTACTCGATGAACGGGGAAAAGAATTCAAATCGCCGGAATTTGCACGATTTTTGGAAAAGAAAATGCTGGATGGAACAAAAACACTGGTTTTCATAATCGGAGGCCCCTATGGATTTTCAAAAAAATTGGTTGATGCCGCCACATCAAAAATCAGTTTATCGAGAATGACCTTTTCTCACCAAATGGTGAGACTGATTTTCTCCGAACAGTTGTATCGTGCATTGACAATATTAAAAGGTGAACCTTACCATCATGAAACGAGCCAATAGTGCCAACAAAAACTTAAAACTGCATCTGCTGCTGCTTTTATCGGTTTTTTTTGTCGTTGCCGGTTTCATAACCGAGTATCATTTATTTCATCCTGATCAAACCATCAGGGTCGCAAAAAAATTTGAGATTCAACTGCACAAACAACAGGCTCTTCTCGATCAAAGCCTGGATCAAGTCGCCCGGACAGTCGGCGATGACGGCTTTGATGGCGATTTTCAGTCTGCCTTTCAGCAGCTCTCGGCCTTGTATCAAAAAAAAGGGCTTGGTTTTTTAATTACCGACGGTCAAAAGCTGCTATTCTGGTCAAACAACCGGTTTTCTTTTGAACGAACCTATCTGAAACAAACAACCGAAGAAAAAGTACTTTTTCTTCCCAACGGCGTTTACTTAAGTTCCGTTAAAACGTCAGGTAATCTGTCGATAATCGGTCTCATCCTCATTAAGGAGAATTATTCAATTCAAAACGAATACATTACAAACCGCTTTGCCAATGCCTTCAATACGCCTGACCATTATAAAATCCAAACTGAGGCATCTGCAAACGCGATTGGAATTCATGACAGGAGCGGAGCCTATTTATTCTCTCTGGCGCCCGGCGATGGCATCAAATGTGAACAAACACAGCTTTATCTCCCCGCGGCTTTATTTTTTCTGGCACTGTTGCTCGCGCTTTTCTATATCAGGTCATTCTTAAAATTAAATTACAGGCACGAGCCCTTTATGCTGCGGTCGTTAATACTGGGTCTGGTGCTTTTTTGCATTTATTGGGTACATGTTCTTTTCAGAATTCCGCAGGTTTGCTACGCATTTGATCTTTTCAGTCCCTCCCTTTATGCATGCTCCTTTTTACTTCCCTCCCTGGGAGACCTGCTCCTCCTAACGATTTTCATTTTTTTCTGGAGTTATACACTGGCTGAGGAATTCAGCTTCACCAGGGGAGAAAATGACGAGGAGTTGATCGCCGCGTTTGTTTTTGTTGCCCTGTTATACGCGGGAATCAATTCACTCATCCAGAATCTTGTTCGAAACAGCAGTTTTTCCTTCTACCTTAACCGGATCGACGATATTAACCTATACAGTATCGTCGGATACCTGATCATTGCCTTACTGCTCCTCTCTGTTTCATTACTTCACCTGAAAATCATCAAGGCAGCAGGGGAACGGTTAGCCCGGAAGAAATTCCTGATCACTCATGCTGTCCTGCTGGCTGTCGTTTCCGTTCTTTCCATTACACTAAAAAACAGCTATTTATACATGGCCGGTCTTTTTTTACTGATCGGTTTCTCAGAGGTCGCCCTTCAAAAATCCCAGGTCAGGCATTCATCCCTTTCGTATCTGATCTTCTTTGTGGCCCTTTTCACCTTCTTTTCACTCATTATCATCCAAAACCACAATGACGCCCGCCGTCAGGAGATCCAGAAATTGATGGCCATCACCAAATACTCCGAACACGATCCTGCAGCAGAAATTGTACTTACTGAAATACAACAGCAAATCAGGGTTGATTCCATCATACCCTTTTTGCTCACCCCTCCTTACAAAAATCTCGAGGAATACCTGAGTCAGGAATATTTCAGCGGATACCTGCGAAAGTATGAGATTCAAATTACGACATGCGACGGCTCCGACAGTCTGCTGGTTGAACCCGACGACAGGATCGTTCCGTGTTTTCCATACTTTGATTCGATGGTGCGGGAAAATGGGATGCAAATCCCAGGTACAGGCTTTTATTATATGGAGAACATGAACGGACGGATTTCCTATTTTGGCAAGTTATTCTATCCCTTGTCTTCTGATTCACTTGGCGTATCCATCTTCATCGACCTGCAGTCAAGGCTTCTTCCTGAGGGAATCGGATTTCCGGAACTTTTGCTCGATAATTCACTGAAGGAGCCTAACCGTTATAAACACTATTCCTATGCCAAATATTACAATAAGCAACTGGTCTATTTAAACGGAGAATATCCTTACAATTTTTATATCAGTCCTTATACTGAAGGCCGGGCAACGACAGAATTCACCTTTAAGGAATGGGATAAGTATGACCATCTCATCTACAGCCTTGGGAACGATAACTACATTATTGTCAGCAGGCCTTCGTTTAGGGTACTCGATTACCTGGTTTCCTTTCCTTACTTGTTCGTTTTCTATTTTATACTGACGCTCGCGCTGGTTTTTATGGGTAACCCGGATTACCGGAATAAGGCTTTTAGCTACGATCTCAAATTTCGCATTCAGGCAGCAATCATTACGGTGGTTCTAATATCCCTTTTGGTCGTAGCTGCGGGTACTATTTACTATAATTCACGTGAATACGTTAACCGGCACCAGGATAATCTGAATGAAAAAATGAAAGCCATCGCCGAAGAAATAAATATCCGGCTGAATACGGTAAACGATTTTACTCCGGAAATCCGGAATTGGCTCTGGAGTGAGCTTGGCAACCTCTCCAACATTTTTTTAACCGACATCAATATTTACGGGACCGACGGAAAAATGATCGCTTCTTCGCGTCCCGAAATTATAAACCGGGGGATTATCTCAGACCGGATGAACTCGAAAGCATTTTATGAACTGACTAAAAATTACCGGATCCGCTATATCCAGCCTGAAGAAATTGGTGATCTGGCATTCATGTCGATTTATGAGCCGATTATCAACAATCAGGGTTCATATCTCGGCTTCATCAACTTACCCCATTTTTCCAGGGGAGACGAACTCAGACAGGAAATTTCGACCTTCATTGTTGCTTTCATCAACCTGTATGTTCTGCTGTTTTTCGGCAGCGTCATCGTTGCAGTGCTGCTTGCCAATAAGATCACCCAGCCGCTTAGCCTGATCCGGGAGAAATTAAAAGGTATTCAACTCGATAAGAAAAACGAGCAGATCAGTTATGGGGGAGACGACGAAATCGGAGCCCTTGTAACTGAATACAACCGGAAGGTCGACGAACTCGCCGATAGCGCAGAATTGCTGGCCCGCAGCGAAAGGGAACTGGCATGGCGGGAAATGGCAAAACAGGTGGCGCATGAAATCAAGAATCCGCTCACCCCGATGAAACTCAATATACAGTATCTGCAGCGTGCAAAGGAAGAAAACAGCCCACACTACGACGATTTTTTCAACCGGGTTACCCGAACACTAATTGAACAAATTGATACCCTTTCTGATATTGCCACCGAATTTTCAAATTTTGCAAAAATTCCCAAGACCCGAAATGAGATTTTTAATCTGGCGGAAAAGCTCCAGGATGTAGTTGCCCTGTTCGAGTCGAATAATCAGATGACGTTTATGATCGAGTTGAATGGTCTGGCCGAAGTCAAGATCGATGCTGACAAGGAACAACTCTCCAGGGCTCTCATCAACCTGATCAAAAATGCCATGCAATCAATTCCGCCCGACCGGAAAGGAAAAATTACCGTCAGTCTTTCGGTAAGCGGCAATTATACTATCATCACGGTTCGCGATAACGGGACCGGAATCCCGGAGGAAATCCGGCCACAGATGTTTCAGCCGAACTTTACCACCAAAACCAGTGGCATGGGACTCGGACTGGCCATTGTTATGAAGATCGTAGAGACTTTCCAGGGAAGGATCTGGTACGAGACTGCCATGGGCAAAGGAACAGCCTTCTATATCGAATTACCTGTGTACCGGCCGGAAAATGATCAATAAATAAGAAAACATAGTTCATTATTATACGCAAAAAAACGTAGCAGGAATAGGCCTTTATGCTGTTTCAGGTTGACTGCCGCTGATGTAGCTTTACTTTAAAAAGCGGTCGACCATGAAACTATACGATCAATTACGGGAGGATGTACGCTTTATTGAAGGGCTGAAAGCCTGTATGAACTGCGGCGTATGCACAGCTATTTGCCCGGCTGCCGAATTCTTTGATTATGATCCGCGCATGATCGCTGTTGAAGTGCAGTCCCGCAGTGAAGAACAGATTGAAAAGCTGTTGCGCAGCGAAACGATCTGGTACTGCGGGCAATGTATGTCATGCAAAACCAGGTGTCCCCGCGGTAATTGCCCGGGACTAATTATTAATACCCTCCGCAAGCTCTCCCAGCAACTTGGCTATTTCACGGAAAGCCGGCACGGGCGCCAGCAGTATGCCTTAAAAAAAGTCCTGATCGAAAATATTCTCCATCGCGGTTACTGCATTCATCCCGACAGCGTAAAACCCGAAATGCATCCGGAACAGGGGCCTGTATGGCAATGGGTCTTTGAAAACCGGAAAGACCTGTATCATCGTTTGGGAGCCAATCTGGATCGGGAAGGCGCGGGTGCCCTGCGAAAAATTTCCGGCGGGATATTGACTGAACTCGGCGCTATCTTTGATGAGTCAGGTGGCACCGTATTTCTTGAAAACATTGAAAATGCGAGTCGGAAAAAAGCCGCCGAAATGGGACTGGTGGATGAAAATGGCGGAATGGAACGGTATTTTAAACATGTTTATGAAAGCTCCTGAAGGACGCATAGAGCATGGAGCACGAGGCATAGAGGAAACCGGAACAGGGAGACCGAAAAAAAAGAAAATCTTCGGTATTGCGTTTCCGGTCTTACGACTAATGACTAACTATTTGCGACTTCTTCTGTCTTGGGTCTAATATTAATGGTTAAATGGTAACTTTTTCTTCATGAAACCGCAATCAAAAATCAGCATATGGAATGATTATCAGAAACTGATCCCTGATGACCATTTCTATTATCTCAGAAGCTGCATCCGTCAGAATTTCTTCCCGGGATCGGAACGCGCTTTTCTGCAAATCATGAAAGATGAATTGCACAAGGATGTGTTTGATGACCCGTCGCATACGACCTGCGGCGGCATTGCCTACCACTCCGATCTGCTGCCCTTCGAAACGCTTCAGGCGATCGCTGCCCGGCAGTTCTCCCTAATGACAAAGGCCGGTTATAAAAACGCAGCTGTTTCGTGCGTGACCTCCTTTGGCATCTATTCGGAGATTCTTGAAACCTGGAAGGAATTTCCGGAGGAAGAAGCAAAGACCCGGGAGATTTTGTGGAAAGCAACGGGAAGAGAATTTGAATTGCCTGAAAATGTATCTCACTGCAGCGACATCATTTATCATTTCAGAGGTAAAATTGCCTCCCTTCAAAAATACAGGCTGATCAACCAGCAAACAGGTCAGCCACTTAAAATCGTTGAGCATATCGGCTGCCATTATGCCAAGATATTTCCCGGCAAGGGGATAGGCGGAGCTGAATTCTCCAGCGTGCTGAGCGGGATGATCGAATCGTGGGGAGGCAACGTGATCGATTATCCTGAAAGGCGGCATTGCTGTGGTTTCGGATTTCGCCAATACCTGATCATGGCTAACAGGGGTTATTCGGTTTCAAACTCGCGGAAAAAATTCGATTCGATGGAACCTTACCACCCCGATGCGATCATCTGCAATTGTCCGGGCTGCGCCATGTTCCTCGACAAATGGCAATACGTGATCGGCGAGATGGAAGGCAAAACATATGGGCCCGGAAAAGAGGGAATCCCTGTGTTGACCTACGAAGAACTCGCGGGACTTGTATTGGGCTATGACCCCTGGGATCTTGGACTGCAAATGCACCAGACCGACTGTGAACCGTTGCTTCGGAAAATGGGAATTCAATACGACCCTTCACTGAAATTTAAAGGAGAAAATGGGAAAAATCTTGGGAAGCCCTCACTGCCGGCCTGCTTTCAAACGGCTGCCACGGAATCGATCCATGAATAAACCCGGAAAAATACAATAACATGAACCCACGGAAAAAAATAGTCACCATTGGCGGAGGCATAGCCGGAACAGAAGTTTCATCCGTTCTTGCCAGCCTGGGCTATGAGGTCATCCTGCTCGAAAAAACCGGTCATACGGGAGGAAAGCTCAATAACTGGCACCACTTGTTCCCCGATGGCAAACCGGCCGGCAAAATAACTGATTTCCTCCGGCAAAACAGACCAATGAATACCTTCCGCACATTGGGCAATACTTCTGTTTGCGATGTGATTGGCAATCATGGTTCTTTTGCCGTGAAAACCACAGCCGGCGATCAATTGATCGCCGATGCAGTGGTGATCAGCACAGGATTTGATACATTTAACGCCGCAAGAAAGGAAGAATATGGTTATTCAATTTAT
>JBCFBK010000012.1:7690-95983 GCA_038562555.1 Prolixibacteraceae bacterium | reverse complement strand
TCAATTTATGAAAATGTCCTGACATCGGTCGATTTGGAGGAGATTTTCAGGAATGGCCGTACGATTACCACTTCAAAGGGAAACAAGCCTGCCCGTATTGCCATCATCCATTGTGTGGGTTCACGCGATGAAAAATCGGGCCATCACCACTGTTCAAAAGTCTGCTGTATAACCGGAGTAAAACAGGCCATTGAAATGGCAAAGCAATTGCCCGATGCTGAAATCTTCTGCTTTTACATGGATCTCCGGATGTTTGGCCTCGCTTACGAAGCGTTGTACCGCGAAGCACAGGAAAAATACAACATCCAGTTTATCCGGGGCCGCCTGTCGGAAGCTTCTGAAAACCAGGACGAGACTTTACTCATCAAGGCCGAAGACACCCTGTCGGGGCGGCCCCTCAAAATGAACGTTGATCTGGTTATTCTGCTGGTCGGCATGGTGGCCGGAAAGGAAACGTCTGCCATGGCCTCCCTCTTCGGGCTTGAACGTGAGCCGAACGGCTTTCTCCGGGTTGGCGACCCCCATCTTTACAAAAACAGATCATCGCGCCAAGGGATTTTTCTGGCGGGCAGCTGCACCGGCCCCATGACGGTCGACGAAACCCTGGAACACGCCCGATCGGCGGCGCTCGATGTGCATCAGTATCTTCAAACCGGGAAAGATGAACGAATTTGGATTTAAACTGATAAGCCCGCGAACGGTCGACTTTGACCAGTTCGACGGCCGGTTGCTGACGGAGGTACTGGAGCAGGAACCGTCCTTCAGGACGTGCCTGTCATGTGGAGGCTGCACGGCAACCTGCAATGCGGGCAACCTGATCGATTTTAACGTCAGGAAACTGAACCTGCTCCTGCGTCGCGGAGAAATCGCCGGGCTTGCGAAAGAGATTGACAAGTGCATGCTCTGTGGAAAATGCCTGCTGGTATGTCCCCGTGGCATCAGTATTCGTCATGTGATCCTGCTTCTCAAAAAGGGGATCGTGAAGTTAAACGCAGAAGCTAAGTGATTATGGAAACACCTCCGCCTTTTGTCCTGCCTTTCACCATTGGGTTACTCTACATCCTTTGCTTTCTCCTGGTTGTTACTGTTATCTGGATTACAGGCCTCTCGAAGACCGACAAAATCCGGATCATCAAAAACCTACCCGGCCGGAAAACACTGCAGGCAGCCGGAGAAATTATCATGGAAGGTCTGCTTCACCGGAAGATCTTCCGCAAGAACCTCCGACTGGGGTACATGCATGCAAGCCTTGCCTTTGGCTGGTTTTTACTGATTGTCGCCGGCCATATCGAAGCAGTTCTCCATTATCGCACGCTATCCTTTCCTTTCTGGAAGTCCATTTTTTTCCGCTATGCCGAACCCGGCATCCCCGCAGGCTTTACGGCCCGTTTTTTCGCTGCCCTGATGGACTTCCTGTTGCTGCTGGTCCTTTCGGGCGTTGCACTCGCCTGGTACAAGCGGTTCAGCAGCCGTGGCTTTGGCATGAAAAGAACGACGAAAATGAAAGCGGGCGACCGGATTGCGCTCACAGCGCTTTGGCTGATCTTTCCCCTGCGGCTGGCAGCCGAAAGTATCACCGCAGGCTTGCATGAAAACGGGAGTTTCCTCACCCAGACCGCGGGAAACATGCTGGTATCGGTGTTTACGCTTCAACCTGCAGAACCGGTCGTCTGGTGGGCTTATTCCATTTCACTGGGCATGTTCTTCGCAGCCATGCCATTTTCCCGTTACATGCACATTCCCGTTGAAGTACTGCTCATCTTTCTCCGCAAATACGGCGTACGCTCCAAAAAGCACATTGACGGATATACGCGCGTACAGGTCTTTTCCTGTTCCCGCTGCGGGATCTGCCTGGACAGTTGTCAGATGAACCATGCCAATATCAGAAATTCCCAGTCAGTTTATGTACTCAAACAAATCAGAGGGAGACGGCTGAGGGATGAACAGTTATTCAACTGCCTGCTTTGCGGACGGTGCCAGAAGGACTGTCCGGTGGGTCTCGACCTGAATGATCTGCGCATCACCCAGCGGATTGCCTCAACCATCGAATACAATTCCACCTACGATTATCTAAGAAACGGTCCGAGTCCGCATGCTGAGGTAATCTATTTTGCCGGATGCATGACCCACCTTACCCCTTCCATCAAAAAAGCCATGCAGCAACTGCTGGATTATGCAAAAGTGGATTACTGGTTCATGGACGAGCACAAAGCCCCCTGTTGCGGACGTCCCCTCATACAGGCCGGGCAATATGAAGCGGCACATAAACTGATCGTCAATAACAGCGAAAAAATATTGGCATCAGGGGCTAAGATGCTGGTAGTATCCTGCCCGATTTGTTACAAAGTCTTTCATGAAGACTACGTTTTGCCGGGAGTGACCGTTATGCATCATTCCGAATATCTGCTTGGCCTTGTCAGACAAGGACTTCTACCTGCATTTTCCATGCCCGGCAAGGCAGTTTACCACGACCCGTGCGAATTGGGGCGGGGAAGCGGGATTTATCAACAACCCCGGGAACTGCTCAGCAACTACGTCTCCCTGATCCGTACGCCACACGAAAAGGAAGATGCCTGGTGTTGCGGCGGCAGTCTGGCCAATACCCGGATCACCATGAAAGAACGTGATCAGATACGTGATCAGGTACTGCAGGAATACCGGTCATTCAAACCTGATCAGCTCATTACCGCCTGTCCGCTTTGTAAGAAAACCTTCACCAAGGGAACTGACATGAAAACCGCCGATCTGGCTGAAGTAGTATGGAAAGGTGTTTGTCAGTCCAAAACGATACCAAGGCGTTCCAGTTTTGATGAAGCCGCCATACCGTTGGGATTGCAACCAGGCAAACCTTCAGGGATCTCCATCCCCAGCTTACGGTAATGTTCCACCCACCCCGGCGAAAACCGGCCCGTCCGGGGATCTTTAAAAGTCATGGGGTCCAATTCAAAGACGGAGTCAGCAGCAAAAGCCCGGTATACAAAATCGGAGCAATAATAGGCGGTGTCAACCAACATGTAGTGATTGTTGTAAGGTTTTCCCAACATGCTTTCAGCCTGGCTCAAAGCCGCAGGAACAGCTTTTTGCCAGCGCTGCTTTAAGCGGTAGGCAACAACCTCTACCGGCTCTCCCTCCGGGTGCAGAAATTCGTGCAGGGATATCCGGCATGTTCCGTCCTCAGGACTGGCATGTAAAACAAAGATGCTGCCGTTTCGAACTTCCACCAGTCCCATGTGCGAGAAGTGAGTTTCAATACCCGTCTGCGTGACCTGGTCGATTGCCTGCGAAAGCTTCCCGGATGTAGCTCCGCGGAAAAGAAGATCGCCCGGCTTCAGCTTAACCGGCTGGCATTCGGAAGAACCGCTCATCAATCCGAACATGAAGATGAAAATTAGTTTAAAAATTGTCAAATTGCTAAATGGTTAAATTGATTATTAGATGTTCAGATATTCTGATATTCAGATTCTCAGATTGTCTGAACATCAGCTTGTCTGATTGTCTGTCTTGATACCGTTTAGTAATCCACCTTTCCCCTGTGCGCCTTTTTCTCCGCCTGCTGCTTTTTTCGTTGCAGGCGTTTCTCCAGCGAAGCTTTGGTAGGCCGGGTGGGTTTGCGTCTTCTTACTGGTTTTAGCGCTTGTCTTAACAGTTCATAAAATCTTTGAACCGCCAGCTCTTTATTTTCCAGCTGCGACCGTGTTTCCTGACTGACAACAATTAAAACTCCTTCAGAAGTCAGCTTTGACGCCAGCTTTTGCTGAAGAACCGTTTTCTGCCGCTCATCGAGTAAAGCAGAATTCGGAATATCGAACCGCAACTCCACCCGCGAATTTACCTTGTTGACATTCTGCCCTCCGGGACCACTGCTTCTGGAGGTCTGAAAAATAAGCTCGTTGCCGAGCTCTGGAATATGTATCCCCGGGTTTTCCATCCCTGCAAAATTAAAAGATCTTGCTCATATTTTACTATCAACACACAATAACCGCTTGTGTTTACCTGCAAACTTGTACGATTCACCGAAAAACCGGTAATAGTTTGGAATGCAAATCGTATTTTAGCTATAATATTAAAAAATAATATCCTATGGTGTCGCACGAAATTGATTATACAATTATTGGAGATGATATTCAGCTAGTTGAAATCGGTCTGGATGCCGGAGAGACTGTTATTGCAGAAGCAGGCGCTATGCTTTATATGGAAGACGGAATTAGCTTTGAAACCCGGCTTGGTGACGGGTCCAATCCCAGGGCCGGCTTTTTTGATAAAGTGATTTCGGCGGGCTCGCGGCTAATCACCGGAGAGTCGCTTTTCCTGACTCACTTTTCCAACCGGGGCTGGGGCAAAAAACATGTTGCTTTTGCGGCTCCTTATCCGGGAACGATTATGCCGCTAAACCTGGCGCTCATGGGAGGCCGGATCATTGTTCAGAAAGACGCTTTTCTCTGCGCCGCCCTGGGAACGCAGATTGCCATAACCTTCAACCGGAGGCTGGGAGCAGGTTTTTTTGGAGGTGAAGGCTTTATCATGCAGGAGTTAAAAGGCGATGGCAAAGCATTCATTCATGCCGGAGGAAAGGTCATAGAAAGATACCTGAACAATGAAACGCTGCGGGTCGATACCGGCTGTATCGTTGCCTATGAGCCTTCTGTCGATTTCAATATCGAACAGGCAGGCGGATTACGTTCCATGGTATTTGGCGGTGAAGGCCTTTTTCTGGCTACCCTTCGGGGTACCGGACGGATTTGGCTGCAGTCGATGCCAATTCGCAAACTGATCGCTGAGTTATCGACCCGTGGCGGAAACCAACGCAAGGAGTCGGGCGGCTTCCTGAACCAGTTCCTGCAGGACTAGCCTATAGTCGTTAGTAATGAGTAGCGAGCAGTGAGTAAAACACTCGCTACTCATTACTCGCTGCTCATTACTTCTTCCTGAAATAAATCTGGATGGGCACGCCCGAGAACGAGAATTTTTCACGGATCTGATTTTCAATATATCGTTTGTAGGGTTCCCGTATGTACTGCGGCAGATTGGCAAACAGGGCAAATGAAGGTGTCTGACTCGGCAGCTGCGTGACATATTTGATTTTAATATACTTCCCTTTTACGGCCGGCGGCGGATATTTCTCAATCGCTTCCAGCAGGACGTTATTCAACTCCGAAGTTTTTACCTTTTGTTTCCTGTTTTGATAAACTTCCACGGCAGTCTCGAGTGCTTTGTAAATACGCTGTTTTGAAAGCGCCGACATGAAAATAACGGGGACGTCAACAAAAGGAGCGAACCGTTCATGGATCAGCTCGGTAAACTTTTTGACAGAACTGTTATCTTTCTCTACCAGGTCCCATTTGTTGACCAGGACCACAACTCCCTTCTTATTGCGGAGAATCAGATTAAAGATACTCACGTCCTGCGCTTCCACTCCCCGCTCTGCATCAAGGAGCAACAGGCAGACGTCCGAATCTTCAATGGTACGTACCGAGCGCAATACCGAATAAAACTCGACATCTTCCTTAACCTTGGCTTTTTTTCTCAGTCCGGCCGTGTCGACCAGATAAAAGTCGTAACCGAATTTGGTGTACCGGGTGTGGATGGAATCACGGGTTGTACCGGCAATGTCTGTTACAATATTGCGTTCCACGCCGATCAACGCATTGATAAATGACGATTTTCCGACATTGGGACGTCCCACAACGGCAAAGCGCGGAATCTCTTCTTCAATGACTTCGGTATCCTTTTTCGGAAAACCGGCAACAACGGCATCGAGCAATTCGCCGGTACCGCTGCCATTCATGGCTGAAATGCAAAAGAAATTCTCTCCTATCCCCAACCCGTAAAATTCATTCGCCTCCAAAAGGCGCTGATTATTGTCCACTTTGTTAACAACCAGAAACACCGGTTTGGTTACCCTTCTTAAGATCGCAGCAATGGCCTGGTCAAGGTCGGTAATACCGCCTTCAACATCAACCTCGAAAACAATTACATCCGCCTCATCAATGGCTAAATGAACCTGTTTACGTATTTCTTCTTCAAACACGTCATCCGAATTCACAACGTAGCCTCCGGTGTCGATCACCGAAAACTCAACCCCGTTCCATACCGATTTCCCGTAGTTTCGGTCGCGCGTTACGCCTGCCATTTCATCCACAATTGCCTTGCGGCTTTCAACCAACCTGTTAAACAAGGTTGATTTTCCCACATTCGGCCTTCCTACTATTGCAACAATATTGCTCATTCTTTAATTTATTTAAACACCAGGGCAAAAAGACACCAGGATATTTATAAACAGATTTGTACGTGAACTTATTAATAATACATTACTCGCTTTTGCGTCTTCGCGTTCAGTTTCAATGTCCATACGTTATTGAAAGTCGTACCCAAAGTTATCAAGCGAACTTTCCCTGTCACGCCAATCCTTCGATACTTTCACATAAAGCTCCAGAAATATTTTTTTCCCGAAGAACTCTTCCATATCTTTCCGGGCTTCGGTCCCGACTTTCTTCAATGCCTTGCCCTGGTGCCCAATGATGATTCCCTTCTGACTGTCGCGGGCAACATGGATAACACACCGCAGGCTGAGCAGTTTTGTCTCGTCCTTAAATTCCTCAACCTCCACTTCAACCGAATAGGGAACTTCCTTCTCGTAAAAGAGCAGGATCTTTTCACGGATGATCTCCGAAACAAAAAAACGTTCGTTCCGGTCGGTGAGTTCATCTTTCGGGAAATAAGGAGGCGCCTCGGGTAACAGCTCCAGAATCCGGTCAAAGATCGGGGCAGTGTTAAACTTTTCTGTCGCCGAGATGGCAAAAATGTCGGCTGCGGGCAGCAGGTCGTTCCAGTAATGGTATAAAGCCATCACATCTTCCTGATTGGAAAGATCAATCTTGTTGATCAGCACCATGACAGGAGCATTCGACCGGCGTATTTTTTCCAGGTACTCGCTGTTCTTGTCCTGTTTTTCAACCACATCGGTCACATACAGAATAACATCGGCATCGATCAGGGCCGTTTCTACATATTTCATCATCGACGCCTGGAGCTTGTAATTTGGCTTAAGTATCCCTGGGGTGTCTGAATAGACAATCTGAAAATCATCTCCGCTCACGATTCCTTTAATGCGGTGACGGGTTGTCTGCATCTTTTTGGTAATGATCGACAAACGCTCACCGACCAGTACATTCATGATCGTCGATTTCCCCACGTTTGGATTTCCTATAATATTGACAAAACCCGATTTATGCGCCATTTATTTCTGTATGAAGTATTTAAAACAGCGACAAAGATAGTTAATAAATTGAGAAGTTCAGAAAACACCACCTTCAGAGTCTCATCTTCCGCATTTTTTAATTTGCCGGAAAAGTCTCCTATTCCCCCTCTTCCAGTTCTTTCAGGGTTTCTTCCAGTTGGGTAATGTAACGGCCATAGAGCTTGCGGAAGCCCCACTGAAAAAACAAGAACAGGATACCGATCAGTACGATCAGGATGACCATACCCTGGGCAATTTGCGCAATCAGCTGGCTTTGGTCGAGCTCAGCGATAGCTACTTTCTGACGGAAAGCGGCAGTTTCGACGCCCATGAGCAATCCCGAAAAAAAGGCAATACAAAGCACAAATAATAATACCCCCAACGCCCAGTGGAACGACCGGCGGTAAGTATTTAAGATATTGATGAGCGAGTTGAGCACCCGTCTCAGATCATCGCTTTGTGAATAACTGTTCTTTGCGCGGGTATAATTCAGATAAAAATAAAAAAAGGTTGACAGGATCAGGGTAATGCTCAGACCATCAATGATGATGATCCAAAATGGGATTCTGTTCCCCTCCGAAAGAAGCGGCGACAGAATAAAGTCATCCAGAATAAAAAGTACTGACAGGATCAGGAAGGCAACAAATCCGATTCTGATATTGCGGTCTATGCGGTCAATCAGGCCGAGTGTCCTTTTCCTGAGCAGATGATGCAATTCAGCCTCCTTCAACTGATGCCGGCTGGCATCGGTCGATGAATACTGATTCCATGCCGATTTTAAATCCTGTAGCTTCATTTCAGTAATTTGTTTTTTCACCTGGACCCGCTGCGCTTCTTTCACTCTTCAAGGTCCAAATATTTTTTCAGCTTATGTTTGATTCGGTTCATCTTCACCCTCACGTAATTCCGGGTTATTCCGGTTATTTCAGCAATCTCTTCATAATCCCTGTTTTCAAGGAAAAGAAGAATAATGGATTTTTCAATTCCGCTTAACTGAGAAACGGCCTTTTGAAGCAAAAGGACCTGTTCTTCAAGCTCATGATCGTATTCTTCATTGATCAGGTGAAGTGACTCAACTTCCAGCCTCGTATGACCAACGTGGCGTCTTGCCTTTTTAAAACCCGTTATAGCCGTGTTCAACGCTACGCGGTACATCCAGGTTGAAAATTTCGATTCGCTGCGGAAGGTAGCATATGATTTCCACAACTGAGCAAGAATTTCCTGAAAAAGGTCTCTGCGGTCTTCTTCCGAATCACAATAAATGGAACATACCTTGTGAATGATTCCCTGATTCTCTGATATTATTTTTATAAATTCCTTTTCCAAAGCAGGATTATTAGTCCGCAGAAGACGATATTCATTACGGGACCACAACATTTAAACAGAAACTCATCAACCGCTTTACCGCTTCAATTGCCCGGTGCCGACATTTTTAGAAATCCAACTTCGCGGGGAGTCAGGAAACGCCATTTACCCCGGGGAAGATTTTTCTTGGTCAGTCCCGCAAACACTACCCGGTCGAGCTTGGCTACCTTGTATCCCAAATGTTCAAAAATCCGCCTTACAATCCGGTTCTTTCCCGAATGGATTTCAATCCCCACCTGCGTTTTATCGAGGGGATCGACATAACTAACCGAATCGGCAGCAACCATTCCGTCTTCCAGTTCTATTCCTTTTTTCACCTGCTCCAAATGTTCATCCAAAAATTCTTTTGTCAGGAAAACATGGTAAATTTTTTCCTTTTCATAAGAGGGGTGAGTCAGGTTCTTTGCCAGTTCGCCATCGTTGGTAAACAACAGAACTCCTGACGTCTCCTTGTCAAGGCGCCCCACCGGATAAATACGCTCTTCACAGGCATGACCAACCAACTCCATAACCGTATGTTCAGCGTGCGGGTCATCAACCGTCGTGACATAGCCGCGGGGCTTGTTCAGCAGCAAATAAACCTTTTTTTCGACACTCAACGGTTGTCCTTTATAAGTGACCTCATCATTCCGGCGGACTTTCGCCCCGAGTTCTGTAACGACTGTTCCGTTTACAGAAATATCGCCTCCGGCGATCAGTTTATCGGCATCCCTGCGGGAGCAAATCCCGGCATTGGCAATAAACCGGTTCAGACGGATCTCTTCGTCACCTTTCCTGAGAACGCGGACTTTCCTCCCGGCCTGCACAGGTTCGCCTTTATCATCCAGCTTCCGGAAGGAAACGCTTCTCCGGGAAATAGTTATTTTCTTCTTCATAATTCTTTTAAACTATGCAAAGATCGGAAAAAAAAAGAAATATAGACAGGAGGCTGTTAGCTATTCGCTGTTCGTATTGAGTATGGAGGTAAAAGAGGAGACACAAGTATGAAGACACATCTTACTCGTTATTTTTCTCCTTTTTGTAATTTTCAAATTCCTGGATAATGGCGGCCCGAACATCATATTCAGTCGACCGGGCCGTCAGAACCGATTTTGCGTTAAACCAGATCATAAAAGAATCGGCTTCCTGCTCATTCAAACCCGTTAATTTCATCACCATTTCCTTATTATAGTATTGGGACAGATATTCCCATTGCTGATCTGAAATCATGGCTTCCCTGACGTCCCTTTTCTCCCTCTCCCGCCGGCTGAGGTGGTACTGCATGAAGGAAGCGGGAGAAAATAATGCAGCATACCAGGGTGGTCTTTTATTAAAGGCATCACCCCGGAGTTCGGGATCAATGTCTACCGGTTTACCTGTTCCCACACCTTCCATATCGACCTTCTTCGCCTCGCCGGTCACCTTCACCTCACCAATGGCATACCTGACAGGCCGAAGACTGATGACCAGCAAGCTGTCCTGATTCTGACGTGCAGGAATACGTACAAATGATTTCATGTATCCCATCGCGGAAACGCTGAGGCTGTCCACATTGAGCATCTCAAGCGAAAACCTCCCTTTTTCGTCGGTTGTTGTTCCACCGTGCGTACGGGTATTAACAATATGTGCATAGGGGATCGGGGTGCCGTCATCCTTATTCACAAGTTTTCCCCTTAACTGCAGCAGCACCGGATCAATCAGGTCATCCTCCTCCTGCGCCAGGACAGGCTGTACGACGAGCAGCAGTATAATTGTGAATATATAATATCCAAAACCCCTCATAGGCTCCAAAAGTAGCTAATTCACATTTAAAATCTGAGCTAAATCAATAAAGCTTAAACCCTTTTAACAATGTTTAATTAAAATGCGGCAAATACCATGCAATTCAGGTCGTAGTTTTTATAAAATAGTAAACCCCGGCAGATTACCGGGGTTTACTTCTGCAACGCAGTATTTTTTCAAACATGTTTCTGAGATTCCTGCCCTCAGGATGCATGGAATCAAGCCGACAACTTACAGTTTACTGTTTCCGGGTTGCCGCGTGTCTTAAGACTTACGACTATGTACTTACAACTAAAATGACAGTTTTACAATTTTGCATTTTTTCTAATCCGCTCCATGGCTTCCAGCACATTTTCACGGTCGGCAAATGCAGAAAAACGGAAATACCCTTCCCCTGCTGGTCCAAACCCTGAGCCCGGCGTACCCACAACGTTTACCTCATTAAGCAACAGGTCGAAGAAATCCCACGATTTCATGTTATTCTTTGTTTTCACCCAGATATAAGGAGCGTTTTCACCACCATAAACCTCAAAGCCGGCCTGGGCCAGATTTTCACGCATAATCCGGGCGTTCTCCATGTAATAACTCACCACCTCTTTAACCTCCTGTTGTCCCTGCAAAGAATAAACCGCAGCCGCTGCCTTCTGAACGGGATAGGATACGCCGTTGAATTTGGTGGTGTGCCGGCGAAGCCAGAGTTTCTTGACCGAATGCGTATTGCCATCATTATCATAGGCTATAAGCTCCCGGGGAATTACGGTAAAGGCACAACGTGTCCCTGTAAATCCGGCTGTTTTCGAAAAACTGCGAAATTCGATGGCGACTTCTTTGGCGCCATCAATTTCGTAGATGGAATGAGGAATATTATCTTCGGTAATGAACGCTTCGTAAGCCGCATCGAACAGGATGATCGATTTTTGCTGACGGGCATATTTCACCCATTTTTCAAGCACTTCCCTGCTGGCCACGGTTCCTGTCGGATTGTTCGGGAAGCACAGAAAAATCAGATCGGGGCGTTCTGAAGGCAATTCAGGAATAAAACCGTTTTCTGCGGTACATGGCATGTAAATAATGCCATCGTAGTAGCCGTTTTCTTTACAATCGCCCGTTTTCCCCGACATCACCGTCGTATCGGCATATACCGGATAAACGGGATCACAAATGGCGATTTTATTTCCATGGCTGAATACCTCCTGAATATTACCGGTATCACATTTGGAACCATCAGAAACAATAATGTCATCGGCGGAAATGTCTATACCATAAGCCTGGTAAGCCTTTTCGGCAATGGCGTTGCGCAGGAAGTCATAGCCCTGCTCCGGTCCGTATCCCTTAAATGTGGCCGCTTTACCCATTTCTTCAACACCTTCGTGAAATGCTTTCATAACGGCAGGTGTGAGTGGCCGGGTAACATCGCCGATACCCATGCGGATAATCTTCTTATCAGGATTAGCTTCCGAAAACTCTTTCACGCGGCGCCCTATTTCGGGAAACAGGTAACCGGCTTTCAACTTCAGATAATTCTCGTTAATAAATGCCATATGTTTGTTTATTTTTAATGAGCACTGCCTTCCGCAACGCGCGGCTTGACAAAGTTATAAATTTGCTTTGCTTCCGTTACTGATCCCTTTAAATTTAAGCACAATGTTTAACAAACAGGAAACTCTTTTCCTTTCACTCAGTCTAAAATATCATTTATTCCGTTTATTTTTGACTGATAACGTCAGAATTACAGGATATGAGATTCAACAATCTGCAACAGCAATGTTATGACCGGGCGGCTTTCATTTGCAGCAGGTCCGAAAAAAATTCCGGTAACGTCGAAAAGAGACTGCTGGACTGGGGGCTCAGTGCCGAAGATGCCGATCCTGTATTAAAAAAGCTAATCGGGGAAAAATTCATTGATGACGAAAGATTTGCCCGGAGTTACGTCAAAGACAAATTTCGTTTCAATAAATGGGGAAAAATAAAAATCATCCATCAGCTTCGCGCGGAGAAAATTTCGTCCGCGGTTATTTTACAGGCGCTCGCAGAAATCGACGATGAACAGTACCGGGAGGCTCTGAAAAAGCTGCTGGCAGAGAAAGACAAATCTGTGAAGGCCGGCAATCCGTACGAAAGGCGTGGTAAATTATTTCGGTTTGCACAGGGTCGCGGCTTTGAGCCGGAACTGATCCACAAGCTGATCGACGAAATAATTGATTGATGGCATGGGTCACAGCAGAAATCAATAAAAGGAGACCGGAAGATGGAAGAAAATCCTCCTGTCTCCGTGTTCCGTGATCCCTGCTCCGTCTTGTATTTTGACGCTTGTGTCTAACTCTTTTGTCTCGCTGCTAATAGCCAACAGCTAACAGCTTCCAGGCTACATATTCCGGTAAAAAACCTGCAGTTGTGTATCGTTGAGCAGCTCGCTTTCACTGGGTTGGCAGTTGAACTGCGGAGCCCGGACACCTTTTCCAAACCAGCAATGACCAATATAGACGCAGGCTTCATCCCAGGCTTCCTGGTCAATAAACGACTGCAGCAGGCGCTGCCCGCCTTCAACAATAACCGATTGAAGTTCCCGTTCGTACAGAAAACGACTGATCTGGGCGATCAGGTCGCCGTGGAAATCCATCCTGACAAACTCCAGATTTTCCTGAGAGGGAATGGTTTCTTCAGTAAAAATGACTGTCGGGACGCTTCCGTCTTTTACATGTAAATGATCAGGAAGGCGGTTTTGCCGGTCGAGTACCAGCCTCACGGGCTGCTTACCTGTCCACTCCCTAACCGTCAGCGACGGGTTATCTTTTAAAATGGTCCTGGTACCAATCAAAATAGCAGCCTCTTCGGTACGTTGCCGGTGAACAATCCGACGTGAGAGCTCGTTGCTGATCCAGGTCGGCTTTCCGTATAATTCCGGATATGACCGGTCTACATCAAGATATCCGTCGAGCGTTTGCGCCCATTTTAAAATCACGTAAGGCCTTTTCTGCTGATGAAAGGTGAAGAACCGACGGTTTAACTCAAGACATTCCCTCTCAAGAACCCCAATTTCGACTTCGATTCCTGCTTGCCTCATTTTTTCTATTCCCTTACCGGCAACTTGTGCAAAAGGGTCGACCGAGCCCACAACGACAGCGGGAATCTGACTGGATATAATGAGATCAGAACACGGCGGCGTTTTACCGTAATGGGCACAAGGCTCCAGGCTCACATACAAGATCGCCTCTTTTAGCAACTCTTTGTTGACCACTGAATTGATGGCATGAACTTCAGCATGTGCCCCCCCGAATTCACGATGGAATCCCTCTCCGATAATTTTACCGTCATGCACGATTACAGCGCCTACCATCGGGTTTGGGGCAACCTCGCCCATTCCAAGCCGGGCAAGTTCGAGGCAACGGGACATGTATTTATCGGTTATCTTCACCGGGAAAAATTTAACTTTGCCAAAAATACGAATTTAATGCAGGCAGGCATTGCATATATCCGCAAAGAATTAAAAGATCACTATCCCGACAAGGAGATTGACGGATTGATCCGTTTTTTATTTGCCACATGGAAGCAGTATAGCATTACCGACCTGCTTATGAAAAAAGAAAACAAATTGACCGGCCCCGAGCGACGCTACCTTGAGTGCGTGGTTAAGCGTCTGAAAAGATATGAACCGATCCAGTATATTTTGGGTGAAACGGAATTTTACGGACTCCCGTTTCATGTGACCCCCGATGTACTTATTCCGAGGCCGGAAACAGAAGAACTGACAGACTGGATACTGGAATCAACAAACATCGCCGACCCGGTGATTATCGACATGGGCACGGGCAGTGGTTGTATTGCTGTCAGCTTAAAAAAGCATCTCCCGCTGGCATCGGTAACCGGATGTGATATTTCACAGGCAGCTTTGGACGTGGCCCGGGGAAACGCTCGGCTGAACAAGGTCGAGGTGAATTTTCTGAAGCTGGATATGACACAGCAACCTCCTCCCGGACACCTTCCCAAAGCCGACCTGATCGTAAGCAACCCGCCGTACGTTACCGATCGCGAAAAAAAAAGAATGCACCTGAATGTGACGGAGTTTGAACCGCACAGTGCGCTTTTTGTCCCCGATCACGATCCGTTGAAATTTTATAAAGCACTTGTAGCATTCGGCAAACAACAGCTAAAGCCGGGAGGAAAACAATTCTGGGAAATTAATGAAGCATTTGAAAATGAATGTGCCGACCTGTTAAAAGCGCACGGCTATATCCACATCGGGTCACGCAGGGATATCAACGGGAAAAGCCGCATGCTCTCGGCTCAAGTGTCCTTTCAATAAGAATTGATGCCGGCATCGTCTTTTCCCCATTTCCTTCATCGCTGCGTTACAATGTCCAAAATTTATTAATTTTAATAAAAATTAATCCGGAAAATTAATTTTCTTCCCGATTAACGTTTATCATTGCATTCTGTTTCCAAATAAAAAAGATAGGTGGGATTGAAAACACTGTTCCGTTATACGATAATCATCCTGAATTTTTTTGCGATACTGGCATTACTGGTTACTTATTCTTCGGTCTGTATCAGTCCTGCGAAGTTGTGGTACCTGGGATTTTTCGGATTGGCTTATCCCTTCATTCTGGCTGCAAATATCCTGTTTGTGTTATACTGGTTGCTGAGTCGTCCAAAGTTCGCGCTTGCATCGCTGCTGGCGATTCTGATCGGGTTTAGCCATCTTCAGAATTATTTCCAGTTGGGGAAAAAAGAAACTATCCGCGAGGGAATTGTTATCTGCAGCTATAATGTAAAACACTTTAACGGCACAACCAAAGGAATTGACTGGCGTGAAAACACCCTTCGCATTCAGAATTACCTGAGGAACAAGAATGCCGATATCGTTTGCCTGCAGGAATTGAGCTCCCCGTTAATGAAAAAATTCAACCCGTTTGTTACAGCATCATCCCATCCCGACCCGAATATGAACTCCACCAGACCGGGAGACAACACAGGCCCCGCCATATTCAGCCGGCATCCGATCATCCGCACCGATGAGATCAGGTTTGAGAATACAGAAAATATGATTGTTATAGCCGACATCAAGATTAATGAAGATACAATCCGGGTTTTCAGTTGCCATTTGCAAAGTTACCGGCTTACCGACGATGAGATCAATTCATTTGACGCCTTGTCGATGGAAGGTCAAAAAAAAAATATCCGCGGTATGCGTATCGTTGGATCAAAAATGAAAAATGCCTTTATCAAACGCACGGTGCATGCAGATAAGCTAAGCGAAAACATCCGGAGATCCCCTTATCCGGTTATCGTTTGCGGCGATTTCAATGACTCCCCGGTATCTTACACCTACCGTAAGGTAAGAGGAGAATTAAAAGATGCCTTTGTTGAATCGGGAGCAGGAACAGGCAGTTCGTATGCAGGCCGTCTCCCTTCGTTCCGGATCGATTATATCCTCCATAGTCCGGTTTTTACCGGCTACAACTTTACGGTTGACCACGTTGACTATTCCGATCACTATCCGTTAAGCTGCAAACTGGTCAAAACTGCCGAATAACCTGGATAATTTTGCAGAAGTACAAAAGAAAAAAGGCATGACCTGCGTCACGCCTACTATATCTGTTAAGGAATCAGATTTACAAAATCGTATCGACCTTTGCAGAGAGAGTAGCTTTCGGAGCTGCTCCCACATGCCTTTCAACAACTTCACCCCCTTTGAAGAAAAGAATCGTGGGAATATTCCTGATCCCGAATTTCATGGCGGTTTCAGGATTACTGTCAACATCCAGTTTTGTCACCACCAGCTTCCCTTCGTAGTCGCGTGAAAGTTCTTCAACTATTGGTCCGACAATGCGGCACGGACCGCACCATTCTGCCCAAAAGTCAACCAATACCGGTTTATCAGATTGAAGAACGACTTCCTTAAAATTCGCGTCATTTACCTCTATTGCCATAATCATATTTTTTAGTTGAATCGCAATTATCCTGCAAATCTAGTTAATTTTAAATGACAGGTTCTCCCGTTCTCTTAAAAATCGTTCGATTTCGTGATTCATTTCGATTCGGGTATTCCTTGAAAACAGATTAACCATTGCTTTTGTTTCGGTATCCCAGATATTGAACTTCAACATGGCCGTCCCCTTATTTTTCCTGCTGATGGTTTCAATCTCGCTGATCAGGTCAGGGGTAACCGATTCCAGCGTCAACTGTACTGTGACACTTTTTATGTAGTTTTTCCGAACCTCATCCAGCATTTCGATATGACGAACCTTAAATTCAAGCTGGCCCGGGCGGAATCCTTCCTGAACCTGCCCCTTTACCAGGATAAATAAATTGGGTTTGCAGTATTTTGAAAATTCGACGTAGTCCTTGCCAAAGAAGAAAATCGTATAGGAATCATTATAATCGGTCAGGGTCATGGAACAATAGGGTTTGCCTGTTTTTCCCACAGCTTCCCTTGCCTCCGTGACCATACCTGCAAAAGTGACCTCTTTTCCCTTTAACGGGTCCGGATTATTATTCAGGTCTTTCAGACTGTATTCTTTACTCGCAAAATTTTCAATTTCCAGCCGGTATTCGTCGAGCGGATGTGATGACAGGTAAATCCCGATCAGCGATTTTTCCTTTTCGAGCAGGGTCACCTTAGCCCATTCCGGAACATTGGGAAGGTCGGGAGTTTTAATGACCTGAGCTCCCATAACCGCACCGAACAGCGACTGCTGGGAATTGTTCTGATGGGCCTGAATCTGATGTCCGTATTTAATGAGCTTTTCCATAAAACTCGCCTCATTCTGGTCCCCTCCCGCAAAAAACTGACTGCGTTTTATCGTACCGAAGCTATCGAACGCTCCCGACATGGCCAGGGCTTCCATATTTTTTTTGTTGACAGACTGAAGGTTGACCCGTGCTGCGAAATCAAAGATGTCTTTGAAAGCCCCATTTTCACGGGCTTTGATGATATCGGTCACCGCTCCTGCTCCAACGCCTTTTACGGCTGCCATTCCAAAACGGACGTCTCCTTTGCGGTTGACCGTGAATTTCAGGAAGCTTTCATTCACATCGGGACCAAGCACGTTGATCTTCATGCGTTTTGATTCTTCCATCAACTTGGTGATTTCAGTGATATTGCTGAGGTTCCGGCTCATATTGGCAGCCATGAATTCACCCGGGTAGTGAGCCTTCAGATAACCGGTCTGGTAGGCAATGTAGGCATAGCAAACCGAATGCGACTTATTAAAGGCATAACTGGCAAAAGCTTCCCAGTCTTTCCAGATTTTGTCAATGAGTACATCCGGATCCTTTTTGACCTCTTTACATCCTTCCACAAAAAGCGGATTGGCTTTACATCCTTCATGAAACTTTACTTTGAGCTTATCCATCATGGCTTTCACCTTCTTTCCCATCGCCTTGCGAAGCGTATCGGAATCACCCCGCGTAAAATTGGCCAGGTGACGCGAGAGGAGCATAACCTGTTCCTGAAAAACGGTGATCCCATAGGTATCACTCAGATATTTCTCCATCATCGGATGGTCGTATTCCACTTTTTTCCGGCCATGTTTACGGTCAATGTAATCGGGAATATACTCCATTGGTCCGGGCCGGTAGAGCGCATTCATGGCAACGAGGTCGCCGAAACGGTTCGGCTTCAGGTTACGAAGATGTTTCTTCATTCCCGGCGACTCAAACTGAAATACTGCAGTCGAATCGCCGCGACTAAAGAGTTCAAAGGTCTTGGCATCGTCCATCGGGATTTTATCGATGTCGATGGTTATGCCTTTGGAAAGCTGAATGTTCTCGAGAGTCTCCCTGATAATTGAAAGCGTCCTCAATCCCAGGAAGTCCATTTTAAGTAACCCGATCGCTTCAACAAACCGTCCGTCATACTGCGTGGTATAAAGCACCTCTTCCTTGGTGGGCATGATGGGGATATGATCGCTCAGCGGATCGCGGCTGATCAGGATCCCGCAGGCATGTACGCCCGACTGGCGCACAGAACCTTCGAGTGTTTCTGCAAATTTCAGGGTTTTGGCGATCAGCGGATCGTCCGACTTCCTTTCTTTCAACAGCTCCGGACTTTCCTGATAAGCTTTTACAAAATTCATTTTGGGAGCCTCGGGAACCAGCTTCGACAGGCGGTCGGCTTCCGGAAGAGGAAGTTTCAAGACCCGCGCAACATCACGGATGGCCAGCTTTGTAGCCATTGTTCCGAAGGTACAGATATGCGCCACCTTATCCTGACCGTATTTATTGGTTACCCAGTCAAGCACCATCTGCCTTCCGTCATCATCAAAGTCAATATCGACGTCAGGCATGGATACACGGTCGGGGTTCAGGAACCGCTCAAACAGCAGATCATATTTAATGGGGTCGATGTTTGTAATTCCAACACAGTAGGAAACGACCGAACCTGCCGCTGAACCGCGGCCAGGCCCGACCAGTACTCCCATTTCCCGGGCGGCGTTGATAAAATCCTGGGTTATCAGGAAGTAACCCGGAAACCCCATAGTCTTAATGACGTCAAGCTCAAAATCGATCCGCTCACGGACATCTTCCGCAAGCGGGTTGCCATAGCGTTCATAAGCGCCTGAATATGTCAGGTGCTGCAAATAATCCGATTCAAATTTAATGCGGATCACTTTATCATATCCGCCAAGCCGGTCAAAGGCCTTTTCCCCGAACTCCTGCAGCATCGCATCCTCCGGATATTTAGTGATATACGCTGCTTCCGTACCAAAATCTTCGGGGATCGGGAACTGGGGCATAATCGGGTCTGAATTAAGCTCATACTCCTCAACCTTGTCAACAACTTCCCGTGTATTCAGCAAGGCTTGCGGTACATCGCCGAACAGCTCATTCATCTCGGCGGTTGTCTTAAACCATTCCTGCTTGGTATAACGCATCCTGTTCGGATCGTCCAGGTCTTTGCCCGTATTCAGGCAGATCAAAAGATCATGGGCGTCGGCATCTTCAGCATTCGTAAAATGGACGTCGTTCGTGGCAATCAGTTTAACCTGGTATTTCTCTGCCAATTCAAGAAGAACAGTGTTCACCAGCACCTGATTATTATACACCTGTTCATTCAGTCCGGGTACATCCGACTTGTGCCTCATCAGTTCGAGATAATAGTCATCGCCGAAGACGTCCTTATACCAACGAATCGCCTCTTCGGTTGCTTCCATATCCGATTTCATGATCATCTGGGCAACTTCCCCACCCAGGCATGCCGACGACGCGATAAGCCCCTCGTGATATTGTTTCAGCAACCGCTTGTCGATTCTCGGTTTATAGTAAAAGCCTTCGGTATTGGCTGCAGAGATCAGTTTGATCAGATTGACATAGCCCGTCCGGTTTTTTGCCAGCAGGATCAGGTGGTCGCCCGAACGGTCAACCTTATCGTTTTTATCCTGAATAGTGCGGGTGGCGACATAAGTTTCACAACCCAGGATGGGCTTGATCCCTTCCCGTTTGCAGGTGTCCCAAAACTCTTTAATCCCGAACATCATCCCGTGATCGGTCAGGGCCAGGGCAGTCATCCCGTCACCTTTCGCTTTGCCAACCAATCCTTTAATGCTGGCTGCGCCGTCTAAAATAGAGTATTGCGAATGGACATGTAAATGCGTAAATGGAATCATCATCAGCTTTTTAAATCGATCGTCAACTCATCAGCCGGCCCGATGGGCGGCAATTGTAAAAATACGCTATTCCTCCCACCTTTAGAAAGGATGTTGATAAATAGTCAGGATGACCGTCCAAGAAGGATGAGCCAGGAAGCTATTTCCCGGCAAACATGAGACTTACCAAGATCGCGGACCATTTTCGATAATCGGGATCTTCAGCACGTTTTCCACATACGTGAAATAATAGAAGAGTTTATGATTGATCCCGGGTCCGTAATCCACATCGGGTTCATAGTTGATGTACCCGTCGATTAACTGTTTATGCCGGGAACCTATGTTATGGCTGTTCCAGGCCTGTACATACTGACGGTTCCAGCTCTCATACCAGGACTGGGCGTGCCAGTTGACCGGCTTGGCCCGGGTCAAAAACCAGCTTTCAAAGCCTGGATCAAAAACAATCAGTTCATACTCCACACTGTCCGATTCTTCCGTACCGGCCTTCTCCTGAATTGAAAGTGGCTGTTTTACCCCACATGCTCCAACCAGCAACAGGATAAAAGTCAGGACTAAATTCTGCTTCATTTCTACTCTGTTTTAAAACTCAGCTATCAGTAAACATATAATATGCCAGATTTTTCAGGCGTTTGGACGCGAAGGTTCAATTCATCACAATTGTTTTGTATCTTTTACGCAGGAAAACGGAGTTTGTTAATCAAAATCAGGATTCTTATTTTTACAATCTGAACCTAAGGCTATGTTTAGTTTTTTCCCGGAACTGGGGTTACATGTACAGGGTGTTATAAACATCGTTTATCTGCTGACCGTCATTTTCATTGCCACCCTGATCGTGCTGGAAAACCGCAGCCCGATTAAAACAATCAGTTGGATTTTGGTCCTGATTTTGTTACCCTTTGCCGGTATCATTATTTATCTGTTTTTTGGGCAGGAATACCGGAAAAAGAAAATGTTCTCGCGTAAAGGCTTGCACGATCTCGAAAAATTAAGGAAGCTTACACAAAGCCAACTGGACCAGTTACCCAAAAATTATGCTGCACTCAGCGATAAGATCTTCCACAAAAAACGCTTAATGAATCTGATGCTGGCAAATTCCAATGCGCTGCTCTCGGACGACAATGAGGTAAAAATCCTCAGAAACGGTGAACAGGCTTTCCCGGCTATCTTTCAGGCCATTGAAGAAGCCCGGCATCATATCCACCTTCAATTTTATATTGTTGACGACGATATTACCGGCAATCAGTTACGCGAATTGCTGATCCAAAAAGCTGCGGCAGGCGTCGAAGTGCGCTTCATATATGACGATGTTGGCAGTTGGAAACTTCCGAAAAAATACATCCGTTCGCTTCGTGAAGCCGGAGTGAAAATTGATTGTTTCATCAGGGTCCGTTTTCCTATGCTCACATCAAAGGTCAATTACAGAAATCACCGGAAAATAGTCGTTGTTGACGGAACAACAGCATTTGTTGGCGGCTTGAATATTGCCGATCGTTATCTTAACGGAACCAAAATACTGGGTTCGTGGCGCGATACCCACCTGATGCTAAAGGGAGGTGCAGCCACCGGTTTACAAATTGTTTTTATGGCCGACTGGTACTTTGTTTCCAAAGAAATTCTTCAGGGTGAGCGGTATTTCCGCCCGCTCGAACCGGGGAAAGGAAAAATTGTACAGATTGTTGCCAGCGGGCCCGACTCAGACTGGGAAAGTCTGACTCAGGCCTACTTCTCAGCCATTGCGTCTGCTCATGACAAGGTTTACATTGCTACCCCTTACCTGATCCCCAATAGTGAAATCGGCAGCGCCATGAAAGTCGCGGCCCTTAGCGGCATCGATATCCGTATTCTTTTGCCAGGCCGGTCGGATGCCATCATCCCCAAATGGGGTACCCACTCTTATATTTCAGAACTGCTTGAAGCCGGCGTAAGGATCTATTTTTATCAGCCTGGGTTCATGCACAGCAAACTCATGGTCGTAGATGGTGTATTTTCATCGGTCGGAACTGCGAACCTGGACTTCAGAAGCATGGAAACAAATTTCGAAGTCAATGCCATGATTTATAATGAACGGACGGCACGTGAGCTTGAAAAGCATTTTATGAACGACTTAAAACAAAGCCGTGAAATCATCCTGAGCGAATGGGAACAAAGGCCGCGCTTATCTAAAGCAAAGGAGTCTTTTGCCCGCCTGTTAAGTCCTTTACTTTGATCGGGGTGTTTTCCCAGGTCCGGTTCGGCCTTAGGTGGCGGGTCGGTTCCTGACCGATCGCCGACAGCAAAGGCAGCCACAAAAAAAATTCAAAAAAAAAACGCCTCCATGTATCTTTTGCCAATAAAATACTTACAATTGTAGCGCAAAAACCAGAAAGCACTAACCCGACTGAGATTTATCCGGTCGGTTTGTTTTTCCGGAAACAAATGACGGCTGTTCATGTTATAAAAAATATTCGCTGATATCCTTTTGACAGAAAATAGAAAATGCAATCAACACTAATCCTTTTGGATTCGTTAGTGCAGTGGAAGCCATACTACGAAACAGATTCAATAACAACAGCAGCAGATTATCTGCAAAATGAAAATCTGAGCAAACAGCCTTTGCTGGTCATAAATCTTTGCAATAGTCTTCAGTATCATTCGGAGGGATATTATTGTTCCCTGCTTGCGCAAGCCAGGGGACATAAGGCAATTCCGGATGTCGATGTATTAAACCGGATTAACAGCGGCGCTTTGACCCGCATGGATGATTCACTGCAAAAGGTCTGCTATAAATGGACCCAAAGCAAAGTGCCGGATCAAAACGACCTTTTTGAGGTCGATGTCTTTTTTGGAACGACCAGCGAACCGGAACTAAGTAAAGTGGCCCGGTTTATTTTTGACCAATTACCCTGCCCCATTCTGCGGGTTACTTTTGCCAATCGCCAGAGGAATCAGATTGATTCGGTCAGATTGCTCGGGTTGAATGAACTGACCGATAAACAACAGGATGAATTTGCCATCGCCCTCGATAACTTTAACAAGAAAATCTGGCGACAACCGCGGCAGCACAAAACATCGCGCTATGATCTTGCCATCCTTTATGATCCGTCAGAGCAGCTTCCCCCCAGTAATAAAGCTGCACTGAATAAATTTATCAGCCAGGCCAAAAAAGTAAACATCAACGCCGAACTGATCACCGAAGAAGATACAACCAGACTGCTTGAGTTCGACGGACTCTTCATCCGTCAAACAACGGCACTGAATCATATTACCTATCAATTATCGCAAAAAGCCTGGCAAGCGGACATGGTTGTCATTGACGACCCGTTGTCTATTATCAGGTGCACCAACAAGGTGTATTTAAAGGAGCTTCTGGAACGTGAAAAGGTACCTACGCCTAAGTCGAAGCTGATCTTCAAAAACAACCGGACGACATTCGATGAAATTGTCAGGGCATTGGGTACGCCGATCATCCTTAAAGTCCCTGACGGCTCCTTCTCGATCGGCATGCACAAGATCGACAATGAGGAAGAATACGAAAAGGCCCTGGATTCCCTGGCCGAGAAAGCATCGGTATTCCTCGCCCAGGAGTTTGTACCTACCGACTTCGACTGGCGTATCGGTGTCATCAATGGCGAAGCGCTTTACGCCTGTAAATACTTTATGGCCCGCGGGCACTGGCAGATCTATAATCACCAGGATCCGAATAAACCCCGGTCAGGCACATACGAATCGGTACCCATGAGTAAAGTCCCGCGACACGTTGTCAGAAATGCGGTCAAGGCAGCCTCTTTGATTGGCAAAGGCCTATATGGCGTCGATGTGAAGGAGATCGACGAACGGCGGTCGGTAGTCATCGAGGTCAATGATAACCCCTCGATCGACCAGGGTGTGGAAGACGGCATTCTGGGTGATGAACTCTACCGGCTGATTATGCGTGAATTTGCTGCCAGAATGGAACAAAAAGGGAGAAAAGCATGAATCTGCAGCTGACGGTCAGGAAGGCAGACGCAACCGATCTGGCAGCAATTACCAGCATGGAACAGGCATGCTTCAGCGAAGAGAGCTTCTCGCGCAGACAGCTAAAATATCTGATCACGCAGGCAAAGGCAGATTTTCTGGTAAGCCAGGTATCTGATGAGATCACTGCTTTTATTGTACTGTTAAAGCGGAAAACATCTCGTTCCATGCGGATTTATTCGGTCGCCGTATCACCTGCCCATCGTGGAAAAGGATTAGCCCGCCTTCTGCTTACTGAAGCCGAAAAGCTTGCCCGTCTTAACGGAAATCATTACCTGACGCTTGAAGTCAGTGAGGTGAACCATGAAGCGGTCAGACTCTATTTAAGGAAGGGTTTTGAAGTTTTCGGTGAACGGCCAGCTTACTACAAAAACGGCAGCAAGGCGCTGCTGATGCGCAAAAAGCTTGGCTAAGCGCTCTAAAACGGAAGCTTTTCCAGATCCACATTTCCTCCGCTAAGAATAATCCCCGTCTTTTTATTCCTTACATCAATCTTATATTCCAGAATAGCTGCCAGAGGCACAGCGGAGGAAGGTTCAATAATAATCTTCATGCGTTCCCAGATCATCCGCATGGCCCGGACGATACCATTTTCCGTGACTGTCACGATTTCGTCGGTTTTTTGCTGGATGATCCGGAAGTTCAACTCTCCAACTGAAGTCATCAGTCCGTCGGCTATTGTTTTGGGGTTTACCGAAGGTATGAGTTTTTTGGCATGAAAAGAGCGGAACGCATCGTCGGCTCCTTCCGGTTCCGCTGCTATGACCCGCGTTTCAGGGTTTAAGGCTTTACTGCTGATGGAGGTTCCGCTCAGCAGCCCGCCTCCGCCTACCGGACAAATCACCAGGTCAAACGGCCCGTAATCTTCGCTCAGTTCTTTGGCGGCTGTACCCTGTCCGCAGATTACCTCAAAATTATTATACGGATGAATCTCAACAGCCCCTGTCTGAGCAGTGACACCAGCCAGGGTCCTTTCACGTGCCTCCAGAGTAGGCTTACAGAAAATGATGTTCGCACCGTAACCAGCCACCGCTCTTTTTTTAATTTCGGGCGCGGTCTCCGGCATAACAATGTAAGCAGGAATACCCCTCATCCGTGCGGCCAGGGCAATGGCGGCCCCGTGATTTCCCGATGAGTGGGTGCACACTCCTTTTGCTGCGTCTTCTGCGGTCAGTGAAAGAACGGCATTACAGGCTCCCCTGAATTTAAATGCGCCCACCTTTTGCAGGTTTTCACATTTAAAATACAACTCGCCCCCGGTGATTGCATTAATTGATTGGGAAGAGAGAACAGGGGTACGATGCACAAACGGCCCGATCAGCTCATGGGCTTTTACAATATCTTCAAAAACAGGTAGTTTCATGTGTTAGGGTTTCAGAGTCAGACACAAGTATCAAACAAAACAGACAATCAGCTATTCAGACAGTCAGAAAATCTGAGAATCTGAGATTCAATTTTCTGGTCTTGCGACTTACGACTAATTACTTACGACTAAAACAGTTTACAGTTTTTTATATTGCTTCAACCAATTGCTTCATGATCAGGGTCATTTTCGGTTCAGACTTCATCGCTACCTCCTGTACCTCTTCGTGGGTGATTTCGACAATCTCACCAGGAACGCCACTGTCGGTAACAATCGAGATCCCAAATACTTTCATATCCATATGACGCGCCACGATCACCTCGGGGACCGTAGACATACCGATCACATCTCCTCCCAGTATGCGGAACATCCGGTATTCGGCAGGGGTTTCAAAAGTAGGTCCCTGCACACCCACGTAGATTCCTTCCCTGATATTGATCTGGTTTTTGATGGCAATCAGTTTTGCTTTTTGCCGGAGCTCCATACTGTAGGCCTGACTCATGTCCGGGAAACGCGGCCCGAGTTCACTGAAATTCTTCCCGTGCAGCGGATGCTCCGGGAATAAATTGATATGATCATCGATAATTACCAGGTCGCCGATCCTGAACTCCGGATTCAGGCCGCCCGAGGCATTCGAAACAAAAAGGTATTCCACCCCCAGGTTTTTGAACACCCTTACGGGGAACGTCACCTCATTCATGGAATAACCTTCATAATAATGAAAGCGCCCTCTCATGGCCAAAATTTTTTTCCCGCCGAGTTCTCCGTAGATGAGGTGACCAGAATGACCTTCAACCGTCGACACAGGGAACCCGGGGATTTCAGCATAAGGAATCTCCGCCAGAATCCGGATCTCATTGATCATGCCCCCCAGACCCGAGCCCAGGATGATGCCGATCGCAGGCCGGTCATTTATTTTTTGCCGTATATAATTTGCGGTTGCTTCGATTGTCTTTAACATAGCCTACAATTTTCTTGTCAAAACTTTTTCCCTCGCTCTGCAAAAACTGGATGGTAACAGGGATATAAAACAGGCGCGCTTTAACATTCTGCGGCAGGGCTTGCTCACTCTGAAGCCGCATGGCATCCTTTTCAGTTGTCAAAATATACGGATCATGCGCTTTGTGTTGTTCGAGCTTATCTGCAATCTGTTTAAAGTCTTTCCCGGTATACAGATGATGATCACCGTAAATGAGCTCATCCAGTAAATTCGATTTTGAAGAAAGGTAATTTTTAAACTGATCCGGATTGGCAATACCCGAAAGCAGTATTGTCGAAATCTGCTTTGCATGCAGATTAGGGGTTATAACAGACTCACCGGGGAAAACTGCCACCGGATCGCCATACATCATTGTTGTAAAATAAAGAGACTGGTAGGGTCTCAGATTCACCTGCTTCAGGATGATCCTGCGCCTGATCGGGGTTATCTCGTCAGGACATTTGGTATAAATAATCACGTTTGCGCGTCGTTGCTGGTATTTTCGCTCGCGTAAACGCCCAAGCGGCAATAAACGATCGGAATCGATTGGACGATTATAGTCGATCAGCAGGATGTTAATCCCCGGGTTTACCCGCCTGTGCTGGAAAGCATCATCCAGCAGGATGACGTCAGGCTGAACAGGTTCCCGGAGCAGTCTTTTTATCCCGTGCACCCGGTTTTCATCGACGGCAACAGTCACATCGGGAAATTTTTTTTTCATCTGCAAGGGTTCGTCGCCGACATCCATCACGTGCGATCCGGGTTCTACCATCAGAAAACCTTTGGTTCTTCGTTTATAACCTCTGCTGATCGTGACGACCTCTGCATGCCTTTTTAATAAAGCGATCAGGTATTCGGTATGCGGCGTCTTTCCGGTTCCTCCAACGGTAATGTTTCCAATGGAGATCACCGGTATATCGAAGTCAGTCGATTTAAGAATCCTGGAGTCATATAACGAATTCCTGATGTAGACAACAATTCCGTAAAGTATGGATAGCGGATATAGAATTATTTTTAGCATGCTCTTCGTTTGAACCACGAAGTTACCAAAATAAAGGAACAAAAAAGAAGCCGGCGTGGTAAAGCCGGTTTCTTTTTGAACAGACTACTATCAAATCATTCTATATGAACGGTATAAGGCAAACGGGCCAAAACACCTTTCGTCCGGCTTAATTCCTGCAATTCCTGATAAATTTTATAGTTCTCCGATAATTCGTTTTTCAGGATTCGCATGCGGACATTGCCTGACAATTCCTTCAGCCATTCTTCCAACGGGTCCTCCACTTCAGGAAGCTGTACGGTGCGGTATCGTTCCAAACCGCTTACTTCAGCCGCCAGCTGTATGGCATCGCTAATACCTCCGTACAGGTCGATAAGGCCCTTGTCCATTGCATTCTCAGCAGCCCATACCCGGCCCTGCCCTAACTGGTCGACTTGCTCTTTGCTCATTTCCCTTCCTTCTGCAACACGCCCGATAAACGTGTCATACCCATAGTCGATATACTGCTGCAGTAAAGCACGTTCAAAGGTTGTCATTTTGCGGGTCAGCGACAGAATATCGGCATGGTCATTGGTGTTTACCACATCCTGTGTCACCCCGAGCTTCTCATTTAGTAATTCTTTCGCATTCGGAATAATCGCAAAGATCCCGATCGAACCGGTGATAGTTGTACGGTCGGCCATGATGGTGTCTGCCGCTGCTGCAATGTAATAACCACCTGAAGCAGCCACATCGCCCATAGATGCGATGACTGGTTTGGCTTCAGATGCCAGCTTAACCTCGCGCCAAATTACCTCAGAGCCATAAGCGCTTCCTCCCGGAGAGTTAATGCGTAATACGATCGCTTTAATGGAAGAATCACGGCGGGCTTTCCGGATAGCCTTTGACAATTCCTCCGAATCAATCCCGTTCAACCCTCCGTCTCCCATATCAATATCGCCACTGGCATAAATGACAGCGATCTTATCCCGGGCCAGGCCTTTTCCGTCGGTAACCGCCGGCACCCTGGAATAATGGCGGATATCAACAACCCTCAAATCGCTCTTTTCCCGGATACTGGTCAGTTTCTTCAGGTCGTCGATAACTTCGTCCTTATACATTAAAGTATCCACCAGCCCTTTTTCTACCAGCAATTCTGCCGGCTGAAAAGTCGCAACAGTATCTGCCAGCCTGTTCAGATCGTCAACCTGCAGCTTCCGGGAAACGGCAATCTCGGTTAACATCCGATTCCAGATGCTGCCGATGTAGGTTTTTGTCTGCAGCTCATTCTCCGGACTCATTTCCTCAAGCATAAACGGCTCAACGGCCGCTTTAAAAGTTCCATGACGGACAATTTGCACTTCCACACCAATCTTTTCAAGTGCGTTTTTGAAGAAATTCCTTTCGGCGCTGATCCCCTGGAACTCAATCATCCCCTTCGGGTTTAAAACAATCTTATCCGCAACCGAAATCAGGTAGTAGGCTTTCTGAGTAAGCGTTTCTCCGTAGGCATAAACAAATTTTTCCGATTTTTTGAACTCAACCAGCGCATTCCGGATTTCTTCCACAGTTCCCATGCCGGCCTTAATAACCGACGGGGTGAGATAAATTCCCTCGATATGGTCATCCGTTGCCGCCTTTTTTATCGCCCCCAAAATGTCATCCAGTCCCAACTGTCTGGCACCAGTCAAACCCGGCAAATCCAGATTATTAAATGGACTCTTGTCCGAGCGTTCCACCAAATTTTCTTCCAGCTCAATGATTAGTATAGACTTATCCTTCACATCGGCCGGCTGGTCAGTCATCGAAAGCATGGCCGAAAAAGCGCCGATCAGCAGGAATATCCCGATAAATCCGGCAATAACCAGTCCGGTAACAGTGGCAAGGGTGTATTTTAAAAAATCTTTCATAATGGTGGATTATTGTTTTGTGTTTATAGCTTTGTGTGCTGATTTTAATTAGTTACGAATTTACTTATTTAGTTACAATTTTGTTCATAAGATGGCCAAGCTTTTTTTATTGTTAGGTGGTAATCTGGGAGATAAAGAGCATATCTTTTCCACTGCCCGGATGAGGCTTGAAAAAGAATTAGGAAAAATTACCGGAACGTCATCTGTCTTTGAGACTGAGCCATGGGGTTTTAAATCGGATGATCTGTTCTGGAACCAGGTGGTACTGATCGAAACCGAATGTCCGCCGCTTGAAGTATTAAGACGGACAAAAGCGATTGAGCAGGAACTTGGCCGTGTGAGGGGCGGAGAAAGATACAGTTCGCGTCCGATCGACATCGACCTGCTGTTTTATGACGAACTGGTTTTGCACAAACCCTCACTGGAGCTTCCTCATCCCCGGATCATTGACCGTCGCTTTGTACTGGAGCCCCTGGCAGAAATCGTTCCCGATCTGGTCCACCCTGTATTCCGGCAAACCATTATAGAATTACTGGAAAACTGTTCCGACACCCTGCAGGTGAACAAACTGACATTTTAGTCGTAAGTAATTAGTCGTATGACCAGAAAATTGATTCTCAGATTGTCTGTCTTGTGTCTTGATACTCGTGTCTTAATTACTTCGAGTCGACTTTCGGTCCGAAAGCAAGATCGCCGGCATCACCGAGCCCTGGTACAATGTATGATTTAGGAGTCATTTCGTCATCAATGGCACCAACCCACAGCGTGACATGATCGTCCTTTATTTTTTCCGTTACATAATCAACTCCCTGCCGACTTGCAATAATCGCCACTAAATGGACATGCGACGGATTTCCCTTTTTCAGCATTGCCTTATAGCCGATTTCCATCGAAGAACCGCTGGCAAGCATTGGATCTGAGATGATTAAAACCTTCCCTTCAAGATCAGGAGAAGCCAGGTATTCAAATTCTATATGGAACTCACCCTTTTCATCATATTTTCTGTAAGCCGATATAAAGGCATTCTCTGCATGGTCAAAAATATTCAATAATCCTTGTTGCACCGGTAATCCGGCACGAAGAATAGTAGCCAGAACCGGTTGCCGGCAGAGCTTGGGTACCCGCGCTATACCGAGGGGAGTTTGCACGTCGGTGATTTTATACTCCAGGGTTTTGCTGATCTCATAAGCGAACACTTCACCCAGGCGTTGCAGATTTCTGCGAAAACGGAGCGGATCTTTCTGGATATTTTCATCCCTGATTTCGGCAAGGTATTGGTTGAAAACAGAATTGGATTCGCTAAGGTTGTTGATTAACATGCTTAAAAAATTTTGACGAAAATAATCAAAAAAATTAACCCCACAGGCACATCAAAGAACATAGTCAGTAAAAATTCCGGACTTTAAAGATCCGGAACAGAAATGAAACAACCGCTAAAAACTAATAGCAGACAGGTACACGACTCATAATCAAAGAATTCCTTCGTCGGCAAAACTCAGAAACCTGTTGTGGGCAATAATGATATGATCGAGCACTGTTATGTCCATCAGCGCAGCCGCTTCTTTTATTTTCGTTGTAATTTTCCGGTCTGCCTCACTGGCCTGGGCATTACCCGACGGGTGGTTATGGCAAAGGATAATTGCGCTTGCCAGCTTTTCAATAGCCATTTTTAAAATGAGCCTGACATCGGTCACTGTGCCTGCAAGCCCTCCCTGGCTCACCATCAGTTTGTCGATCACGACATTTGACCGGTTCAGCAGTAAAACCCAAAACTCTTCATGACTCAGATCTTCCAGCAGCGGACGGAAAAAACCTGCCGCGTCACCACTTTGTGTAATGATTAATCTGTCGGCAGGTGACTGTTCTTTTCTTCTCCGACCAAGCTCCAGCGCAGCAATGATATTGATCGCTTTTGCCTCACCAATACCTTTAAACTTTTTAAGATCTGCAACCTGATTCTTACCCAGATCATTCAGATTGTTACCGACCGAAGCCAGTATACGGCGTGATAATTCAACAGCCGATTCGGAGCTGTTTCCGGACCCGATTAAAATGGCAAGCAGTTCTGCGTCGGAGAGCGATCGGGTTCCTTTTAAGAGCAGTTTTTCGCGTGGCCGGTCCTCAACTGCCCAATTCTTAATGCTTAGTTTTTCATACATCCGGTTCAGTAATTTTTGAAGTTCTGACACGATTGAATATCTCCGCTGCCAGACGCATAAATAAAGTTATGCAAATTATTTGAACCGCGATTAAAAAAAATAAAAAGCTCCTTCATCTGAAGGAGCTCAGTCGATCTATTTTAAACAATTTAACTCTTTTTTACAGCTTCGCTACATGAAGCGTGATACTCGACTTTAAGTTGGCAGCCTTGTTCTTGTGAATGACATTCTTTTTTGCCAGCCTGTCGATCATCGATGCCACCTTAGGCAGTTCCGCTATTGCTTCTTCCTTATCAGTTGTGGCACGTAATTTCCTGACTGCATTACGCGTTGTTTTAGCATAATACTTGTTGTCAAGACGTTTGCCCATGTCCTGTTTAATTCTTTTTTGTGACGATTTATGATTTGCCATATCTTAATCCTATATTTTTAAAAGTAGCCCGTAGGGGATTCGAACCCCTGCTACAAGAATGAAAATCTTGCGTCCTAACCCCTAGACGAACGGGCCATCATTATTATTCCCGGAATTTGGGACTGCAAAAATAAATCAATTTTTGAAGGTTCCAAACCTTTTCAGGATTTTTTTTTGGATTCCGATGCCTGATTAAAATGCCTCCTGCAAATTTTTATCCAAAAAAGCTGTATCGCCATACTTTCAAAAGACGTCAGCATTAGCGGAGTACTTCCAACATGCGAAACTCACTAATTCTATTTTGCTTTTCAGGTGCCGCGCCTCCCCGCCCGGCTTCTCTTCGTTCAGAGAACCTTTCTTTTTTCAGCGCTGCAAAGGAATACAAGATTTTTGAATTTCCAAAAAATAATGAAGAAATTATCGCCATTCGACCACGGTTCCCCGGCCCTTATTTAGCAATTTTTGCGGCATCGATGCAACAATTTCCTTCCAAAGCAATTCGATCAGTTTATGCTTGGCAAAATGGCGCGAATGTACAAGGCTGACTTCCCGAAGGGGGGTGGTATCATGAAACGAGTGAACATGGGGCGAACGCTCCCCGGACATACCAACAACCGCCAGTTCAGGAATAATTGTTAATCCTCCCTCTTTATCGATAATGTTCATAAGCGTCTCAAGCGAACCTGCCTCAAAATGAAAGGGAAGCTCCTCGGTTGAGGACCCTTTGAATGAACAAAGATTAATCACCTGATGGCGAAAACAATGCCCGTCGCTCAGCAGCCAGATTTCAGGGACTGCAATATCTTTAACCGCAATCTGTTTCTTTGCCGCCAAATGATGTTTCTCGTGAATGTACAGCATCATTTCTTCATAGAAAATCGGTCTTTCGTTAATCCGATCCTCATTCAAAGGTGTGACCAGAATGCCCACATCAAGCAGATCCCGATTGAGCTGATCAATAATGTGATCAGTGGTAAGTTCTTCCACCTTAATCAGAATATTCGGATATTTCCGCTTGTAATTCCCAATGAACAGTGGCAGCAGATAAGGAGCCAGGGTAGGGATAATCCCGATTTTCAATTCACCTGATATCAGATTCTTATGATCCTTAACAATACTATTGATCTTTTCGGCGTCCTGCAGGATAATGCGCGACTGTTCTACGATACGGATTCCAACGTCGGTTGGAATCAGCGGCTGCTTACTCCGGTCGAAAATAACCACCTCCAGGTCTTCTTCAAGTTTTTTAATCTGCATACTAAGCGTCGGCTGAGTAATGAAGCAATGCTCGGCTGCTTTCCCGAAATGACGAAACGTATCAACGGCAACAATATATTCCAGTTGAGTTAGCGTGATCATGATTTTCTTTGTTTTAGGGATGATAAAATTAAAAAGAATCTGAGGATAATTCGCTGAACGAAAAAAAATAACTGAATTTGTTTCCACCCTGCCGGGAATTAATTTTCTTTGAAGAAAAAAATAAGACTGCTTCAGAGGATGAAACTAAAACGTATTTACATCGGATTATTGTGTATGCTGGCGATCGCGTGCGGAAAATCCGAAAAGGAACTGGCTTCAGGGAAGCTGTTACTTGCTGAGTCACTATACCAGAAAGGAGACACTGTCGGGGCGCTTGCCCAGGCCGACTCTATCGGCATCCTGTATCGTGGCGCCTTGCAGGAGATCAACGCTGCCAGCCAGCTCAAGCGCAAAATCTACGGCGATTTGCTTTACCGGAGACAGGATGAACTGGATACGCTTGAAAAAACAATTTCCGTTCTCGAAAATAATTTTCTTTCCGAAAAGAACGATTTTGACAGGCATGTCAGCTATGTGCATAAAAAACAGGATCCTGAACGGCGCTGGAATAAATCATTCATACAGGTGCATCCCGACGGAAAGGGAAACCTGAGTATTTCAAGCAATTACTACGGGGATACCTGGCTCGATCACACCGGAATCAGGGTGTATGACGGCGATTTACAGGCAAAGACGGATACCGTTGCGCTTACCAGCGTCCTGAATCATCACAGTGAATTTCTGAAAACCAAATGGGAGAAGGTAACCTACGTGGGCGACGCCGGCCGGCAAGTCATCGATTTTATCGCCAGCCACAGCGACCGAAAATTGAAAGCGGTATTTCTGGGAAAACGTCATTACTACATTATTCTTGAAGAGTATGACAAACAAGCCATCATTGACGGACTAAACCTCTCTGCAGCACTAAAAAGGAGGATCGTGCTGCAAAAAGAAATTACAGAACTTCAGTCAAAAGCGGGATAGCCATACAGCTTAACGCAGTTGTTCAATTTTCTGAGGAGGCTGAGCCAAAACAGCTTCATGCCCCTTAATGACCACTGGTCGTTTAAGCAGCCTTGGGTATTCGGTCAGGACTGCGATCCACTCGTCTTCGGTTAGTTTCTTATCCAAATACTTTTCCTTAAACAGGTTGTCATCTTTTCTGACCAGCTCGAATGCAGATATCCCGGTCTTTTCCATGATAGAACGGATTTCCTTTTTCGTGATCCCGTTTTTCATGTAATTTTTCACGTCCACCTGGTAACCGTTTTCCTGCAGGTATTGCAGACCTGCCCGGCTCAACGGGCAACGCGGATGATGATAAATTTCCATGACAATCTGATGCTTCTTACGGATATATTCATAGTAGTCTTCCTGAGCCCTGAACCTCCCTTCTGCCTGCGGACGGTTATACCTGTTTGAAAGGTAGTTGTCAAGAATACGTGACTTGGTATTATCACGCAGTTGTACCCGAAACATCTCTTTCAGTTCTTTCTTTATTTCGTCACTGTATACCGGACAGGCTACTTCTATTCTCCTGTTCAGGTTACGCGGCATCCAATCGGCCGAAGAAATAAAGAGTTTCTCATTACCTCCGTTTCCAAACAGGAAGATGCGGGCGTGTTCCAGATATTTGTCGACGATGCTGATAGCCTCAATGTTTTCATGGATGTCATTAAGTTCGGTGAGCAATCCAAAAATGCCCCGTACAATCAACCTGACCTTCACCCCTGCCCGCGCAGCTTCGTAGATCTTATCCATCATACCCGCATCGATCAGACTGTTCATTTTCAGGATCATAAAACCCCGGCGCCCTGATTTTGCAATGGTGATTTCCTGATCAATCATCCGGCAAAAGAAATCACGCATACCCATCGGACTGATAATCAGATGCTCGAACACCGGCAAATGATACGATTGTTTGAAAAAGTCAAACAGCCGCGCCACTTCATCGGCAATCCGGGGATCCCCTGTAAGCAGTCCATCGTCGGCATAAACCCGAGCAGTCGACTCGTTGAAGTTCCCTGTTCCTACATAGGCATAGTTCCTGTAGCGTCCTTTTTCTTTTCTTTTGATCCAGGTGACTTTGGCATGCACCTTCATCCCAGGCATCCCGTTTATGACCAGCGCCCCTTCCTCCTGAAGCTTATTAGACCAGTAAATATTAGCTTCCTCATCAAAGCGGGCCTGCAATTCGATCACAACCACCACTTTTTTCCCGTTGCGCATCGCGTTCAGAAGCGCGTTGACCACCCTTGAATTGTCAGCTACCCGGTATATCGTAATGCCAATTTCCCGTACTTTCGGATCAATTGCTGCCTCCCGCAACAGATCTATAAAATGAATAAAGCTTTGATAAGGATAATGCAGCATAATATCCTTACGGCGAAGTTTTTTTAAGATGCTTTCGTGAGGATGAAGATCACGGTGACGAACCGGGGGTAATCGCTTGTAATAATGGGGTGGTTCACCGATTTCAGGAAAGTTCATCAGATCCTTGTCGTTATGATATCTTCCGCCGGGAACCGTATTCTCCGGATCAAGTTTCATCTTCTTTATTATGAACGACAACAAATCTTCCGGAATCTCTTTATCATAGATTAACCGGACAGGGGTTCCGATCTTACGCTTTTTAAGGCTCAATTCCATTTTCTCGATGAAACTCTTCGAAATATCATCGTCCAGGTCCAGCTCTGCATCGCGCGTCACCTTAACCGTATAGGCATGAAACAATTCGAAATTAAAAAGTGGAAAAATATCGGACATGCAATACCGGATGACGTCATCCAGCATGATGACATATTTTTTCCCTTTTTTTTCGGGCAACACCAGGTAACGCGATAAAGATAACGAAGGAACGCGTACCAGGGCATAAGCAAATTTTTCCGGCTTTTTCTGCTGCGACATCCTGATGGCCAGATAAACGGAACGATCGCGCAGGTATGGAAATTTGTTCTTCTTGTTGAGCATGATCGGTACGAGGTTAGGCAACACTTTTTCATGAAAGTATCTTTTCACGAATATGCCTTGCTCACCGGAGAGCCTGCTTTCGTTGATCATGAAGATATTTTGCGCGGCCATCTCCGCCAGAATTGTCTTATAGATTTCCTGTGAACGCTGCTGGTGCTGCAATACAATCTCCTGGATTTTGTCGTAGAGTTCTTCGGGAGTAAACTCCCCCACCATGTCGGCTTCGTCACCTTCAATATCGAGCATACGGCGTACAGAGGCTACCCTAACCCTAAAAAACTCATCAAGATTATTCGAAAAAATACCGATAAACCGCAATCGTTCAAAAAGTGGCACATTTGGATCTTCCGCTTCCTGCAACACCCGTGCATTAAATGAGAGCCAGCTAATTTCCCTGTTGATGTATCTTGAATGTTTTCCCATGCCCGGTTTCCTTCTTTACTGCTTTACCTCGCCACCAAACTCCATCAGATAAGCTTTGATAAATCCGTCAATTTCACCGTCAAGCACAGCCTGCACATTTCCGGTTTCATGCCCGGTGCGTAAATCCTTCACCATTCTGTATGGCTGAAGGACATAGGAACGGATCTGCGAGCCCCATTCAATTTTTTTCTTTTGTGACTCGATCTGGTTCACTGCTTCCCGGCGTTTGCGAAGTTCAAGTTCATAAAGCTGTGACTTGAGCAGCCGTAACGCATTCTCCTTGTTGTTTAGCTGTGAACGGCTCTCCGTATTTTCGATGGTAATACCGGTAGGTGCATGTTTAAGGCGGACACCGGTTTCCACCTTATTGACGTTTTGACCTCCTGCCCCGCCCGACCGGAAGGTATCCCAGCTAATGTCGGCAGGATTGATCTCGATTTCAATTGTATCGTCGACCAACGGCGCGACAAAGACCGAGGTAAAGGACGTCATCCGCTTGTTCTGTGCGTTAAACGGCGACAGACGAACCAACCGGTGTACACCGTTTTCGCTTTTCAGATAGCCGTAGGCAAATTCGCCTTCGAATTCAATAGTACAACTCTTTACGCCGGCCTCATCACCCGGATTAAACTCTGAGACCCTGACCTGATAGCCGTTTTTCTCACCCCAGCGCAGATACATGCGCATGAGCATGTCGGCCCAGTCGTTGCTTTCAGTACCTCCGGCACCTGCATTGATCTTTAAAACAGCACCTAATTTATCCTCCTCCTGCCGAAGCATATTTTTAGCTTCAAGCTGTTCGATCAGTGAAAGAGTCTGATTATAATGCTCGGCTATTTCCTTTTCTGAAACCTCATCTGCTTCATAAAAATCGTACAACACGAACAGGTCTTCCATGCTCTGGTTAACTTCTTCCCACCCGCTGGTCCAGGCTTTGACGGAACGGATCTTTCGCATCTGTTCCTCGGCCTCCTTCGGATGACTCCAGAACGCAGGGTCCTGCGCCTTTAATTCTTCTTCTTTTAATTGTACCAGCTTTCCATCGTAGTCAAAGATGCCTCCTCAGCGCATCCCGGCGCTCAGCAAGCTCTTTAAGCTGCTCCTTTAAAATCATAGCTATTTTTGTTTTAGTCCGTTAACAAAAGTAGGAAAACAAAGATGATTATTCAACCTCAGACAAATATAATGACGCAAAAAGAGCGGACCATCTGCATAATCCGCTCTTCTCGGTTCAAAATATGCTTTCTGTCAGTCAGCCGGATTCCAGACTACCGATGCAGTCGCAATAGATTTTGCCTGAATGTTCAGATCAGCCCCGGCAGCGGTTTCATACATGTATGCATTGATGGACACCTTGTAGGTCATTCCGTTTTCAGGAGTTTCACCGTTTACCCAGGTATAGGTACTGGACGAAATATTGAAATCGTCAACGGTACCAGCCAGCGCCTGACTCACATAAACAATGTCATCGTCGTCATTCTCCATGAAAATTACGTAATAGTCAACATCGTCTTCCTCGCTGGTCCATTCCAGTTCAATCCGGGAGTCAGTATCATCATACACAGCTTTGGTAATGTTCACCGGATAAAGGACATCATCAGAAAGCTCATCGGCAGCAGTCACTGATTCACCCGTGGTGAAGGAACAGGCGAAAGTGTAATTTCCTTCGTCAGGCAACGTCGCCACAAACTCGTCTTCTTCAGTCTCATAATAATAATCATAGGTGTAGCCATTGTACGACTTCAGCGTGAAACTGGTATTGTCGGGTGCCTTGGCCGTAACGGCCGAAAATGATTTATTTCCGAAGGCATGTAATGCCAGACCATACACAGTGTCCGCTTCCAGCCCAACTCCCGTCAATTTCGAAACGATAAAAGCATCGCCCGCTGCATCAGCGACAACTTCTTCATCATCACAGGCGGCAAAGCCGGCAAACAATACAAGGATTAATACCTTAGCAAAAATTTTTTTCATAGCTTCTTATTAATTTTAAAATTTACTCTAAATATCTGTTAGATGCGAATAATCAGAAATGGTTGCGGAGCGCACATTTTTTTTTGCAAAATAGAGAAAAGCCTCAATCCTGCTTTATCATGCTAACTCTCACATAACGTGAAATTCAGTACTTTCGTGTGACGAAAATAAAATTGGCATTAAAATTAAGATCATTTACCGAAAAAGAAGTAGTTCCGATAAAAAATAAAAGTATATCTTTGCCCAACATTTTTATAAGGTGTTTATCAATTAAATTTTATTTCAATGCCAGCAAAAATCAGATTGCAGCGACATGGTCGCAAACGTCACGCTTATTACCACATTGTGGTAGCTGATAGCAGGGCACCACGAGATGGTCGTTACATTGAAAGGATTGGAAATTATGATCCCAATACTAATCCTGCTACGATCGATCTTGATTTTGACAAAGCTATATCCTGGCTCAACAAAGGTGCTCAACCTACCGACACTGCCCGGGCTATTTTATCGTACAAAGGTGTTTTGTACATGAAACATTTGCTTGGTGGTGTAGCAAAAGGTGCTTTCACTGAAGAAGAAGCCGAACGCCGTTTTAAGGTTTGGATGACTGAAAAAGATTCAAAAATCCAGAGCAAAAAGGACCGTTTGACAAAAGAATCAGAATCCGAAAAGAAAGCCCGTCTCGAAGCAGAAGCGAAAGTTAACGAGGAAAGAGCAGCAGCTCTGTCCAAAAAAGAAGCTGACCTTGCGGCTGCAGCAGCGGCAGAAAAGGCAGCTAAGGAAAAGCCTGTACAGGAAGAAGCCCCGGCTGAAGAGCCTGCAGAGGGAGAGCCTGCTGATGCTCCAGCCGAAGAAGCTGCTTCAGACGAAGAAAAGGCAGCCGAATAAGGCAAGCCGGCACTGTTGTTAAGAATTGCTTAATACACAGCGATAACCAATAAAAAAGCAGTGGCATATGCTACTGCTTTTTTATTGGTAGATATTGAGGAAACTCAGCCCTTGGCGGGACTTTCAAATTCGGTATCAAATAAGAAATCATTGTACGGAAAACGGGTGATATGGATTTTTTTCACCTCTTCATACAAGACGCTTTTAAACTCGTTCACATTGATTTTTTCAGTAGCCGATATAAACAGCGACGGCGTGCTCTTTTTCCCGATCCAGGTTTCCTTCAACTCTTCGAGCGAATAATTATCCCGTGTCCGCTGACTTAAATCGTCGTCATCTTTTTTATTGTATTGAAAAGCATCGATTTTATTGAAAATAAAAATCGTCGGCTTATCTCCAGCGTTAATCTCACTTAAGGTCTGGTTTACCGTATGGATTTGTTCCTCGAAACCGGGATGAGAAATATCAACTACATGTACCAGCAAATCGGCCTCACGAACCTCATCAAGTGTCGATTTGAACGACTCAACCAGATCGTGCGGAAGTTTCCGGATAAAACCGACGGTGTCGGACAATAAAAAAGGAATATTTTCAATCACAACTTTCCGCACCGTAGTATCCAGCGTTGCAAAAAGCTTATTTTCTGCAAAAACCTCCGATTTGGACAATACATTCATGATCGTCGATTTTCCTACGTTGGTATATCCGACCAGCGCCACGCGGACCATCTTCCCGCGGTTCTTCCGCTGGGTAGCTTTCTGTTTGTCAATTTTAATGAGCTGTTCTTTCAGCAGGGCAATTTTATCGAGAATAATACGCCGGTCGGTTTCAATCTGCGTTTCCCCCGGACCACGCATGCCGATCCCGCCACGCTGTCGTTCAAGATGCGTCCACATACGTGTCAGCCGCGGCAACATATACTGATACTGCGCCAGCTCAACCTGGGTTTTCGCATGAGCGGTTTGCGCCCTTTTCGCAAAAATATCCAAAATCAGATTTGTACGGTCAAGCACTTTACACTCCAGCGTCTTTTCAATATTCCTTAACTGGGTGGCGCTGAGTTCATCATCAAAAATAACCGTATCAATCTCATGGAGTTTAATATATTCCTGAATTTCAAGGAGCTTACCCGACCCCACAAAAGTGGCATAATTAGGTATTTCCAGCCGCTGAAAAAAATGCTTCGCCACGACGGCGCCAGCCGTATCTGCAAGAAACTCGAGTTCTTCGAGGTACTCCCTCGCTTGTTTTTCATCCTGATTCTGGGTGATAAGTCCAACCAGCACAACCGTTTCAGGCTTAACAGAGTTATCAATCATTCAAAAAAGTTTATTAATAAAAAAATCCTGGTCCCGAATCAATTGTTCGAAACCAGGATTTTATGTGCGTTTAACACAAATCTTACTGCAAAACAAAGCTGATTGGCACGGTGTAGGATACCTTAACAGGTTTCCCACGCTGCATACCTGGTTTCCACTTTGGCAGGCTATTCACTACACGAAGAGCTTCTTTATCCAGTGAAGGATCGACTCCCCGGGCGATTTTTGCGTTCGTGATACTTCCATCCTTATCGACAACGAAATTCACGTAAACTTTCCCCTGGATTCCATTTTCCTGAGCAATCACCGGATACTTGATTGCATTTGCAATAAACTTGCGTAATGCAAGTTCACCTCCGGGGAATTCGGGCATGTCCTCCACAATAAAGAAGACCTGACTTTCTTCAGCCTGTTCTTCTTCCTGGCGGATAATCGGAGCTACATCGATAACAGTCTTATCATCCGCTTCCGTATCCTGAATGTCCAACTCTTCATCGATATCAGTTTCGTCATCAACAATATTCAGGACCTCCACAACTTTTGGCGGCGGTGGCGGTGGCGGTGGTTTTACTTCTTCCTGGCGGGTAATCGGAATGATCTCATCTTCTACCTCCTGTTGTGCAACTGTTCCAAGAGAAGCAGCTTTCCCTGCCTTAGTGGACCATTCAAATGCCAGTAAACAGAGGCCAAGTGAGATCACTAACCCGATCTGAACAAAAGTGCCTCTTTTGCTCTCTAGATCAGCTTTCGGTGATTTCTTCAATTCCATAATTCGGTATTAACATTTTATTATGTTACAAAAACATCTTCCTCAACGAGGGTTTAAAGATAAAAAATAATCTTCAAAAGCAATCAAACGGATAAAATATTCTTCCGATCTGATTTTATATTGCGATCCGTCACTGCGCAACCGTTAAAACGGAAACGTACAGCACAGTTAAAAAGTATGCTGAACCTGTCAAAAACAGCCGTTACCGGTTTCAGTATATAATCCTGTCAAACCACAAAAATCAAACCAAAAATGCCGATCGCTTCCCTGATCCTCAGAATATGACCGAGGTCACGGGTTATCCGCCCATATCGGTCATATTTTTTTGCTATTTTAGGGAAAATTTAATGATTGATGTATATGTGCGGTCGGCGGAGCATGGTGGGAAGACTTGGACTGGGATATGTTATGATTTTTGTCATTGCCAACATCCTCGGGTCTGGTGTCTATAAAAAAATTGCCCCTATGGCGGCGGAGCTGAACTCACCGTTATGGATCCTGCTGGCCTGGACAGCCGGGGGAATTATTACGCTGTTTGGTGCGCTGAGTAATGCCGAAATTGCAGGAATGCTCGCTGATACGGGTGGGGAATTCGTCTATCTTAAAAAAATATACAACCGGTTTTTTGCCTTCCTGTATGGCTGGTCTTTGTTTACGGTTATTCAGACGGCGACCATTTCGTCGCTGGCTTATGTTTTTGCCCAATCGCTGAACAGTATAATTCCAATTACTGATTTATTCCCCTCCCTGAGTCAGTTTTCTATCGGGAATATTTTTTTCCCCTTTCAGGACTCGGGTATCAAGTTAACGGCGATTCTCGCTATCCTGGCGCTTACTTTCGTGAATATATCAGGTCTGAAAAGTGGGGCGGGCGTCAGCAAATTCCTGCTGTTTCTGGTAGGCACGGGGCTTGCCATGATTGTTGTTTTTGGGCTGGACAGTGCCGCTTCCCGCCCGGCCAACGCGTTCACTTCAGGTGCGGCTAATCTCCATCCCGTCACCCTTTCCTCCTTTTACACGGCCATGCTGGCCGCTTTTTGGGCTTACCAGGGTTGGGTTTCAGTGGGCTTTATCGGCGGAGAGATTAAAGATGCGAAAAGAAACATCCCGCTGGGTATTGTAATCGGCGTATTCGTCGTTATTGCCATTTATTTACTGGTTAATATGACCTATCTGTCACTCCTCTCCGTTCCGCAACTCCTCCGCATTCATGAATCGACAAATCAAATTGCCGCCGTTGAAGCTGTGCGGGTGTTTTGGGGGGATGGTGGTGTTCTGTTCATTTCACTGCTCATCCTGATTACAACATTGGGTTGCACAAATGCCAGTATCCTTACCGGTGCACGTCCTTATTATGCCATGGCCCGTGAAGGTCTTTTCTTTCAGGGTATCGCGAAAATCAATAAAGCCGGCGTCCCTTCCGGCTCGCTTTTATGGCAGGGAATCTGGGCCTCGTTTCTCGTCCTGTCAGGTACCTTCGATCAACTGACAGACATGATCATTTTTGCCGTTTTTATTTTTTACGGGGCCACCACCCTGGGTGTTTTCATATTAAGATACCGCCTGCCTGATGCACACCGGCCTTACAAAGTCTGGGGGTACCCGATTGTGCCGGCTATTTTTATTCTTTTCTGTATCGGCCTGCTTTTCAATACCATTCTGGCACGCCCCCGGGAAGCTGCCATCGGATTAACCCTGACCCTGCTTGGGGTACCTGTGTATTGGTTAATGAAAAAGCTGAGGAAACAACAATAGCTTTCCACTTATCGACCCTCAAAAATTTTGCCTGCGAAATATTTTCCGCCGCCGGATTTACTGCAATTTAAAAATATTCCTATATTTGTGCGCTCAAACGGGGGATTAGCTCAGTTGGCTAGAGCGTTTGACTGGCAGTCAAAAGGTCATCGGTTCGATTCCGATATTCTCCACCTGAAAAGAGCTACAACATGAGTTGTGGCTCTTTTTCGTGAAATTACTGTAAAAAGCCAATACTAAACCGGAGTGTCCTCATTTTTCAGATCCGGTTTTGTATATGACCAATGTGAATGGACGATTTTCCATTTACCTCCTTTTTCCTTCCGGTATACCTCCGTGCAGTTCCATTTATAAGTTGTATCACCTGCAGAACTAATCAAATTGAACGTAAGTACTGCCGTGTTTTCATCCGCCTGAACTTCAGGAGCGATCACCTCATATCCCGAAGCTTTTATTTTCCCTTGCCAGGGCTCATAGAGTTCTGTGAGTTCTTTTAATCCATCCAAACGTTTTTCCAGCATCGGATCAAAATAGGTGACATCGTCGGCATATAGTTCCAAATAGCCCTGTACATCTCCGTTCATCCAGCGTTCAAGAGCTGCTTTCTCCAAAGCAATTATTCGTTTCGAGATTTCACTTTCCTGAGAACAGGCCAAAAAAATTGTCACCATCAGGACGATTAATACAAATGGTTTCATGTCATTAGTTTTTAGTTGTTTATCTGCAAAGGTATGGCTTCACTTTCTTAAACCTGCCGGAAGAAATCAGGGGAAAACAGCACTTTTCAAGGATTTCTGCACTTCCTGAATGCAAGAGGGGTCATTCCGGTGGTTTGGCGAAACCGTCGAACAAAATACGATGCATCTTCGAAGCTTAAACGCTGAGCTATCTCAGCGACCTGCAGATCGGAATAGAGCAGGAGCCGTTTGGCTTCTGTGGTAATCCTGTTTTGAATAAACTGTTTCGCACCTGTTCCCAGATGAAACAAGCATAAATCGTTCAAATGACCTGAAGTGATGCTTAAAACGTCTGCATAGTAAGAAACGGAATGCTGTCGGGCAAATTCCCGGTTGACCAGCCTGATATACTCCCGGATATGCCTGTTAAAATCAGTTTTATCGTCAGAAGGATAAACGGCGGTATACTTTCTGTTGAGCCATACCAAAACCTGATAAAGCAGTGCTCTCAATATTTGTTTATCATTACTGCTGAATGTCCTTACTTCCTGTTCAACATCTTGCATTAATTTGATCAGGTATTGAGAATCTGCTTCTTCAAGTGTCAGTTCTGGGGGATTGGGCGCTGTATTAAAAAACTTCAGGCCCTCCACAAACCGTGCGTCATTTAAAAAACTACTCAGGAATTCCTCTTCAAAAAGCAAAACATAACCTTCCGGCAAAAGCTCATAATCCCAATACCGTACCTGTCCGGGCGAAGAAAATAAAACAATATTTTCCCGGATTGGATACCGGAATTGGTCAATACTAAAAAAACCTTTACCTCCTGTTAGGAGCGTAATATCGTAATAGCTCAGGTAATGCGGGCAATCTTCGATCAGGTATTTCTCTAACGACTCCAGCCGGACCAGGTCAATCAGAAGTTCATCACCATATTTGGTCTTAAAAAAATCATATTTTTTAATCGTCTTTTTCAAGAGGTCTCGTTATGTGTTGAAAATCCCGGATTCAGGAAGCAACGAAGTTCACGGGATCTTTGATCTTATTTGTTCATGATAATGGGACCCAGTTCCTGCTTCATCTTTTCGTAATCGGATTCACTCATCAGACCAAGATCGAGCAGTTCTTTGGCTTCCTTGAGCTTAGCGATGGCTGCTTCCCGTGTTAAAGGGGCATACAGGCTTCTGATCTCTCCGGCGATCACCGCTTTTTCATAATCCAGAACGGAAAGATATTTATAGATACCGAACGCCCTTCCATTTGGTTCTCCCAACAAAACATTCAAAGCAAGGGGCTTTTTCGCGCTTCCTTTATGAAAAACTTTCATTTCAGCAATAACCACGATTTCTTCCTGCATATTGGCACCCACATTTTCAGCCCCTTCACCGGGTGTTGTGGCGTTCAGAACCGTACTCATTCCGCCTTGCTTACCATAGAAAATCATGGCGTAATTATTCCGGGTTTGCGACCTGGCCACTCCAACGCCAACTTTTTCGCCAGCACCGATTCCGGTGGTTGAAGTCGTACTTCCCGTCGGGTATCCCAGAATCAGTGTATCGCCCACCAGCAGCGGCAAACCATCTGCAGCGACATATCTTAAAACCCGTGTGTTATTCTTAATTTTCTGAAATACTTCCGAATTCTGTGTGTCATCAAATGTCAGTTCTTCCAATTGATTTTGAGCGAAAGAGGCGGTTGCTGTGAAAGCAAAAATGGCAAAAATAATTTTCTTCATAAGTTTGTTTTTACTATAAACACGGCTGATTTTATGAACTTTTACTTATTTCCTCAAACAGATAAATGCTTTGCCAAAAACAAACTTTATGCCTAAAAGTTTACAGTAGCTGTCCTCGAACGTTTTTCCTTTCAGTATCGTAGTTATTTCCCCCTTCTGGCGTAAAAAAAGCTTTTCCCATGCGCGGGATCGTCATAATTATAAATCTCCCTGTCAGCATGCGCCTGATAAAATGCCAGCATCGCTATATCGCCGCCGCAGAAGAGGGAATGAATGCACATCACACTGAAAAAAAAGTAAGCACCAGGTGTGGACCAATACAGGATGCCCCACACCAGACAAACCACCTTCACGGTCACCAGCGGAGCATACGCCACGATCCGGAAAGCCCTGAATCCGATTACCTCCCTGTCGGCCATCACGTAAAAAACAAACTTGTTTAACATCGCCCCCGCTTTCAGATTCCTTATACCGCACAGCCAATAGGCGAAAGCATGCAAAAGTTCATGCAAAAAAATCAGGACCGTGAACGAAAACAACGAAGCATATCCTGTATAAATGAGAGGCCCGGATACACCCCCGGCAATTCGCACCAGCGCGTCGCCTGCCAAAAATCCAAGCAATAGTAACATGATCACCTGATAAATTGAGTAAATCCGGATCAGACGGACTCCCGGTGTGATTTGCCCGAAAATAAATTTTTTAATCTGCCGGTGCTCCACTTCAGCCAGCAGTTCAAACTGCGCCGGATTGTTCAGATCGTCCGGTGTTAATTTCTTCATGCTGCTTTGTTTTTTAAAAACTGAAACCTTATTTTCGTCACCTGAACAAAGGCGATGTGCTCAGGATCTCGCAATACAAGATATCATTATAATGGTGGAATCCAAACTACAACCGGTGAAAAAAGTACGGAAAAATTTGCTTCAATTATGCCTTCAGGAAGGAAGGCTTGAAGCGGGTTGCGATGAAGCTGGCCGTGGTTGTCTGGCGGGTCCTGTTGTCGCAGCTGCCGTGATCCTTCCATCCGACTTTGAGAATGACCTCCTGAACGATTCCAAGGAACTTACGGAGAAAGAAAGGGAGCTGCTTCGCCCGGTCATCGAAACGCAGGCGCTGACCTGGGCCATTGGTGTTGTAAGCCATGCTGAAATAGATGAAATTAACATTTTGAACGCATCCTTTCTGGCTATGCACAGGGCTGTCGGCCAACTAAAACTGATACCGGAACATCTGCTGATCGACGGGAACCGCTTTACAGTCTATCCAAACATCCCGCACACCTGTATTATCAAAGGAGACGGTAAATACCTCCCGATAGCCGCGGCATCGGTCCTTGCAAAAACCTTTCGCGACGATTTGATGAAAAACCTGCATGGACAGTTTCCGGAATACTGCTGGAACAGCAACAAAGGCTATCCGACCAGGGCACACCGCCAGGCGATTCGTGAAATCGGCCCGTCGCCATTCCACCGCATGACCTTCCACCTGCTGGAAGAACAACTCGAACTGGAATTCGAATAGACAACAGAAGGAGACTGGAACAGGGAAACCGGAGACCGGAAGTTGTAAGTGATTTTCAGATTTTCTGACTGCCTAAATATCTGAATATCTATTTCCTCCTGTCTTGTGTGTTGATACTTGTGTCTGTTCTCTTACAGTTCGATCGGCACGCCGTTATAGAAATCCAGGATCTTTGAACGGAAAATATAGTCGTATTTTGCTTGTGCCAGATCGCTCGTGGCTTTCGTCAGGTTGTTCTTTGCCTGGTTATACTCGACCGAATTCACCATGCCAACCGTAAACTTTTCCTCCGTATACCGGAACGCCTCTTTCATCGATTCAACTGCTTTGTTGCTGGCAATATATTTTTTCAGGGCAGCAAGCGCATTGGTATAGGCTTGTTCAATTTCGGTGCGCAACAAGTTCTTCGTGTTCTGCAATTCAAGTTCCTGGTTGACCGCCTGCAACTCGGCATTCTTCACCTGGGTGCGTGTTTGGAATTTGTTAAACATCGGAATGCTTAAATTAAAACCTAAGCCATATTGATCATTGCCCTTAAGCTGGGTCTTAACAGGGATTTTAGCCCCGGGGACGAATATGTCATTCACAACAGTACCTGCAAACCTGTACTTATTATTATAAAAATTGCTATAATCGAAGCCCATACTAAGGGTCGGATAAAAACCAGTCCTGGCTATTTCAACCTGTTCTTTATAGCTTTCCAACTTAAAAGCTGCGCTTTTCACTTCAGGACGGGTTTGCACGGCATTATTGAATACCTCAACTGAACTGAGCAAGGCCCGGTTAGCACTGATCACCGGAAGCTCCGGCTTGACTATTTTAAAATTGTCGGAGACAGGCAATTCGAGTAACTGGTAAAGATTCAGGTAACTTAACTGCACCTCATTCTGCTGGTTGACCAGGTTTAGCTCCTCCTGGGCATACTGAGCCTCGATCTCAAGCAAACTCCCCTTTGCCAGGCTTCCTGCGTTAACCAGCTTTTTGGTCCTCTCAATCTGAAGGTTAGTAACCGACAATTGGTCTTCAGCCACCTGAACAAGCTCCTGTGCGAACAGAATCTGCAGGTAAGCAGCAGCCACGTTCAGGATGATATCATCCTTTGCCTTCTGCAAATCCTGCAGGCTGGCCTTCAGATTAAAATCGGCCATATCAATCGATTTCCTGATGGAGAGGTTATTCCATAGCGTCACGTCTGCGCTAAGCCTTCCACTTGTAGAATTTGAGTTCACATCAGCGTATGTATTGTCTCCCTGCAGTGATTTGCCGAAACTGAAGCTATTTGAGAGACCACCTGAAAGTGATGGCAACCGGTTGTTCTTCGCCTGTTTCAGTTCATTACCGTAATAATCGGTATTCGTCTGCTGTTGCCTGATACTGATATTGTTTTCGAGCGCATACGTGATGCATTTTTGCAAATCCCACTCCTGCTGCGCCCGGGAAGTACCTGCCAGGCAAATAACAAGGGCCGTAATATATAATCTTAGCTTCATTCTGATTGGTTTTATTTAATTTGACATGCTGAAATTAAGCATTCATTTTCAATTAGTCGTTTCTCACGTTCAACAAAACCCGAACAAGTTCGGTTTTGTTCTCACTTAATCGAAACGTTCTACCCTTGCTTACTCTCTTTTTCCTTCGCTTTTTTCGGATCTATTTTATCTCCCTTCACTTTATCCTCTTTGCTCAGGCCTTCAACAATCTCAATATTGATCCCATCAGAGATGCCTGTCTTCACTTTGCGCTTCTCATAGATCAACTCCGTTTCGTTCGTCAGCACTTCGACAAAAGCTGAGTCGTTACTGAACTGAAGCATCCCTTCGGGAATGACCATCACACTGTCTTTGCGTTCCAGAACGATATTCGCGTTGGCGCTGTATCCGGCGCGGATAAACTGTCCTTCTTTCAGTGCAACATCTGCCTTAATCTCGAACTGAATGGCTCCGTTCTCCTCAATACCTTTCGGCGATATATATTTCAGGATGGCTTCAAACTTATCCTTTTCAATGGCCCCGATTTCCAGTTCGATCAGCATCCCCTCCTTGATTTTTCCTACCTCGGTTTCATCAACCTTGCCTTCGAAAATCATATCCTTCATGTCGGCAACCACAGCAATGCTGGTCCCGTCGTTAAAGGTATTGGACTGAATTACCGAATTCCCTACCTTAATCGGAACATCAAGCACGGTTCCTGAAATGGTTGAGCGCACCAGGGTATTGGTAGCAGTTTGCGCCTTTTTGGTCACACCGTTTTTGATCAGTTCCAGGTTATTGTCGGCAGCCGAAAATTCTTCCTTTGACTGGTCATAGGCTACTTTAGCCTTTTTAAATTCCTCATACGAGATAACGTCGGTGTCAAACAGTTTTTGCTGACGGTCATAGTCAATCTTGGCATCCTGAAAATCGATTTCGGCCTGTTTTAAACGGGATTCTGCCGAATTAAGATTAACCATATCGGGAATAATCTTGATTTTTGCGATGACTTGCCCTTTTTCTATGCGGTCGCCTGCCTCCACATAGATTTCATCAATGATTCCCGAAACCTGCGGCTTGATCTCAATCTCCTGCCGGGGCACAACCGAACCTGTGGCAACCGTTTTCTGAATAACGTTCGATACAAACGGCGTTTTATTTTCAAACAGATCAGGTTGCTTTTTCGACTTGGTATAGAGGAATGCAATCGTTCCCCCGAATACGACCACCAAGACGGTAATTAATAAAATTCTGAAAATCTTCTTCATGACTTGAAAATTGCTAAATGGCTAAAATTGTATAACTAGTTTTTATCATCTCTGACTTCTGTTCCGCTACTCGTCGCGCAAGGCATCGATTGGCTTGATCCGGATCGCCCGTTGTGCCGGAATCAGTCCGGCCAGTATCCCTGAAATCACCAAAACCGCCAAAGCAGCAAGCGCCATCCCCAGATTAATCTGCGGATGCCGGAAAAACATTTCATCTCCGGCCTTTTCCAAAAATTTATTCAAGATCTCCAACAAGCCTACTCCCAACGAAAGTCCGATATATCCGGCCATCACCGTCAAAAAGACGCTTTCGGCGACAATGTGGAGGATGATCTTCCCCGGAGTTGCTCCAATGGCGCGCTGAATGCCTATTTCCTGCGTACGCTCCTTAATAATGACCAGCATGATGTTGCTTACCCCGATAACCCCGGCCATCAGCGTTCCGATACCTACAATCCATGTTAAGACCTGTATCCCGAGAAACAAGGCTGAAAATTTTTTAAATTCAGCTTCAATATTAAAGGAACCAACGGCCTGCATATCGTCGGGTGCAATCTTATGGCGTTCCTTCAAAATGGTCTTCAATTTTTCTTCCATCGAACTTACGCTATACCCCTTTTGGGCTGTGACGGAGAAAAAGTGGATTACATTGCCGTAGTTATAGGCTGTCTGCATCGTCGAAAAAGGTATGATAATAGTCTCCTCCTTCTTACCTCCCCCGATATTGATCCGCGTTTCCGGATGGATCACACCGACTACCTGAAAATAAACACCACTCAGTTTCAGATATTTCCCGATCGGATCTTCGCCCTTTGCAAACATGACCTCCAGTACGCGTTCGCCAATCACACATACTTTACGCTTTTTAAGGACATCGATCTCATTAAGCAGTCGCCCCTGAAGCGGAACCCAGCGGTCAATTTTAAAGTAGTCGGGGTAATCGCCATAAATATTAAAAGCACCTGACCGTTCGCCCCGGACCGTGTTATCGCCCGACTGGGCCCAGCCAAACAAACGTGGAGACAGGTATTCCACTTCTCTGACGTTTTGGCGGATATATTCGATATCTTCATTTTTATAGTCCCAGCGGCGCCCGCGCTGAAACCCTTCATGAGGTTTTCCGGTGCGCTCGGTCCAGAAAAAGGCGGAATTGGTAGCAAATCCTTTTACCCCTTCCAATACGCCATTTTCCAGCGCCCTTCCTGCTCCCGACATGATGATCAGCATGAAGATGCCCCAGAACACGCCAAAAGCAGTCATGAAGCTGCGAAGCCTGTTCTGCTTCAGCGCACTTATAATCTCTTTCCACAAATCAGGGTCAAACATGATAAAATAGGTTCAAAGTTCAACGTGTAAAATTACCGGCGGTTTATTCGTCCCTGAGTGCAACAATCGGTTTAATACGGGCGGCACGCTTGGCCGGGATATATCCGGCAATGGCTCCCGCGACGATCAGCAACACCGTAGCCCAGATTGCCACATTCAGATCGACCGTCGGGTTCATAAAAACGGTTTCTCCCTGCTGGCCGGCAGCAGCCTCTCCCGCCGATTGCAACATCATATAATTGACCAGCTCCATCAGCCCGGTCCCCAGTACCAATCCGATATAACCTGCAACGGTGGTAATCAGTACCGACTCGAGCAGGATCAGTCCAATTACGGACGATGGGCTCGCCCCTATGGCTTTCCGGATCCCGATCTCCTTGGTCCGCTCCTTGACCACGATAAGCATAATATTACTGACCCCGATAATTCCCGCGATCAGGGTAAATAATCCGATGACCCAGATAAAAATTTTGATGGCCTGGAAAATCCGCATGGTCTGAATGTAATTCTCCATTTTGTTATAAAGTCCCAGGGCGCTTTCATCCTTTTCATCGAATTTTAGTTTATGCGAAAACGTACTACGGATCTCATCCTCGATCGCCTGGGTTTCTTCCAGAGTTTTCCCGGAGATTGTTATTGCAAAATTATGAAGGCGGTTTGAGCCGTTGAAAACAGTCTGAGCTGTTGAAACCGGCATATATGCGTTGCGGTTGCGGGTTGACCCGGGTTCAACACATACTCCCACCACTTTAAAAGGAACTTTATTAATATTGACATATTCGCCCAGTGCAGGGATGTCTTTGAACAAGGCGTCGTAAATGTCTTTTCCAATCACAACCACCTTTCGTTTTTGCTGAATGTCGACCTTATTAATAAACCGGCCTTCCACCATTTGCATTCGCTCTACCTCGTTCAGCTCCGGATGGCAGGTGACCGTTGTATATTCGCCCGATTCCTTTCCATACGAATACCGGGTGTTACCCATAAAATACCGTCCTGACGCGGATTCGACACCTTTGATACCTTTCATGACCTGGTAATCGTCGTTATGAAACTGAATGGAACGTCCGGTGTTCATTCCCTGGTAAGGGACCGTTGTCTGGCCGGTCCAGATCCACATGGCATTGACAGCATCATTCATAAAGTTGTTGGCCACACCGTTGCTCAGTCCGTTTCCCGATCCAAGCAGGATCATGAGCATGAAAATTCCCCAGGCTACAGAAAATCCTGTCAAAAACGTACGCATCTTGTTCTTTTTGATGGTCGCCAGTATTTCCTGCCATTTATCGATATCAAACATGTCAAAAAGATTTAAGCAGTTTGCAGCTCTTTGGAATACTTATACCGGAAATCGCTCAGGTCCCCATTGCTGATGATCTCGTGAATCAGTCCGTCTTTAAGCCGGATAATCTTTTGGGTCATCGCTGCAATATCGTGTTCGTGGGTCACAATGATGACCGTCTTCCCTTGCTGATTAATCTCCTTCAGGATCTCCATGACCTCGTATGAAGTAGCCGTGTCAAGGGCCCCTGTAGGTTCGTCAGCCAGGATGATCTTCGGATCTGCAATCAGGGCCCGTGCAATCGCAATACGCTGTTTTTGTCCGCCCGACAGTTCACTGGGCATGTGTTCTGCCCAGGGCCTCAGCCCCAGCCGGTCGAGATACTCCATAGCCATCAGGTTGCGTTTTTTACGTTTAATCCCCTTATAATACAAAGGAAGAGCAACATTCTCCATGGCGTTCTTAAATGAGATCAGGTTGAATGACTGAAACACAAATCCAACCATTTCATTTCTCAATAGCGCTGCTTTCTTTTCGCTCATGTTGGAGATCAGCTTTCCACCCAGGTGATAGCTTCCTTCATCATAATTATCGAGAATACCCAATATATTTAACAAAGTCGATTTACCCGATCCCGACGATCCCATAATGGAAACAAACTCCCCCCCTTCAATGTCCAGGTCAATTCCCTTGAGCACATGAAGTTTATTATTACCCATCTCGTACGACTTGTTGATGTTGTTTAATTTTATCATAGCCAACCGTTTTCTGTTTCTGTATTACAAATGTCCGTTGTCTCCCCGTTAATTCATGCAATTATTCGATCAATACCTGTTTTTTGCATGTGAATGATAAGTTTCGGCGTTTTTTAGAACCCTGGGGAGCCTCTCGTTTGCCGCATTATGAATGTAAGACGAACATACACGTAGTCCGTTACAGCTTTTTCAAAAAAAACAGGAATTTGCCGGCAGATTTCTGCCGGTCCTTTTAGATAAATTGCATATAAACGATCAGACACAGGAAGATAACGATGAAGAAGTTACCCCAGAATTGGCTTTTGAGGGCGATGAGATAGTTGGAGATCAAAAAGGTCAGCGGGATGGCCATCAGGATAAGAATTTCATGAGAAGCAGCGGGAATCAGGAAAAACATCACGAAGGAGATCAAAAAGATTACGAAAAAAATCTGAAAATATTTCCGTGCACTTATATTTTTTGCGCCGTATTGCCCGAGAAGAAAGAAACTGCTCCACAAGGTAATGAATGTCAGCAGACCCAGATATATCAAAAAGGCATTATTATCCCGCAGGAACCTGTTCGATGTCACCAGGTTCTGAATGATAACTTCCCTGAATTCATCGACCGAGTCCGTGAGGAAATACCAGGAAAACGCAAACAGCCAGGGCAGGAATAACCCGACTAACGACATCACAAAATCGCGCCACTCCCGGGTTCTGCGCAAAACGAGGAAGCCGATCCAGATTACCGGAAAGTAAAAAATCAGATTGATATAGAAAAGCGATCCGACTGCCAGGAAAAAACCGGAATCGAAAGCATTGGAGTACACCTTCTCACTGGCGTAGGCATCAAAGATACGGTTGATACACAACATCAGAAACACAGCGCCAAAATAGACGGGATGGAGCGTATGCAGGCTCACGAGTCCGCTTACGATAAGCACAAAAATATTGGACGGAAGGAACGTGCGGATTTGGATAAAGTCATAAACCGTATTCAGACGAAGTACCAAAAATGACAACAGGATCACCAGTAAAACAGCCAGCACGTTGTTAATCAGAGGCGATCCCGACAACAGTCCGTTAATCGGACCGTAAAGCGGCATCTTGTTTTCACCTTCAAAAAAAGGAAAAAATCCCGGACTGATGAATGACCTGAACCAAAGGATAAGCACAATCAGCGGAATCAGAACAAAGTGATAGGCCTGGTTGCTTTTTAGGATTCGAAGTATCATGATTTACAGATCAAAACCAATATCCCTCCTGAAATATTTCCCTTCAAACCCGATCCGCTCAGCGTTCGCATACGAAAGGGCCAGAGCTTCCCGCATTGTCGTCCCGTAAGAGCTGATGGCGATAACCCTTCCGCCATCGGTCAAGACCCTGGCGTCAGCAGATTTTGTTCCGGCATGGAACAGGATGCTGTCGCTGATCTTTTCAAAGCCGCTGACAGGCAGCCCTTTTTTATATTCGCCGGGATATCCTCCCGATACAAGCATTACTGTTGCTGCTGTACGTTCATCAAATTCAACCGTCTGCGAAGCGAGCTTTCCGTTAGCAGTTGCCTCGAGCAAACTGACAAAATCCGACTTTATCCGTAACATCACCGCTTCGGTCTCCGGATCACCCATCCGCACATTGTATTCGATCACAAAAGGATGTCCGTCGCAACTGATCAGCCCGAAGAAAATAAATCCCTGGTAGGGGATTTCTTCCTGTTGCAATCCGGCAATTGTCGGCTTTATAATCTGCTCTTCCACTTCCTTCATAAAACCGTGGTTGGCAAAAGAGACAGGACTAACCGCACCCATTCCGCCGGTATTTAACCCACTGTCGCCTTCACCGATCCGCTTATAGTCTTTCGCTTCCGGAAGGATCCGGTAGTCCTTGCCATCGGTAATCACGAAAACAGAAAGCTCAATTCCGGATAAAAACTCCTCAATCACTACTTTCCGGCTTGCGGCCCCAAATTGTCCGTTCAGCATTTCAGCCAGCGAGGCTTTTGCAGCTTCCAGGTCCTGAATAATCAACACACCCTTTCCTGCCGCAAGGCCGTCGGCCTTCAGAACGTAAGGTCCCTTCAGCGATTCCAGAAACGACATGCCATCTTCCTGATTTTCAAGTGTTACTGTAAAATAACGGGCTGTGGGTATTTTGTGCCGCTGCATGAAGGCTTTGGCAAAGTCTTTACTTCCTTCGAGCTGTGCTCCGGCTTTTTTCGGCCCAAGCACTTTAACCTGCCTTAAGTCAGGATCGGCATCAAAAAAATCATGTAAGCCCCCCACCAAAGGCACTTCAGGGCCAACAAGCACCAGGTCGATATGCTTTTCAAGAACAACCTTCTTCAGCCCTTGAAAATCACAAACATCCACAGGGACATTTTTCCCTAAATCTGAGGTACCTGCGTTTCCCGGGGCAATAAACAACCGGTTTAAAACAGTCGATTGTTTTATCTTCCACGCCATGGCGTGTTCTCTTCCTCCCGAACCGATAAGCAAAATATTAAGCATAATCTCGAATTTTATCTTTTTTTGTTTCCTCTATCCCGGGTTTTGTCCTGAGTTCGGCCAGGCTGCCGAACCGGTACCCCCTCCGTTTTAACTCCCTGATAACAACCGGCAGGGCAGCGTACAGGTTCCTCTCCGATTTGTATGAATCGTGAAAGGTGATGATCGAGCCGGGTCGCAAATATCTTAACACATTATTCGTAACAACATGATGATCAACATTCTGCCGATAATCACAGCTTACCAGATCCCACATCACGACCAGGTATTTCTTGCTGATTTGCCGGTATTGCCGCCTCCTCATTAATCCGTGCGGCGGGCGAAAAAACCGTGAATCAATAACGCCTGCAGCCTTTTCCACATCCGCCAGATAACTGCCCGCCCGGGTTTTCATGCCCTGTAAATGATGATAGGTATGGTTACCTGTCAAATGCCCCTCCTCCAATATCCGCCGGTATATATCCGGGTAACGCGTCACGTTTTCTCCTACGCAGAAAAAGCAGGCTTTTACTTTTTCCCGTTTCAGCAAATCCAGCACCCAGGGAGTGACCCCGGGGACAGGCCCGTCATCGAAAGTAAGATAGATCTGATTTTCGTTGTCCGGGCCTCTCCAGAGGGCTTCGGGGAACCATCCGGTAAGAAATTGCGGAAGCCTTATCCGCGGATCCAAAATATGCATTAACTTCCGGGACTATATTTTTTTAAATAATTGCTGAAGGCATCAGTGATCTCTTTCGACATTTCCGTCTCCCCGTACTTCATTGAAATCATACTCATTTCACGCATGAAGTAGAGGATCCGCTGAATCTCCTCATCAATCGACACCAGGAAATCCTGGTCGAGTGAAAGATAATAATCCAGTTCTTCCCGATAAGTGTTAAAGATCTCCTTCAGTAAATCCTTCCCTTTTTCCTTTGCTCCGGCAGCAAAATAATTACTGGCAATTTCCTGCGAAAAATAATTATACGGCACCACCCGGTGCGGGATCAGTTCCAGGTTATGATCCAGCACCTCAATGGCCGAGTCTTTTTTTCCCTCAGCAATAAGACTTTCGGCCAACCGGTTAAAATTGTTCCGGATGTTCATCATCATCCGTTGGTTGTTTTCATCGATATAAACCCCGGGATCATTCATGTTACCCCACTTAAAGTCTTTCATCATCAGACCGTACATCTTTGCCGTATTTACCGAACCGAAATAGATGCCTGACGCTTGGGACTTGACAGGGGTAAAGCGGTAGGCAAAACCTTCCAACTGAAAATAATCCTGTAATCCCAGGTATTTCTCCCGGCCAACGGTAATGGCAAAATAAATCGGTCTTTCCCAGTTGGAATTGGCAATCATGTCCAACACCATCAGTTCGTCTTTCACCAGGTAATTGCGGCTCCCGAAGTCAATAAAAATCGTATCGGCAATCTGATCATACTGACTTTCAGGCACTACCTTATTGCGGATAACAGCCTCCTTGTCTACCTTGATAAACAGCTTCTTTGAAGGGATGTAGGAAGCATTGTCGGCCTGGCTAAGCTTGGTCCGGGGATCATCATCCTTAACAAATTCGAGCGCTTTTGACAGTTCAACGGCTCCCTTCACCCGCGGATCGCTAAGCAGGTAAATCACGTCGCGGGTACCTTGCACATACTGGTCGTGGGTAAACGTGATGGGCAGCGGTTCTGATTCATAGGCCTTACTTCTCATCTGGTCGATGTACCAGTCGGTTTGCAGGTAGCTTAGGTTGCAGACCCGCACGTCGGTACGAACTCCTTCCACCTCCTGATTATACCAAAGCGGGAAGGTATCATTGTCGCCGTTCGTGAAAATTACGGCGTTTTCATCGCAACTTTCCAGGTAGTTGGCCCCAAAATCACGGGCCGTATACCGGTTCGACCGGTCATGGTCGTCCCAGTTTTCACCAGCCATAATCCCGGGAACGAGAACAAGGCTGATCACGGTAATGCTAATGGCACTAACCGTTTCGGGAATTCTCCGCTTCAGGATATCTGCCAGTGAAACCACCCCCAACCCGATCCAAATGGCAAAAGCATAAAACGAACCGGCAAAGGCATAATCACGTTCACGAGGCTGATGAGGGTATTGGTTCAGATATACCACAATTGCCAGCCCGGTCATGATAAACAGCAACATGACCACCCAGAAATCTCTTTGGTGCCGCTTATAGTGAAAGAACGCACCTATAAATCCCAAAAGCAATGGCAGAAAATAATAGGTATTTCTTCCTTTATTGTTTTTCAGGCTTTCAGGCAACGAAGCCTGGTCACCCAGCCGGCTCGAATCAATAAAATTGATCCCGCTGATCCAGTTACCGTTCACAATGTCGCCATGTCCCTGAAGATCATTCTGCCGGCCAACAAAATTCCACATAAAATAACGCCAGTACATGTGGACCACCTGATAACGCAGGAAAAACTGAAGGTTCTCCCCGAATGTCGGCTGCTGCATCGTTTGTGTTTGTCCTTCTTCATCGGTATAGATCACCGAATTTCCTTCAATGCCGGCCCAGCTTTTGTATTCGGCGATATGATCGGATTGCCGGCTCCACATTCTCGGAAAGAAAGTTGTAAAGCGGGAATCATATTTCGGTTTCTGCCGCATATCTGCGACAACATATTTTCCGTCTTTCTGAATGTAATAGGGTTTATCGTCCACATAAGGTGTTTTGCTGTCCAGCGGGGTGTTGTAATACGGACCGGAAACAAGAGGGCGGTCGCCGTATTGTTCACGGTTCAAATAACCCAGCAGTGAAAATACATTGTCGGGACTATTCTGGTCCATGGGCGTGTTGGCAGACGACCGGATGACGATCATGGCGAACGACGAATAGCCGATCAGAATAACAGTGACTGCAACCAGCACCGTGTTCCATAAGATCAGCCTCTTTTTCATCGTGTAATGGATACCGAACACGATCAGGCCAACAACAAGGAGTGCATAAAGCATCACTCCCGTATTAAATGGAAGTCCCAGGCCGTTAACAAACAGCAGTTCGAACCAGGTAGCCACTGTTACGACCCCGGGAATAATACCATACATGATCAACCCAAGTATAATGACCGATATGACAAAACTGCCAATGACACCGTTTCGGGTGACCGGATATTTCTTAAAATAATAAACGAATACGATTGCCGGGATCGCGAGCAGGTTGAGCAGGTGAATGCCAATGGAAAGTCCTACGATATAGGCAATGAAAATGATCCAACGGTTGGCATGCGGTTCTTCGGACACATTCTCCCATTTCAGGATAGCCCAAAAAACGATTGCTGTAATCAGCGATGACGAGGCGTACACTTCGCCTTCAACAGCCGAAAACCAGAAAGTATCAGAAAAAGTATAGGCCAGAGCCCCCACCATACCGCTGCCCAAAACAGCAATGGTTTGTCCCGTTGTCAAAGCGGCTGAGGAAACCATCTTGCTGGCCAGGTGCGTAATGGTCCAGAACAGGAACAAAATTGTAAAGGCGCTTGCCAGCGCCGACAAGGAATTGATCATCATCGCCACCTGAGACGGGCCTGCAAAAAGGCTGAAGAATCTGCCGAGGATCATAAAAAACGGAGCGCCGGGAGGATGCCCGACTTCCAGCTTATACGAAGTTGTAATAAATTCACCACAGTCCCAGAAACTGGCCGTAGGTTCAATTGTCGACAGGTAAGTAATTGCAGCAATTACAAATGCCACCCACCCGGCAACATTATTCAGTAATCTGTAGTTCTTTATCATCCGCCTGATCATTTTTTTTATGATTGCGAAGATAGTACATTCTTTGAACCCAGACTAGTTCGAAACAGTTAAATTGTATGGTTTTAGCTCACACCCATTCTTCGGAAAGCACATCTCCGCGGATTCCGATAACAATTTCTTTTAGGGGAACTTTACGTCCGGCCCGGGCAACTGCCATCTCAACAAGCTGACTAAGTCCTCCGCAGCATGGAACTTCCATGATCACAACGGTAATGGTATTGACTCTGGCTCCGTTAATGAGCCTGACCAGTTTCTCAAGGTAAATGTCTTTCCCCTGATCCAGCTTTGGACAAGCGATAACCAGCTTCTTTCCGCGAATAAATGTCCGGTGAAAGTCACCGTGCGAAAATGCCGCGCAATCGGCCGCTACAAGCAGATCCGCTCCTGCAAAATAGCCGGCCTCGGGATTGATCAGGTGCATTTGCACCGGCCATTGCTGTAACTCAGACTGCCCGGCGGGAGCCGCAATCGCCGGTGCCATCATGAATGACTTGCGGTCGAAGCTGACAGGTGCGGACCCGGGACAGGCCCCGCCCGCCCCGCATGACGAGACTGACGAGCCCGGAACGGGGCTGTTATGAACGGCAGCGAGTATGGCGGGGACATCAAGTTCAAGTTCATCCGCGTGTGCTGTCAGGTAACCGGCCGCTTCCTTTAAAAATCCGGTCTCCCCGTGATCTTTCAGATGTTTTAGATGAGCAATCAGGAGGTTCTCTCCTTTAGGGATCATCTGTCTGATCACGGAAACTTCATCATATTCTTCCGCCTCACGTTTCTCAATTTCGATAGCTCCTTCGGGACAATGCCCCAGGCAGGCTCCCAGCCCGTCACACATCAGCTCACTGACAAGCCTCGCCTTTCCATCAATCACCTGCAACGCTCCCTCATGACAATTCGGGATACAAATTCCGCATCCGTTGCATAAAACTTCATTTATTTTTACTATCTCGCGTATCATTCACTAAAAGTTAATCCGGGAACAAAAATAGAGACCGGATGTTTTCCGCCTTGTATCAAATGTTACAAACGACACAATTATGATTGATTTTGAAATATTATCCAAATCACCGGTATTTACCGGACTAAATCCGGTTCAATTGGCAGGCCTTTTTAAAGACCTTCCCTGTCAGGTTCGCAGGCTGGATAAAAATGCGCTCGTGGTTTCGGCGGGCGAAGAATGTTCAAGTCTGATTATTGTTCTCTCGGGAAGCGTAAAGGGAGAAATGACCGACTATACAGGAAAAACGATTAAAATTGAAGATATTCCGGCACCAAGACCGTTGGCTGCGGCTTTTCTTTTTGGGAAAAACAATTATTTCCCGGTCACAGTCATTACCAACACCCCGGTTGAACTGCTTCATATTCCGAAAATCGAATTTCTGAAACTTCTGCAGAAGGACCGGCACATTCTGACGAATTACCTGAATTCCATTTCGTCGCGAACACAATTTCTGTCGCAGCGGATCCGGTTTTTATCATTTCGGACGATCCGGCAAAAGATTGCCCATTATATCCTCGATTTGGCCGGGAATAAGCTGAGCAGTGTTGAACTGCCGCTTTCGCAGGAAGACCTGGCCGAGTTTTTTGGCGTCACCCGCCCCGCGCTGGCCCGATCGTTGGGAGAATTAGGTCAGGAAGGAATCATCGAGGTGAACCGGCGCACGATCAGAATTCTGGATAAACAGCGGATGAACGACCTGCTGAGAGGGTGAAGGAAGCTGTGAACTATGAGCTTTTAGTCGTGGGTAGCGAGACAGAAAAGGTAACAGGATAGCAAGGTAAAAAGGTACCATGTAAAAAAACACTTGACCCGCGGGAGGTTCAAACCATGCAACCTTGGAACCTCGCAACCTTTTTTGCAATTTTACAGTTTTACAATTTTCACCATGGAAGTATTTGAAATTGGACAAAAATCATTCTTAAAATTTAAAAACCTGACACAGGCAGGTATATTCCATTTTAGTACAACGAAAGCCGGCTGGCGTCAGAATGGTAAAGCCCGCTTCACCGGCGATGAAGAGGGAAGTTACCAGCTGTATCGCGAAGAACTGGCAAAAGCGCTCGGAATCGGATCGCAGCAACTGGTTTTCCCAAGGCAGGTTCATGGCGACCGCATTGTGATCCCCGATCCGTCAGGTAGCAACACCGATATAGTCAACACCGATGCACTGGTCACCAACCGGCGCGGAGTTTGCATTTGTGTTCAGACGGCCGATTGTGTCCCGATCCTGCTTTACGACCCGCGCAGGCAGGTAATAGCGGCCGTTCACGCAGGCTGGCGGGGCACCTTGAATAAAATCGTTGAAAAAACCATTCACCGCATGGAGCTTCACTTCGATTGCGAAGCGGAAGACCTGATCGCCGGAATCGGCCCCTCCATCCATCACCATGTTTACGAAGTCGGGGCGGATGTGATCTTTCCCTTTCGTGAAAACTTCGCCAATCACCGCGAGATTCTGAAACCTTCGCCCCGGGAAGGAAAGGCTTTCCTCGATCTGTGGGCGGCGAATAAAAGCGTGATGGTCGCTTCAGGGATGAAGGAGGAAAATATTGAGATCATGGGGCTATGTTCCTGGTCGCATGAACCGCTCTTTTATTCGGCACGGCGGGATGGACCCGCCACGGGGCGGATGGCAACCGGGATTATGCTTGAATAGCCTGGTATCCCGTGCAAAAAGAACTATTTTAGCCCTGCACGTTTTACCTAACCGAGCTATTCCCTTAAAATAATTATTTTTACGGCATTTTTAACGAACGTTTTATTTAAGCGAGGGCAGAGGCCAAACCAAGTTTGAGACTATGCCGAGCGTACAAAACGACTAATGTAAATGAACAGCATCTGTTATGAAGGTATTTAAATTTGGAGGAGCTTCTGTTAGTTCAGCGCCTGCTATCAGGAATGTGGCAGCCATCCTGAACATGTTTCCCGGAAAAAAAATCATTGTGATTTCAGCCATGGGCGAAACAACCAATGAACTTGAAAAGCTGGTACGCAGCTACTACAAGAAAGATAAAAAGACACATGACCAGCTCTTCTCCATAAAAGATTATCACCGGGACATCATGCAGGAACTGGGACTGATGCCGGGAGATGCACCGATAGCAGAGGAGCTGTTCGAACAACTCGGCAAAAGGCTCGACCGTACCCCATCCCTCAATTTTGATTACGAATACGACCAAATCGTTTGCTATGGCGAACTGGTTTCGACGGCAATCGTATCAGCCTTCCTGAATAAATCCGGCACGGCAAACAAATGGGTCGACATTCGTGAAAGCCTTCGCACCGATGAAACCTACAGAGAAGCCGTCGTCGACTGGAAATGGTCGGAAATGCTGATCAATAACAGCTTTAACTTTTATCAGGACAAGCTCTACGTTACGCAGGGATTCATCGGGTCAACAACTACAAACCAGACGACAACCCTGGGGCGTGAAGGATCTGATTTTACTGCAGCCATCCTGGGAAACCTGCTCAATGCAGAGAGCGTCACCATCTGGAAAAATGTTCCGGGTGTACTGAATGCCGATCCATCCGATTTCACCGAAACCGAAAAATTACCGGAACTCTCTTATAAGGAAGCGATTGAACTGGCCTATTCCGGAGCGAAGGTGATACACCCCAAAACCATAAAGCCGCTGAGGAATAAAAATATACCGCTTTATGTAAAACCGTTTGACTTTCCGGACCAGGAAGGTACCATCATTCATCAGGTAGATCATCAGCTCGACCTGGTTCCCGTCTATATTCTGAAAAAGAAACAGGCTTTGATCACCTTGTCGCCAAATGACTTCTCATTCATCGGTATTGATGTGCTGTCTGAAGTGTTCGCCCTGTTCCGGCAACGGCGCATTAAGGTCAATCTCATCCAGCAGTCGGCTATCGATTTGTCGCTTTGCGTTGACGAGCCGGAAGTCGGACTGGAGGCCGTCATCATGGAGTTACACAAGGAGTTTGACGTTCGATACAATACGGATCTTGTCCTGGCAACCATTCGCTTTTACAACCTGCAGGCCATTGACAGAATAAAAGATAACCGTCAGGTGTTCATGGAACAGAAAAGCAGGAGAACCGCGCGCCTGGTGCTGAAATGATCGTGGCCCAATACATTCTTTGCGCATTTTTGTCTGTATAAATGGACATTTTGTTGAATTGTTGTAACTTTATCTTGGTTTCGGTTGATGTCCGGAGCCGGCTGCCATGAATTCAATTACAATTCCGAAACCTATGCAACGCCAAAAAAAGAAAAAGAACAAGTTGATCCCCTACCTGATCGTTTCCGTGGTTGTTATCATCGTGCTGCTGATTATCGGTAAAACGCAGGGATGGTTTGGAAAAGATTTTGAGGTGAAAGTGACCACAGAGAAGGTCAAAAATCATACAATCACCGAGATGATCACGGCAAACGGGAAAATTGAACCCGAAACGGAGGTGAAGATCAGCCCGGATGTTTCCGGTGAAATCATTGATCTTTTTGTAAACGAAGGTGATGAGGTAAGCCAGGGACAACTGCTGATGACGATAAAGCCTGATATTTATATTCAGTCACTGAACCGTGCCACCGCCAGCCTCAATTCGTCGAGAGCCCGGCTGGCCCAGGCGCAGGCACGTCTTATCGAAAACGAATTATCGTTTGAACGGTCAAAAACCCTCTTTAATCAGAATGCGATTCCGCAATCCGATTTTGAATCGGCCGAAGCCTCATTCAAAGTTGCCAGTGCTGAAGTTCAGGCGGCTGAATTCGCTGTAAAATCAGACGAAGCATCGGTTGCCGAAGCAGAGGAACAACTGACGAAAACAAAAATTTATGCCCCGATGAACGGGACTATTTCGAGACTGACAGTCGAAAAGGGAGAACGGGTTGTCGGTACCAATATGTACGCAGGAACCGACATGATGGTCATTGCCAACCTGAACAAGATGGAGGTGAAGGTCGAAGTGAATGAAAATGACATTGTCAAAGTCTCGCTGGGCGATACGGCGCTGGTGGAAGTCGATGCCTACCTGAACCGGAAGTTTAAGAGTCTGGTAACAGAAATTGCCAATTCTGCCAATACTGTCGGAACATCGACTGATCAGGTAACGACCTTTAATGTTAAGGTGCTGCTCCTCGAAACATCTTACAGTGACCTGATCGACAGTACACTAAACCGGTATCCGTTCCGGCCGGGAATGTCGGCCACCGTCGATATCCAGACGGAAACCCGCGACAGTGTTATTTCTGTACCCATCCAGGCTGTCACAACCCGCGCCTTAAATCCGGACACGCTCAAGACGATCAGGGACAAGAAAGAACCGACTGTGAATGAAAAGAACGAGGTGGTGTTTATTGTAAAAGAAGGGCGTGCCTGGCAACAACCTGTTACAACCGGCATTCAGGATAACATGAATATTGAGATCCTGAAAGGATTGCAGGAAGGTGATGAAGTCATTACCGGACCCTTTAATATTGTCAGCCGTACCCTGAAAGACAGCATGCTGGTCAAAGTCGTAGACGAAAAGGAGCTTTTCGGTAAATAAAAATAACAACCATCTTCATATACAATTCTTTACTCCGGCCGTTTAAAGTCCTGCCAGAAGTTCTCGCGGTATGGGGTGTTTTCAAAATAATCGCGCCCGGCAAGCTCTTTCGGTTCCCACAGGATGTGAAGGGCATTTGCGTTCCGGCTGCAAACAACCTCACGCCCCTGTTGATCAAGATAGTTTTTCTCACAATCAATCTGATTCACCAGGTATCTGCCTTTATGATTGAGGTAAGTACTTGTAAAGTGGTAACGAACCTGCCTTTGTTCCGGGTCGGCCGAAAAAAGTGACCGGTTCCGGCCATTGTTACGGTGCGACCGGATCACACATTCATTCCGGATTACCGCGTAATTACTCATAAGAATATAGATTTTCCCGTCCATACGCGTTGCATAATAATCGCCGCAATGAACCAGGTCCGGCTTATTTGCCCGGTAAGAGATGACCCAGACCGAATCGCCATCCTCATTCACTGTCTTTCCAAGTTTCAGTTCGTAACCATCCAACAGTTCCTCATTCAGAATTGTGTTGGTCATGCGCACCACATCCATTTCAATCAGTTCCTCAAAGCCGGTATGACCGGAAGAGAACGACCGGGAATCAAAATTCTTCTTCACCTGCAAAAACTGATAGCGCCGACGCTCATAGGCATCGGTTACCGAAGGACTGCTATACCCGTGCTGATCATACAGATCAACGATTCCTTCTCGCTGCTGCACATTGCTGTCGTTTACCATTTTCTCCTCCTGATAATAAAATCTCAGGCCAAAAGGTCCGGCCTGATAGTTCTCAGGCACCCGCAAGGAAGCTGTCCGGAGTATCCGGAACGGCACCCGGGAAGAGGCTTCCACATCAACTCCCGCAATCTGATAAGTCTGCCCGGTCAAAGAAATTTCAACAAACTCCTTTTCAAGCAGATCCGGCAACAGTAACGTGACATGCTGATATCCGACTGCTGAAATAAACAGTTTCCCTTTGGAAAATTCCTCAGGGACATTTAGTTCGAAGAGACCTTCTGCATCACTGGCGCATCCGTAATAGGTACCTTCTATACCGATATTGGTGTAAGCGATACCTTCATGTGTTACCGCATCAGTAATACGCCCCTTCATGATTTTAGCCTGTGCAGAAACAAGAAAGGGTACCAATAAAAAAAGAAGAATTCCTGTTTGTTTCATGGGGTATGTGTGATTTTTTGAAATTACGTTCGAATTAAGTGTGGATTGCACTATATAAAGCTACAGATTTTTTATTACTTTAGTTAACTCAAAGATAAAACAAACCGGAGAACAAAAAAAGTAAATAACATTTGTTCCTTTCGCCCGTTATATAAGGGGTTAATCCAAAATCTTTATTATTATGAAGCCATTACGATTAATTTTACTGCTTACGGTAGCTGCCCTGATCCTTCCTTCCTGCGTCTTAAAGAAGGATTTTGTCATGATGGAATCAGCAAAGCTGAGAGCGGAAAACAGGGTCCGGGAATTAACGGGTGAAAATGAAGCCCAGGCAAGCCGCATTGAAGAAATGATCGCTGATTTTGAAAAAATGAAACAGGAGCTGATGGCCAGCAATGCTCAAAAGGACCAAATGATTGCTAACCTGACCGGGCAGATCAACCTGCTTAATTCAAATGTAAAAGAAAAAGATGCCTCGCTCGAAGAAAAACTATACACCTTTGAGTTTGAAAAGAAACGCATGGACGTAGAGATGCAAAAAATCAGGGATTCGCGCACCGGACTGCAAAATAAAAACGCCGGACTGCAGCAGGATCTCGACAGCATCAAAAACGAAATGGCGAATTTGCGTTTTAACCTCACACGGCAGGACGACGGAGTGAAACGATTATCAGAGCAAGCACAACTCAAAGATGAAAAACTGAAAGAACTTCAGAGCGAGCTCGATAGCCTGAACATTCGCCTCCGGGAGAAGGATGAAACCATCAGCAAGCTAAATAACAACGTCAACCTGCTCAAAAAAGAGCTGGGGAAATAAGAGGCTAAGCCGCATCACCGGATCTCGGGAAGGCTGATCCCTTTGATCTTCCGGTAAAGATCAAGTGCATAAAGGTCGGTCATTCCGGACACAAAGTCGATCACAGCCTGTATCTTTCCGTACTTGCCTTCGCCTTCCACCTTGTACTGGACAGGCATCAGCGACAGGAGGCGGCGGGAGAAGGGCGCTCCGGGCGACAGTACCGCGGCAATAAACTCGTCAAGCAGGGTTCCCAGGATCTTGAAACCGGTCATTTCAATTTCAACCACCGAGCGGTCATTGTAGATCCGGTCGAACGATAAGGTTTCGATTTCGTGCATGGCTACCTGCGAAAGCGTGCCGATATCTTTGATTAAAGGCCTTTGAAACACACCTTCAAGGATAGCTTCTTCTTCGGCAATAAAAACTCCGATACACTCCTGAACCAGCTTATTGATAACCCCTGCCCGCAGAAAAGAGATCCGTTCGTTCGGATCGGTGACCACACGAAATACCTTCTTAACTTTCTCAAACGCCTCCTTATCTTCCTCCGGGTCATAAAAGTTCAGAAAAAGACGGGAGGTCGTTTCATAATCCAGTATTTTCAGTTTATGGGCATCTTCCAGATCCATAATCCGGTAACAAATATCGTCAGCAGCTTCAACCAAAAACACAAGCGGGTGCCGAACGAATTTCATCGGGTTATCCTGGATCTGAATAATATCCAGCTTCCGCGCAATGTCGCAGTAAAGCTTCTTCTCAGATTGAAAAAAACCAAATTTTGATTTTCCGGCAGCAATCGATTCATACGGATATTTGACAATGGAAGCCAGCGTGGTATAGGTCAGGGCAAAGCCGCCCTCCCGTCTTCCCTGGAACTGATGACTTAACAATCGCAAGGCGTTGGCATTTCCATCGAAATAAATCAGGTCGGTCCACTCCTCCGGTTTCAGCAGCATTTTCAAAGCTTTTCCGTTTCCTTCCCTGAAGTAGGTTGAGATGGCTTCTTCGCCGGCATGCCCGAAGGGCGGATTACCCATATCATGAGCCAGGCATGCAGCCGAAACCACCGCTCCCAACTCACTGATCAGCGGATTCTTCTCCCCGGCATCACTCAACTGTTCCGAAAGAATGTTACCCATCGAACGGCCCACGCTTGCCACCTCCAGGCTATGTGTGAGCCGATTGTGCACAAATATGCTTCCCGGAAGCGGAAACACCTGGGTCTTGTTTTGCATTCTCCGGAAGGGTGATGAAAAGATGATCCGGTCATAGTCCCGCTGAAACTGGGTTCTGTTGAACAGTTCAACCTCCGGAACGCCCGGTCCTGATCCTAACCGCCGGGTTGAAATTAACTGGTTCCAATTCATGACTTTATAATTTTTGCAGAACTGACAATATCTGAAAATTTAACGAACTTCCTTTTATTTGGTTCACTTTTAATACCTCGCGAAGCTAAAACGCGATCAAAAAACATCCACATGATAACGCTTTAATTCATGGTTCAAAACCCGCGCACCCGGACATATCCGCTCCAACAGCCTCCAAAAATGCGGACCGTGGTTCTTTTGGACAGTATGAGCCAGTTCGTGCAACAGCACGTAATCGATCAGGCGATCGGGTAAGCGCATCAGATGAAGGTTCAGGTTAATATTGTTGACGGAAGAACAACTGCCCCAGCGGCTTTTAACATGTTTTACATACACATTTTCAAAAGATAACCCATGTATTTTTGCCAGTTCATTGAGCCTTGAAGGTAAATAAACCTTAGCCTCCTGACGCATTACCTGAACCAGTACTTTTCTGACAAAATTCTGTATCTCAGGATGATTATAATCGTAGCGGTTCGGAATATTCACCTGAACGATCCCCTGTCCTACCATGGCTGAAACTTTCGCATGTTCCACCCGTATTATCCGAAGCAAATGAAACTTTGTTTTAAAACCGTTGTTTGAATCAAAAATAGTTAAACCTGCTTTCAGATCTTGTTGTTGTTTTAGTATCCAATTCACTTTGGATCGCACAAAATCAAGCGCTTTTTGTTCTGAGACCAGTGCAGGCATAGAAACCAAAACCTCACCATCAGGTTTTACCCGGAGGCGGATGCGGCGTGAACGGTTGTTTCTGGTGATCAGGACAGATCCAACAGGTTCAACTTGATAATATTTATCTGAAATCGTCATATATTACGTTGCCGACGAAGATAGTGAATCTTATAAAACTTGAAATATGGAACCCCAAACAGCAATTGAAGTATTTGGAACGATCACCAAGCAGGAAACGGTAATGACCATTACCGATAAAGTGTTACCCGGTTCACTGGTCTTCGAAGCTATTGCCCCTTTTCCCGGGTACTATCATGAAACGCCGGATACCGCCAAGCCGGTCTATATGTATCTGGCCCTTCAGGAACAATATCCGCTGACTGACATTATCCGTGCTACGGCCCAGGTTGAAAAAGTTTTTGACGAAAATTTTGAAGCAGGAAAAGGGATCCTCCGGATTCATAATCATATCTACAATGTGCTGCGCGTCCGCCATCTGAAACGTTATGACCTGATCGGACAGTTACAACAATCCTATCAGGACCAGGGAATTTGCTTTATGCAAAAAACAATGCGGGGCCTGGAAGAAGTTGTACAGATCAGGGTCGTGAAATTTTTTAATCTGCATGTTTTGGATGAAGGTATTTACCTGGACCGGTATGAGGCTTTTCATGCTTATATTGAAATCCCAAAACACTACAACTGGAACGAATTCAATTGTCTGACCGACAAAGTAAAGTACAACTGGGAAGAAAGTAAATTTGATGCAGCTATGGGCTCTTTTTACTACCAGGGGCAATTACATGAGTTTGTGCGGATATACTCCAACAAGCTGAGTTTACATTACCTGCAGGAACTCCGCAAGCTTTATCTTCAGAAAATCAAATAGGTGGTTAATACCCGTCATCAGGAAGAGAAGCAACTGGTTTGGTCGTATGCTTCGTTAGCCTTCCCAATGACGGGTATTTTATCAGTGGATTTCAGCAACGGCCCGTTCCATACGTCTGACTGTTTCTTCCTTCCCGATCAGTTCAAGAATCACAAAAAGGTCGATTCCCTGACTGCTGCCAACCAGAGCCAGCCGGATCGGGACCATGACCATGCCGAAATTCCATTCCCTGCTGTTCATAAATTCAGAAAACGCTTCTTTAATCGATTCGGCATCCCAGGATGACAGGCCTTTAAAAAATCCGGCGATCGCCTGCAGTTTTTCAGAGGTATCTTCTTTCCACTTTTTGCTGATCGTTTTTTCATCGTAGCTGTCGGGAGCTGTGAAAAAATAAAATCCATGTTCCCAGAGCTCCGAAGCAAATGTGCAACGATCCTTGATTAGTCCGACAATCCGGGTTAGTTTATCGTCGTCTGTAAACAGCTGTTTTTCCTCCAACTGTTTTTTAAACAGCTTTGCCAGTTCTGCATCATTTTTCTGTTGCAGATAGTGCCGGTTAAACCATTTGGCCTTTTCCGGATCAAAACGTGCGCCCGATTTCACCACCCGCCCGAGGCTGAAACTGTCAATAAGCTCCTGGATCGTAAAAATCTCCTGCTCCGTTCCGGCATTCCAGCCAAGCAAAGCCAACATGTTGATGAAAGCCTCCGGAAAATAATCGTCTTCCCGGTAACCCCGTGAAATTTCACCGGAAACCGGATCAGTCCACTGCAGCGGGAAGACCGGGAAACCCATCTTGTCGCCGTCGCGTTTGCTCAATTTTCCTTTTCCTGTAGGCTTCAGGATAAGCGGAAGGTGAGCAAAGCGCGGACGGTTCTCACCCCATCCCAGCGCCCGGTATAGTAAAATGTGCAATGGCATCGACGATAGCCATTCTTCGCCGCGGATCACATGGGTAATTTGCATCAGATGATCATCCACCACGTTGGCCATGTGATAGGTGGGCATACCGTCGGCTTTATAAAGCACCTTATCATCAAGCTGAGCAGTGTTAAATTTCACCTCTCCACGGATCAGATCCTCCTCGATAACATCGGTGTGCTCAGGCATCTTAAAGCGAATCACCCAGGCTTCACCGTTTGCAATCCGCCGGTTGACCTCTTCTTCCGGCAAGGTCAACGAATTCTTCAGCTTAAGCCGGGTATGTATATCGTACGAAAACACCGTTTGGTTCATCTCCGCTTCCGAACGCAATGCGTCAAGTTCTTCAGGCGTGTCGAAAGCATAATAGGCATTTTTACTTTCAACAAGCTGGTCGACGTAGCCTTTATAAAGGTCCTTACGTTCGCTTTGCCGGTACGGCCCAAACTTCCCTCCGAAACCCACGCCTTCGTCAGGAATCAATCCGCACCAGGTTAACGATTCAGCAATATATTCCTCCGCTCCGGGAACGTAGCGGGTTTGGTCAGTATCTTCTATCCGCAATAAAAATTCACCACCGTGCTTTCTGGCGAAAAGGTAGTTAAACAAGGCGGTCCTGACACCGCCCATGTGAAGCGGGCCTGTCGGACTTGGGGCAAAACGCACCCTCACTTTTTGTTCCATCGTTGTGTCTTTCAATTTGAGTTCAAAGATAGATATTTTTGGAGCGGGCAAAAAAACTCATGTAAAAAAGAATCCATCAGCGAAAATGCCATATATATTAGCAATCAGCTGATTATCATTTATTTTATAGTTTTTCTTCTTTTTCATCCCGGATTCCCGTAATGAAAGACCTTCCCTGCTAACAAATAAGGTAATCGCAGGAAATCCCGGCCTCGAACAAGCCGGCGTTTTTTAAAGAAGATCCGGAACCGTTTTCATTGTTCCATGGCACCGGGAATATGTGCCCGGGAATTGAAACAAGGATGTAAATTATTGAAATTTAAATTAAAAAATAAATGTACGGATAAAGGAGAACTTTATCTTTGCAGCTTTTTACGTTATTAATTTATTAAACTAAGAGATAAAGAATGAACAAGATTTTTATCGCAGCCTCTATCCTGGGATTACTACTGCACGGTCAGTCAAAGGCGGATGAGGGTATGTGGCTGCCATCGCTGATCCAAAAGCTGAACATCAGCGATATGCAGCAGATGGGTTGTGACCTCAGTGCCGATGATATATACAATATTAACCGGTCGAGCCTGAAAGATGCCGTTGTCGCCCTTGACCGGGGTTCCTGTACGGGCGAACTGGTATCGGCCGACGGACTTTTACTGACCAACCACCATTGCGGCTTTGGCGAGATTCAGGCGCACAGTTCAGTGGAACATGATTACCTGCGCGACGGGTTCTGGGCAAAGACAAGAGAAGAAGAGTTAGCCAACCCCGGAAAAACAGCATCATTCCTGGTCCGGATTGAAGACGTCACCGCACAGATACTCAACGATTCGGTAAAATCATTAAACGCCGAAGAGCTCGAAACTGCGATTCAGCGTGCTGCATTTGGAATTCAGAAAGAAGCAACGAAAGATAACCATTATGACGCGCGTGTCCAGCCACTTTTTAATGGAAACCGCTATTATCTTTTTGTTTACGAAACTTTCCGCGATGTGCGCCTGGTAGGTACGCCGCCGGAATCGATCGGCAAATTCGGAGGAGACACCGATAACTGGATGTGGCCCCGTCATACCGGCGACTTCAGCGTATTCCGCATCTATTGCAGTCCCGACGGAAAACCGGCCGATTATGCCGCCGAAAATGTACCTTATCATCCGAAACACCACCTGCCCATCTCGTTAAAAGGATATGAAAAAGGCGACTTTGCCATGGTACTTGGCTTTCCGGGAAGCACAAACAGGTATAAGTCGTCGTTTGGCGTAGACTACACCATGAACGTTACCAACCCGGTGCGGATCCAGGTGCGCACGGTTAAGCAGGATATCATGAAAGATTACATGAACAGCAGCCAGAAAGCAACTATTCAGTATGCTTCCAAATATGCGCGCAGCTCGAACTATCACAAGTACAGCATCGGACAGAATAAAGGCCTTGATGCCCTGAACGTGATCGAAAAGAAAAAAGCAATCGAGAAGAAGTTTACCGACTGGGTGAATCAGGACGAAGAAAGAAAAGCGAAATACGGAGAAGCGCTGGGCCTGATTGAAAAAGCCTATCAGGTCACCGATGACGAAAAAGCTTACGAATACCTGATCGAATCGATGGTGCGCGGGCCTGAAATTTTCTATTTCAGCTACGGTGCCAAAGGCCTTTACGAAGCGCTGAAAAGCGGAGACAATCAGGAAAGGATCAAAGCCAATACGGAGCGGTTAAAAGCCGAACTGGATGAATTCTTTAAAGACTACGATGCCGGCACCGATCAGAAAATAGCCGCAGCACTCATGGACCTTTACAGCAAGAATGTTGATCCGGCTTTTCACCCTTCATTCTTTAAAGAAGTGAAGTCAAAATACAAAGGCGATTTTACAGCATTTGCCGAAAAGATGTTCAGTAACACGATTTTTGCAGATCCGGATAACCTAAAGAATTTTTTGGATGAACCCAAACTGAAGGTATTGGAAAAAGACCCGGCTTTTCAGACGGCTTCGAGTATATTTAATGAACTGACGGCCGTGGGCGAAATCATGAATCAGAATACCGATGAACTGCAGAGAGGAAATCAACTGTTTGTGGCCGGACTGATGGAAATGGATAAAGACGGCAAATTTTATCCCGACGCCAATTCCACCTTACGCATGACCTATGGAACCGTTGGCGATTATATTCCGCGTGATGGTGTGGAATACGATTATTTCACCACGCTTAAAGGTTACATAGAAAAGGAAATTCCCGGAGACACCGAATTTGACGTGCCAGAAAAACTTAAAACATTGTATTACGCAGCAGATTACGGCGACTACGCCGACAAAGACGGCACCCTGCATACTTGCTTTACCACCAACAATGATATTACCGGCGGAAATTCGGGAAGTCCTGTAATTAACGGGAAAGGCGAACTCACCGGTATCGCGTTCGACGGGAACTGGGAGGCGATGAGCGGTGATATCGCGTTTGAGCCGGAATTGCAGAAATGTATTTCGGTCGATATCCGCTTTGTGTTATGGATCATGGATAAGTTTGCGGGAGCCACCCATCTGATCGATGAAATGACAATCGTTAAATAAAGCCTTCTTGCATCGGCAGGAAAGCAGGGATCAGCGAAGATTCCTGCTTTCTTGTTTTATTCCCGCTCCAAAACTGTAATCTTTTTCCGATATTTGGATACGCAAAATCCTTCAACATGAAGAAGAGACGAATCATTCCGGCAATCTTGCTGCTTATTCTCACCGCCGGCATCATTTACCTGAATATGCTTATGCCTGTTATTACAGGTTATGCGGCAAAGAACCTGGCCTCCGGCATGTTTGTTGCCGGACGCAGCCAGGAATCGCTCGAAACGGAAGACCTGAATTTCTCGGTTATTGCCTATACCCATAATTCGGTCGACTTTGAAAGAAAAGAAGTTACCAGCCGCTTTCTTTGGGGAAAGTCGAAAGCCATCTACCTCGAAGGTTATGGCTGCACGCTGGTTGAGGATTATCGGGAAGAAGAAATCCGGAACAGAAGCTATCCGATCCTGCCATCCCTCCCTGAAAACCCCGATACCGTCCTGTGGCCAATGGGCGACCAGATACAGGAAACAATACCACCCGGTATTGATCTCCGAAAACTGGACCTCACGATCAGTCGGGTCATGGCAGACTCGCTTCCCTATCTCGGAACCTTTGCCCTGATGGTCATTTATAAAGGCGTGCCTGTGGCTGAGGTATACCGCGACGATTTTGACCGTCACACCCGCTTCCTGAGCTGGTCGATGGCCAAAAGCATCACTTCCGCCCTGGTTGGGCTGCGGGCCGGCGAAGGGAAAATAAACATTCATCAGCCCCTTGATCTCCCTGAATGGAAAGCAGACGACCGCCGCAAAATTACCCTGAACAATCTCTTGCAGATGAACAGCGGACTTAGCTGGAACGAAGATTACGGAAACCTGTCGGATGTCACCATCATGCTACATAAGCAAGGCGACATGGGGAATTATGCCGCCCAGAAAGCAATGGAACATCCGGCCGGGACAATCTGGAGTTATTCGTCGGGAACGACGAACCTGGTGAGCCTCATGCTCCGGCGTTCCTTTAACGCGGATGCTGATTACCTCCGCTATCCCAGGCAGGCGCTGTTCAACAGGATCGGCATGAAAAGCGCTGTTTTTGAACCCGATGCGTCGGGAACATTTATCGGTTCTTCCTACCTGTATGCCACCATGCGCGATTATGCCCGCTTTGCGCTACTCTATCTGAATGACGGGAAATGGCTTGGCGAGCAGGTCCTGCCTGCCGGCTGGGTGGCATATACGCGATCGCCGGCGCCCGGATCAGAAGGCCGGTACGGAGCCTCTTCCTGGCTCAACCTGTCGGGCGATCAGCCCGATGCGCCCCGCGATACCTATATGTGCAAAGGGCACGACGGACAGTTTATCTTTATCATTCCGTCCAAACAACTGATCGTCATCAGGACCGGGTATTCCAAAAAAGGCGAATTCGATACCAACCAAATGCTGAAGGAAATCCTGGCAAGCCTGGAATAGCGGTGAGTATCAGCCGATAGCTGTTAGTGCGATGACCTCAAGGTTGGTACTTTCTCAAATCGAAACTTAGACCGGAGAAGTTTTTCATGCATACTGCGTGCCTTTCAGCAGGCGGACGTCGTTCACGAACTGGCGGATTTGCTGTTCATCTTCCTTCCGGCAAATAAGCAGTGTGTTTTCGGATTCCACAACGATATAGCCATCCATGCCCTGAAGCACAGCTATTTTATCATCAGGGATATTGACCAGGCAATTCCGGGTATTGTACAACATTACATTTTGCCCTTTTACAGAATTAGCATGTTCATCTTTCGACATGGTCTCGTATAAGGCGCCCCATGTCTCAAGATCGCTCCATCCAAAATCGGCACATAGCACATAAACATTCTCTGCTTTTTCCATGATGCCGTAATCGATCGAAATATTTTGGCATTCGGAATAGGTCTTGTTGATGAAATAAACCTCATCGTCGGTCCCGTAAAGCTTTTCACCCCGCTTAAACAACCCATCCACATCCGGGAGCCAGGTCTCAAACGCATTCAGGATGCTTTGAAGGCGCCAGATAAAAATGCCTGCATTCCAGAAAAACTCCCCGCTTTCAAGAAAAATGTTGGCCATCTCAAGGTTTGGCTTTTCTGTAAATGTTTTAACCTTATACAGGTTGTTCATCTTCTTGAAAGGTATTTTACCATTAATCTGAATATAGCCGTAGGCGGTTTCAGGACGGTGAGGTGTGATTCCAAGGGTAACAAGGGCATCATTCTCGGCGATGAACTCCAGACCTGCCTGTATTTGGTTCAAAAACTCTTTTTCGTGCAGAATCAGATGGTCTGAAGGTGCGACAATAATATTGGCGTCGGGATTACGAAGCTTAATTTTATTACAGGCATAGGCCACACAGGGAGCAGTATTCCGGCGCAGCGGTTCAAGCAGCACCTGTTCTTCACGTAACTCGGGAAGCTGGCTCAGCACGACTTCCTTGTAGTTCACATTTGTTACGACGATGAAATTTTCGACGGGACAGACTTTCTTTAACCGGTCAAGAGTCATTTGTATTAACGTGCGACCAGTACCGGTGATATCCAGAAATTGTTTCGGCATAGAGCTCTTACTCAATGGCCAAAAACGACTCCCAATACCTCCGGCCATAATCACACAATAATTATTCTTCATACTTTTCCGTTTTTAGAACTTCAAAATCAAAGATAATTAATTTGAAAATGAAATTTATCCTGTTTCCGCTGGTTTCACAACATGCGGGACCGGAGACCGGAACACGGAAAAAAAGGAAACCGGTTATTCACAACTAAAAGCTAACGACTAACAGCTAACGGCTATTTTTTGTACCTTTATCAAAAAGTGGAATTATGAATTTTTTTTCGCATATAGGCCGCTATTTTTGTCTTTTATTCAAAGTCTTCAGCCGGCCTGAACGAAAACGTATTTATCTGCGCAAACTGTTCCAGGAAATAGAAAGCCTCGGTATCGACTCGGTAGGCATTGTCGTGATTATCTCCATTTTTATGGGCGGCATAATTACCCTGCAGGTGGCTTACAACCTTCAAAATCCGCTGTTCCCCAGCCATCTGATCGGTTTGGGAAACCGCGATACCCTGATCCTTGAATTTTCATCGACGATCATGGGCCTGATTATGGCCGGAAAAATCGGTTCCAATATTGCTTCGGAAATCGGCAGCATGCGGGTAACCGAGCAGATCGATTCGCTCGAGATCATGGGCGTCAACCCGGCCAGTTACCTGATTCTGCCTAAAGTAGTCGCCGTTGTCTTTATTTTCCCGTTCTTATTTGTGTTAAGCATTTTTTTTGGACTGATCGGAGGACTGATCGTGGGACCGGCGGTGGGAGCCGTGACAGCCAACGATTATATCAATGGAATTCAGTATATGTTTATTCCTTATTACGTAACGTTTGCATTGGTAAAGTCACTTTTTTTTGGGTTTCTGGTGGCTACAATCCCGGCCTATTTCGGTTACTATGTTGAAGGCGGCGCCTTTGAGGTCGGCGCAGCCAGTACGCGTGCTGTTGTAAATACCAACATTATGATCCTGGTGTTCGATTTAATTTTAACTCAATTGCTTCTTTGATGATCAGGATAGAAAATTTATATAAATCATTTGACGGAAAGCCGGTTCTGATTGACATCACAACCGAATTCCTTAAGGGTCAAACCAATCTGATCATTGGCCGAAGCGGCTCCGGCAAAACGGTCCTGCTGAAATCCATTGTCGGACTCTTCGATATTGACAGCGGAAATATTTATTACGATCAGCGGAATTTCACAACCATGAGGCAGCAGGAACGCAAAGTGTTGCGCCAGGAAATGGGCATGGTCTTTCAGGGCGGAGCACTGTTCGATTCGCTTTCGGTCGAAGAAAATGTCCGTTTCCCCCTCGACATGTTCACCAATCAATCTTCGGCAGAAAAACAAAAAAGGGTCGATTACTGTCTGGACAGGGTGAATATTGCAAAAGATGCCCACAGGCTTTCCCCCTCCGAAATATCGGGAGGTATGAAAAAACGGGTAGCCATTGCGCGTGCTATTGCATTAAACCCGCCATACCTGTTTTGCGACGAACCGAATTCAGGTCTCGATCCGGAAACATCGAATGTAATCGACGAGTTAATCCACGGCATTACTGTGGACCTGAATATCACGACCATCGTCAATACGCACGACATGAATTCGGTGATGGAAATCGGTGATAAGGTCTTGTTCATCAGCGAAGGAAGAACCGAGTGGGAAGGAACAAAAGCAGAAATACTCCACACAACCAACCAGAAGCTCCGCGAATTTGTCTTTGCCAACAGGCAGTACAAGGAAATGCGTGATGAACGGATCGACAGTCAATAGAAAAGAGCAGCGACATCTCTTCTGCGCTACTCTTTCCACTCCTTCTTACTTTAGTTTTTCAAGCAGCCAGTTGTCTCTCAGCTCCGACTGAACCGGGTAGGTCCAGTGACCTGTATTCAGATAAAGCTTAAGCTCCTTCGGTGCACTGATCAGGTTATAGGCCGAATACATCGATGTGGGAGGACAAACATTATCATTAAAACCCCAGCTATAGAAACCCGGGACCTTCACAAACCTGGCAAAATTGACGACATCGTAATATTTTGAGACTTCAATTTTATCAGGTTTATTGGTAAAATCATTCTTGAACAAATGCGGCCACCCCCCTGTCCTGCCATGCAGATAACCGGTTAAATCGCACAGAGCAGGGTAGAATGCAGCCAGGTACTTGATTCGCGAATCGAGTCCGGCCGTGACAATCGACAATGCCCCGCCCTGGCTTCCTCCGGCAACAGCAATGTTTTTCCCGTCGAACTGAGGCAACCCGTAGATGAAATCAACCGACCTTACGCATCCCAAATATACCCTGCGGTAATAGTATTCATCGCGATTGTCCATGTTCGATTGCTGATATCCGCGCAATGCTCCCATGGCTAAATCGGTATACACATTTGCCGGGAGGTTTACGGGAACTCCGTGAATGCCAATTTCAAAAACGATCAGGCCCCTGGAAGCCAGCGCCACATCTCCAAAATAGGGACGGATACCTGCGCCGGGCACTTTCAGAATTGCAGGGTACTTTCCTTCGGCTTTGGGCATGGTAAGCACGCCGTAAACTTTGCCCTGAATATTCTGAATACTCACGTGATAAACATCCACGTCGTCCGTGCAACGGTCGGGGATTAAAGTTAAAACAGGTTTTACGGGGATCTTTGCAAGTTCCTTTTTACCATTCTCCCAGAACTCCTGAAAATCACCGGGCAACGTGGTGGTGGGCTTGATCTGATCGACCGAAAAACCCGCGGTAGCATAGCCGGTGTAGGTTTTCCCGTCTTTCTCCACCTCGGCATAAAACCGCAGAAAGCCTGGTTCTTTAAGTCCCTTTACCTTAACGGCCGCCTCGCCGTCTTTTAACTTCACGGTTCCCTGTTGCGCCGGCTCCAGCATCTCAAGGCCATAACGGTAGCTGACAGAAAGCTGATCGAGGGGATTGCCGAATTCAAAGACTTCAATACTGAAAGTCACCTCCTCTCCGGTGTTATACTCCCAGTCGGCCTGATCGGGACTGACCACGACCATGACCTGTGTTTGGGCCGGTTGGGCACCGGCCGGATCAAAAACGCCGAAGATACCTGCAAGCAGGATACAAAAAAATACGGATAAAAGTTTCATCATCTGTTTGAAAGGTTAGAAATTTGGTTATGGTAATTGATTATTGTCTCCTGTCTTCCTTTTCCAATGTCTGATCATTTCGGGGTCAGGGTAATCACCGGGATGATCATCTCCTCCAGCGATATACCCCCGTGTTGAAACGTATCGCGATAGTACTGTGCGTAGTAGTTATAGTTGTTCGGATAGACAAAAAAGTCGTCGTGCATGGCGAAAATAAATTTTGAACTCACATTGCGCCCCGGCAAATAAGCATCGTCGGGCTGGGGAACTTCAAATACCTGTCGGGAGTTGTAGTTCAGGTTGCGGCCAATCTTGTAGCGAAGATTGGTATTCGTTTCGCGATCGCCAATCACTTTAACCGCATTATTAACGCGTATCGTCCCGTGGTCGGTTGTCAGAACCACTTTTACTTTCGTTTCGGCGAGATTCTTCAGTAATTCGAGCAGCGTTGAATGACTAAACCAACTAAGTGTCAGCGAACGATATGCCTTTTCATCGCCGGCCAGTTCACGGATCATCTCCATTTCGGTGCGCGCGTGCGAGATCATATCGACAAAGTTAAAAACGAGCACGGAAAGATCATGTTGCTGAATGCTTTCGAAATTTTGAGCCAATTTTTTTTCCGACCGTGAGTTGGTGGTTTTTCCGTAATAAAGCTTCTCTTTCCGGCCAAACCGTGTCATCTGCGCCTGCAGCAGGTTTTTTTCATGGATGTTCTTTTGTCCGTTATTATCGTCTTCCTCCCACAGGTCCGGGTAGATACGCGCTATTTCTGAAGGCATCAAACCCGCAAAAATGGCATTTCGGGCATACATGGTTGCTGTAGGAAGGATGCTGTAATACAAGTCTTCATCTTCAATCAGGTAGTATTGGCTGATCAGCTTACTCATTATCCGGAACTGATCGTACCGCAAATTATCGATCAGCAGGAAAACTACCTTCTCCCCCTTATCAAGTATAGGAAATACCTTGTTGCGAAACAAATCAGGCGAAAGGATAGGGCGGCTGCTTCCTTTTCGAAACCAGTCAAGGTAGTTACCCCGGATATACCTCCCAAAGTTATTGTTTGCCTCGTCCTTTTGCATTTTCAGCACCTCGTCCATGGCCTGATCGTCGGAATCGCTCAATTCCAGTTCCCAGAAAGTCAGTTTCCGGTAGATCTCTTTCCAGTCGTCATAATTGAGTCTTTCATTGAGCCTCATTCCGATCTTTGAGAACTCTCCCTGATAATCGGAAGTCGTTTTTCTGGTAACCAGTTCCTGCTGTCCCACGTTCTTCTTGACCGACAGCAGGATTTGATTGGGATTGACCGGCTTTATCAGGTAATCTGCAATTTTGGAGCCGATCGCCTGGTCCATAATATCTTCTTCCTCGCTTTTAGTAATCATGACTACCGGAATATTGGGTGCGATGGTTTTAATTGCACCCAGGGTTTGAATTCCGGTTAATCCGGGCATATTCTCATCCAGAAAGATCATGTCGAAATGACATTCCTGCACCAAATCGATGGCATCGGTCCCGTTTGTAGCCGTCGTCACCGCATATCCCTTCTGCTCCAGAAAGATGATGTGCGGCCGCAGGATATCGATTTCATCGTCGGTCCAGAGAATACTGATTTTCTTCATGCGCGATTATCTCTTCTATTTGCGTGCTATTTTTACTTTTTTTGTGGGATCAAGCTGTGCATTCCGTTGTTCCACCTGCCTGATCGTGTTGGCTGCCAAATCGAGAAAAGCCTTTCCGAGCGGTGAATTTTCATCATTTGCCACCGGATTGCCCTCATCCCCTCCTTCACGTATTCCCTGCACCAGCGGGATTTGTCCCAAAAGCGGCAGATCCATTTGCTCTGCAAGTTTTTTGCCACCATCTTTTCCAAAAATATAATACCGGTTTTCCGGGAGTTCTTCCGGAGTGAACCAGGCCATGTTCTCGACGAGCCCCAGAACCGGAACATCGACGGTTTTACTCCGGAACATGTTGACCCCTTTTATTACGTCGGCAAGCGCTACATCCTGCGGCGTGGTGACAATGATCGCGCCGGTAACCGGAACAGTCTGAACCAGCGTCAGGTGAATATCGCTCGTTCCCGGTGGCAGATCGATCAGTAAATAGTCAAGTTCTTCCCAGTTTCCCTGCGTGATGAGCTGCTTTAAGGCATTCGAAGCCATCGGCCCACGCCATACCAGCGCATCTTCAACGGCTACAAAAAAGCCAATCGAGAGGATCTTCACTCCGTACTGAACAACCGGCTGAATAACTTCCCTTCCGTCTACCTTATCGCCGGCAGGCTGCATGTTTTCGGCACCAAACATTTTCGGGATGGAAGGACCGAAAATATCGGCATCGATCAGTCCCACACGGGCACCTGTTTTCGCCAGGGCGACAGCCAGATTAACCGCTATAGTCGACTTCCCCACGCCGCCTTTGCCCGAAGCAACAGCAATGATGTTCTTAACGCCCGGAAGAACCGGACGTTCCATCTGATGGATCGCCTTGGAAGCGATGTTGCCTTTTATTTCAACATCCGGTCCGAGTTCTTTTATGATCACATCTTCGCAGGTTTTGATAAGCGCCGCGATATTCGGGTCATCGGAACGCTGAAAAACCAGCGAAAAACTAACTTTTTTCCCGGCAATGCGGATCTCCTGAACCATATCCATCGATACGATATCCTGCGCAGAACCGGGGTAATTAACCTGGCGGAGAACATCGGTTACGTTCTTTGGAACAATCAACTTCCGGGGTATGTCATTTGTCATTTATAAAATTTTTTGTCATTGTCATTAGTCGCTTCTCGTCAAATTGCGAAATTGGTCAACTGCTAAATAATAACCGAACTACAAAAGGCTAACAGCAAAAAAGATTCTTCACTCTTGCGTCTTGATACTTGATACTTGTGTCTGTTTTTAAGTCCCGCTGCTCATTACAACTCAATTTCCAATTCCCGTGCAGGATCCCAAAACAATTTTTCAAACTCCAGCACCTGATCATGTTCTATTTTTATGCCCTCACTTTCCAGAAGTTCCTGCATCACATTTCCAGTACCGAAATGATGTTTCCCGGTAAGCAAACCTTTGGAGTTTACTACGCGGTGAGCAGGTACAACAGGATTGCACGCGTGTGCCTTATTCATGGCCCAGCCCACCATGCGCGCCGAGCGACCCGTGCCGAGATAGCGCGCAATGGCTCCATAGCTGGTTACCCGCCCCGAAGGAACCAGGCGAACAACCTCATATACCATTTCAAAAAAATCGTCCATTCCTGAAAAGTGACATCCTTGTTACTCCCGCGCCGAACGTCCGAAACTGCGATACGGATCCTTGTCTATTTGAACAACCGGTTCGCGAAGCGGTTCATTATGTCCGAGCTTAAAAGAGACGTATTTTATCGAAATTCCGCGTTCCCGCCATTGCTTTTCATAAAAGGTCTGAATCGATAAAATGTCGTCGAGCAGGTCATCGTGATAAAGGTCGTCGGTACAGGCCACGACAGGCAATTTATTCTCCTTAGCCATTTCGAGCGTATACCTGAACTGGAAATTGCTGTCGGTTTTCAAATGAATGATTCCTTCCGGGCTTATGATCCTCCGGTATTTTTCCATAAAAAACGATGAAGTAAGCCTTCGCCGCGGGTTTTTCATCTGCGGATCAGGGAAGGTCAGCCAGATCTGTTCAACCTCGCCCGCTTCAAAAAATTTATCTATTATTTCAATACTTGTCCGCAAGAATCCCACATTACTTATTTTCCAGGCCAGTGCGTCTTTTGCGCCTTTCCACATACGCGCTCCCTTAATGTCAACCCCTATAAAGTTCTTCCCCTGAAAACGGCTGGCCAGCGAAACCGTGTATTCACCCTTGCCGCATCCAAGCTCAAGAATAACCGGTTTGTCGTTCTTAAAAAAATCGCGGCTCCATTTTCCCTTTAATGCATGATCAGGTTGATCAAAATTGTAAAACGGCGCCTGGATGACGTTCTCAAAGGAACTCATTTCGGCAAATTTTTTCAGCTTATTCTTTCCCACGTCTATTTACTCGTTACTCGCGACTCAATACTCACGACTAATTCTTTTCTAACCGCATGCCAACATCATGAATACCCTTTAACCTCATCGGGCGCATGGCTTGTTTAATGGAAAACCGGTATCGACCCGCCACCGGAAATTTCAGGCCACGCATATACAGGGTCTGATTATCAAAAAGATCGCCAATTCCGCTACCTTTCCATCTACCTGCAGGATCAGCCAGTAACAACTCTACGGTATCAGTTACAAGCCTTCCGTCCGGAAAGAGCGTTGCAACGGAAAGCCAAATATTGCTGTTGGGATAATCTCCCCGATGCCTGATATTCAGATACATGCTATATGAATCGGCAATATCCGTCATCTCGACCGAAAAAACCATTACAGAATCTTTATGCCAGCCCTTATGTTCTACAGGTCTGTATTCTTCAAAAATCCGGCTGGAGTCGCACGACATAAAAACCAAACAAATCCCCGTCAGTATAAGGAGCAGTCTCATTTTGATCTGATGACGTTCTGACTTCTGGCGCCAGGTTCTTTTCGCACGTGTCTTTTCTTTTTCCTCGGCCGGCTTTTTTGCTTATCAAAGCGGGTGAGCCCCTCCGGAGAAAGAATATCTTCAAATTCCTTTGGCCGCTCGTTTAGCTCCTCTTTACTCAGGTCGAGTAACTGAGCCACTTTCTTCCCTTTTTTATTAGCAAGTATTATTTCCTTGACCCGGTCGACCGGAACTCCGACCGGCCCGGCCGAATTCCTGGAATCCTCCACATAGTACATCAGCCTGCCAAAAATATCTGCCTTGAAAAACCGGAACTGTCCCTGTTCAGTTTCAAGCGGAATATTGGCTGATGGGAAATCCTTTTGCGCGTCAATGTACGAATCGAGCTCGAAATTCAGGCAGCACTTCAGTTTGCCGCACTGTCCTGCGAGTTTCTGCGGATTCAGGGAAATCTCCTGATACCTGGCCGAATTCGTTGTTACAGAAACAAAGTTACTGACCCAGGTAGCACAGCAAAGTTCACGCCCGCAGGGACCAATCCCCCCGATACGGCCGGCTTCCTGGCGTGCACCGATCTGCTTCATTTCAATGCGGATATGAAAAGTTTCGGCCAGCACCTTGATCAGTTGCCTGAAATCGACCCGCCCTCCGGCTATGTAATAAAAGATGGCTTTGGTCTTGTCACCCTGGTACTCCACATCGCCTATCTTCATATCAAGTCTCAGGTCTGCTGCAATTTGCCTTGATTTAATCATAGTCTGGTGCTCCAGGCACATAGCTTCTTTCCACTTTTCGAGATCGGCAGGCTTTGCTTTCCGGTATACTTTCCTGATATCACCGTTGATGAGCGTCACCTTGTGTTTTTTCATCTGGAGCTTAACGAGTTCGCCCACCAGGCTGACAATGCCGATATCATGTCCCGGGTTTGCCTCCACCGCAACAAGATCCCCCGTCTTTAATTTGAGATTATTCACATTCCTGAAATAATCTTTGCGCGTATTTTTAAACCTGACTTCAACGATACCTTCCGGATCAGTCATGTGCTCCACATCGTTCAGCCAGTCATATACTTCCAGTTTACAGCAGCTACCGCCTTGCTTGTTACAGGCTCCGCGTTCAATCGGTATGTTAGGTATATTATTATCCATAATCTGTTTTGTTATCGCCCAACCGGTGTGACCCAGGCAACTAAAATGACCGTAAAAATATATAATATTAGCTAAAAAGCTATTAGCCTTTAGCTTTTAGCCATATCACTAACAGCTAAAAGCTAACAGCTATTTTCTGATCAGCTTCACAATCCGCAAGGCCATATCGGTAAAAATGATCCGCGGATTTCCGTTCATGGCAATGTGGACATATGATTTTTCAAGCTCCTCAGCGAGTTCCGTCACATTGCGCTCATTTATAAAAGGTGAAAAGCGCGACGAAAAAGAAGCTTCTTCTTCGTCCAGAAACACCAGTTCCGGTTGTTTCATGTTATAGACAAAGTTCTCCCTGATCTGACCAAGCGCGTATTGCAGGAAGCTTTTCTGTCTTTCACGGCCAATTCCTGAAACCTCGTCGACCCACTTAAATAAATCCAAAAATCTTCGCCCGTACGAAAGACGCATCAGTTCCTTAAAACGTTGGAGGTTATCATTTCCCTCTTCGTCCGATTCAGTCAGTTTCATCGCTCTCCGGTAGTTCCCCCGGCTCAGATGAACAAGGTTTGCCCTGTTCTTGCCCTCGGCGCCGGGAAGTTGCCCAAGCGCATCAGTCATTGCCTGCTGATCAATTCCCGGTATTTTGATGAGCTGGCATCTCGACCGGATGGTGGAAATAATTTCCTCCTCATTTTCAGTGATCAGCAGGAAAAGCGTCTTCACGGGGGGCTCTTCAATCATTTTCAGCAGTTTGTTGGCGCACGAGACATGCATCTTCTCGGGCATCCAGATGATCATGATCTTATACTCCGACTCGAACGATTTAAGATTCAGCTTGCGCAGAATTTCCACGCTCTCGTTTGAATAGATCAGCCCCTGTGCATTTTCCGCGCCAATAAATCCGAACCAGTCGTCGAGATTAAAATAGGGGTTGCCAATGACCATCTTCCGCCATTCCTCCAAAAAATGGTCGCTCACCGGATCTTTATATTTTGGCGTCTTTACAACCGGAAACACAAAATGAAGATCGGGGTGGATCAGCTTTCGGTACTTTTTACACGACGGACATGCTCCGCACGAATCAGCCTCCTTCCTGTCCAGACATGATACGTATTGGGCATAAGCCAGCGCCAGCGCCAGGCTTCCCGACCCCTCGGGCCCGGACAACAACAGGGCGTGACTTATACGTGCCTCGTTTACCGATTGACACAACCTGCTTTTGACAGCTTCCTGTCCAATCACATCTCGAAAAAACATAGGCAGAAATTATAACCACAAAAATAATAAATCCGCCGCTACCTGTCCCTGTTATCCTGAACGAAATGAAGCCTCTTACTCTGTTTATACCAATTCTTTCTCCTTTCAGCGAAACAACATACCCCGCTTCATTACGTCATTATTAAAAAAAACACCTAAACCCAAAAGGTCTGCAAAGGAAAAGTTATCTTTTTCTATCTTTGACCGTATATACGCAAACAGCGTTTCAGGCAAGTGAATCAGCGCTGAAAAAATGCTTTCCGCTTTGCCGAAGGCTGAAATGTTTCGATTGAACGGATAACGCCGGGCTTGTCGGGACATTGCCTGGCGTGAGAAACATCTGTCGAATACGAAACGATTTGTAAAAACAAAAACTAAAATATTCCGTTATGCAGACAATTGAAACCTATGATTTCTCAGGAAAAAAAGCTTTAATACGCGTGGACTTTAACGTCCCGTTGAACGAAAATTTTGAGATTACCGACGATACAAGAATCCGGGGGGCCCTGCCTACGATTCGGAGAGTGATCGAAAAAGGTGGCTCTCCCATCATTATGTCGCACTTTGGTCGCCCGAAAAACGGACCCGAAGACAAATATTCCATGCGTCATCTGGTAAATCATTTGGGAACGCTTTTAGGAAAAACAGTCCTGCTGGCTCCCGACTGCGTGGGCAAAGAAGTCAAAGCAATGGCCGACTCGCTGAAACCGGGTGAAGTCCTGTTGCTTGAAAACCTCCGGTTCCATAAAGAAGAAGAAAAAGGGGATGTGGAGTTTTCATCTCAGTTAGCTGAGTTGGGAGACTGCTGGATTAATGATGCCTTCGGTACCGCCCACCGCGCTCATGCCTCAACCGCTGTCATTGCCCAATTTTTCCCGAACGACAAAATGTTTGGATACCTGGTTGAAAGTGAAGTGGAAAGCCTGGATAAGGTGGTTGCCAAACCGGAACGTCCGTTAACCGCCATCATGGGTGGCGCCAAGGTTTCAACCAAGATTACCATCATCGAGAATATGCTCAATAAAGTGGATAACCTGATCGTTGGAGGTGGCATGATTTTCACCTTTGTAAAGGCGGAAGGCGGGAATATAGGTTCATCGCTGGTAGAAGACGATTACGTGGAACTGGCTAAGACAGTGATCAAAAAAGCAAAAGAAAAAGGTGTCAATCTCATTATTGCGTCCGACTGTGTGGCTGCCGATAAATTTTCAGAGGATGCCAATACCGAGATTTGTAAAACAAAAGATATTAAGGACGGATGGATGGGTTTGGATGTAGGACCCGAAACCATCGCCAAATTTAAGGAAGTCATTGCCAATTCGAAGACCGTGCTCTGGAACGGACCCGCCGGCGTATTTGAAATGGAAAAATTTGCCGCAGGCACCAAAGCAATTGGCGACGCTGTTGTCGAGGCCACAAAGAAAGGCGCATTCACGTTGGTTGGCGGCGGCGACTCGGTTGCCGCTGTAAACAAATTTGGCATAGCGGATGATGTTTCCTACATCTCCACGGCCGGAGGGGCCATGCTTGAGTATCTCGAGGGGAAGGTCCTGCCCGGTATCGCTGCCGTGCGCGGAGAATAAAATAAAGGATAATAAAAAAAGCCGGGAAAAATTTCCCGGCTTTTTTTATTATCCTTTCCCGACCATACTGTCTTCAGGAACTATACGAG
>JBCFBK010000012.1:0-7680 GCA_038562555.1 Prolixibacteraceae bacterium | reverse complement strand
TCGTAAGCATATACATGACCGGTGAAATAATCAGGGTCAGGAAGGTTGCAAATGTCAGTCCGAAAATCACCGTCCACGACATCGGCCCCCAGAAGGCAACCATCTCACCCCCGATGTAGAAGTTAGGATCGAATTCGCTGAATAAGGTAAAGAAGTCAAAATTGAAGCCTATCGCTAGCGGAACCAATCCAAGTACGGTTGTAATGGCGGTCAGCAATACAGGCCGCAGCCTGGTCTTACCGGCATAAACCAAACAGGCAATTTCGTCCTCAACCCGCAGGAATGCATGATCCGACAATCCCAGTTCATCCCGCTTCCGCTGCCTGGTCAGATCGATATAGTCGACCAGAACGATCCCGTTGTTCACAACAATTCCTGCCAGCGATATGATGCCGATCCCGGTCATGATAATCACAAACTCCATATTGAAAATGGCCAGCCCGATAAAGACACCAATGGTGCTAAACAGAACCGTAGTCATGATAATCAGCGGTCGTATGAAGGAGTTAAACTGAGTAACCAGGATCAGGGTGATCAACGCCAGGGCAACCAGCAGGGCAAACATTAAAAAATCACTGCTTTCAGCCTGTTCCTCTTGTTCTCCTCCCGCATAGGACAGATCATAACCGCGGGGCACGTCGTAGTCGGCTAAGACCTGCCTGATCCGTGCATTAATTTCGTTCGCATTATATCCTTCAATAACGTTCGAAGAAATCGTAATGACCCGTTTATTGTCAATCCGGTTGATCTTGTCATAGGTAGTTGAATATTCAAAACTGGCCACCGCCGATAACGGGATCTTATGATTGTCGATGATCAGCCGCTGATTCATCAGGGTCGACACATCGTTCCTGTACTGCTCGCCCAGGCGGATAAAAATATCATATTCATCCTCTCCTTCCTTATAGTCGCCAACATCATAGCCATACAAGGCATTACGCATCGCCATCGCCACCTCTGAAGTTGACAGTTCATAAAGCCGGGCCTTCTCACGGTCAATTTTCACCAGCATCTCAGGCTGGTTAACATCAATATCCATCTCCAGGCCTTCAATACCCGGGATGTTATCTTCATTGATGAGGTTGATCACATCGCCCGCAATCATGAGCAGGTCTTCAAATTCGTCACCCGCAACTTCAAGGTTGATGGGCGCCCCGACAGGAGGTCCTTCATCAGGTTTTTCAACGGAGATTTTAGCACCAACAACCTGATCCAGGTTCGCGGCAAGTTCGACCATAATATCTGACGTGCTGATCCCATCTCTGAGTTTATACTCCTCGAAAGAAATCGAAATCAGCGATTTATTCGGGCTTAACGCCTGTTCAAACATTTCGGCTTTCCCATTCCCGACATTGGTCGTCACCGATTTGACGATGTGCTGGTATGGCGCCAGGGTCTCTTCCACGATCTTTTCAACTTCACCGGTCATTTCGTCCATCCGGTCGATAGCTGTCCCCAAAGGCAACTCCGTTTCCACATAAACTGTCTGGGGATCGGACTCAGGAAAAAAGACAACTTTGGGTGAAACCAGGCCAAAAAAAACAAGCGAGGCGATAAGCAACAGAACAGTACCGAAAAAGTAGACCAGGGGCATTTTCCCTCTCAGGGCGGCAGTCAACTGTTTCTCATAGATATGTTCGACCCAAACCAGAAACCTGGTTTGGAACCATTTAGCCAGTTGTTTGAGGGCAACCAGATTCAGCAACATCAGCAAAGCGGTCACGACCAGGATGTTGGCCAGCCAAAAAATACCGATCAGATAGAACGGAATCGAGATAAGAATCAGTATCCCGCTGTTTCTGAGAATTTTCCTTTTATTTGGCTTCCTGTTAACATCGTCGATTTTCATATAGTTGGCAATGAAAGGCGGCGTCAGGATCAAAGCGACAAACAACGACGATGCCAGCACAATGATCAGTGTCTGCGGAAGGATCTTCATAAACTCTCCCATGATCCCTTCCCAGAAAATAAGTGGGAAAAAAGCGGCGAGCGTCGTAAGCGTAGAGGCGATAATCGGAATGGCTATTTCGCTTACTCCCCGCTTTGTCGATTGCATGAGCCCATGGCCGGATGAATACAACCGGTAAACATTCTCGACAACAACAATCGAGTTATCCACGAGCATTCCCAGGGCAAGGATCAGCGCGAACAGGACCATGTTGTTCAGGGAGATCCCCATCTGACTGATGATGACAAACGAGAGGAACATCGACATGGGAATGGACAAACCCGAGAACAGTGCATTCCGGAAACCCAGAAACAGGAACAGCACGAAAATGACCAGGATCATCCCCATAATGATGCTGTTCTCCAGATTGGCAATCTGATCACGGATGTAATAGGAATTGTCGTCGGTAATGGTTACCTTAAGGTTGGGCGGCAGATAACCGCTGTTGATCTGTTCATCAATAACCTGTCTGACCTTATCCGTTGCAGAGAGAATATTTTCCCCGCTTTTCTTTGTCAGCGACAGGGTCACGACCGGCTGCTCATTGAGCCTGGAAATAGTCGACTTCTCCTTATATCCGTCAACCACTGTCGCGACATCACGTATATAAACCGGTTTCCCGTTGTTTACTTTAATGATCGTATTGCTGATCTGGTCCATATCGGTATAATCACCCTCGGTCCTGATCACCCTCCGTATTTTATCAGCCGTGAATTCGCCGGCACCAATGGTCAGGTTCTCCATCCGTATGGCAGTGGCAATGTCTTCGAAAGTCATTCCGCTGGCCTCAAGCTTGTATGGATCCACATTAATCTGGATCTCCCGCTCATCAACACCCCTGATCCTGGCTTCCGATACTTCGTTTAAGCCTTCAAATTCGTCCTGAAGATCCTCCGCATATTTTTTCAGATCGCGCATGTTGAAATCACCCGACAGGTTGACGTTCAGAATAGGGAATTCCGAAAAATCCAGGTCCTGCACAAAAGGATCTTTCTCCAGATCCTCAGGCAGTTCCGTCCTTGCTTTGTCGACCCGGTCCTTGGTATCCTGAAGCGCAACTTTAACGGGTACATCGGTATTGAACTCAACAATGATAATGCTCGCATCCTGGTAGGAAGCGGAAGTAACCTGCTTAACGCCCTGCATACCCTTCAGTTCCTTTTCGATGGGCCGCGTAATAAGGTTCTCAATATCTACGGGTGAGTTCCCCGGGTAAAGCGTCTCAACGAAAATATAGGGGACAACAATCTCCGGAAATAATTCCCTGGGCATGCTGTTATATGAGTAAAGTCCGAAAAACACCAGAAGACCGCTTAAAATAAAAACAGTCGTTTTGTTTTTCAGGGCCATATAAGTCGGACCAAACTTACGGTGCGTATTTTTGGAATCAACATGTTGTACTTTATCCATGACAATTTGTTTTCAGTCAATTAACACTAAACCACCGGCAAACTAGATCTTAACAGCCGATCCGTCAACTATCTGGTCAAAACCTTCGGAAATAACCTTCATGCCCGGCTGAAGCCCTTCCGAGATCTCAGTCATGTTATTATTGGATACCCCTGTTTTGACATAAACTTTCTGAGCTCGTTGAACCGAATCCGACCCATTAACAATATAGGTATAACTGCCGCGGAAGTCCTGCTTGACAACCAGCGACGGAACAACAATTGCTTTATCCGACATATAATCGCGCAATTCCAGGACTGCCACCATATTGGGTTTGATCGTTCCGTCCGGATTTGGCAGGTCGATACGGACCCGGAACGTGCGGTTATTCGGATCAATAAAATTGCCAACCTGTGTAACCGATGCACGGGTGTTCTTCGATATGGCGGGGAAGCTGATATTCACCGGGTCTCCTTTCCTGACCTTACTCAGGTAAGTTTCAGAGATATCGCCGTAAATTTTCAGCCTTTGAATATTCACCACTTTGGCAAAAGGCGTTTGGGCATTTCCAATCTCTCCGTTTTTCTGGTAGATGACATCAACAACACCGTTAACCGGTGATTTGATAACGGTCATTTCCTTCTGTGCCTGTAAGCTTTCCAGACGGCGCTCCAGCGATTCCTTATTTGACTTTGCCTGCAAAAACTGGAGTTCCGAACCAATTTTCTGATTCCACAGGTTCTTCTGCCGTTCGAAAGTTGTTGTAGCCAGGTCCAGACTAATACGGGTCTCCTCAATACTCTGGTTGAGCATATCGGTATTGAGGGTTGCCAGCACGGCGCCTTTTTCAACCTGCTGACCTTCGCGGACCAGGATGTCCATGATCTTACCTGAACTTTCCGGACTCACATTCACTTCCTCATCAGCCTCAACATTGCCGGTAACCTCAAAAAAATGCTCGAAACGCCTGGGCACCACCTCCAGCGTCTTCACGTTTACATATTCTATTGTACGGGCCGAATCCAGTTCAGCCTCCAGCCGGGCTATCTTGTTCTCCAAATCGTGAAGTTCCTGTTTATAGGCAGTTAGTTGCCTGCGTTTGCCTTCCGGAGTATCATCGGGTGCGCCCGAACAAGCCGCCAGAACAACGATCAGTACCCCTGCAAAAAGCTGGTTTAATGTTTTCATGCGATTATATGACGTTTGTTTTTGTGTTTTCATTTTTGTATCCTATTTTCCGGTTGCTTTATCAAGATTGATTTTTGACGTTAAAAGCTGCATCACTGAGCTTACCCAGGCAGATTGGGACTGGATATACTGGCCTTCGGTTTGCGAAAGGTCAGTACTTCCCACAATCCCGTTATTATATTTGATGACCGTTTTGTCATAAATCCGTTTCGCCAATAACTTATTGTCCTGATCATTATTTAATTGCTCCACCGAACTTTGCATATCCGCCACCGCCGTGAGGTAGTCTTTCTGAAGTAACTGCTCGGCCTGCTTCTGATTATTCTCTGCCTTCTCATACTCAAACTGTGCCTGTCTGACCTTGGCCATGCGCTGGCCGGAAGAAAAAATAGGGACGGTAATATTCAGTCCAATCATGGACGAGGGTAACCAGGGAACGCTGCTCTTAAACAGGTTGGCGGCATCACCGAAAGCAGTCTTATTCCAGTCATAAAAAGCGCTTATCTTCGGCAGATAAGCCGCTTTCTCGTTCAGCAGTAATTTCCTGTTGGCCTGGCGTTGTGTATCCAGCAAACGGTAATCTATATGGGATGTATAGTCGAAGCCCGATGCCGCGGTTTCGCTTTTGGCAAGCAGCGGTTCAACAAAGTCTGCCAGTTCATCGGTTAACCTGATTTCCGTCTCCATTTTTACACCCATGGTATATTTCAGCACCATTCTCGCCACCCGGATCTCCCGTTCTGCCTTGAGGATCTCATTTTCGGCCTTCTGCACCGAAAGCTTCATCTGGTCAACATCCTGTTCTTCCACAAAACCGTTTTGGTACATCTGCCGGGTATCTTTCTCCAGCTTTTGGGAATTGGCCAGATTTTCTTTCATCACGGCCAGGTTCTCTTCTGCCACAAGCACGGAATAGTATGCCTCTTCCAGCGCATGCAGGACATCCAGTTCTGTTTTTTCCTTCGTCTCGGTTGACAGTCTAAGATAAATTTTTGCCGAGCCTACACCAACAATGTAGGAGCCATCGAAAATAAGCTGGTCAATGCCAAAACCAAAACTGCTACTGTACTTCTGAGACATTGACAGCGGGAAAAAGCCATCTTTTACCGGCGTATTTGCAGGTATCCCCAGTTCATCCCAAAATTCTTTTGGTATGATCGCGACCGGAAACGGAACTTTCCCGGCCTCAATGTTATGGGTATAATCGGCAGTTCCCTCAATCTGAGGTAATCCGGTGGCAATTGTCTCCCATACCTTTTTCTTTGCCGATTCTACGTCAAGCCCGCTGTTCCTGATGACATAAGAATTACTCAAGGCGTATTCCTTCGCCTCCGCCAATGAAAAGCTCAGCGCTTCCTGAGCTTCCGCCGTTCTTACGATAAACAGGAACAACAATAAGGGGAACAGGCAAACCATCCGGCCTCCCCAAACAAAGTTGTTGTCAGTGTTTCTATTCATTCTGAACATTGTTTAATTGTTTTCTGGTTATTCCGGCCCGCACATCTTCAGGCACATTCAACAGAACCCGGTCTTAAATGTTTTGAAGCGCAAAGCTAATTTTTTCTGTAGTGCGGCGAAACACGGGAATCGGTAAATGATGCAATTTTACCGAGGAATGGATGCTGTCCGAAAGCGTTATTTGGAAAACAAACCGAATGGATGCGGGAAACTTTGTGCAGAAAGCATCAATACATTCCTTTAAGGATCATGTTCTCAGCAACTTGAAAATCTATTGGACGGGTAATTTTAATATTCTCACTATTTCCTTCAACCAGATTGATACTTATGCTCATCGCCTCACAAACCGAAGCATCATCGGTGAACAGCTCACTCTCCGGCTGCGAATAAGCGTGCTTAATGATCTTTAGAAGGAAAGTCTGCGGCGTCTGCACGAAAAAATAGCGGTTCCGGTCAACGTGTTCACTCCCTTGCTGATTTAACCGTCGCAGCGACTCAGTAACGGGCATAACGGGTATGGCATTTCCTTTCTCAATGGCTGTAACGGCGCAGTTTCCGATCGTCTGTACAGAAACCAGTGGCCTGACCCCGTCATGAATAAAAACCATACCTTCTTCGGGCAATATGGCAAGGCCATTTCTCACCGACCGGAAGCGGCTGGCACCCCCATCAACGAGCTCATGCTTCAATGTAAATCCGTATTTAACACACAGGTCCATCCAGGTATCCCGGCTTTCAGGGGCTAAAACCACCACCAGACTGATCTGCGGATCATAGGCAGCAAACTGTTCCATGGCTCTCATCAGTACCGGTCTGCCTGCCAATTCAAGAAATTGTTTTGGAACAGCGGTGTTCATGCGGGAACCCGTCCCGCCGGCGACAATTAATGCAAACTTTTTCATGGGCTAAACGTTGAAACAAAAATAGCATTTTTTGGCAGGAACTATTGCGATTGTGAAACCGGCCGGCATGTTGCTCTGCCCAAATTATTATCTTCGACTTAAAAAATGACAACGAATTATGGAAACACTAATGAATTTTTTAACCGATCTGAACCGGAATAATAACCGCGAATGGTTTAAAGATAATCAGGAGCGTTATGAAGAGAGCCGGGATCAAATGCTATTTTTCACGGGAGTCATGATCCAGGAAATCCGCAAATTCGATCCCGGAATCCCACTCATAAGCCCCAAAGAGTGCCTGTTCCGTATTTTTCGGGATGTCCGGTTTTCGAATGACAAGCGTCCTTATAAAACGCATTTTGGAGCCTACATTTCGCCTGGCGGGAGAAAAGCTGACCGCCCAGGCTATTATCTTCATATGGAGCCGGAAAAGTCATTCATTGCCGGGGGGATCTGGAATCCGGAAGCGGCCGCTCTGCGGGCAGTCAGGATGGAAATTCACGATAACCCGGAAGAATTTAAGGAAATTCTGAGCCTGGATGAATTCAAAAAGCTTTATCCTGCCATTGAAGGTGAGAAGCTGAAAACCGTGCCAAAGGGTTTTGATAAGGATTTCATTGAGGTTGATCTGTTACGCTACAAATCGTACGCCTTTGCAACTCCCTTGACCGATAAACAGGTTTTGAACGGCGATCTGGTCGGGTACGCCGTCCATGCCTGCCGGCAATTGTATCCGGTTAACCGGTTTCTGAATGCTGCTCTGGACAAATGGCTTTAAGAAATATTGCTTTATAC
>JBCFBK010000011.1:0-114624 GCA_038562555.1 Prolixibacteraceae bacterium | reverse complement strand
ATAAAATTGGACGCCTGAAGCAAACTGTCATGCGTTCCGGTATCCAGCCATGCGAAACCTCTTCCCAGTAATTTAACCTTTAAGCGCTCTTCCCGGAGGTAAAGCCGGTTCAGATCGGTAATTTCAAGTTCCCCGCGCGCCGAGGGTTTGAGCGATTTGGCCTTTTCAACCACATCGTTCGAATAAAAATACAAACCGGTTACCGCGTAATTTGACTTGGGTTGAGCCGGTTTCTCTTCGATCGAAAGAACACGCCCCTGTTCGTCAAACTCAGCCACCCCGTAACGTTCCGGATCATTTACGTAATAACCAAAGACCAGCGCCCCGTCGTTTATCACAGCCGCTTCTTCAAGCAGGGAGCGGAAGTTGTACCCGTAAAAAATATTGTCCCCCAGGATCATACAGACCTGATCGTCTCCTATAAATTTTTCGCCGATGAGAAATGCCTGTGCCAGGCCATCAGGCGACGGTTGCACTTCATAGCTGATGCGAATACCCAACTGCGCCCCGTCTTCAAGGAGGTGTTGATAAAGCGAAATGTCCTGTGGTGTCGATATAATCAAAATATCGCGGATCCCGGCCAGCATCAGCACAGATAACGGATAGTAGATCATGGGTTTATCATACACCGGAATAATCTGTTTTGAGATTGACTTCGTTATCGGGTATAAGCGTGTACCGGAACCTCCGGCTAAAATGATACCTTTCATGCGTTTATTTTTATATTTTGGTTGCCGCATGGAATTCACCATGCGGATTTCACTTTGTTCAATTCGCTTGACAGTCAAATAATCATTTTAATTTGGTGTTTCTGCGAATCATGCTTATTTCATTCGTATACAATTTATTTATTCAGGTCGAATGGATTTGAGCTTGCGAACTGAAGCGCAACGGAAATCCACGACCTGAACTCTCCAACGCGCATGGGAAACTTACCTGGAAAACTTCCCTGCTAACGGCTTAACAGATTTTCAAAGTAATTTATTGTTCTTATGAGACCTTCTTCCAGTTGAATCACCGGCGCCCATCCGTTCAGTTTTTCCATTGCCAGATGAATGTCAGGCTGGCGTTGAGTAGGATCGTCTGACGGTAGCGGACGGAAAACGATACGTGAAGAAGACCCCGTCAGGTCAATAATTTTTTCGGCCAGTTCCCGGATCGTAAATTCATTCGGGTTGCCGATATTTACGGGACCCGTAAAAGAATCTTCCGTAGCCATCATCCGGATCATGCCTTCAATGAGGTCATCCACATATTGAAAACTACGGGTCTGCAACCCGTCACCATAGATGGTTATGTCGTCTCCCTTCAGCGCCTGGAGAATAAAATTGGAAACAACCCGGCCGTCATCCGGTTCCATACGCGGACCATACGTGTTGAATATCCGGATGATCTTTATCCGGACCTGGTTTTGGGTATGGTAGTTAACAAACAACGATTCCGCACAGCGTTTGCCCTCATCATAGCAGGAACGTATTCCGATCGGATTCACGCGCCCCCAATAACTTTCGGGCTGAGGATGAATGTCAGGATCGCCGTAAACTTCGCTGGTTGACGCCTGCAGTATTTTAGCCTTGACCCGTTTGGCCAAACCAAGCATGTTAATGGCTCCCATAACCGAGGTCTTGATGGTCTTAATCGGATTATACTGGTAATGGACCGGGGATGCCGGACATGCCAGATTATAAACTTCGTCCACCTCGCTAAAATAGGGCATGGTTACGTCATGGCGTACCACTTCAAAATAGGGATGCTGCATCAGGTGAATGATATTCTGCTTTGAGCCGGTAAAAAAATTATCCAGACAGGTTATTTCATTCCCTTCATTTAAAAGCCTTTCGCATAAATGAGAACCGATAAATCCGGCTCCGCCTGTAATTAAGATCTTTTTCATTCCTATATAACTTATTTTTAAGGTCGAATAGAATTGACATCATCGAATATATTCATCTTGACTTGGTGTTTGCAGTATGTCAATTTCATTTGCCCATTTTTTGATCAGGTGTGAATTCATAGTCATTCTGCCAACTCCTGCAAACATATACCGGAAACCAACTCTGAACGATACGCGACGGCAGTGGCTGAATGAATGCAGGCAACCAAAAGTAGAAAATAATTCCTTTCGGTTGTTAACCTAATGCAAAAACAACTTTGTTTCATGATAGCTGCCGGTTAATTTTAACGGATTTTTCGTAACAAAAGCCGCCGACGTCTTGTATAGCTTAAATAAGCAGGTGCGCATTAAAAAATGTCCTGTTAATCTTTGCATTAACACGGAATAGTTTTATTTTTGTCGCGCATTTGATAAACTATAATGTCTAATTTATTAATTAATTGTAATTTAATGGTAGAAAACAACAAAGAGGACCTTGAGCCGAAGGAAGAACTCGTACAGGAACCGGAAGTAACGGTCGCTGAAGTACAGCAGGAAATTACGGCTGAAAATGAAGAGTTTGACTGGGATGCACTGGAATCGGAAGACCAGGGTTTCGCCGGACAGAAACAAAACAAACTTGAAGAGCTTTACAACAATACGCTGAACACGGTTCAGGAGAAGGAAGTCCTGGAAGGGACTGTCATTTCCATGAATAAACGTGAAGTCGTTGTTGATATCGGTTACAAATCGGACGGTATTGTCAGCCTGAATGAATTTCGCTACAACCCTGAAATGAAGGTTGGCGACACCGTAGAAGTTTACATCGAAAGCCTGGAAGACAAAAAAGGCCAGATGATTCTGTCGCATAAAAAAGCCCGGGCCATGCGTTCGTGGGATCGCGTGAATGCCGCGCTTGACAACGACGAAATCATCAAAGGATACATCAAATGCCGCACAAAGGGCGGTATGATTGTCGATGTATTTGGTATCGAAGCTTTCCTCCCGGGTTCGCAAATCGATGTGAAACCCATCCGCGATTACGATATTTTCGTAGGAAAGAGCATGGAATTCAAAGTGGTTAAGATCAACCAGGAATTCCGGAATGTTGTTGTTTCACACAAAGCACTGATCGAAGCTGAGTTGGAACAACAAAAAAAGGAAATCATCTCCAAACTGGAAAAAGGACAGGTTCTGGAAGGTACCGTCAAAAACATCACCTCCTACGGTGTATTCATTGACCTGGGCGGTGTTGATGGTTTGATCCACATTACTGACCTGAGTTGGGGAAGGATTTCTCATCCCAATGAAATAGTTGAATTGGATCAGAAACTGAACGTCGTTATCCTTGATTTTGACGATGATAAGAAACGAATTGCCCTTGGTCTAAAACAGTTGACTCCTCACCCATGGGATAACCTGGATCAGGAACTGAAAGTAGGCGATACAGTGAAAGGGAAAGTGGTTGTTATGGCCGACTATGGCGCATTTGTTGAAATTGCAGCCGGAGTGGAAGGTCTGATCCATGTGTCTGAAATGAGCTGGTCTCAGCATCTGCGAAGTGCTCAGGACTTCCTGAAAGTAGGCGATGAGATTGAAGCACAGATCCTGACGCTCGACCGTGAAGAACGGAAGATGTCCCTTGGTATTAAACAGTTAAAACAAGACCCGTGGCAAAACATCGAAAACCGTTTCGGCGTTGGAACAAAACATACCGCGACCGTACGTAACTTCACCAATTTTGGCGTGTTTGTCGAAATTGAAGAAGGCGTTGACGGATTGATCCACATCTCAGACCTGAGCTGGACCAAAAAAATCAAACATCCTTCCGAATTCACATCAATCGGTGCCGAAATAGAAGTCGTTGTTTTGGACATTGATAAGGAAAACCGCCGTTTGAGCCTGGGACATAAACAACTGGAAGAAAACCCGTGGGATGTTTTCGAAACGATTTTCTCAGTTGATTCAGTTCACGAAGGTACGGTTGTTGAACTGTTCGACAAAGGTGCTACCATCGCTCTTCCCTATGGCGTTGAAGGGTTTGCAACCCCTCGTCACCTGGTGAAGGAAGACGGTACACAGGCTGGCATGGACGAAAAGCTCCAGTTTAAAGTCATTGAGTTTTCCAAGTCTGCAAAACGGATCATTCTTTCTCATTCACGTGTTTTTGAGGATGAAAAGAAAGCCGAAGAAACAGCTACCAGGAAAGCTCAGACGAAACAAACAAAAAAAGCTGTTAAATCTGTAAAAGAAAATATAGAGAAAACAACTTTGGGAGATATCAGCGAGCTGGCTGCATTAAAATCTCAAATGGAAGCTGAAGAAAATAAAGAAAAATAAACCGGTTGCCGGTTAATCAGAATTTCGTAACTTTCATTCATGGATTTTAACATCATCAAAAAGAAAGGTCATTCAGTCGTTAAGGTACTCAATGGCAAACTTGATACAAACAATGCGCCTGCTCTAAAATCAGAGTTGGTGCTGCTTGGAAATGAAGACGAGAAAAACATCATCCTCGATTTGAGTCAGTGCAGTTACGTCGACTCGTCGGGACTGAGCGCTATTCTGGTTGCCAACCGTTTGTGTGAAGATGCGATCGGTACTTTTATCCTGTGTGGTTTACAGCCTGGTGTTGAAGAATTAATCCATCTCTCCATGCTTCATACTGTTTTACTCATTACGAAAACAGTGGAAGAAGCAGAGCAATTGCTGGAACAGAAGGGAAAATTATAAATCCGCTTCCATGCAAATGCCATTTCAGTTAACAATCCTTGGAAGTAGCTCTGCTACACCTACTTCTCAAAGATATCCAACCGCCCAGGCACTCCATGTGCCTGGGCGGTCTTTTTTGATCGACTGCGGAGAAGGAACCCAGAACCAGATCCGGAAAAATAAGATCAATTTTTCCCGGATCGGGCATGTGTTTATTTCACATTTGCATGGTGACCATTTCTTCGGGCTTATCGGCCTTCTTTCCTCTCAGGTTTTACTCGGAAGAAGAAACGACCTGCATATTTTTGCTCATTCCGAATTACAGCGATATACCCGCTTTCAGCTCGATTTTCTTGAAATGGGCGACCCTGGCTTTAAAATAGTGTTTCATCCGCTCAATTTTAAGAAGACGCAGCTTATTTACGAAGACGACAAACTGAAAATTTCATCCTTCCCGTTGAAACACAGGGTTCCCTGCTGCGGATTCCGCTTTGACGAAAAACCTTTGCCTCCGAACCTGATAAAGGAGCAGATTAAAAAATACCGGATTCCGGTCAGTGATCTGAAACGGATCAAAACCGGTGAAGATTTTATTTCCGAAAGCGGGGAAATTATCAGCAACAGCCGCCTGGTTACACCACCCAGAAAATCACGGTCATATGCCTATTGTTCCGATACGGCTTATTCGGAAAAAACGGTACAGGCTGTTGAAAATGTCGATCTCCTTTATCACGAAGCTACGTTTGCTGAATCAGAAAAGCTTGTTGCCGCTGAAACCTTCCACGCCACCGGCATGCAGGCGGCCCGCATTGCGAGGCTTGCAAATGCAAAAAAACTGCTGATCGGCCATTTCTCCGGCCGCTATAAAACGATTGATGTGCTTCTTGCGGAAGCGCGAAGCATCTTTCCCGAAACATATGCCGTCAGCGACAACGAGGTGTATAATATTGAATAGTAGCCCGGTTCCTCCCTTCACTCTTCTTCAAAAAACTCTTTATTAAAATTTACCAGATACAACTCTTTTACCGGACGGGTGAACGCCGTATACAGCCATCGTAAATATTCGCGGTTAATCATATCTTCAAGCAGATATCCCTGGTCAACAAATACGGCATCCCACTGTCCACCCTGTGCTTTGTGGCAAGTGACTGCATAAGCAAACTTGACCTGTAAGGCATTGAAATGCGGATTTTCACGGATTTTCTCCCAGCGCTTTTTCTTAATACGGATGTCCTGGTAGTCCTCCGCAACAGCATGGAACAGCCGCAGATTCTCCTCTCTGGTCAAACTTGCCGATTCGATGGAAAGCGTATCGAGGATTATTTTGCAACCGAGTTCCAGATTATCGTAGTCAATAAACTGAACGCTAACGTCTGCAAACCGGAAACCATAAAGTTCCTCATACCGATGAATGGCAGTTATGCGTACAATGTCGCCATTCGCGATAAAACCGACCTTCTCATCATCCGGCTTCCAGAAATAATTATTCCTGACAACCATTAATAAATCACCAACAGTAATTTCCGAATCCTTATACAAAATTGCAGACCGTATTCCCTGATTGAATTTGTTTGCCCGTTTGTTTGAACGTGTGATGACCATCGTCTGCTGCTCTCCAAAACGATCATAACAGTCGCTGATTTTTCCGATCAGATCCTCTCCGCCCAGACGCATAATATCCTTGTACCCCTTCACGGTGACGGGAAAATAAGACTGATCGTCCTGAAAATCGTACAAAAGTTCGCGGATCCGTGTGGCATTAAACAAAATGCCTGAATCCTGTTCCTGCCGGACTACTTCTTTCAGTTCATGCTCTGTCGTCTGCAATCCGTACATTTCCAGTTCGGCCTGGTCCAACGCCGGACTGATTTCCATTCCCACGGGCGGCAGTTGGGCAGTATCACCCACAACGATCAGTCTGCAATGCTGCCCGCTATATACGTATTCATAAAGATCGTCAAGCAACCGGCCGGTCCCGAACACAGATCCGTCGCCCGATTCATTTGAAATCATTGAAGCCTCGTCTACGACGAAAAAACAGTCTTTCAACAGATTCTTATTCAGCGAGAACTTACCCAATCCATCTGAAGATGACTGCTGCCGATAGATCCATTTATGAATTGTAAACGCGCTCTTCCCGGCATACGATGCCAGTACTTTAGCAGCGCGACCGGTAGGTGCAAGCAGTACCGTGCGGAATTGAAATGCTTCAAGTGTCCTGACCAATGCCCGTAACATACTCGTCTTCCCTGTCCCGGCATATCCTTTCAATATGAATACCGAATCCCTGTCGTCATTGCATACGAATGCAGCAAGTTTTTCCGACAGCTCTCGTTGTCCCGGTGTCGGGGTGAATCCCAGGTTCCGGATCAATTGGCTTTGGATGTGACTTGTTAACATGATCGGCGAAGTTAGAATATTTCAGTGAAACGACCATGTCCATGGTGTTCTCCTCCTGTAAAATCACCGAACCGTGCCGTGAGCGATCAATAAAGGATACTTAACTTTAGTCAGCTGGCGGCGTATCAAAAAATGCAATCGGCCCGATGAAAAATAAAAGCTTCAACCGGTACGTTCATTAAAATATAATTTGAATTTCGGGCATAACGGCAGGGTTGAATGCCCTTAAAAATTATTTATAAACGCCGTAAAAATTAATTTTCTTTTTTAAATTTGCAGGCAAACAAAATTTAATTTCTAAAATATCGAAGATGAAGACAGTAATTCAGGTCGTGTTAATAGCTATAGCAGTTATATTCGGATTCTTGATTTTCAAAAGCATTGAAAACCCGATTGAGTTTGAAAAAGCTAAAGAAGCCCGATATAATGCTACTATTCAGAAGCTGAAAGATATCCGGAAGGCAGAAGCCGCCTACAAAGACGTCTACGGACGATACACCGGCAACTGGGATACACTGATTAATTTCGTCAGGCACGATTCTCTCAGGCTGATTCGCCGGATCGGAATGTTAACCGACAGCATGATCGAGGCCGGAATGAACGAGAAAATGGCCATCAGGCAAGGTAAGATTATCCGTGATACCATTCGGGTAAGCGTGATGGACTCCCTCTTTGGTAAATCCTATCCTATTGATAAGCTGAAGTATGTACCGGTTCCGGATACAATCGCTGAGTTTCATTTAGGAGCAACTGTTATAGCGACAGGTTCAGGGATTAAAGTCCCCGTTTTTGAAGCCAAAGCTCATAATAACACCATTCTTAGAGACCTTGACCGGCAGATGGTCATCAACCTGAATGACCAAAGACGTACGAATCAGAAATATCCCGGACTTAAAGTTGGTTCGCTTGAAGATGCAAACAACAATGCGGGTAACTGGGAATAAACGGGTTTATGCAACGGCTGTCACTTGTCGATGAAAGTTTTGATTTAAATTTCATAAACGAATATATCCTGTCCATCCAGGTTAGCCTGGATGGATTTTCTTTTTCTATCCTGGACGCTGTCAGCAACAAAATAATCTGTCTTTACCATCAGGACACCTTTACCACCGAGCCCGGCTTTCATCTGAAGAAAATCAGCACAATCTATAATGAAGTTGACTTGCTGACATTTCCATATAAGGAAACCCGGATCTTTTTCTCAGCGCCCGACAAGACAACACTGGTACCTATTGCTGTTTTCAGCCCTGAACTGGCAGAAGATTTTTACCGGTTGACGCTTGCCCCCGCCAGGAACAGCAAAATTCTTTGTTCATTTTTGCCCGGTATGGGATCATGGGCAGTGTTTGAGGTTGACCGGACCGTTCACAGTCTTTTAGAAGAAAGACACGCCGGTGCGTTTATGCAGAGCGACCTTGTTCTTTCCGGCCTCGGATGCCCGGAAGAAAAAACAGCGATAAGAGTGAAAGTTCTGAGAAAAAATCTGGTCATTCAGACACTGCACGATCAAACCAACTTCTATAACTCTTTTTATTATGAAGGTGAAAACGACATGCTTTACTATATCCTGGGTACAGCGCAAAATATGAACCTGAAGCCGGATTTAATCATCCTGGATGGTATGGTGAACCGACATGAATCCATTTATCATCGTTTAAGGCAGTATTTTGAACACGTGGAAATCGCGAAAGCTAATCCTCACGTCCGGTACAGTGATCTGTTGAGGCAATTGCCTGACGCCCGGTTTACCAATCTGTTCAATAGCTTTTCTTACAAATTTTAACCTTATGCGGATAGTTGGGGGAACCTATAAAGGCAGACACTTTAGCCCGGGTAAAAAATTTAATGCCCGGCCAACGACCGATATGGCTAAGGAAAACCTGTTTAACATCCTCCAAAACCGGGTTGACTTCGAACACATAAAAGTGCTTGACCTCTTTTCAGGAACCGGAAGTATCTCATTTGAATTTGCCTCACGGGGTTGCCGCGACATTACTTCAGTGGAATTGGATTTTCATCATTTTAGTTTCATCAGACAAATCATTGAAAAACTCGGCGAGAAAAATATTAAAGCGATAAAAGCCAACGCTTTCCGGTTTATCGAACAAACCAATCAATCTTTTGATCTTGTTTTCGCCGATCCCCCCTTCAACCACCCTCAGTTTAAAGAAGTTCCCGGGAAGGTGCTCACCGGGAATATTCTGCTCCCCGGTGGAATATTTATTCTTGAACACTCAAAAATTTATGATTTTTCCTCGCTCCCTGAATGGGAAGAAATCAGAAACTATGGCAGCGTCCACTTTTCGTTCTTCCGCAAGCCGATCATCTACTGATGCCGGACTTTTCTGTCTTCTGTCAACAATTCCATTCATATAACTATTTAACTATTTAATAACTTTTCCTCTTATAAACGGGAAAAGCGATACGGACAAAAGTTTTTTTGATATCTTGAAGCTCTCTCCGGAAACCTTTAGCAACTGTTTTTGTTAAAGTGGGTGAAATAATAACGCTTAAGATCGTGTTAAAAAACCATACATATGTTTGATCTGAACTTAATAGAAAAAACCTACGAAACCTTTGGTGACCGGGTGCGCAAGGCCCGTGAGGTGATTGGGAGACCACTCACGTTATCTGAAAAAATTCTTTATGCCCATCTTTATGCACCTGAAAAAATCCGGCATTTTAAACGAGGTGCTGACTACGTTGATTTTGCACCCGACCGGGTAGCGATGCAGGACGCTACGGCCCAGATGGCGTTGCTTCAGTTTATGAATGCGGGGAAATCCACGACGGCAGTCCCTTCAACGGTCCATTGTGATCATCTCATACAGGCCAGCACGGGGGGACGCACCGACCTGCAATTCGCACTTCAAAACAACAAAGAGGTTTTTGACTTCCTTGAATCGGTTTCCAACAAATACGGGATCGGTTTCTGGAAACCGGGGGCGGGGATCATTCATCAGGTTGTCCTTGAAAATTACGCATTTCCGGGAGGAATGATGATCGGGACCGACTCACATACAGTAAATGCCGGCGGACTCGGGATGATTGCCATTGGCGTAGGTGGCGCCGATGCCGTTGATGTGATGGCGGGCATGGCCTGGGAACTGAAATTTCCCAAATTGATAGGTGTCAGGCTGACCGGAAAACTTAGCGGCTGGACGGCGGCTAAAGATATTATTCTGAAAGTGTCAGGACTGCTGACGGTCAAGGGCGGAACAGGTTATATTATTGAATACTTCGGAGAAGGCGCAAAATCGCTGTCGGCAACAGGAAAAGCGACCATCTGCAATATGGGTGCAGAAGTTGGCGCAACTACCTCAACCTTCGGGTACGACGATTCGATGGAACGGTATTTACGGGCTACCGGTCGTGCAAAGGTAGCTGTACTCGCCAACGGTATCCGGGAAGAACTCACGGCCGATCCTGAGGTATACGCCTCGCCCGGCAACTATTTTGATCAGCTCATTGAGATCAACCTCAACGAACTGGAACCGCATTTAAATGGTCCCTTTACTCCCGACCGTGCTACACCGATTTCAAAAATGACTGAAGAGGTAACAAAAAACGGATGGCCTGCCCGGATCGAGGTCGGTCTGATCGGGTCCTGTACCAACTCGTCTTATGAGGACATTTCAAGGGCCGCCTCACTGGCACAACAAGCGGTGGACAAAAAACTCAAAACAAAATCAAAGTTCACGATCACGCCAGGGTCAGAGCAGGTCCGGTTTACCATTGAACGTGACGGCTTTATCGATATTTTTGAAAAAATAGGAGCGAGTGTTTTTGCTAATGCCTGTGGCCCCTGCATCGGTCAATGGAATCGCGAGGGGGCGGAAAAAGGGGAAAAAAATACAATCGTTCATTCCTTCAACCGGAATTTTTCAAAACGTGCGGATGGCAATCCGAATACCCATGCATTTGTGGGTTCGCCGGAAATGGTGACAGCACTGGCCATTGCCGGCGATTTAACGTTCAACCCGATGACCGATTTTCTGTTGAATGAAGATGGTGAAAGAGTGATGCTCACCCCTCCTTCCGGCGAGGAACTGCCGGCTAATGGCTTTGCGGTCGAAGACGCCGGATACCAGGCTCCTGCAACAGACGGCTCTGCTGTTCAGGTTTCCGTCGCTGCCGATTCTCAACGCCTGCAATTGCTTGAGGCCTTTCCTGAATGGGACGGCCGGAACATCATCGGAGCACGGATATTGATCAAAACAGCAGGAAAGTGCACAACCGACCACATTTCGATGGCCGGACCCTGGCTCAGATACCGGGGACATCTTGACAATATCTCGAACAACCTCCTTATTGGCGCCGTCAATGCCTTTAACGGAAAGACCAATCTGGTCAAAAACTTCCTTAGCGGAGAATATGGTGAGGTTCCCAAAGTACAACGCGCATACAAAAAAGCGGGCATTCCGGCGGTAGTTGTCGGTGACCATAACTACGGAGAAGGTTCTTCCCGGGAACACGCGGCTATGGAGCCACGCCATCTGGGTATCAGCGCCGTGATCGTCAAATCATTTGCCCGGATCCACGAAACCAACCTCAAGAAACAGGGGATGCTGGCGCTCACCTTTGCCAGGGAGGAGGACTACGAAAAGATACAGGAAGACGATATTTTAAACTTCACAGACCTGGTCAGTTTCACTCCCGGCATGCCCCTGCATCTGGAAATAGTACACCGGGACGGAGTTCGCGAAATAATGATACTAAACCATTCTTACAATCAGCAACAAATCGAGTGGTTCAGGGCCGGTTCCGCTTTAAACCTGATCAAAAAACAAAATAATTTTCAATAAATCATCCGGAAAACATGGATAAAATAAAAGTAACAAATCCGGTTGTTGAACTGGACGGTGATGAAATGACACGGGTCATCTGGTCAATTATCAAAGAGAAGCTGATTTTACCTTACCTGGATATTGACCTGAAGTATTATGACCTGGGCATTGAGAACAGAGATAAAACGGACGATCAGGTAACGATCGATTCAGCTCTTGCCATTCAGGAACACGGCGTAGGTATAAAATGCGCCACAATCACGCCCGATGAAGCAAGGGTAAAAGAATTCGGACTGAAAAAAATGTGGAAATCCCCAAATGGTACCATCCGTAATATCCTTGGAGGAACCGTTTTCAGGGAGCCAATTATCATCAGTAATGTTCCCAGACTGGTACCCGGATGGAAGAAACCAATCTGTATTGGCAGGCATGCTTTCGGCGACCAGTACCGGGCAACAGACTTTACCACCAAAGGGAAGGGAAAATTAACGATCACCTTTACCCCGGAAGACGGAAGCGAACCGCAGAATTTTGAGGTTTATACCTTTCAGGGTGACGGCATAGCCATGGCGATGTATAATACCGATGAATCGATTATCGGATTTGCGCGTGCCTGCATGAACCAGGCAATTAACAAAGGATGGCCCCTTTACCTGTCTACAAAAAACACGATCCTGAAGCAGTATGACGGCCGCTTCAAAGACCTTTTTCAGAGCATTTACGACACAGAATTCAGCGATCAATTCAAGACTGCCGGCATCACTTATGAGCACCGTCTGATAGACGATATGGTGGCTGCAGCCATGAAATGGGAAGGCGGTTTTGTCTGGGCCTGCAAAAACTACGACGGAGATGTTCAATCAGACACAGTGGCCCAGGGCTTCGGTTCGCTCGGATTGATGACCTCCACGCTGATTACCCCCGATGGCAGGACCATGGAAGCCGAAGCGGCGCACGGAACAGTAACACGGCATTTCAGGATGCACCAACAGGGAAAACCAACTTCGACAAACCCCATTGCATCCATTTTTGCCTGGACCAGCGGATTGGCTTTTCGGGGTAAGCTGGACCAGAATGAAAAACTCGTAAAATTTGCTCATCTTCTTGAACAAGTTTGCATTAAAACCGTTGAACAAGGGAAAATGACAAAAGATTTGGCGCTCATCATACATGGTAATGATTTGAAAAAAGAAAATTATCTCACCACGGAAGCTTTTCTGGACGCCATTGATGAGAACCTGCAGGAAAATCTGTCTGCAATATAATATGGGTGATCGGGTAACTATAAAAAACGGTAAGCTACTTGTTCCAAACGAACCGGTAATTCCTTTTATTGAAGGCGACGGCATCGGCACGGACATTTGCCTCCCGTCTCAACGGGTATTGAATGCTGCTGTTAAAAAGGCCTACGGCCAACGCCGCAGGCTGATCTGGAAGGAAGTTCTTGCCGGAAAAAAAGCGTACAAAGTGACCGGGAATTACCTGCCTGCGGAAACCGTTGATACCTTTAAAGATTACCTGATCGGTATAAAAGGCCCGCTCGAAACTCCTGTCGGAGGAGGCATCCGCTCGCTCAACGTGGTGCTTCGCCAGACGCTTGATCTGTATGTATGCCTTCGTCCGGTCCGCTGGTTTAAAGGGGTGCCTTCACCCATACGTTATCCGTCGATGGTCGACATGCTGGTTTTCCGTGAAAATACAGAAGATATTTATGCAGGAATTGAATTTATGACCGGCGGTAAAGAAGCGGCAAAGTTCCTTGACTTCCTTCAGAATGATATGGGCGTATCCGACCGGATCCGTTTTCCTGAGAGTTCGTCTTTCGGCATAAAACCCGTGTCAAAAGAAGGATCGGAACGGCTTGTCCGCGCCGCGGTCAGCTATGCCATCGAACGGAAGCTGCCGTCTGTCACACTGGTTCACAAGGGCAATATCATGAAATATACTGAAGGTGCGTTTAAAAACTGGGGTTATGAGCTGGCTGAAGCAGAGTTCACGGATCAGGTCTTTACCATGAATCAGTATAGCAGGCTGGCAGCCAGTCAGGGAGAAGCAGAAGCGAAAAAAGCACTGAACCAGGCAGGAACAGATGGCAAGGTGATTGTAAAAGATGTCATCACTGATGCTTTTCTGCAAAACAGTTTGCTTCGCCCCTATGAGTTTTCGGTCATTGCTACCATGAATCTGAACGGAGATTACATTTCCGATCAGCTTGCCGCAATGGTCGGAGGAATAGGCATCTCCCCGGGAGCAAACATTAATTTCGAAAGCGGATACGCGATTTTTGAGGCGACACACGGCACAGCCCCCGATATCGCAGGAACCGGCAAGGCAAACCCCAGTTCGCTGATCCTTTCAGGGACCATGATGCTGGAATATCTGGGATGGGATGAAGCCGCCGAGCACATCCGGGATGCCCTGGAGCATACCTTTTCAAAACGGATTGTTACGGCTGATCTTCACAACCTGATGGAAGGCGCAACACGGGTGTCAACCACCGAATTTGCCGATGAAGTCATAAAAAATATTCACTAACCTGCGTTGAATCGAATATAAATCAATAAAATCATCAAGATGGAATACATAAAGAATAAATTTTACGAGAAAGCCAGCAAGTGCATCAGTGAATACCAGCGTCTGAAAAACGAGCATGGCGACGTGGTGATCGGACAGGTGACAATAGGTCAGGTCATGACCGGCATGAAAGGTGTGCCGAGTTTGATCACGGATACTTCCAAGCTCGATCCACAAACAGGTATTACCTTCCGGGGGTACACCATTCCGGAACTAAGAGAAAAGCTGCCACGCCTTAATCCGGAAGGTGAGCCGTTGCCAGAGGGACTGTTCTACCTGATGCTGATCGGTGAAATACCTGACCGCGACGACGTCCTTAATATCAGCAAGGACTGGGCGACCCGGGCCTATGTACCTCAACATGTTTTTGATGTCATTGACGCCCTGCCCCATAATTCCCGGCCTATGACCCAGTTCAGCGCTGCGATCTTAAGTATGGCTACCGACTCGATCTTTCAGAAAGCATACCGGGCAGGAGTTCACAAAAAATATTATTGGGACACCACCTACGAAGATGTGATGAACCTCATCGCACGCCTGCCCCGAATTGCCGCCTATATCTACCGGAGAAGTTTCCATCATGACGAACATATTGAACCGGACCCGCGGCTGGACTGGGCAGGTAATCTGGCTCACATGATGGGACACGACAGCGAGGAAGTAAAGCGGTTGTTGCGTTTATACATGGTAATCCATGCTGACCACGAAGGCGGAAATGTTTCGGCACACGCTACTCACCTGGTGGGTTCCGCTCTCAGCAACCCCTACTACGCCTATGCAGCAGGTATGCTTGGGCTTGCAGGGCCATTGCACGGCTATGCCAACCAGGAAGTTATCAATTGGATTTTTGACATGATCCAGGAGCTGGATACAGACAACCCAGGCGAGGAACAGATTGCTGATTATGTAAAAAAGACACTGGCTGAGGGCCGGGTTGTTCCCGGGTACGGACATGCCGTTCTCCGTCAAACAGACCCCCGGTTCACCGCTCAGCAGGAATTTGCCGGGAAATACGTAAAAGAAGATAAGCTCATTCATATCGTGAACACCTTGAGTAAAATTGCTCCTCCGATACTGGAAGCAACCGGCAAAATTCAGAATCCCTGGCCCAATGTCGATGCCTATTCAGGCGCATTGCTATACCATTACGGCATTAAGGAACACACGTTCTACACGGTGTTATTCGGTGTATCCAGGGCCCTGGGTGTACTCGCTTCGCTGGTCATGGACCGCCTGTACGGACTACCCATCGAACGTCCTTCTTCTTTTCCGCTCGAATGGTACCGGAAAAAGGCAGAAAAATAAGCTACGTAAAAAAAAATCATTTTTAAGCCCCGGCAGGTCAGTTTTTTTACTGGTCCTGCTTTTTTTTCGATAGGACCACCTCCGGAACAGACAGCTGCGGGCAAAGTCATTTTTCAATAATTTTCAACCGGATGCCGGGTCGTCTTCATCCTTCGACACAAGGCTTCTCCGGTAGTCCAGGACAGCCTGCCTGATTCCGACCGGGTAAGACGTTGGCAATAAACGGAATCGATTCTCAAATTTACTGCTGTCAAAAATGTAGTCCCGGTTATACTGGTACATCATCTCCGCCAGTTCCTTCATCAGCGGTACAAAAAGGCCAGCCATCTTCATGGCCCATCCCGGGATACTGTTGTATTTTGGCTCCCGTGCCAATTGCCTGGCAACTATCTCTATCCATTCGCGGCCAATGTAGGGATTGGAAGCCGTAGGAAGATGCCACACCTGATTCCAGGCATCAGCCGTGTTTCCCAGCAAGACGGTTGCTTTACCTGCGTCTGGAGTATAAGTAAATGAATGGCAATATCCTACGGGTCCCGGCCACATGGCCCGTTTTCCTTCACTTAAAGGTTTGATGACCATTTCAGAGAGGATACTGGTCGGTTGTATTCCCGGCCCGTAAAAATCGGCACTCCGGGCTATCAGCGCTGTCAATGTTCCTTTTTCCACTTCCTCCATAATCATCCTGATTACAGCGGCTCTGATCCGTCCCTTTATGCTCGATGGTTTAACCGGTGTTTCCTCGGTCATTCGTTTCAGGTGTTTTCGGTCGTACATGTATACATTGTCGAAGAACACAAGTCGACAGTTATACTCCTTGCATGCACTAATCACATTTGACATCAGCCGGGGCCAATCTGTTTTCCACACCTTTGCATTATAGGGCAAGCCAGCTGTAACATAAACCACTCCGGAACCGGCAACCGCCCGTCTGGTCTCATCCCTGTTCAGCAGATCGGCGGAGATGATTTCGTCGGTCTCATTCACTTTCACCGGATTCCGGCTGACGAGTCTGACACGATCCGTATATAAGGGAAGAACTTTGGCGATCTCCCTGCCAATTGCTCCTCCCGACCCCAGGATTGTCTGCATATTTTTTTTATTTAAACTGTTGCTCATGCTACCTCGTTAACGTGCGCGTTTCGTTGCTTAATAAAAACAGCGCCTGGCAGCATAAGTTCAATGGACAAAGCGTCGTTGAAAATCCCGCCTGATCCCGCAACCCCAACGATCTTTTTTTAAGCGGAGTTATTCCTCAAATTGTTAATAATCGAACAAATGCACCCCCGAAAAACGACAAAAAATACACTGACAGCAGGCGATTCGACGTTTATCAACAATTGTTAATAAGCATGGTGAATACAAAGTTCATTTAAAACTTCACAAAACACTTGACTTATATTGGTCCGGTATTGTAACTTTGATTTATCAGATGAGGGATAAAAGGCAGCTCAGCAAGATGCGGAGGCGATAAAGGTACTTAGTTGAACCGGCATCAAATCAACCAGATCCCCGGATCTGCCATCTTAAAGAGCCGAAGTTGAAGCATAATAAAGACAATTTATTGTTTTTTGCTTCCTCAAAACTGAAGAATGTAAAAGTTCCAATCATTTTGAGCAGACAGGGCTTCCGGAAGGGAATCATATTCCCGGGAAGTGACCGGTGAAAGAAACTTCGGTTTCCGGATCCGCAACGTTGATAAAGGAAGATCGAAAGACCTTGTTTTATTGATGCCTGAAAGAGCTTCGTCCGTGAAGGGGATCCGCAGGGAGAACCGGGCGGACATCCGGAAGAAATAGCTGTAGTAGGCTTTTTTGAAAGGAAAGGGGCGTTGCAACGGACTAATATCCACTGTGACAGCCGGCCAAAATAACAGTAGTCTGACACGAACAACAGCTTCGGTTGTTGGAAGTGAATGGGAATTATCCGAACAGGATGATTCCCATTACTGTTTATAACCGCTTACGGCGATAGCCCTGGACGAATCCTTTTTCAGGTTTGCTTTGAAATTCTTAACATTAACTTCAGATTCCGGCGCCCTTCCTTAGATCACTTTTAAATAACCCGGCTTTCCGGGAGGTTGAATTTTAAATTTCTATCTTTGCGGCAAATTTTTCAAAGGGCATTTTATTCTAATCCAAAGTTATGAAGCAAATCAAATATGTTACTCCTGAGGAAGCGGTTAAAGCAATAAAATCGGGTGACCGGGTGCATATCAGCAGCGTAGCAGTGACACCGCATACGCTTATCAAACCGATGGTTGAGCGGGGACGTAACGGAGACCTTTACGATGTTAAAATTCAGCACCTTCACGTAGAAGGAGACCTGGAATACGGCAACCCCGAATTTGAGGGAATTTTTGTTCCGGAGCAATTCTTTGTGGGGGCCAATCTGCGGAAACAAACACAGGCCGGTTACGCCGATTATATTCCGGTTTTTTTAAGTGAAACCCAAAAACTGATCCGCGAAGGATATTTAAACGTGGATGTTGCACTGATCATGTGCTCGCTCCCCGATAAACATGGTTATGTGTCGCTGGGCACCTCCGTCGATGCTACGCTGGCAGCCATTGAAACCGCGGGTACCGTGATTGCCGCCGTAAATCCAAATGTCCCGCGTTGCTGGGGAGATGCCATGGTTCACGTGGATGATATTGACATCTTTGTTGAAGACAATATTCCACTGTATGCCCACGATATGGGCCAGTTATCGGATGTTGAAATCGCGATCGGCAAGAATGTAGCCGAACTGGTCGAAGATGGCGCCTGCCTGCAAATGGGTATTGGCGGGATCCCCAATGCCGTGTTGGCACAGCTTGGAAATCACAAGGATCTGGGCGTTCATACCGAAATGTTTTCGGATGGCATTCTTCCCCTTGTCGAAAAAGGAATCGTGACCGGAAAGTACAAAAGCATTTCGAAAGGGAAAATGGTCGCCACCTTTCTGATGGGTTCCAAAAAATTATACGATTTTGTCGATGATAATCCCATGGTGGCCATGATGGATGTCTGCTACACCAACAGCGTACATATCATCAGGCAACTGGATAAGGTGACCGCCATCAATTCTGCTTTGGCCATTGACCTCACCGGACAGGTTTGTGCCGATTCAATAGGGATCAAACACTATTCAGGTGTAGGCGGACAAATTGATTTCATCCGGGGGGCCGGCTATTCAAAAGGCGGAAAACCGATAATTGCCCTCCCTTCCGTTACGGAAAAAGGAATCTCCAAAATCAGTCCCATTTTGTTACCGGGATCGGGAGTCGTCAGCACCAGAGCAAATATGCACTGGATCGTAACTGAATATGGCGCCGTGAACCTCTACGGAAAAACGCTTCAGGAAAGAGCCCGCTTACTGACTTCAATTGCCCATCCTGCCCATCGGGAAGAACTCGATAAGGCGGCCTTTGAACGCTTCGGACCACATTTTCGCTTTATAGGGAAACCAGCTGAAAAAAATTAACTGAGATCAAAAGGCAGGCCCAAAAACCTGCCTTTTTCATATCTATATAATTGTATAAATAAAACTTATATCGGATTTCGCCGGCTACATAAAAATATGCAAACCAATTTTTCGAATTTTTGATTTTTTTGTTAGAAAAAGAATTAAACAGCCTAATTTTGCGGACAATTAATGAAAGACAGAACATCAACCTTATTATACTTTCAAAATGAATATTTCTCATATCGAACACATCGGAATCGCAGTCAATAGTCTCGAAGAGGCTATTCCGTATTACGAAAACGTACTTGGACTGACATGCTACGCAGTGGAAGAAGTAGCTGACCAAAAGGTAAAAACCGCCTTTTTTATGGTGGGCCAAACCAAGATAGAGCTCCTGGAATCGACCGATCCGGAAGGCCCCATCGGTAAATTCATCGAAAAAAAGGGACCAGGCATCCATCACCTTGCTTTTGCCGTAGATCATGTCGGCGAAGCACTCCGGTCAATCGGGGAAAAAGGAGTGGCCCTGATCGATAAAACTCCCAGGAAAGGTGCTGAAGGATTGAATATCGGCTTCCTTCATCCAAAAGCGACCTTGGGTGTATTAACCGAACTTTGCTCAAAATAAACTTAATGAATAGAAAATGAACAATCAGGATAAAATTAAACAACTAATTGACCTCCGTACGGAGGCCAAATTAGGCGGAGGTGAAAAGAGAATTGAAGCCCAGCACGAAAAAGGCAAGTTAACAGCCCGTGAACGTATCGACCTGCTTTTGGACGAAGGCAGTTTTGAAGAATTTGACATGTTTGTCACGCACCGGTGTACGAATTTCGGGATTGACAAAACCAAGTTTTTGGGTGACGGTGTTGTAACCGGACAGGGAACAATTGACGGGCGCGTTGTATATGTTTATGCTCAGGACTTCACGGTATTTGGAGGTTCACTATCCGAAACGTATGCCCTCAAGATTTGTAAAGTGATGGATATGGCCATGAAGGTTGGCGCTCCGGTTATCGGGATCAATGACTCGGGTGGTGCACGAATCCAGGAAGGGGTAACAGCACTTGCAGGATACGCTGAAATATTCGAACGCAACATCATGGCATCGGGTGTCATCCCGCAGATTTCGGCTATTTTTGGACCCTGCGCCGGTGGTGCGGTTTATTCGCCCGCGCTGACCGACTTTATTCTCATGAGCAAAGATACCAGCTACATGTTTGTAACCGGCCCGAAAGTGGTTAAAACCGTAACCGGCGAAGTCGTAACCGACGAACAGCTTGGAGGTGCTTCCATCCATGGCTCCAAATCAGGAGTATCCCATTTCATTGCAGAGAATGAAGAAGAAGGTATTTCTCTGATTCGTAAACTGATAAGCTATTTGCCTCAGAATAATCTGGAAGATGCACCGCTCGAGCCTTGCGACGATCCGATCGATCGGCTGGATGATGTTTTGAATGAAATTATCCCGGACAATCCCAACAAACCATACGACGTAAAGGATGTGATCCATTCTATCGTCGATTATAACGAATTTCTGGAAGTACACCGGAACTATGCGCAGAACATCATTGTGGGTTTCGCCCGGTTTAACGGAATTTCAACAGGTATTGTCGCCAACCAGCCGAAATACCTGGCGGGTGTGCTCGACATCAATGCATCGCGCAAAGCTGCCCGGTTCGTCCGCTTCTGCGATGCGTTCAACATTCCCATTGTAACCCTGGTCGATGTGCCCGGATTCCTTCCCGGAACTGCGCAGGAATACGGAGGTATCATCTTACATGGCGCAAAATTGCTCTTTGCCTATGGCGAGGCCACAGTGCCCAAAGTGACGATCATTCTGCGTAAATCTTATGGCGGGGCCTACTGTGTGATGAGTTCAAAACACCTGCGCGGAGATGTCAATTACTCCTGGCCAACCGGCGAAATAGCTGTCATGGGCCCTAAAGGTGCCATTGAAGTGTTGCAGAGCAAAAAGATCCGGGAAATTGAAAACGATCAGGAACGTGAAAAGTTTGTTGCCGATGCAGAGAATGAATACAAGGATAAATTTGCCAATCCATACAATGCCGCCCAATATGGCTACATTGACGATGTCATCGAGCCCCGCAACACCCGGTTCCGGATCATCCGGGCTCTGCAGACACTGGCCACAAAAAAGGATGTTATGCCTCCAAAAAAACACACCAATATTCCTTTATAATTATTGACTATGCTATTAAACATTCGAAAATCTATATTATCCGTATTTGTCATTTTACTTCTTGCTGTTTCAGGCACGACACTTCTTGCTCAAAATGCCGGAGACCTCAAGTTTAATGAAATACTGATTTATAATGATTCCAACTATGTAGACGATTACGGGATGCATAGTCCCTGGATAGAGATTGTCAATTCATCGTACAGCAATGTGAATATCGGAGGATGTTTCCTCACTGACGATCTGAATGAGCCGAGAAAATACTGGATCCCAACGGGTGTACCGGCCACTGCAGTCGACCCCAGAAGTTACCTGGTGTTTTATGCCGACAATCAGCCTACACGCGGGGTGTTTCACCTGAACTTTGACTTGCGCAACGCGAAGGTGATCGCTCTGTTTGACGCCAACGGCAGGACGCTTATCGATAAACTCGAAATATCTGGAACGCACCGGCCCGATGTTTCCTACGCGCGGGTGAGTCCTGACTCTGATCAGTGGGAATTTAAAAAAAATACGACTCCCGGTTCCGATAATGATTACAAAAAGAAAGCTACGTCAGGAGAACAATTTGTGGAAATGGACCCATCCGGTATTGGCATGACTATAATTGCCATGATGGTTGTTTTCTCAGCGCTGGCGCTTCTCTTCGTTATTTTTAAAAATATAGGACGTGCATTTACCCGGACAAAGACAGTCAAGGTGAAAGATATCGGCGCGATCCAGACGGCAGTTGCTCCCTCTGAAATTTCAGGTGAAGTCAATGCCGCGATTGCAATGGCCTTATATCTGTATCAAAACGAAATGCATGACTATGAGAATACGGTACTGACGGTTAAAAAAGTTGCCCGGACCTATTCTCCCTGGAGTTCAAAAATCTATACATTAAGAAAAAACCCCCGTTAACAACAAGCATATGAAAAAGTTTAAATTTAAGATAAACGGAACTCAATACGAAACCGAGATTATCAACGTCGAAGATAATTTGGTAGACATTGAAGTCAACGGAACTTCCTATCAGGTTGAAGTCGAAAAAGATATTAAGACCTCAAAAACACCAAAACTGGTTCGCCCTGTGGCTGTTCCATCCACAGACAGCCATCCGGCAGCAGCTAAAACGGCAAGTCCGTCAGCCCCCAAAGGAGCAGGAAATATTAAATCCCCGCTACCCGGTGTTATCCTTGACATCTTTGTCCGGGAAGGTGACACCGTCCAGCGCGGACAGAAACTGCTGATGCTGGAAGCCATGAAAATGGAAAATAACATTGAAGCGGACAAGCCCGGAAAGGTTATTTCCATTCTGAAGAGCAAAGGTGATGCCGTGATGGAAGGTGATGTGCTAATTATAATAGGAGAGTAAGTGATGGGGAAGTTTTCTGATTTTATTATCGATCACCTGACTGAATTCATAGGCTTCACGGCATTTGCCAACCTGACTGTGGGACACGTGATCATGATTGCAATTGGCCTGACCTTCATCTATCTGGCTATTGCCAAGGAGTTTGAGCCGATGCTGCTGATCCCGATTGGTTTCGGGATCCTGGTAGGTAATATTGCTTTTGCCCCTGGCTATAAAATAGGTGTGTATGAATCCGGAAGTGTTCTCAACTACCTCTATTTTGGAGTCATTCAGGGAGTTTATCCTCCGTTGATCTTTCTGGGCATCGGTGCGATGACCGATTTTTCGGCCCTGATTTCAAACCCGAAACTGATCCTGATCGGAGCTGCTGCGCAATTGGGTATCTTCGGCGCTTATTGCATTGCCCTTGCGCTCGGCTTCAGCCCCACTGAAGCGGGAGCGATCGGCATTATTGGCGGCGCTGACGGACCAACAGCCATTTTCCTTTCATCGAAACTGGCTCCTGATTTAATGGGCGCAATTGCCATTTCCGCATACTCGTATATGGCTCTGGTACCTGTTATTCAGCCTCCGGTAATGAAATTGCTGACCTCGAAGAAAGAACGGTTAATCAGGATGAAGCCTCCGCGTGTTGTATCCAAGACCGAAAAAGTCCTTTTCTCGATAACGGGGATGCTTTTAACTACCTTTATCGTACCAAGCGGTCTGCCGCTTTTAGGGATGCTCTTTTTTGGAAATCTGCTGAAAGAAAGCGGCGTGACAAAACGGCTGGCCGATACGGCAAAAGGCCCTCTAATTGATATTGTAACGATCCTTATTGGTCTGACAGTAGGCGCATCGACTCAGGCCACAACTTTCTTAACGATAAAATCAGTTGGAATTTTTGTCCTGGGTGCAGCATCTTTCTTTATTGCTACAGCAGGAGGCGTCCTGTTTGTGAAAATAATCAATTTGTTCCTCAAAGAAGGCAACAAAATCAATCCGTTGATCGGAAATTCCGGCGTTTCGGCTGTTCCTGACAGCGCCAGGGTCTCCCAGGTTGTCGGCTTACAGTATGACAAGACCAACCACCTGCTCATGCATGCGATGGGGCCAAATGTGGCCGGTGTGATCGGTTCGGCAGTTGCCGCGGGTATCTTGCTGAGCTTCCTGATGTAAATGCAGAGTTATCACATAATAAAAAAGCTTCTCCGAAAAAGAGAAGCTTTTTTATTAGCTATTGCTTAAAACTCCAGTTTGCCTTGCGGATCCTGCGGGTGCATCAGGTAATACTCATCCACCATCCGGTCGATTGTTGTTAAACATCTTCCGCAACTGGTTCCCGCACGGGTAATCCGCTGTATGGCAGATGTGTCTTCAGCTCCTTTCTTCAACTCACCCAGGATTTCCTTTTCAGAAACCATATTGCAGATGCACACCAGCCTGTCACGCATTCTCAGATTACTCCCTGTTGCCTTTTTGTTCAACAAATTTATTTTCGATAAAGAGCCTGATCTGTCGGTAAACATTAATAACGTCATCCCGTTTGGGAAGCGTGTCATAAATTTTAGTAATTAGCTGCTTGTGGTTCAGCAGCAAAAAGCTCGCCTTAAAGTTGAGATCATAGACCATAGCCATCAAAAAAAGCTTGAAATCGTTTATCGATTGTAAATCTTTTTTTGCTACCGGCTTTCCTGCCAGAATCCCCTTAATCACCACCTCGCTTACTCCGGGAGACTTCGGGAGATTTAAACTGATCGACGGAAGTCCGAAAGAACCATCCCGTTTCAAATAAGAAACAGCAACTTCCCACAAGTCCAGCTTATCCGCATCACGCAGGATTTGGCTAAATAAAATGACAGGCTTATCTTTGGAGCTAATCGCCAATTTATTGTGTCCTTCAATGGTCTGTATGACGATTTGCTGCTCGGCCTCTGACAATTCCAGAAAAAGGTCCTCAGCCTTCAGAACACCAACACTTAAAGACGCATGATCTTCTGTTTTTAAATCGTCAAAACTCTGGTATTTTTCAAATTGTGGAAATCTTCCCAAATCGTGCATGAGTCCGATGAATTCAGCTAACCGGCATTCCTCCTCATCCAGCTCCAGTTTGCCTGCCAGATGAGCACACAAACCGGCAACACGTAAAGAGTGATCTTTCTTAAGCTGCAAGTTATCAGATGTGTAAAAATCTTTGGATTTAATCAGTTTCTTTGTGTAATCCTCAAAAAACTGTTTTCCTTTCGCTAGTAATTCTTCTGTCATTGTGAATGTTTCCATATTAGGACAAAAATAAGCTATTTCCACCGTTCCTCTCCTATCCGGCAGTATGATATTATCAACAATCCAAATCTAATTATTCTTTTTAAGTTTTTGCTTTTTTTCAAGGCCAAAACAAATGTTTTACTATTTTTGCAGTCGCTCCCGGCCCCATAGTTCAATGGATAGAATTTCAGATTCCGGTTCTGACGATTTGGGTTCGAATCCCGATGGGGTCACATACCTATTTTTAAATGCGCTTTATATCAGTACGATACAAGGCGCATTTTTTATTTACATACACGTTTACATACAAAAAAGGCAAAATGAATGTATTTTCTGAACATAAAAAGACCCTGATCCTCTGACCAGGGTCTTACACGACACAAACCTATGAAGCCTCCCGATGGAGGTTTATTTTAAAAACGATAATAGCCTTCCGAGTATGCCTTTTTTCTTTAGCCGGTATAAGCCATAAAGCCCGCCAACTAATACCAAAATGCGGAACGCCATGAGTTGCCATACCTGCCACCTAGTTAGCTTATTCACTTCAACCGGCACCTCGACAGGATAAGGCACCTGTATGGAGTCCTGAACGTGAATAGAGTCCCGGACGATCCGGTCCCGGTATTTGTACAGATATTTGAACCGCTCGATCAGGACCGTGTCGCCTGAGTCCTTAACGTAGATTGAATCGTGCTGGACGATCGTGTCCTTCTCTATTCTAAGCTTATCTTTGTACTCGATCTTGACGGTCTCAACCGGGACGTACTTGATTGTCTTGCATCCGGCCATAAGAGCCAGCAAAATAAAAACGATTATGCTTTTCATGTTCGTTGAAATTTAAAGTCGTTAATTCTGTTTTTCCAGCCATTCAGGTATTTGGCCTGTGACGGGTTGTTACGTACGATGCTCTCAACGAATTTCAACCGCTCCGCTTTGATATCGTTGAATAATTCGTTTGCAGGCAGCAGGTTGACAGCGTTGATAGTTAACGGGCCTACGATGCCGTCCTCTTTTAAGCCGAGTAACCTTTGCGGTATTTTGATACCATAGGCCCCGCTGTTCCAGTACCAGTCTACCAAGATGTTAGCTATTGACTGGTTTTCGAGCTGGTCGGCTCTCCACTTATCCCAGAACATCGTTTTCAGAACCTCGTTCCACTGAGCCTGTGAGATGTTTTTCAGATCGGCTTTGGTGGGTGCAGCAAGCCCCTTTCTTTTGCAGTACTCGGTATAGGTTCGCAGCGTTATGCCTTTCATCGTGGCCCCGCCCTTGTCGTTAGGATCGTCGGACCAGCCACCTTCCCACTTCTCGATTATCGGTACGATCAACTTATGATTTGCCATCTTCAGTTAATTTTTTTATTTCTATTATACCAAACCATAGGGATTAGCTTCTGATTAGAATCTCTTCGAATGCACGTCGGTAAATCGGATCTCATTACTTTTAAATGGAATCTGAAACCGCAGGCCCTTTCTGATCTTCGCGACTCTATAACGTGATAAATGCTGTTGCTTTTTAGCTTTCCGACAGCTACAATGAAATCATCGGCTTTTATGTCTATGTCTTGTTTGCTGTCTACGAATAGCTTTTTTACAACATCATCCATTAGTATCGGTTTTAGCTTTGTGGTTTTCCTGCATAAAGTCGGCAATGGCTTTCGCGACCTCGACCAGATCCTCCTTGTTAGCGATGATCCTGCCGGCCATTTTGCCAATGCTCTCCATCTGCACTTTATCTTCTGCCTTTTCATAGATGGACTTAATCTCGATCAGGCCTATCCCAATAGCGCCTACCAGGGTGATGATCGGCAGGATCGGTATAGAATAGCCGTAAAAGCCGTCAAGGTACCACACCCCTCCCATCTGCATAGTGTCCACGACACTAAGAGCGATTAAGGTATTATAGTACCTCGCAATCTTATCGACTGTTCGTTTAAATCCGTAACTTGTCCGGGCTTTACCCAGACTTTTAGCCTTTCTTACACCGGACCAGAGGTCAGCCATAATCGCTATAAGGACTAATGAGTATAATCCGAATAGCATCCAGAGGATCACAAAGATGTGATTGAAGTTTTCCATGCGGTTTTTCTGTAAATATAAATTAAAGTGTTTACAATAAAAACACTTTTCTCATAAAAAATTTAGCTAAAATGTTCGTTTGCTGAATGCTACATTCTTTAAATCAAGCAGGTGCGTTTTTAAAAATGACAAATTTATGCTGTTGCTTTGCATCGATATATTATTTACATTTGGTAATAAAAAATTACATCATGAAAACCTTACTTGCTTTATTAATTGTTGTTTTGATGGCCGGGTGTGCCGAAAGCGATTCTATCTACAATCCAGAGCCTTTTGAATTCGAAAATGCAGTATTCCGAATCGCTTCTGTGTATGAAAATAATATTGAAATACAATGCGACAATGATCAAGGTCTCGCCTACTCCATAACGCTTCGATTTGATGACGGACATACCCTTACCCGATTATATTTTGGTAGCATAAGAGTTATAGATGCTGGCTATGAATTTAGGTATGTAGAAATAGATCATGTCAAACTTAGCTTAGTAAATCAACGCCCCATCCAATGATACTGCCAGTATTGCGTGTCCCATTTAAGACAATACAAATCCCGTATCGAGGGAATATTGAAAGAAGAAGTAGTGCTATTTTCTCCATATTTTATGGTCTTGCCATTCGCATCAACCGTCAATGTCACCCCGGTCTCGCACATTATCATGAATTCTTTTCCCTTCGTGGGATTGGCTGGTAGGGTAAGAGTGGCGTTTGAAGCACCGGCATAAACGATATATTCATCTTCATTCGTTAATTGGGTAGTTTCCGTAAGCCTTGCTACCGGGCGACCCGAAGAAACTACGCCATTTACTTTTACAAACCCATTGTTTTGATTGAACATAATACCAGTTGGGTAGATGTCAACAATAATGTCTCCATAAATCCCGTCACCACCAAAAACCCGCAAATGTTTTGTACCACTAATCATACCGTACGGTGTCCAAGTTCCGCTACCAGCATCGTTTATGTCAAGGTTATCACCCTTTGCGCATATGTCACCGTTTTCAATAATAAGACCGGCGGTACTGTCTCCGCTGCCAATAAGGGTTTTTAAGGCTTTCATTGTGCCGCCTGCAAGCTGCATAATTAAGTTATCGCTGGCATCATAAAAACTTAGAGAGCCATCTGCTCCATTAATAAATATACGCTGCCCGATGTCCGCTGTTTTAAGGTACTTTACCCCTAAATTCTCAATATAAGCCAGCGCGGCAAACACCATGTTTGACATGAGAACGCCGTTTATTTTAACGTCCTGGAGCGTTGTTACGTCAGCCTCCGTAATCCCGTGATCGATCCCGCCAAGCTGGAACGTACCGGCGTCCAAATCAATGAAGTTATTTTCAGACACGTCCTGCAGCTTGCCGGTAATAATCGTACCGGCATTGATCCAGGTCTTCCCGTACATGGTGACAAAAGCCCGGACGCCCTTCGCGTCAACGGGCAACAAAGTTCCAGCGGGGAAGTAATAGAACCCCTCCTGATCCGATGCAATCGCTTCGCTGGACAGCACCCACACGCCCGTTGCCTGAGTCTTTGAACACTTCGCATAGAGGTAGTAAGCCGTTGCCGGTGTCAGGCTTGCAAATGATCCTTCTGCCATTGCCCAGTTGGCACTCTCGACCCCGGCGATTAAGATGCTGACTTCAAGGTGAGACAATGTACAAGCCGGGGCAAGAAACGCGTTTGCATCTCCTCCGTAGTTGTCCAAAAAGGTAGGTACCGGCGTATGGAGTAGAAAGTTCCCGGCACTCGTCCCGGACTCGATAAGCAGAGCAGCAATCCGCTTAGCTGTGATCAGATCCTGATCGAATTCATTATCTGAGTCAAGCAGGTAGTCACGTAGCGTTTTAAGGCTTGTAGTATTGCGCCTGGCCGTCTCGATCGATTGACGTTTTAGAGTAACGACATTGCGCTTCTGTTTTGCCTGTTCAAGGATCACCCGCTCTGAGGTCGTATACAGGACCGTGTCGGAGATTGTGGCTTTGATCTTGTTCGGGTTGACAAGCGGGTATTCAAGCGACAGGACCCGGATCAGCTTATCAATGCCCAAAGCGGCGTCATAGATCGTGACCAGGTCACCGACCTTTAGCGCGATGGAGTTTTCCTTAATGTACTTCGGGTCAATCTCAAGGTTATATGTCACCATCGGCACGCTGTTCTGATCCAGATAGGCCTGCGTGGCTGCTTGCAAGGCTGTTTCCGCCGCTGTAATGTATTCAGCAGGCATGGAGATATTAACAAGCGTGTACGTGTTACCTATGGCCGGTAGATTGAGGCTGTTGGGCAGCGGGTAGCCATCCGACTCGTCAAAGACGTTGAAATAGATCCGCTTAGTTGCATGATCGTGCTTCCAGATCTCGAACTCTTGCCCGGATAAATCCCCGCTTTTGAATACGATTTTCGCCGTCTGTCCGGAGATCAGATAGGCGTTAAGATCAAAATCAATAGTCGTATCTTCAACATAGCTGAGAGTAGGATTATAATTGCCTTCCGTGTCATATTCAACATGAACAGCCGACAGTGTACCGGTCCGCTTTGGGAAGATCTTTTCGTCGTTGAACACACCTTCAATTACTCCGTACAGCGCTGTGTTTGCTTCAAGGTACCGGCTTTCAAAGATCAGCTTTTTAGCTCTATCTCGATAATCAGCGGAGATGTTTGTCGATCCACCGAAGCCATACACCCGGGTGACGATATTCTGATCACTGACCTGCACCCTGGTAAGCTTGTACAGACCATTCCCGCGCCCGTATTCGAACCGGTGTGCAGTGACTGTACCTATAGAGGTCTTAAGGCTGATCGCTTTTCCTGCCACATCGTATTCCATTTTGAAGGCCTCTGCTACCTGAGTCAAGGCCTGCCGACAACTGACGTTAGAGAAAGTGAGGTTAATGTCGTCTGCCGTGTCAACTGAACCGACTGACCATCCCGGATCGATCAGATTGATCTGCCCTACGATCAGCGTGAGGAAGTCCTCCGGCGATCCGGTGTAATCAAACTCAGACAGGCCGTCATACAGGAAAAGCTTATTGTACAGCGAGTACTCAGGCCCTTCAAACTCAGCGGAGTATTTGTAGGTCTGAATATTGATCTTCTGAAGTTCCGGCAGCCGGTTAAGAAAGTAGTCGATCCCTGCAACAGTAATATAATCGCCTAGCTGAATAGGCAGCGGAGCGGACGCGTAGAACTCAGCCCGGATCTTATGATCGGCCATCATCTTTTTTGAAAAAACCGTGCTTTCGTCTATTTCGACCGTTGCGATGACGGCTAACCCGCGTTTGATCTGCATTTGCATAATTACAGGTATTTTACCCATGCGAACCGCTTCCGGGTGCTTAGGTAGTTGGTGATACTCTCTTTTTTGTACGCCTCCTGTTCAAAGGAGATAGAGCGATAAGCATTGCCCTTGTTTGTGAATAACCTGACAAGCCATTCTATTAGGTACCAGATGTAGAATGGCAGGATCAGCATCTCCATCTGCTGCTTCCAATGAATTTTCTCATGCCGGATTGTCTGTTTATTGCTCAGTCCTCGCTTTGACATGTATATGCCGAAGGGGGCCAGCGTTACGCCGGACACTCCTGAAAACAGAAATTTAACAATGCCTTTTTTCTCACGTATTTTCATTTTTTTTTCTCTTTTTTTTTAAAAAAAAGGTTCAAATGGTGCCCTTTAATCATTTTTATCAAAAAAATAACTAGTTATTTTTCTATGAGCATAATTTTTCAGTAGCACTTTACCTGCATTGTTAGGATGCAATCCATCGTATAGCCAATACCCGGAACCGTCCGACGCCTCAAATTCGTTTACGATGCCCGCTTCATTCAAAGCATTGCAGAAAATGCAAGAATAACGTTCAGCCATTCTCTTAATCGCGTCCTTTGTTATAGTTAAATCTGCAAGTATTCGCAGTGTTTCAGCCGCTTGTATGGGACTAAACACAAATATTGTTGCATTTTGAAAGTTCCTATATAGATATTCAAGTGTAAAACGTAGCCCACCGTAAAACGTTTTACGATATGTCCAGCCTAAATTGTCATTTGCTGATAATATCGACCAATTCAAACTCATAATTTCATCAAAGTTATCCGTTGACGGTTGTCCAACATCATTTGTTCCCGCCCATATCATAATAATATCAGGGCTTGTCCGGCCGCTATCAACCAACCTTTTTAACATGCGAACCTCATTTGTTATACATGTTGTATTTGCGTCTCCGTCGGGATAAGGGTACGCAGTTACATAATCACGCTCTCTAAATCTCGCCCCTCCTAACCCGCAATTGATCAAATCAGCTAATGACAATTTATTTTTTAGTGCGTCCCAATTCTGAACATCATAAGCCGATTGAGACGAATTAGTAATCTCGCATTCGATTGTCGTACCATCAACAACCTCTCCACCTACAAGAGTAGATGTTACATATAATCTTCCTCCTATATTCGTTAAGTCTGCGTTTGGATAGGTTATATCATCTGTACCAACGAACGTAACAATATTTGCAGGGACCGAATTTGTACGCATCAACATCATGATACTATCCCCTAAAACCGCTAATGTTTTATCTTTTGTTGTAATGCCAGTTGCCTCCAACAATGATACACGTTGATTAATGTTATCAAATTCGGTGTTATTGTTGATCAGTATTACAATTGTTAGGGGTAACGTGATATAATTTGAAGTTGAGAATGACACATAAGCAATCTCTTCATAATTCGCGTGCAAATCCGAATCAACAGTTTCCGTAAAATTATCAGAATAACAAATCCAGTTATAACTTGCATCAAAGAAAGACATTACCTTTGCAGCGGCGCCGGCAACTATCCCTAGTCCCGAAACAGTAATTTCAGCACCAGGTTTTACTCTTAAAAAACTTGAATGCCCATAATCACCGAATGTTGACAATACCCCAGTTGCAGTCCAATATTTAATTGACCATGTTATTTCGTTTTGTTTTATAAACAATTCATTAAGTGTGCTTGTATTTGACGCAATAATACTTTCTAATGTTGTTTGCGTATCTTCAAACATTTCTATTGATACGTCCGAATATGTTTGTTTTGAAATCACAAAATTACTGATTGCATAACCTTTATTCATGTAAACGCGTTCGCTCAATAGCGAGTAATCAATTGCTATTTTTAGGGTAATTGGATTGTCTGTTCCTAAAGTAAATTGTAACGTCAGAAAATTAAGACCTCCCGGATTGCTAACGGTTGCGATTGATTTTGTTTGTTCAGTACCAGTTACTTTATCTGTAATATTAATGTTGTAATTATATATCGAGTCATTATTACACAAATATCGAATAAGGTATTGTCGGCTGGGGTTTGCATTATAAATTTTAATGCTTTTAATTGCTTTTGCAACTGTAATCTCATCAGCCGTAAATGTAGTTGAACTTTCGATAAATGATTTATTCATTTCTAAATTGCTCTCAATTTGAACCAAATTAGCGTTAACTGTCTCTATTTCCGGAGTCACTATCAGCGCTTTGACGTCTGTCAAGTCAGTATACTCTGTTGCGTTTGTATCGGTATTTGCTACCATCAGCGCGTCGGCCAATTTCAGTCCGATCCGCTTGGTAAAATTTGTTTTAAATTTGCGTCCTGCCATGTTTTATATAATTATGTTGTTTTCATCAAAAGTTAAAATCTCATCTCCTGCATAAGTCAAAAGCATATAAAAAGCATCAGTACTAATAAGCAGTTCAATCGAAAATGAAGCCAGCACACTCCCGCTTAGATATACATTTGTCACCTTAAAGCCATTTGTCGCGAAGCACTCTATTTCAATCTCGTTATTTAGGTTCAGCGTTCTGAGACCGGAGGACGAAAAAAGCAGGTACAAGGCCTTTACCTTAGATATAAAGTCAACCAGATTATTCCCTCTCACAAAGCCTGTAAGTGTAAGTTTCTTCGCCTTTCTTTTCGTAATCTGATAGCCCTCTGATCCATGCTTTGTGTAGTACTGAGTCTTGCTATCAGGTAAGGCCGTGCGGTCTTTCTGTGCGCCTACGACCAGCCCGAACGACTCGAAGGGAATGTCATCGATCGTATACTGTCCTGATCCTGTTGCCGGGAGAACACCGCCTGTTAAGTCTACAACCGGCTCCCGGAACTTTACCTCGATCTCAGTCAGCCCGTTATAGTGCGTAGGCGATATCGACGATACCAGCACGTCGAATGTGCCGTAAGGAGTTTCAAAAGCTACCGGAGCCGTAAAAGCTGCGATCGCATCGTATAGCTGTTTAAGCTGATAGTAAACTTCGTCACGTCCTTCCCGGATCAGTCCACGAAACACAAGATCCCGACCGGCAAAGAAGATCTCGTCAGCGTCCACATAAGGCTCGATCCCGTCCTCGTCGTCCCACTCGTGATAGGTTTCACCAGTACGGGCAGGAAGATCAAAACAGCCGGAGACGGCGATAGAACCATCAGCCATTCCGGGGAGGATGCCATATGTTTCAAGGTCAACGTTATTTAGTTTGTATGCGCTCATGCTCCTAAGTCTCTGGTTGATGAAGATGGTTTCGTATTTGTGCTGATAACCTTTAATTCATTTACTGCGTTCTTCAACTCCGCAACGGTGTCGAACGTGTTCTGCTCGATTCCTACCAGCCTTTCAAGGTGCTGCCTTGCACTATCCCGGATCTCCTTCGAGTAGTCCCGTGTTTGTCTCATGTCGTCACGGATCATGCGGGTGTCATCAGAGGTCTTGCGCCAGATCCCGGCCAGCTCTCCCCCGGTTTCCTCTGTTAGCGTTTGTGCAGATCGTGTGAGACCGGAAGCAGGTGCCGTGTCTTTCGCGCTCCAATCGAAGCCTGCGGCTTCTGCAGCTTTTTTATTCGCGTCCATAATTGAATTATACTGATCCACCAGTCCGCTTGCGCCAGAGTAGAAATTCTCATATGCGTCCATGATATCATCATATTTACCTCCCGACGTGAGTGCATCGGTCATATCCTCCTGTAGCTGGTTGAAGGCACCCGAGAATACGGAATTATAGGCGAGTTCACTTATAATGTCTTCCAACCCTTCCCTGACAATGTTTTTAAATATTCGAAAGCCGTCTGTTCCGTCTGCCCATGCTCCGCGAAGTGCTCCGGACAGATCAGAAGCCAAAGATCCAGCCAGGTTCTTGACGGCATCGGCAATAGCCTCGTTAGCAGCCTCAATTTCCTGTTGGTATTCGATAAGCGCTTCCAGAGCCTGTTTTGTTTTCTCTGGCAGACCGTCCAGATCCAGAAGCGTCTCAGCCAGTTGATCATTAAACTGCCCTGCTTTATCAATCAGTTCCGGGTATTCTTCCAGCAGGCTTCCGTACACGTCTTTGCTGCCGGTCGTAATGCCGAGAAACTTCTTTTTCTTAACCCCGATCTTCACCTGCAGATCGGACAGAAACTCATTAAGCGTTTGCTCGGTTTTTATCGGGTTCAACAGCCCTTTCAAAAACCCCTGGGAATAATCGTAGGTAGATTTATAGAGTTCGTCCCTGAAGTGTTTCTGCGCGTCAATAAGCGCTACATAGGCATTTTTCGCTGTTTTTACGTAGTCGGTAAGGAAGACATTTGCGTCAGCCTGAAGTCTTATTTGCTCGTTGAGTACAGCGTTGTATTCTATCTGTAATTGTATGAGTTCACTAAGCCATGCTTTCTGAGCGGCCTTGTATTCTTTTGCCCCTGCCGTAAGCACGCTGTATACTTTCAATACTCCTTGCAGGACCGCAACCGGATTGCCCGTAGAAATGCCCTGCGCGATGTTTAAAGCGCCCTCGCCCAGCCCCGTTAGTACATCCACTGCATCGCCGGCATCATCCCCGAAGGCTTCGCGAATCCCTGCTCCGAGTTGCTTAACCTGCCCGAGCGCATTTTCGGCGTTGACCAAAAAGCTTTCAAAGGCATTAGCTGTAGCGTCTTTATCGCCTGACTTGATGGCTTTTTTAAGGTCTTTGAAACTTGACCCCAGCGCAGCAAATGGGTTTTTACTTTCCAGTGTACGTTTTACATCATTAGCTTTGTTTTGCAGGTTATTGAACTCCTCGATGGTCATCGTGACCGTTTTCTTTATCACTTTTCCATCCTTGTCGATCTGGCTGGTGGGTATTTCGACTTGAATAAGAGTTTTCCCACCCTGATCAATCTGCTTTGCCGAATCGATCACCTCGTCAACCTGTTCTTTTAGTGACTTTAACGCAGCGGTGCCGTATTTTTCGATGTCCCCAAAAGCCTGTTGATAGAACGACGACAATTTTAAGGCAGCATTGCTTTGTACCTGTCCCAACTCAGAAGCCCGGTTTGTGTTCAGTGCGTCAATTTCTTCCTGCACTGCGCCATTGTCACGGGCTTGCTTAATCAGGTTGTTGTATTTTTCGTTAATCGCTCTTTTCTCCCGGTCTACGTCGGATAGGAAGGCTTCTGTCGCTTCATCCCAGATCTGTTTTTGTGCCTTGGCGGCTGCTTCGTTAATTTTCTCTGTCTCTTTCGCAAAGGCCCACTCAGCAGCCACGCGCTGATCCGTGTATGCTTTCTGTGCGTCAGCAGGCAAAGCGGTAATGTAGCCCTTGTCTGTTATTTTTAGACCCTTTGCTTCGTTGATCGCGGCAAGCTGTTTATCTTCTTCCTTCTTGATCCGGAGCAGTTCTTCTTCGTAAGCAATCCGGGCAAGTTCCTTCTGTTTCTCGACCCCCTCTGCCATGACGGCCACGATCGCTTTATTTTGAGCCAGCTTAAGGTCCAGCTCAAGCTGATTGAGGTCTTTCTCGGCTTCCAGTTGCTCTCCGCGAGATTTAAGTTGTTTATCCTGCTCTTTTTTCTTAATGCCTGTCAGAATTTCCAGTTTGTCCTTTAGCTCCTTGACTGCTTTTTCCTGATCTTCAATATCGATAATGCTTGCCACTGAATTCGGCAAACGCATGTCTGCCAGTTTCTTCTCTGCCTCCGAGATAGCGTCTTTAATACCTACTATCTGTTCCTGCACCGTTTTTAAAGCGGCTGCGGCAGCTTCACTTTCCCCGGTAAGACCCAGAGCCTTTAGATACGATTCGTAAGTGATCTTTAGGCCCTCTGTCTTTTCTTCCAGTTCTGTTTCGCTGCGAACCAGACCCTTAATAGCCATTTCAATCCCCGTCGTGTTCCATCCGCTTAGACTCTCCCCTGAAATTTGACTGAACAGGCTCCTGACATTTGTGGTTATGTCCTGCGGGAAATATCCCAGCGTCTTAAAACTTTCTGTTATTTGTTCTTTGTACTGATCAACCAGACCCTTGAACTGCCCTTTTTGGGTATCTGTTAAGCGATTAGACGCCCTGTCTATCTGCGCGTAGAATGTTTTTAACTGGTCATCCACATTCGTTTTCAGGTCAGATAGCTGATCGCCCTGCGCCTTGAAGGCTAAGGATCGGGCCATGCTGGCTGTCACAGCGTCCTGCGCCTTCTTTATGTCTTCCAGACTGGTTTTCTCCGTCAGAAGATTTGGCAGGTACTCTTTGTATTTGTCGTTTACGGCTTGTATCGCTTTGGCGTGTTGATCGCTTCCGGCCTTGCTGTCAGTTATCGCCTTGAACAGCTTCTTTGCTTCGCTGGTCGTTTCCGAGAGTTTGGTTTTGAAATCGGCGCTTACCTCTGCCGCTTTCTCGCTCTCTTTGTTGAACTTCACCAGCGCCGTAATCAGGATAGTGAGGCCGACAGCAGCCAACACGTAAGGATTGCCAAGCATGGTTTTATTTAAAAATTGCTGTGCTCTGGCCGCTCTTACCTCTGCTGCTGTTACGGTTTGCGTTGAAATAAGCTTTTCCCTGTCTGCTGCGATCCCGGCGTTCTTTGCAGCCACTTTCTCAGCTTCGGACTTAGTTACTGCTGTTGCTTCTATTTTAGCATTAACAACAGTCTGATTAGTGATAGCGGTCTCAACGGCAGCATTAGCTTTGTTGGCTGCTGTCCTCGCTGCTTCAACTGTAGCAAGTTCCTTTTTAAGATTGGCCGCCTGCATGTCGCTAAGAAGTCCTGCCCGGTGTGCGGCCGACGTCTCGGCAACGGTTATGGCATAGGCTTTTTCAGCTGCGATTAGTTCTGCCGTAGCTACTGCCGCCGCTTGTTTGGCTGCAACGGTCTTAGCCTGTGCGGTCTGTCTCATTGCCTCCGTAGCGGCTTCGGCTCTTGCTGCTGCGGCTTCAACGGCGGCTGCGGCTGCGGCTTGAGCGGCCTGCGCCTCTTGTGCAGCAATAGCCTGATTGATAACTGCTATCTTCGATTGTAATATATTTGCCCGGATTGCCTCGTTTTTAGCCAGTACAGCCTCGTAAGCGCTTACCAGCATAGTTGCAGCCTTGTAGCCCCCGTAAACGGCAATCAGACCCGTCAGAACGTCCAGAACAGCCTCATAGTTCTCGATGATCGTTCCCAGTCCGGAGATACCTGAATAGATCACCCCTTCATTGGCCTGCCCGATTGAATTCAGCATCACCTGCAACTTGTCTGTGAGGTTCGATATTTGTCCGGTAACAGAAGCGTTCTGCCTCTCCATCAGGTTGTAAAACTGCCCTCCCTCACTGGACATATCCTGAAAGGCTTTTTCAACTTCGGGAAAACCTATCTGCCCGGCTGAGACCATCGCATAAATTTCATCCTTGGCTCTTCCCAGGTTTGTTGCCAACTGGTCCACTATCGGCACACCTGCCATTGCAAAGTCGCGGATCTCACGCTGTTGCAATTTGCCAAGCGTGGCAACCTGCCCATAGTTGATCGCAATACGGGAAATAGGCACGGACACCCCGGCAGCGACATCGCCAAGGGCCTTCATGGTTCCCATCACATCCTCGTAAGCAATACCCATAGCCATAAGCTGCTTGGTATTGGTCGTAATGTCAAGCAGGGTAAAAGGGGTCTTTTGTGCAAGGGCAATGGACTGTTGCATCAGCTGGTCTGACTTCTCCTTACTGCCGAGCATTGTCTCGAAGGCAATACCGAGTTGCTGGAACTCGCCCCGTACTTTGATGACCTCCTGCCCGAAGTGGGCCAACTCACGAACGGAGAGATAAGCGGCTATGCCCCGACCAATGTTGCTGAATGTTTTATCGATCCGGGCGCCTTCTGACTCAACCGTGTTACCGATCGAGCGGAACTCCTGCCGGACCTTAGCGGCATCCGCTTTGATCTGTGCGTCGTCAATGCCTAAGCTGTACCATATTTTGCCTTCTTCGTTGTTCATATCAGCCAAATAAGATTTGTCTTACTTTGTCCCTGTTCTTTGGATCATCCGCGTTTATTACCTCCTCGTCCTCTTTGCTTTCTTTCTCGTCGTCGTAACTAGGGAGTACCGCGCTGTACATAATCACATTTGCATAACTCATTTTGTAAAGAACGTAATCAGGCGTCAGGTTGTAGCCCTTCGCCACACCTGCAATCATTGACCAGATGCTGTCGTTTTCACCACTTCCGCTTTTGTTCTTTTTAGCAGATTTACGTCGATTAGGGAAGTGGTAAGCCCGAAAAAATCACCAACCCCCAGACTGCTAAGTCCCGTTTTGATGATTAGCTTTAATCCGGTGATTGAGACAGTGTTTAGCAGGTGTTTTGCCAGTGCGGCCTGATCCTTTTTCAGCCATTTAGGCCGGTTGCTTTCAATCCGTGCAGCTCCGAGTATCAGGATCGCGGCAATGTCGCCCAATGCCCGGCAGTCCTTCGCGTTCCGGAGTACCGCGTCGAATACGTCACCCTGCCAATCAACCGGCAGTTCCGCTATCTTCTCCGACACAAGTATCAGCGTCTCGGTTGTGGGTGGTGCGATCTTGTATATCTTGCCCCCGACCGTGCCCGGGATTGCCTTTTCAAGTACTGCTCCTGCAACTTTGCTTTCAATCGTCTCCATATTGTAATACTAAATTTAGTTTCGGATAAGGGCCTCGAACCCTTGTAAGCTATACCCCCTTTGGTACATCCGAAAAAAAAAGGCCCTGTCCCAATACAGGGCCTTTATCGTATTTAACCTGCCGGTTTGGTATAATCTTTCAGGATTGCTCCGGTTGCAGGTTTCAGTGCATCAAAAGTGTACTTCCACTTTTTGCCGATTGCGGACGACCAGGTTTCTTCCACAGAAACGCGGGCCACATCGATAATGAACCCGGCCTGTGTATCATCCTCCGGGGTCAGGCGCACAGTGTAATCACCTTCGATGATTCCGTCAGTATCCGCGATAGGTTTTTCGTCACCTTTTTTCACATACACTTCACATTCGAACATGTAACTGTTCGATTTGTACTTCGAATCAACAACAGCGCCGCCTTCTTCTTTTGCCTCGATCTTCTCACCTTTTGTGGTGGTGAGCAAGGCCGTATTTTCAACGATCTCCGGCAAGGCTGTGAATACCGTCCCGGCTGCACCTGCGGTGCTGGGGGCGATTTCGACAATGGGTTTTCCCCACGATAATTTTGCCATAATTTTCAGTTTTAAAATGAGGTTCTTTCGAACTTAAGTTTTGTATTTACAAAGTGTTGGTTTGCTCCTTCTACCTTGAAAGTTTTGATAATTGTATCAAGGGTGAAGCGGTACTCGTCCGGCTTTAACCCGGACACAATGGCCTGCATCAGCATCTCAATTTGTTTGCAGCGCGTAGTGTTCTTAGCCCGTGTGCCGTCTCCGATATCGATCATTGGCACAAACACATTGATCGTAACCACGCCCACCTGGATCTGCCCGTCAAGGCCCGTCATGAAAGACACGACAGCGTCCTCGGTCGTAGCGTTGATCGGTCGCATGTCCTCTTTGTAGATAAGACCGGCGATCGTTGTTTTCAACGCACTGGCCCGAAGGATTGCGAACACGTCTGCTTCTATTTCACTGCCTGTCTTTTTCATGCTGCTACTTTAAATCCAAGTTTGACCATTAATTGCGGCACCATACGCTCGGCAAGCAGTTCAGCGGAAGTAAGCACGTCGTAGTTCAAAGCCTCTACATACGCTGCGTACTCCATCCCTGCCACCACGATCAGGACAATGCCCTTACGGTGTTTGGCGATCAGGGCCTGTATGAACTCTTTCCCGGACTTGCTGCCGTCCGTGCCTGCAAGGACCTGTTCAAAGCCACTCTGATTGATCGAAACACCATCGCGCAAAACAACATAACCAATAGAGCTTCTAAGGTTGCCCGTCCGGTCCTGATAAGTCCCGTTCAGACGCGCTTCCCGGATGCAGGTCTCGCCTACATAGATGAAGTTGTTCACGACAACTTTCTGCCGGTTCTCGATCTGCGTTTGCAGGTAGTCGGTCACGTAATCCATTGGCGTTAACTGTCTTGCTGGCATCAGATCACAATTTTAATGCGTTCGACATAGTCCAGATGCTGGATATTCTGAGGCACGATCTGAAACTCTCCGATCAGGGCGCCGGTGGCGTCAATGATCTTAATGATTCTCAGGTCAAGGGTAGGATCTTTCTCGATATGTACTTCATACGCAGCGGAGACGTACTGCCCGCCCTCATACCGCATCAGCCGACCGGTGGAATTGGGCTTGATGTAGCAAGGCACAGCACTGCTCCACGTAGAGGTTGCAGGGATAGGGTCGCCCGTCTCCGGATCGATCCCGCCACCTGTCACGGTCTTGTAGTATAGAGTACCATTCTCGATCATAGATTTTCACCTTTATAGCCGAACGTCACCACCTCCACAGTGGAGGGGCTCAGTACGGCATTTGCCTGTGCTTTCATTGCAGCACGTTGTTTGTCCGATAGTTTGAAAGACGTACCGGCCTCAGTCATGTCCGGAGCGTCAGAGGTCCACAACAGCACATCAGCCTCCGCCAGCGAATAAGCGGCAGAGGACAGGACGGCAGCGGTGGCTCCGGCTTCCAGATCCAGCCCCCGGATCACGGCGATCTTATTAAAGACGCGTCGTGGTACCGGGTAGCTGGTTACTCCTTTCAATGCTTCGAGGATCGTTCCCATCACTTAATTGTTAGGCACCTTCGTTCCAGGTCGTTTGCGTTACGTTCATGTACACCAGAGAGGCACGGTTGATAAGTCCCGGCTGCACATAAGCTTCAGCCATTGTCATCTCAGTCATCGGGTTGAGAGTCGAGTAGACAGTCACCTTGTAGTAAGGTCCCTGTACCTGTGCGGCATCGGTGTTCTGCACCATCGGCACGGGTTTGTAATAGGTCCATCCCAGTTGCGGAGTCGGAGCCAGCACAACGGCTTTTTCGTTCCAGGGCTGGACAGTAGTCTGCTTTCCGTCTTTGTCCTCGATCGTGACATAGCTGTCAAGTTTAAGAATCTGCGGATAGCCTTTCCGGCGCATGTAAGCATTCACGTTCTCAATAGAAAGAACCTCGCTGGCTGTAAGGCCCACTGCGTTGACAACAACGGTTGCAACACGTTTCAGGGTCTTTTCTTGTGCAAGCAGTAATTCAAAGGCCGAATCAGCCATAATGGCGTACATCGGTTTTTTCAAACCTTTCTTCTGGATCGCTTTTTGCTGTTTCGCAATATCGGCAATACCGTCAGCAGTTGCAGCCGTGGCCCACGCAGTCGTGACACCCACAAAGTTATCAGACGGGATGTTGAAGTTAATCTCGTCAGCAGTTGCCATCTCCCCGTCAATAGCGGCAGAGTATACGGCTTTACCGGCGGAACCAATACGCAGGGCATCGATCTCAACGCGATAGTCCATACCGTTCTTGCAAGCTTCGATGTCATTGTACACCAGGTCCACCAGGTACTGCGCAGTTGCCTTATCTTCCGTGTTGGCGGCAGAGATGATTTTAAGATCATTGTACTCATTGATCTGCAGTTCGTCTTTATCCCGCGAGATAGAGATCTTACCGAGTTTACCGGACCAGCTACCAACCGTCTTACGGGTTTTCAGAGGCGCTTTGGTGTTGAAGGCAACACGGTCAGCGGATACAGGGATACCTTCGTCTCCTTCAATGCCCTTAAGATCGAACTTGGGGGTATATTTCAGGGGGAAGAGTTGCGCCCATGCAAGGCCCGTTCCGGGCTTGTAGGAATTGACCTCAGCCTGCATTCCCGGCTGATCGAGGTCAAATAAGGGTTTATTCATGTCTGCCATGATTATACAGGATTAATGTTAGACATCAGGGCCAGCACCTCAGGGGCAGCTTCGACCGTTTCTTTTCGCACGTTTGCACCGTTGACCAGCTTCACAGCCTGATCGCCTTTCCCGGCGTAAACAATCACATTTGCACCAGTCAGGTAGAGCGGCGTATAGATCGGAGTAGCAGGGACACCGGCAACGCCAGCAACGCCCTCGGCTACAAGGGTGACATAGTCATCAGCAGCGATGATCTTAATTCCCTGATAGGACGCCTGCACAGTGGTCAGCAGGACCTCACCCGCGCCAGCGTCAGCGGCAACAACCAGCAGGGCGCCGTCATCTTCGGCTTCGGCGTCATAGTAACCGGCTTTGACCTCAGCAACAGCAGCCACAGAAGCGGCAGCGGCCTGATACAGCACGGTCTTGTTTGCGATAACCACGCCCAACGTGACAGTGACAACGTCCTTGTCTGCGTTTGTGGTAGTGTCAGCAGCCGTACAAGCGACGGCAAGGGTCCCGTGAGCGATCTTGTCACCCACAGCAACGCCGGATCCTTTCGCGATCTCGATCGTTGTGTCATCAGCGGCAACGGCTTTAACCAGGCGATAAGCCTTGATAGGCTTCAACGCTCCTGCGTCAAGTCCGACAGCCGTACTCGGTTTGATGTCGTAGGTCGGATTAGCGACCAGTCCACCACCCGGCTTTTCGCCCCAGACCTGTTCGAACACGACAGGAAGCACGGGAGCGGCATCGGTATAAGCGAAATTTACATCCATGTTTTGATCAATTAAATTATTACTTGGTCGGTGTTACGGGCAGTCCCATGATTGGGCTTGCCACTGGTTGAGCCTGACGGGCATCGATACGGGCCTGCACTTCTGGTGAAGGCTTCGCGTCCGGTGTGCCTTTGCCGCCACCTTTTGGAGCACTGAACACAGACCCCTTCTGAGTTGCCTCAGTTGCCAAGGTTTCTGCTTCGGTCGTGATCTCAGTCAGCCATTCCTCGTACTCGGCATCGTCCTGAAAGGACATTCTGCCAAAGTTCTTCTGAATGCGGGCCTTATACACTTCCGGTGCTTTTGCCAGTGCGGTGTCAAGCTTTGACTTGCGAGTGTCGGCAACCTTCTCTCCCTTAATGCCTGCCAGTTCATCGGATAGTTTCTTGTTTGATTCTATCAGCGCCTTGGCCCATTCCGGGACTTGTTCAGTTGGCGTTTCCTCCTTCTTTGCTTCGGCAGGCTTTTTCTCAGCCTCCGGTGTTTTCTCCTTCTTTGCCTTCTCGACAGCTTCATTCACACGTTTATCAATGTCGCCCTGAAAGGATTTAAGGAGAGGTTCGACCCCGGCAATTGCGGTTTCGATGTTTGCTTCATCGGCCACGGTTGTTGCTAAGTAGTTTGCAACCCCCTCGAATGCTTTGTCGCCAAAACCCAGAGTTTTATACTTGTTTTTCAGCGCTTCTAAAATTTTTAGTTTCATACGTATCAAATGGTTTTTAACAAATGTATGAATTTAGAAAGCACGGTGTTTATAATAAAAACACTTAAAAATGAAGAATTTTGCTAAAAAGTTTGTTTTATATCTTATAATTCACTTATTTTTGTAGAAAATTTAAAACCTATGAAAACTAAAATCTACAGAGTTTCACGCGAAAAAGCTATCCAGTTAGCAATGAACCACAATTGCATCAGCAGAGAAGTAGCAGAAAAATACACTGATTCAGAGCTTAAAGAGGTTTTGAAACAACTCAACCTGAAATCCAATTTTTAATTAACCGGCCTTCGGGCCTTAAAAAATAGAGGATATGAACAAGCAAAGACGAAAACAACTGCGAGAAATAGCCGACAAATTGGCTGATCTTAACGCTGATCTTGAAAGTCTAAAAGACGAAGAACAAGAGGCATATGATAATCTGCCTGAATCTTTACAGGATGGAGAAAGGGGGCAAACGATGAACGAGATTATCGATACTCTTGATACTGCCTTTTATAGCTTAGAAGAGACCATTTGTAGTATTACAGAAGCGATTGAACATTAATAAACCAGCCCGGTAACCAGTCCGGGCAAAAAAAATTAAGAAATGAAAACAAAAACATATTTCACGGAATTGCAATATGCACAAGCTACTTTTTTAGAAGGCTGCAACATGAGGAGAACAGAAAAGCTATTAAACAACATGCCGGAAAATCCTCAATGGTGTCAATTGTCAAATGAGTATGGGGATGTATGGCATAAAGTCATAAAGCTTTCTGAAAACGAAACAATGCCAATTTATAGCTACTGCAACTACTTTGGCAGGGGTGGTAAGAAAGAAATGTCTTATTTTCACAGTTTTAGGTGTTTTACAGATGAGTTACCAGCTAGCGCAAGAATAATTTACGACGAAGCAACCAATTAGGCATATATTTAATTAACCAGCCCGGTAACCAGTCCGGGCATAACCTTTAGATCAATGAAAACAAAGTTTACAACAGGAGAATGGACACACGACGATCTCAACACCGGGCTTGTTCCTTACGTGCGTTGTGGCAACAAAATTATAGCCTCCTTATGCCTTACGGACGGTATCACACCGTCCGTGAAATTGAAAGAAGAAGAAAGTGCTAACGCTAAACTCATTATCGCCGCCCCAAAACTACTAAACGCACTTATACAAATGGTTGAGCAATTTAATGATCTTGACGAATACGGCGATGAGTCTGACAAGAGAGCATTGGATAAAGCCAGAAAAGCAATACGCAAAGCTATTAATTAACCAGCCCGGTAACCAGTCCGGGCATAAACCTCCAACTAATGTATCCCTACCACAACCGTATCCGGCAGCGCATTAATGCTGGTGAGCTGATTAAATTCGAGTTTGTTAACAGGTACAACGGTATATCTCCCTGTTTGCTGCTGTACTTTAGAACACATCCTTATGTAAGGCCGATCAGGGAGCATAGGTTTGAAGAATACAGAGCCTTGTTAGGTATAAAAGAAACAATTAAGGTTTAATCGGCCCTTCAGGGCATAAATAACTAATCATTATGAAAACAATCTGGAAATATGCGTTGGAACCGCTAAACTGCGAAATAGAAATGCCGAAGGGCGCGGAAATCTTATCCGTGCAGGCGCAGCACGGTAAAGCCTGCCTGTGGGCAAAAGTAGATCCTGCCCAGCCTATGGAAAAACGGACCTTTGAAGTCTACGGCACCGGGCACACCATCGATGCGAGCCGTGAACATCGTTTTATCGGCACCTTTCAAATGTCGGAGGGTTATCTGGTGTTTCATGCTTTTGAAGTAATTACAAGCCAAAGGGTTCTATGAAAACAATACAGGAACACAAAGCGGAGCACACCCTGAATAAGGTTTTCCGATACCGTGATGGCGTTATGTCCCGCCGGGACTGGATCGACCTGAAACACAGCCAAGGCTGCACTGTAGCTATCGGCACAAAGAGCCGGGTGCAGTTTAACCGTATAAAGTATAATCGCATGAGTAGCTACAAAGAGCAGGAGGAGTACGAACGTAAGTGCGACGAGCCGGTACCGTGCTACAAACTATGCTTCCCGGAGGGGTTCTATAACGAGATCACAAAAGCTGAATACGATTATTTTTTAACCAAATAACTAACCATTATGGAGAACAGTTTTACGCCCGGAGAATGGTTTGTCGATGGCTTCGATACGACATCCGTTATAACCAAGGACACACAAGTGACTTATAAACATATCACAAGATGCAACTACGGTTATGCCGATCCATTGCGGCATTTAGAAGAAAACAAGGCTAATGCGCGATTAATATCCTCTGCACCAAATATGTTTAATGTGTGCAAAGAAATAATCCGCCTTAAAGACCTTATTCTCCCTGCTGAAGTAGATCATCTAAAAGAAGAGCGCAGAGAAGAAATTATAGCGCTTGTCCGATTAGTTAGACAAGCAGAACAAGCGCTCAAAAAAGCCACAGAGTAAACTAAAACCAAATAATCACCATGATTACGCACGAAGAATACCTAAAAGCTCTTAACGTAGTTAATACCTATCTTGCGCAGATCAAAGCCGTGACGGCAGAGGCCGAAAAGCATAACGCTTTGCTGGAAGCTGAGCAGATCCGCAATATACTGGACAAAATAGGCAATAGCGGATCTTGGGGCATTCCGCGTCGGTACCTAAACCCTATCCGCAATATTTTTACCGATGCTCAGTTGGTCAAGATGGTATTGTCTCTAACAACAGATGACGATAAGCAAAGACTTATATCAGCGCTCGCTAAACAAAGAGGTTCAGGCACATATAGCGCGACTATCGTAACGCAATATCTCATTAACGTAATATCTAAAACCAAATAATCACCATGACAGAAAAACCCTTAAAAGTAGTCCACGAAAAGACGTACCCCTTCCCGACCGCCAAGGAAATGCGGGAGTCGCTCAAAAAAGTTGAGTCCTTGCTCGCTATTAAGCGAATCAACATGTACAAAAATGCAGCAGTAAAAGAGGGCTTGACCGACTGTGTACGCATCCTGAAATCCCGGATTAAGAAACCTAAAAACAACTGGTTCAAGGCAACCAAAGAGGAAGATCTGGAACGCGCTAACGACATTTACCGACAGCAGCTTGCCGGGATTTCCGACCTTAAGACTGAGACGGGCAGAACGATTGCGGTTATCTGCGTTGACTACCTGAACGGACAAGTCGGCCCCGAATGCTTCGATAAGATCGGCTCAGCCATAAAACTCAGATAATATGCGGAAGGTCTACAAAGTTGAATTTAGCGAGCCGATAAACGGAAAGAGTGATTACTATTTCGGGTCCCTCTCCGCCATTTATGACGTGTTCACCCCTGATCAGGTCGGCTGCAAGGTCAGCCGCTTGTGGAACGTAGGGATCACACAGGAGAGGCCCTATGACGGCAAGAAATGCCGGATCTCAGTTGAAGAAGTAACACAGAAACAAAGAAGCAAATAACATGGAAGAACTAAACGATAAACACCAGTTTTTTAACCCCTACAAAGCCTCCTGCCAGACGTGCAGGCAAGGCTTTGACCTGATTAACTTCACGTGTAAAGCGTTCCCGGGCGGAATACCGGTGCGGATCTTAACCGGAAACGATAAGCACCTGACACCTGAAAAAGGTCAGGAAAACAGCATCGTGTACAGCCCTAAATCGCTTTAAATTTCGAGTATTCGAGTTTGAACTGTTTGGCAAATTCCTGCCATAACTTGTGCTGGTGAATGATCTGTGCCTTACCGACTGTAGTCGTATTCTGACTGATCCGGTAAGCCATGTCCTTCACCAGTTTTTCGTGTATGTCGATCATGGTAGTCTGCGCCTGAGCCAGTGCCGGCCATCCACCTGCCGGACGCTTCATCGAAAACGTGAAATTCGGAGTTACAGCCCGGATCTCCGCAAAGTTGTACTGAATTGCCAGCGACACGTCCGCAAGGCTGAACGAATTACCGATCCTTCCCATCTTATCAGCCGCAGAGCGCCAGCCGATCGGGTGATTGTGCGTGAAGACGCAGTCTTTCAAAGGCGCCAGTTCCTCCGGGGTGAATTGCACAGAGGTTGCCCCTCCTGCTTTCTCAAACAGCGCTATGCCGTTACGGTCGAATGCAACAGCGGTTTCAAAGGTCTTGTTATTACGGATATACGCTTCTTTCTCCAACAGGCTCATACTGGCCTGCGCCCTGTTTGCTTTCCAGCTTAGCGCAGACTGATAAATATTGCCTTTTTGCAGGTTGTCCGAAATGAAGTAAGGGGTATGGTTCGCAGCAGCGGCCCGCTTGTAATTATCCTTTGCCCAGCTCACAAAATTACCAGGTAACCACTCGATCTTTCCTGAAAAGGCAAAGTTGCTCACGTCATCGCCTGCAAGGATCTTGTTTTGAAAGGCCAAAAACTCCTCCTGATTTGCCAGGATCGGTACCACAAAGCAGAAACATTGCGGATGCCAGCCGACGAACTTAAAGGTTTTCGGGTACCGGCCTTGTAGAAGGTCACAGATATCGTAAATGCGGTGTGCATTACTCAGCTTGACCTCGTAGCCCAGTATGAAGTCGATCTGCCCCCAGCGCGTGAAATCTGCGGTCCTATAGGCCATGTTCGGCTCGTTACGTGCAAGCCTGAGAGCATTTTTGTAAGAGGACCGGTAAACACCCTGTCCGGGATGGTAAGCGAGGGCATTTTTTGAAAGTTGTAACTGCCCTCTGGCATCGCGAACACGTCGGAAAAGCTTGTCAGGATCGTTCAGGTAGCCTCTTATGTCCTGACTGAGTTTGGCAGCAGACCGTCCGTCCAGCAAACCGATATCGATTGCCATTTCAAGTTCCTGCCGATACTGGCCGGTCAGGTTCCACACCCGGTCGCTCAGGCTGAATCCGTTTATCTTCCGTGCCTGAAACGCGTCGTAAGCTTTGAGGTTCTGTTGGTAATATTGCCCCAGCCGCACCTTGGGAATGCTTGTATTGCTAAAAACCTTATCGACGATATCGTCGTTATTCTTCATGGCAGCAAGCCATTCTGCATAGGTGGCCTGCTCGATTGTCTTTGTAACTGCTTTGGAAAGATCCTTCAACAGCTTATCTATCCGTGCCTTAATCTGTGGGTAGTCTGCGAAGGTAAACGGCTTTTTCACATCAAAGTTTTTAACGGACTTACCAAGTTTAGCCGCTTCCCTTGCGGCCTCCTGATAAATCTGATCAACTACGTCCTGATACTGGTCGATGTTCGACAGGTGCTGTGCTTCGTAGTTTCCAAACTCGATGCTGATTTCCTGAGGCATTATTCAGCGGGTTCAAATATGTTTTTTGCGGATTGCGCTTTGAGCCGCTTAATCTCATCTTCCACGTCATCCACATAGCCGAGCTGCCGGACTGCTTCTTCCTGACTCAGGATCGGCTCCCCTCCGGCTGCGGTAGTGAGGTTCTCGATCAGTTCCTTTTCATCCGTGATGGAGTACGGCGTGATCTTAAGTTCGATGTCCAGTTCGTCAATAGCGTCGGACAGGTCAGGGTACATAATCTTCATCCACGCCCGCACCACGTTGATCTCACGATCGAAGAATTCAAGCCAGCTCCCGGCCTCGTCCGTAACCTTCATCTGCGCGTCAACAAACACCCATTTGCGACTCTCCCCGGACATTGCTTCGGACATCATTTTGTCAAAGGAAATGTTCGGGAGCTGCAGTTCCGTGAAGAACGAGTCGAACAACGTTTCCTTGTAGAATTTCAGCGAGTCAATAGCCTGCTCCCACGTGATGTACTTTGCGTCATCGTCCTTGCCGTATTGCACGATCAGACGATCGTCCTTGTCATCTTCACCTCCGTACTTGACGTTACCGTCAGAGAACACCCCAAAAATAGGTTTGCTGTTCTTCCTGATGTAATTGCCTTGACGGGATAAGGCGTACTCAGCCTCGTACACGTTCTCCGATTGGTCCTCCCAGATCGGTGTGGGTCTGTAGATGTAAACACCCGGGATCTTACCAAGGCCCTCCTTGATCTTCATAGTCCTGACCGGCTCCCCGCTCTCAACAGACTCCGCTATCTCGATTAGACCAATATCCTCCCGCACTTCCTCGACGCCGTCTGCCCAGCGTAAATGCTGATCAGCTGAGTAGGTGTCAAAGTACCGGATCGTCTTACTGCCTTCTTTGCGTGTGTACTCGATCGAAAGGGCGATCATGTCGTCGCTTTCGTCAAACAGGGGATAGAGCGCGTCACCGTCTTTCGGGCTGTACGTCTTGCAGCGCAGTTTGATCTTTGTAGGTTCTCCGTACAGCTTATGTTCCTGTTCGAGCAGTTGGGCGTACCACAAGGTTACGACTTCACACGCACAAAACAGTTTTTTGCCCCGATCCAGGTTCACCGCGTCGATGCGGTTTTTCTGAAAAATCTTCTCCATGATGTCCGCTGCACGTTTCATGTTCTCGTCCTCTCCCGTCTTGTAGATCCGCTTAACCGGTATGCCATACATGAGTTCAGTAATGCGGTTCGTAGCCAGCCGTTGAAGTCCCAGCGTGATCTTTGACACCTTCGTGATACCGCCTTTCGTGACCTTGTCAAGAAACAGGGGATCAGTCTTGATCGGGTGCTTCTTAGGGTCATACTCTTTTTCCAGCAGTCCCCACGCAGGCACTTCGATATTCTTCTTTTTCAGATCCGCGATAACCTGATCAGCCGGTCTGCCTTTATCTGTTATTTCTCTGATTGTTTTCATGTTAGTATAGCATTTCTTCAAGTTTGCTTATGTCTATTTCGATGATCTTCTGTTCCGGGTAGAACGTGTTTGCAAGTGCGTCAAACTCGTCGGTGGACCGTCCCAGCCGCTTCTTAATGTCGTCCTTAGGCTCGATAATGATCTTACCGTCTGACCGAAAGAGGAACTTAATCTCTGTCGCTTCCTCGACAAAACTGTCACCCGGTGGCAGCATTGCGCCTGTATTGTGCTTCGGGTCCAGCCAGTCACGCACACACCAGAACAGCCATGCCCGCATATTGACAAACTTCCGCTCTCCTGTCATGTCTGTGAGATCCTTGCCGTTATGCTTCGCCGCTTCGCTGTACTTACAACTGATCGCCCTGCCAGCCATCCCCAGCTCGATCAGGCGCGAGTAAACACCTGCGCCCTCTCCGATTGTATCGATCATGGCGACGGAGTCCGTATAGCTGTCCAAATCGTGCTTCAGCATACCGGCTACCTTCATGTGATCAGCCGTTCCGCCTGAGTTATGTTTTTTGAACCGCTTGACGTAGTTGTCATAACGATAGCAGCGGACCGTATTGTCCCGGCCCATACCGGCCACATCGGCACCGATCCTGAGCGGTCTGCCTGTCAGATCGTAATTATCCCGCCAGCGCTCCTGCGCCTGTTCAATCCAGAATTGCGGGATCAGCACGTCCTCGTCGATCTTCGGAAATTTGCCCAATACCTTGATCCGGAACATGTCTTCCGGACGGTACCACTGCCCCTCAAACTGAAAATCGTCAAATTCTTCTTTGATCTCGTCCCGGGTGATCTTCGTACACCAATTGTCCAGTTTGTCAGCCACCCAGTCGTAGTCAACCTGTCCGGGAATTATGATCTTTCGTTTGGTGACGTTGGGCGCTGTCAGGCTGTTAAGCCTGAACCGCTGCCAGCGCTGGCTTTTCTGGGTCTTTGCGGCATAGCCCGTTGTCACATTCGGGTTAAACACAAGCAGAATGCGGCTGTTGCCTTGCAGGTTGCCTTCAATAGCTGCAAAGGTGTTATCCGATATACCAGAGGCCTCTGTGACAACGAACATCGTATTGACTGCGTGAAAGCCCGACCAGGCTTCATGGTTGTACTCGTCTGCCTTGAAACCTGTCAGGAACCACTCCTCGAACTCAGTTCGTATGTCGCTCGCGACGGTACGGCCCGCGAGTATGGGAAACACCTTTTTCGCGTAATTGAACAGTCTCTTGATCTCCGGGTACATGATATTATCCACCTGACGGCCCGTAGGAGCCGTTAGCGCCACTTTCGTGTTTGCGACCAGGTTACCGTCCGTATCGAACTCAGGAGTGAGATACAGGAACAAAATAGCCGCTACAGCGGCAACATAATCCTTTCCTCTTGCGGTCCCGGATGCAACAGAGGTCATCTTATTATGCTGAACGGATCGGAGGATCTCTTGCTGTTCAGGGTCAAGATTAGCCCCCAGCAGCTCTTTAGCTGCCAGACACCAGTCCTGCTGCCAGTCCTGCCATATTTCAACTATCTGTTTCGGGATTATCATTCTTTCGTTCAGCTACGCGTTTCATTAACTCGGAGAAAGGATTGACGTTCACGTTTGCCTCCACCTTGACGGGCGCGTCATAGCCCAGCATGCGGTTAATGCTGTCAAGGCTCTTTTGCTTGTCATACATTTTGATCTTAATGTACTCAACATCAGCGATAATAGGCTCCTCGCGGGTACCAACGTTCTGTTTAATAACTTTAGTGCTAACTTCCTGAATACAAGCTTTTTGATCGGGTGTAAGGCTCTCGAACTCCTTCAAAGTGATCCAGCCGGAGCGCAGTTGCCCTGCATCGGAGAAAGCGATCTTTTGGTGTTCTTTCAAGATCCTGAGGGCTGAAAGCCCTGCTGTTTCAGCAAGGTTTTTCTGCATTTCCTCAATTCGGGTTTTTATATAAGGTTTCTTAAGGTTCTCACAGCCAATGGTGAACGCTGTTTTTTTGGAATATCCGGCAGCCGCTGCCGCCCTGGTCGCGTTGAAGTCGATGCAGTATTCATAGCAGAACCGCTCCTGCTTCGCAGTAAGCTTTACCTGGTCTTTTTGTTCTTGCTTTGTTGCCATATTGCACTACTTTTTTGAAACGTCAATAAACAAAAATACCTGAAAATGTTTGTAATATAAACACTTTCAGGTAAATAAAAATTGCAAAAAAGTAGTACTGTGCGTGTGAATTAATTAAGGATTAATGGTTTACGACTGTTTGAAAAGTTACAAAAACCCGTACTTTCTCAGGACCGGTTCAAGCTTAGCTGCCACCTCTGCTGTCATGCTTCTTTCACCTCTTAGTATCTTACCTAGCATGCTCTCAGATATGCCGCTTTCAAGGCTTAAGCCTCTTTGAGTAAGAAGAGGGCGATCTTTCAAAAAAGCTTTTACTTCGTCAAGATAGGTAGCTTCGAAATCCGCTACATCTTGTTCTTTAGATTTTTCAGTCTGCCATTTTATGAAGGCTTCACTGTCTGATTTTGACAGATTAAGCATTGCCTTATTCAACAGCTTTGCCTTTTGCTTCGACGAAGAAGCCGCTACGTAAGCGGCTTTATAACTTTCAAGTGTCATAGTTAAAAGTTTTTAACAAGATTAAACCTTTCAGCAATCTGTCCCGCTACAGTTGCGCAATTGCCTTTGTATCGTACTTCTCCGTTTGAAATATAAACCTTGTCTGATTTTTTACCCCTCACGGTTACTTCAATATCTCGGCCTTCTACAAAAGCAAAACATCCGGCGAATTCTTTGTTGATGATTTCAGCACATTCGATGATAGTTGTCATGATCTGATTTTTTAGTGATTCAGCTTCGTTGCTGTTTCTTGTATCAAATATACGTACTATATTTGAATGTACCAAACTTTGATACAAGTTTTTTCAAAATATTTTCAAATTATTTCAAAAGCTCAGCAATATCAGCCCTTATAGCGTCGATCCTTGGTTGCAACTCACTCCCTTAATGACGCCCACTGACACTGCTATTCATGCTCAGATACCCCAAATACCCAGATACCCCAGATACCCCAGATACCCCAGATACCCCAGATACCCCAGATACCCCAGATACCCCAGATACCACAGATACCCCAAGCCTTTTAAGTCTGTGTCTTAACAGGCGCCACCTTTTTCCGCTTCTTTGGCAATAGGCTTTTCTCGATCTCCCGCAGGTCCTTAAGAGACACGTTGTGGAATATACGCATAAGGATGTCCAGTTTTTTGCTGTCATCATCCATAAAATTATCTTTAATCATAAGTTTTTGATTTAATTGGTTTTAAGCTGCTGCGCTTTTTCTGTATTTCAGGTACCGGACCTTGACGGCATCCATCAGGGCGTCCTGCCCGACTGCCTTACGATCTATTGCCTTCATGACGTCCTCGTCCATTGTGCCGTTCACAACCAGATGGTGGACAATAACGGGTTTAACCTGCCCCTGCCGGTCTAAACGGGCATTGGCCTGTTGGTAGAGTTCAAGGGACCAGGTAAGGCCAAACCAGACGATTATATTGCCGCCCGCTTGCAGGTTCAGCCCATGCCCGGCACTGGCCGGGTGGCAAAGCAGGACCTGTATCTTACCTTCGTTCCAGTCTTGTATATCCTGCCGGCTTTCAAGGGTTCGGGGTTTGTAGGCCTTCAACCGCTTCTTGATCCGCTCCAGATCGTGCTTGTAGGAATAAAACACCAACACCGGCTGCCCGTTAGCCGTATCCACGATCTCCTCCAATGCGTCAAGCTTAGCCTGGTGTACGGAATGCCAGTCTTTGTTTGCATCGTATATGGCCCCGTTGGCGTACTGCAACAATTTGTTTGTCAATGCCGCTGCGTTGACTGCCGATATGTCCTCAGAGCCTTCGAGCGACAGGATCTGCTCTTTCTCAAACTCGACATATTTTTTCATCGACTCCACGTCAAGGTTGATTGATACTGTCCGGTTGATCCGCTCCGGGAGTTGCAGATAATCCTTTGCCTTCATGGAAATACAGATATCCCCGATCCGGTCATAAATCGCCTGTTCACTCTCCGATCTGAGTTTGTAATCGTATACAATCTGTCCGTTACGCCTTCCCGGCGTGAAATAGGTTTCCCGGTATCGGGTGATCGTCTTCCCGAGACGCTCTCCCATATCAAGCAGATACAATTGCGGCCACAGATCGATCAGTCCGTTCGGCGCCGGCGTTCCCGTAAGACCGACGATCCGCTTAACCTTAGGCCTGACCATTTTCAGCGTCCGGAAACGTATAGCCTTCGAAGACTTGAAACTGGATAATTCGTCTATGACAATCATGTCAAACGGGAAAGCGGATTGATACAGACTGACCAGCCACGCCACATTCTCCCGATTGATAACATAGATGTCCGCTTTAGCTTTCAGAGCCTCCTTACGCTGCCGCTCAGTGCCTAATACCACAGATACCCGGAGATGCCTCAGGTGGTCCCACTTCGCCGCCTCTGTTATCCACGTGTCCTCCGCTACGCGCTTAGGCGCGATCACAAGAACCTTGCTAACCTCCAGATCATCATACATGAGTTGGTTCACAGCGGTCAAAGTAGACACAGTTTTCCCAAGACCCATATCCATGAATAATCCAGCCGCGCTATTCTCGATGATATGTTGCGTTGCGTGGTCCTGATAGGGCCAGGGATTATATCTCATTTTCGATTTCCTCCAAAAATTTATCAAGGCTTTCCTGGCTGTCCAGTAGCCCTACTTTAAACCCTAACCGTCTAAGCAATGTAATAACAATTCGTTGTCTGGGAGAAGGCTTTTTACCCGTCGTCTTGATCTCCGCGAAGCTTACACGGGCACCCGGCATTAAGACGATCCGATCGGGCATTCCCGTGTAAGTCATCGACGAAAATTTCAGGGCTAAACCGCCTAATTTTTTGACGGATTCACGCAGCTTTTTTTCTATTAATTTTTCATTCATAAAGTAAGATTTGTTACATGTTTCCACTGTTACCTGTTATTTCCTGAAACTACATATATACGCGTATAGGGGCATTTAGGCGGGCATGTATGCCTATTTTCTCTCTATTTATATATTATAAGTTTATATAGTATTTAGTGGTAACACTTGTAACAACGGCATTTATTATTTTAATTTTCAGCTTTTTAAGTTGTTACAGCTGATGTTACCGCTGGTGTTACTTGTTACAACTGCCAAAATTTTCACTCGTTTTTAAGTGGTAACAGATTTTTTGTCAGTGGTAACATTTGTAGTTAGATTCTGCACGTCCAAAGTCCGCAGATATGCTTTCTGATGCCCGTAAATTTTGAACCTGCTTTTTGCCGACTTATGTTCTTTCCAACCTTCCATATTTTTCAAGATGCCGTGAAGACTTTTCGTGTTGAAGGATGTCATTTCAGACTGCTTTTGTCCGAACAGTTCACACCATAATTCCGCCACACATACCCGCTGCCGGATGATCTTTCCTTTCGTGTTGAAGATGTCATCCCCGCTCGTCAGGTAGATCCTCCGGTCACCCAGGTCCATCTCGTCCCAGTTCTCAGGCAGTAAGGTGTCAAGGTACTGCTGCACCAGCCCGGCGCGTTCGTCGATCTCGTTGTGTTCAGCTTGTTGCTCCGCTGCCAGTTTCTCAATCTCCTTACTGAGATACAGGGGTTCTCCCGCCTTAAACAGGTACACAGCCTCCGCCCATGTCTGGTCAATCTCTGACTGTGTAAAGTCCTTGAAAAGGCTTCGTACAACCTCTGTTTCGTGCGTGTCAATCGGCCAAAAGCGCCGGTTACCCGTGTAATCCCTCAGAAAGTTGTTTTCGTTCGTAGTGCCTATGAAAACACATTGCCTGGGGAAGTTCTCGGTTCTTCGGCCATAAGCCACGCGGTAACGGTCCTCCTGCTTTGAAATGAAGTGCTTGACCGTCTCCATCTCTGCTTTCTTAAGCCCGGCCAACTCCCCCATTTCCAGCAGCCAGACACCTTGTATTTGTTCAAAGGCTTCCTTTCCCTGGATCGTTCCGAAGCTGTCCGAATACCACTGTTGCCCCAGCTTTTTGATAATCGTACTTTTCCCGATACCCTGTTTACCTATAAGAATAGGCACATAATCGAATTTAATACCCGGCACAAATATCCGGGCTACTGCTGCGACAAGCGTCTTACGCGTCACAGCGCGAACGTATTCATCGTCAGCGGCGCCGAGGTACTCGATGAAAAGCGTATCAACCCTACATTCTCCGTCCCATTCCAGTGAGGAAAGATAATCCTTCACCGGATGAAAAGCGTTTTTCTCGGTCGTCAGGTCCATCGCGTCTTTTATCTTCTGTACCCCCGTGATATCATACGTCTTTTCCAGATAATCCCGGATACCCGCGTCGTCCTTGTCCGTCAGGTACTGTCCGCTTGTCAGCTTGCGCCAAGGCAGATCCCTGAGAGTCACTTCCCGCTGTTCGAACTTATTCATTGCGAACCGGCCTTTCACAGCAGGATCGTTATCGAGAATGATCCGTATGTTGTTGATCGTACTCTTGATATTACCTTTCCCATCTACGTCAAGGCCTTTAGTCCACTCCGTGTCTTCCGGTTCCTCAGGCTCCTCACCTTCCAACCCCTCAAAGTCACTGCGCGCGTCCTGCACCTTCTCAGTAACGATCCGCTCCTTAGTCGCTCCGTCCCTACGTGCGAAGTCCAGCATCGCACGATAAGAGGGCATACGATTGCCCGGCGTACCCTCTTTGGCATCCTCGTCCTGCAGGCCGAATTTATGCAACCTGACAAGGTCGAAGGCATTACACAGCTTCCCGGAGGCTGGGTCTGTGCCGTGATGGCTGTACGCGTATTTGTCATCGTACACAACCAGTCCGGCAGCGGTGGAGCCTTCCAGATAGGTATAACGCCCCTCTACGTCGCAGGACTCGTAAACGTCGCTCAGGAACATCTCGATCGCTTCATCAATAGAGTAAGTCCGGCAGAACGCCCCGACGACTCCCGGCTTTTCAAGCGGGTCGCCTTGCTTCTTAATCTCCTGCCGGATGACGTGACTGGTCCTGTCACTGATCGGCCACTCTGAGGCATCCCGCCAATTGCGGTAAGACCCCAGCACCTCATCGGCACAGAGCCAAGGGCCATCCTGGTACTCGAACACATACTCAGCATCTTTAGCCGTGCTGGGCCAGTACATCAGCCGCGTAGGCTCGAAGGTCGTATCATCGAACGAGTTAATGTCTAGATTTCCGGCAATGCGCCGGGCAATGGCGATGTACTCGTCAGTCGTGACAGGCCTGTCAAGCGGCATGACAAGACGCAACCTCGGGTTCCCGGGTGTGTGCTTGTGAGTACTGTACACAGCCGCCGCATTGCCATAATACAGGATCAGATCTTCCCAGGTACCCCCTTTGCCGAAGTCTATGTCAAGGGTGACCAGCTGCCGGTGCGTGATGCTCCCGGACTTGCGACGGCCACCGTTGACATACCCCCCGACGTACCCGCCGATATCCTTGATCTCGTCCTGTCTTGTCTTCTTCTCGGCCATGTACTCGGACAACTTTTCAGCGGTCCGGTGAGTCTCCTTGACACGGTTAAGGAACGCAGCCCATGTCGTCTCGGCATTGCGCCAGTGCGTCTCCTTGCGGCTGCGTCCCGTAGCGATGTCAAAGGACCCGTCATATTTTGGTTTGATATCTTTCATAGTATTGTTCAATGAATTTTTTGAATCGTTCTTCCTGCTTCATAAAAGCTGTGTTATCGATCTCGAAACCTATAAAGTTTACCCCCGCTTTGTAGGCGGCTATTCTGCTACTCCCACTCCCAACGTGAGGGTCCACAACATACGCGCCAACGGGTATCGGATATTTAGAAAATAGCCAATCATATAGCGCTACTGGCTTTTGTGTTGGATGTATCCTTTTCTCGTTTAGTTTTTTATTTCCTTGTTGTATCCAGCCTTCTTCAATACTCTTCCCCTGCAGCATACCACTCCACATAAATCTGAATAGGCGGACGCTGTCGTGGAAAGAGCAATACGCTATCTCACAGTCCGAAAAAGAAGATTTACCGTTACACTTATCCCACACGATCCGTCCGGGCGAAAAATCGTACTTGAAATAATTACAACCCCATATTATTTGGTGTGCAGATATGCGTTTTAGCTCGTCGAAGTATTCTGGTCCAGGTACTTGCCAATGCCCATTAGCAGGGTAGTCCACTCTTTTAACACCTATCGGTGAGACTCGGTATCCGTAGAATTTCCTTTTTTCAGGACCCGAAAAATAAGGCGGATCATCTATTGAAAGGAAAAAGTATTGGTCGGGGAACAGGCTTAACCCAAATCGATTGCACTCATTGTAGACGGCACTGACCGGTTCTTTCATAGTTATTCTTTTACCTCGAATTTAGTCTTGCCGGACCTTGCAGCCAGCACCAACTCCATGTACCTGTGTTCAGCCTGCTGTCGCACGAGTAGCGGGTAATATCCTTTAGTGTTGTGTTCGCCCCAAGGCTTACATTTTAAGGCGTCCTGCCAAGGGTTGTCAGGCACCTTGTAAAACTCCGATCTAGTCACCCGGCACGAATACCCCGGCAGTACTTCTGTTATGTCTGTCCCGGCTCTGGCCCAAGTTGCCATGAACCGGGCCGGTTTGTCAAACGCAGCGCGCTCCTCGTTAAATTCGATTAAGTACAAGGTGACTGGTCCTTCGGTCGCTGACCTCAGGATATTAGTTGTTTTCATAGGGCGTTGGTTTTTATTTTGTGTACAAATACCCGAAGCGGTAACGGTCTCTTACTTTCTCCACGAACACATCTCCTCTAAGCGGTTGACCCTCCTTCAAAACATCAAAGCTTTTTCCGTCTGGTCTGGCAGATAGAACGAATGTTTTGTCGGATGCGTAAAATTCTTTAATGCGTTTCAGGATCCCGGTCTCCGTGCCGGAGCTGGCCATCAGATGGAACTTTTGTTTCATGATTTCAGGTGTTTTATGTTTTTCCAACTCTTGTATTCCAGCACCTTATGGTGCATCTGACCTGTTGTGAGGTCAGGTGTAATGTCGAAGGTAAAACCCTCGAAGAACAGTTCGCAGCAAGGCAGGGAGAAGTCTTTGCAGAATTGCACAGCCTCGACAATAGCGTCGCCTGCCAGTTCCTTTTTAGTTTCTATCCTGATCGGGTTCCGCAGGCTTGGGTTGATAATAGTTATGTTTTTCATTTGATTTTCGTTGAAAGATTGTTTTGATAACATTGCAGATACCGTCAAACAGGTAGGAGATGAGGACGATCATTCCGACAAATACCCAGAACGACGAGAAGATGAACTCGATAAACCATTTCATTTTGCAACCTCCTTTACCTCGGTTAAAACTTTGTAAATGTTCAAAAAGGCTTTCTTCGTTTCGCGCTGACTTTGAATATTGGGGGCCTCCGCTGAATTTCTTAGCATAATGCAGTTCCACTCCCAAACCAGCATTTCCTCGTCAATCTTTTTCACAATATCCGACATGGGCCATTCGAAGCCGAATTTATCAGCAATCGCCAGCATTAATTTATACTCGATGGCCTTGTACTCAGGCATCCTGCTTTTTATTGGTCTGGGAATATCAAGCAGATATGCCTCGCTGGCGTCATGCAGGAGCGCAGCAAGCATCTGTCTCTCATCACCCACCAGAGCCGCACAGTTAATACTGTGTTGCGCTACGGAGAAGAAGATCGGGAGATGACCACCAAAGCGGCACTGCATTGAAAGCGAGTGCGCGATATCTTCGATGTTTATCATCTCCGGTTTTGGCTCGAATACATTCATGTAAAGACCTGTGTATGTCCTTATGCAATCAGGCATCCATAAATTTTCTTTCATAATTCAGGCTTTAGAGTTGACATTAAAATAGGGTGAAAATAATCCGTATCGGGTTGAATGATTGTTTGCCAAATTTGGCCGGTTTCGATCACTTGCTTGCGTTCCTCGGGATCGAGGTAAAAGCACACAGTAACCTTTCGCCAGCCTGTGTCTTTCAGGCCCTCCATATGTGCCGGCAGAGTCTCATACTCCGGTTGGTTCGCCGCTATGCGGACGTTCACCTCGGGAAATTCGATTGCTTTCATTATTATTATTTTAGTCTATAAATCCTATTACTTTCAAACTGTCCGGAGCGCACAGGCGGGGCTTTTCCTCGCCTGTTACATAAACCGGTACCTTATCGTTAATCAATCCTTTGTTGTGATAGGTGCGACCTTTTTTGCCGTCTTTCGTTTCGACGAGGTAACCGGCTTTTTCTCTTGACATTGTTCGGATTTTTAATATTAAATTGTTTTTGCAATTGCCTCGGCAAGTACCTGTGCTTGATGGCACTCAACGGCGTTGCCGATAAATTTCTTTTTCTCTGTCTGTGTGCCTTTCAGCACGTAAGAGTCACCAAACCCCATGATCCGGAGCAGTTCATCAATGCGAAGCATCCGCATGAGGATGTCAGTGATCCCGTGAGCAGCCATAAACTCTTTGATCCTTTTCAGGATCTCGGAGTCCGTGTCGTAAATGTCATAGACCAGCGTGTCGCCGTCTGCACGAATGAACGAGGGCAGGTTATCGAAGTCGGACCGGGCAGTCACCATCCCCGGAGGGCGTTTGTCCATCCGTGCAATAAGCGTGAAACAAGGTTTCTCGATACTCCCGCCCGCACTGTTGAACTGCGGATTAACCAGATAATGGTATTTGTGGTTTGCCGTGATCACGGGTGAAGGCGCTTCCAGTGCGCTTCCAACGTTGCTAAAGTTCGTGTCCATTAGCCACCGGCTCTCCGCACTCACTAAATTGTATTTCGGGTTTGTCGTCAATGCCCCAACCGGCTGTTCTACTGGCACGGGCTTACTTTTGCCGTATTGCTGATCGACGAAATGGACGTTAGCTAAGGCATATCGGTCTTTTGTAAGCAAGGTGGGACAAGGCTGATCAATAGACCGGCTCTTGTCTTTGTAGTTATACGAACAAATGAACTTAGCATCTACCAGAGCGCACCTGTCGTGCGTTGTAATCGTCGGACAAGGTTCGTCGATTGTCGTTGTACCCCCGTTGCCATAATAGGTCTGTATGAACTTCGTTTGTACAAGTCCGAGCCGGTCTTGACAGGCCACCGTCGGACAGGGTTCGTCGATACCCGGAGGCACATGTCTGCCATTTTTCCCGTTTACAGAATTGTACTTAAGCATCCATTTTCCTTCTGCCACAAACTTCATCAACCCGGCATAGATCCGTTCAAGGGTGTTGTCCACAAGATCCTTTTCCCTGTCAAAAATGCTGATACCCTCGTCGGTCAGGTCCAGCACGTTCTTAACAGCGTTCCAGCGTTTGAGTCCTCCTGCCCCGTTCTTCGCATGTGTCTTGACCGGCCACGCTATGTTTTTAGGATCAAGGGCGAATACTCCGAAATACCTGGTTCGCGAAGTGAAAGCACCATAATCGGCAGCGTTCAGTTTGCGATACTGGTAATGATACCCGTAACTCTCCACAGCCTCTTTCCAAAGCTCGTAGTATTCGCCTTTTCGTTCTTTGACGGGTACCCACTTTGGCCCGATCTCGACAACCTTTGTTTTCTTGTTCTTCTTAATGTTTAGCGGGCAGTATAGCTCGTTGCCTTTCTTGTCTGTCTTGACCTTAATCTGCAAGGGTCCCCAGTCGATGAACTCCACGACGTTCTCTACAGTGATGATATCGGGCCGCAGGATCTCGATATATTTGTAAATGTACTCCGGCAGGCTCCGGCTGTCAGCGTCGCGGGATTCACCGCCTTTAGCCTTGCTGTGATGGGTGCATTCAGCGCTCATGTGAAAGTGCAGTTTTGCACCCGGGTTCTGTTTTCTCGCCAGCTCGATCTGAGGCAACATCAAAGCGGGATCCAGCGTTCGGAAGTCCTCGACAAAGTGTACCGTCTCAGGATGATTGCGGGAATGGTTCGCAATAGCAACAGCATCATGGTTAATGCCAAACAAAACGGCCACTACATAGTGACCGTTTACTTTTGCCCTGTGAAACCCTTCCGTTGTGCCTCCGACCCCGCAGAAGCTGTCTATCGTGATTAGTTTAAGATGGTTTGCCATTTAGTGAAATATTTCAAGACCTGCCGTTTTGGTGCGTTCGGTTCCTTTCGTTTTGCTGTTGGTTTTCTGAGGTATGGCCCAGCCCTTAATTTTTGACACCCGCCTGTTAAATTCCATCCAGACGTTTTCATCGATAAATTCAAAGTGCATAGTACCTTTTTTGTAGCCGCGAATACGGAAAAAGTCATTCCATTGCACCCACTGACCCCAAAGCGTCGGTTCGTGGTGAAAGAAATTATACAGCGATTTACGCGATCCCCTTTGCTTATCTCCTGAACTGTCGATGTATTCATAGTACATAACATCGTCGTAGTTTTTCCCGGTTATGAAGCAGAGCGCCTTCACTGCGTCCTCGATCAGGCTTTCACTTCGGGACCCGATCCGTATTTTCACATGATCGGAAGGCCAGCGGTTGTCGTGTTCACAAATGTAAGTATCTATGAACCGGCGATTAACTTTGTAGTTGCTGTTCGTCTTCCACTTTTCGCCTGCTTCTGAGTTGTCAGCAGAAAGGCTGCAAATGCGGTCGAATACTTCGACCAAAGCCTTGTCCATCCTTCCAGCGTGGGTGCCGAAGATGATTTCCAGCATTTTGAAAATGTTGCTCATTGTGAATGGGATATGCTGTTGTTGCTCGACAAACTTATTCACATCAGCCATGACCCCGCTTGTGACATATTTATCCATCTTCATTTTATCAAAGACCGAGCGCCATGCGGATTTTTGTAACTCTTTTTTGAACACATCGCGGGTGATTTCCGAGGTGTACCTGTCCCGGGTATTATGTGCGCCGAAAGAAATATTCAGCCCCGACGAGATAGGGTTTATCAGGTTGTTTATCGCTTTATTTGAGGCCATGACGGACTCAAACATTCTTACCGCTCCGACGTAACGGTTAACGATTTCGCGGATATCGTTGTGTTTCATAATACCGGCTCCGGCTGACTGCTCGTCATCGTCTTCGGCATCAAAAAAGTAATTGCTAAATTCGTCTTCACCTGTTTTTGGTTTAAGCAGGTTGACCAACGCAACCTTAGCATCCGTTTTTCTTTCAGCCGTGCTGAAAGCGTCTCCAATATCCCGCCAATTGCCGTTTTTCTCGATAATACCTGCAAGCACTTCGCGACGCGTTGACCAGCTATTTTTAAGCGTTTCCACGTTGCATAAGGCGATGATCTGGCAGCCTTCCGGAGCAATATCCCATGCATGCTGTATGTGCCTGTCGGCATTGCTGAAAGGCGGGTTCATTAAGATGCAGTCAACATGTGATACTTCTTCTGCCGTTACGTCGAAGAAGTCGGGTTTCAGAAACCGGCACATGCCACCAACGATCTTCTGCAGATCGGCGTCCTTTTCGCAGGCGATAACCTTCGCGCCTAACTTCTTCACGTAGTCAACGATATCCCCTTTCCCTGCTGACGGTTCCAATACGGTTTTATCATTTAAGTCAAGGCCTAACACCATCAGGTCGATGATGCGTCTGGGTGTCGGGTAGAATTCTGGGTCAAACATAATTATTAGATTTTTCTTTCGTTTTTAGATTGATCCCCCACCAGCGCCAAAAGCGCCTGCTGGCAGAGTCCATTTGTCCGTTATTACTTTTCCGCTGTACTCGTTTACAGCCTCTACGATAAACCTCCCCAACATCTCCGAAACATAAACGTCCCGGACGAACAAGCCTACATCGTCGGGGCTTTCGCACTTCTTAAGTCGCAGGATGATCGTCTCGTAATACCAGTCACGGATCATATTGTCTGAGACAGCGGCATAAAGCGCGGGTACCTGACTAAGATAATCCCGTGAGGCTTCTAAGTAGTCATCCAGTCCGCTCTGCCAGTACTCCGGCATGTAGTGCACACACCCTTGCGGCTCCGTTGCTTTTCTGAACTCCTGTATCGGGATTGCAAGGTCGTTGAACGCAAGGTCGTACACCTGAGATTGTGCAGACTTGGCCGGTGTCGGCAGTTGTGTTATCACTTCCAGCAAGCGCAGTGCTTCTTCCACCCTGCCGTTGCCTGTGTACTCCTCACCACGCACCACCTGACAATTATAAGGTTTATCCTCGATCAACCGGCCACCATCGAACACGTACTCCGTATCAGGCTTGAAATCCGCTGAGCGGAAGACGTAATTTTTCAAGGTGAAGAATTTGGTATTTGGGATTTTCATACTCTCACTTTTTCAATTAGTTTAATTTCGATATCCCTTTTCAATGAAGGGTGCGGATACATGCGTATCATCTTTGCACGTGCCTGCTTTTTATTGCAGCAGGTGCAGGTCCTGAGCAGCTCTGAGCCGTGCAGGTAGAAGCCATATTTGCGGAGGATCATTGCCAAAGGTTTTCAGGTAAATCATATTCTTTAATCTCGATCCCGGATACGGAGTAGCCGAAAGGCTGTTTTATGCGGGTAATCGAAGTTTTATAGAGGGTGTAGACGTAAATTGTTTTTGAATAAACGCCAAGCTCCAAGCCATTAATCCTTTTAATGTACCCGGTTGGGTGCATCTTTTTACAGAATTCGAGCAGGAAGTCGCTTGCTGGTACTATCCCGGCTTTGCGGAGCTCAATTTGCCGGGCAAAGCTTACAAGCCTGCCCGACGTTTTGATTTTAAAAAATTCTGATTGCGTCATCGCTTAATCTTTTAGTAAGTTTTTGTTTATGTCTCTCAGGTCTGACAGTTTTACTACCAGTTGCTTATGTGTCTTTGGGGTTTCTACCCAAGCCGTATTTATGGCCGGATCGAAGTCTATCAGACGCCACACATAGGCTCTCGACTTCGCCCACGCCAAATGATATTTTCTACCCTTCACATATTCTGCAGGTTTACCTAGCATTGTTTAATCCTTTTTGTAGTACTTCGTTTCATAACCTTCCGCTCTTAACGGCAGGCCTTCTGCCCAGCTTATTGGCTGAGCCATAATTTCACACATTTCCTTGACTGACCCTTTACCTTCGGGCATTTCGGAAATAGCTTCGTCGTGAACATGGAACACGATCGGATATCCGGCTTTGTCCAGTCGCAGCATGGACACGCAAAGGATGTCGCGAGCAATCGCCTGCACTATGTTTTCCGTCAGCTTCCCACCATATGTCTCCTGTACGCACCATTTTTTCGTCTCTTGACCCATGCCTTCATAGGTGACTGATTTTCCATCAAAACGGTTTGTCCCGATCCGGGGGCGCAGATAGCTGAGTTTACGACCGGAAGGGAGCGTCACAAACAGAATGTTGTGTTTAACCTCGAATACGATCCCTTTTTGCTTTATCCGCACCCTTTCCCCTGTCTCGACCGCTTTTATCGCGGCATTGTTGACGTCATACCACAACCGCACAATGTGTGGATTTGCGGCGCGGTATGCCTTTACAATGCCCGGTTTCTCCTCGTCGGGAATGGCTTTATCCTTGTCCATCTTTGTAAGTGCAGTTACGCCACCCTGAAAGCCCAGCGCCAAAACTGCCACTTTGCCTCTTTTCCGATAGTCGGAGCCTTTGGTCACCTCCTCGAATGGGACGTGGAACATCATAGCCGCAGACGCCTCATAGATCTTTCCGTGTGTCCGGAATACGTCCAGTACCCAACTTTCACCAGCCAGCCACGCGATTATACGAGCCTCGATAGCGGAGAAATCGGCAACGATAAACCTGTCACCCGGCGCAGCTATAAACGCAGTACGTATTAGCTGTGAGAGGGTGTCAGGAACATTTCCGAAGAGCATTTCCAGCATATCGTCGTCGCCTTCAATGACAAGCTGCCGGGCTAAGTCCAGATCCGCTAAATGGTTTTGTGGCAAGTTTTGAAGCTGTACAAATCTCCCACTGAAACGCCCGGTCCTGTTAGCCCCATAGAATTGAGTAAGTCCGCGAATACGAAGATCCGAACATACGGACGCCAGCATGGCTGTGTATTTTTTGACTGATGTTTTAGAAGCCTCCTGTCTTATTTCTAAAAGTCTTTTTACTTTTTCATCGTCGGTGGCTTTGATCATATCGGGGATTTTGCCTTTAGAAAGGGACTTGACTTCTTCCCCGGTTTCCTCGGTTAACCATTTTTTTAGCTGTTTGACGGAGTTTGCGTTGCTCAACCCGGTTATCAGAGTCGCTTCTTCAAGCAGCTTTCCGGTATATTCTTCGTTGATCCGAATAGCGTTAATAACCAGCTTGCGGTCTATCATAACACCCCTGTCATTGATACGTTGGTCAAGGCAGTATAACTCTTTTTCCTTGTCGGGTATCTCGAAAAAAGCCACTTTCTTACGTTCTGCCTGCTCCACCTCTACATCCAGACCGTTGTAGGTTTTGAAAAGATCCCATTTGCCTGGATCGTGCTGTGGGAAATTCCGTGTGCGTCCTCCGTTTGTTTTTGTGGGTTTGCAAGGCATACAGAAATACCGGATTAAGGCCTTTCCTGCTGCCATTTTCTGCTCCGGAAGTCTCAGCACCTTTGCCACCTGCCCCAAGGCCAGCGGGAGGCCAAGCATGGCACATTTGATCATCGAGCATTCCCACTGTTCCACCGGCATGTCAATGCCGTAAAACGTCGATAAGCACACCCGTTCAAAGGCGGCATTGTGCGCCGTCTTCAAGACATCCGGATCGGTCAGAGCGTCGAACACGTCATCCGGCAGATCCACTTCCCCGTCTTCGTCAATCTCCAACACCGTAATGGGTCCACCATTCCAGCTGTATCCGAACAGCAGGATACGAAAGTCCGGATGCTTGGCATACTTGTACACACCGCATTTTGCAAGGTCAACAGGGCTGTATGTTTCAATGTCTATTCCGAGGGTCATCATTTTATAAGAGGTCTTGATAAATTAGTGATTTTGGTAAAGCATCGAATATTGGGCATATGAACTCCCTGTCAGGCACCCAGTATTCTTCTTTAGTGGGTACTATACAGGGTTTTGGCGTAGGCCTTGTTAACAGGCCCTTCTCAAAGTAAAATAGTACTTGCTTTGTTTCCAGAGTCTTCAGTATCTTCTCGTTCTTGAATATCTGCTTGTAAAGCTGCATCTGGTCAAAAGTCAGGGAGCTTAAAGCGGCGTAGTACTTTTGAAACTCTTTGCATCTGCGATTGAGCGAGGTAGGCTTTAATGCTGCCTGAGCGTTAATGCGATTCGTAGCATTAACACGTTTTTTAAGATTTTCAAGTAAATCGGATTTCGTTGTCCCATCCCATTCAGGCTTTAAATCATCCCAGTTCTCCGGCACGTGATGCGCAATATCCTCAAAGGTTATATTCCCGTTCTTCATAATAACTCTCCTATTTCGATAGCTTCTTCCAAAGACACGGCAGTAGTCTCGTGCAGGTTAAGCAGTTGCACACACATTGCCATAGCCAGACAGCTTTCTGACTTGAACATGGCACGGTTGTTTTTAAAATATTCCTTGTCAGCATTACTGCGAACAGAGATTTTAGGAACTTCGTTCAAAGCTCTGTACACGTTAATGACACGCATAAGCACAACCGGATTGAAAGATACCCCGTTGATCGTGAGGAACACCGGGTTGTCAGGTTTGCCGTGATCCAGGTTCTCGCAGGCGTAGACCAGATCGCCAAAGTCCGGCCCCGGCATGAAGTCCTGAGGGTTATCAGGCAGTGCGCCACGCCAACGCGGGTATTCGGCCTCTATCCTGTTGCCGTCACGGTCGATAACGACATCCTGAGCAGCAGGTGCCTGCTTAAGCGTCAAGATAGCCATAACGTGGTTATCGCTGGCTACGGCCATATTGCCGGTGTACAGCAGCCCTTTCAAGGACTTGTGTTTGTACGTGCTGCTGTCAGGCAGACAGCAATTGTACATTGCTGATAATATTCTTTCGCTTAACATGGCTTTTGAGGTTCAAAATAGGTGATCTTTAACTTCTCCGGGTTGTACCCGTGTTGGATATAGCGCTTCTTCGCTTTTTGCAGTGCAGGGAAAGGCTTGTTCTGTTCGAGTATCTCGAAGTTGCCCGAGGGCTTGACATAGATAAGCTTGCCTATCTTAGAGACAGGCTTACCCGTTTTTGTGGTCTTTTTGGGTAAGGGTATCATTTGATTATGTGTTTTAGGTTTGTGGAACCGGATGGAATCGAACCACCGACGCCCACCCTGTTTGTGCAGGGCCGCTCTACCAACTGAGCTACAGTCCCAAATAAAACAGCCCGCACTAACGGGCTGTCTTTTGATGTTTTGTTTCTTCTCTTTTTGATCCTTGTGAGCCTGAACAGAGAAACTGTCAAAAAACAGAGAAAACAGGCGGCAGCCGCTACATTAAATCGTCAACCGATTGCGCGAATTCGGCAAAGTCCGATTCTGCCGTTGCGCGGCCTCCCAGACTCTCACCATCTTCCAGCTTCATAAGGTTGTTCAGTCCGCAGGCAATGCCCTTATTCCCGGAGGTGTTGAAGGCATAGAACGTGACTGATGCCCGGCCATAGCAACCTGAGTACAATTCGTCCTGACTCATGATCGGGTTGAGTTTCTGGTCAACCAGACCCGGCTTTGTCCGGCAGTTGGCATTAAGAAAGTAAGCACCCGCGTAGGCTTCATCCTCCGGCCTTTCCTCGTCGCCGTCACGAAGCGGTGTTTTCAAATTTGCGGGGATCTTACCTCCCAACTTCACTTTGCCTGCTTCCTTCGCAGCCTCGATGGCTTTGTTGATCTTAACGATCGTCGCTTTGTCCTTTTTAGGGATGATCAGCGACACGGAGTACTTTTTCTCCTGACCTTCATCAATCGATGAAGGTTCGAACACGTGTAAATAACTGAACCGGACTTTGCCGGTGATTACTTTTGTTTCTTGAACTTCGTTCATAATGTTTGAAAATAAAAAGGTTATACAATTTGATCTAATTTTTGTCAAGTATGACAATTATACCGCCGACGGCAGTTCCGGATTCCTTAAATGCTCCCTTCTCTATAGGGAATATTCCGGCGTCCAGTTCGTCCAACCATGCCCGGAAATCAGTCTCTTTCCTGTTGCTAGACATGTTCCAGTGTTCTGAGGTTATCGACACAAGACGGCCCTTCGGGGCAAGGCGATTATACATTTCCCGAACGTGGTCGATATCTTGATTTTTCGAAAAAGGCGGATTGGCAATAATCCGGTCAAATTTCAGATGTCCAGTCCCGTTTGGGTTTAAAAAGTCATCTCCCAAAAACCTAACCGCCGGTATTTTATTGAGTATGGTTTTATTGACCGGCATGAGTTCGTAACAAAATACTTCTTCAATCCCTGCCCGGTTAATAGCCTTTACGATGGCTCCTTGTCCGGCAGATGGTTCTAGCACTTTGTTTCCAGCCTGAATGTTTGCCGCTTTTACAAGTTGATCAGCTAGAGCATCCGGCGTACCAAAAAACTGAAATTCTTTTTTCAGATTTCGCTTTTCACCATTCGCGATCTGTTCAAGTAATTCGGTAGGATCTTCCGGAAAAACAAAGCCACAAACTTTGTTCCCCTTCCATTTTCCACCAATCAATTCAAGTGATTTGGCAACCTCTTGATACAGCTTCCTTTCAAGCTGTACAGCTGGTAATTTAACTACGTTTCCTTCAACAGTACACTGCTGCAATACTTCTTCTTTTGTCATAAATATGTAAAAAGGGTTAACTTACTTCTGAAAAATCCTTGACTGCGCTTTCTACGCTGTTCCATTCCGGGCGTTTGTCGGTTGCCGGTACGAGAGTAGGTTTTCCCGCTGGCTTGATGACCAGATCTCCAAGCAAGACAGAGAACTGCTTTGCTGTGATCGTCTTCTCCATTGCGGTAATACCGAGTAGTGAGCGAGTGTACAGAAGATCCTCCGGGTACCCGGCGTCCTTAAGGGTCTTGACAACCAAGTCCTGATCCTTGTAACATCGGTTTGAACGGCCTTCAACCAGTTTGTACCCCGGCCACTTCTTCCCGTTGTCCACAGCTTCTTTCAGGGCATACTCCTGTATCGAATTCAGCCAGCTCGTGAACATGCTGGCACGATCCATGATATCAGCGATATCGGCATCTTCCAGCAGATTAGCTTTCTGAAACTCGTATTTTGCAAGTTCCAGATTATACTCTGCCAGCGCCTTGCACTGTACCCGTGCTTTGCAGAATTGGCAGTGCTTCCCCGGTGCGAATTCGCCAACGCCTTCAAAGGCCATTTTTGAACGCGGCACCAGTTCGTCCTCTGCCCACTTATGCAGCATCCTGACGGGCATTTCAAAAGTTGAAATGTTGTTCAGGCGGGGTTGATAGATAGTCATGGAGACTGCGTGAATGTCGTAGAGGAAGTCAAACTCGCGTAAGGCCCCCAGAGCGTAGAGCATCATTTGTTTGTTGTTCTCGCAACTCACCAGAACACCCTTGCCATATTTCAGGTCGATAATGTACAAGGTGCCATCTGCGATGATAATGCAGTCACCCGTGCCGAAGCCTTCCGGGACATAGTCTGTGAGGTCGAGTTTCTGTTCTACCTTAATGACAGCGTCGCTGTTACGGGTCTTTGCTTCTTCAAACAGCTCGATAACAAAGGTGGCATAGTCCTCACAATGCGCCTGCATGTCCTCGCAGTAGTACGGGTCTTTCTCGATCCGCATGATCTCGGCATTTGCTTTGACCCGCTCCGCTCCCGAGAACACGTGCCTGCGGATGATTGCTTCACCGAGCGCATGCGCTACGGTGCCCTCTGCCGCAGCAGCCCCGGAGGTGTCCGGGTACTGCATTTCAAGACGGGCAGATGGTGTACAAGCCAGCCAGCGACTCGCGCCGGACGGGCTTAAGACGGCGTGTTCTCCGGGCATAAGGCATTCAGTTTTTCGAGGAATTCAGCGTACTTGCTTTCATCCAGATTCGTAACGGAGGCGGCGCCTATTTCGATTAACAGGGCTCTTGCCTGCTCCCTCTTTTCCGGAGTCGTTGTGAACTCCCGGACGGCAGCTCTGACCGCCTCAATGGTGATCTTTTCCCCTGTATTCTGCACGACGGGTGCAGGGGCTTGTTCTGCGGTCTCAGGTACTTCCGTTGCCTCTGCGGCAGGTTGTTCTGTCGCTTTGTTTGTCCGTCTGCGTGTTTTGGCCGGTGCCTGTTCAGGCTCAGCAGCCGGAGCGGTTACAGCTTCTGCAATGGATGCCGCAATTGCAGCCGGTTCTACGGGTTCAACCGGAGTAAATGACCGCTGCCCCTGTAAGGCAGCAGCGATCTGTGTAAGTGCGTCTAACAAAGGTTTCGACGCTGTAATCTCAATCGTGAAATTCATAGGTTTTTGATATTAATAATTAATAAAAGTGTTTCGGATTAAACCAATTCAGGTTCAGCTTTGCGAATCGTGATCTTTCGTTTTACCGGTTCTGCCTGTGCGTACACCGGCTTTTTTGATACAAATTTGCCCGTCTTTGGGTCTTTGGCCGGGAGTTTAGAAAGGGCTGTTTCCAGTTCAGCTATTTTCTTTTGCGCTTCCTCATATCCGTTTGTAAGAGACTCAATTATGGCATCTCTGGCTTTTACCTTCTCACTACCGAGCAGGATTTGAGTTCGTAGTCTGTTCGTTTCGGCCATAAGACCCTGGTTCGCGCTTTTCAGCTTAGCGTTTTCGACTTCCAGCTTATCATTCGTGCTGGCTTGTAAGAAAAGAGCAATGCCCAATCCGAGGGCTAATGCTGAGATAACAACAAAAAGAAATGTTCCCATTTTGATTGATAATTTATTGGTTAATACATAAAAACTTGTTCCTCATTTCTGATAACCTCCCAAGGGATAAGGATAGGCGGCTTTGGCTTGCAAAGCTGCTCACACCGCTCAGTTGCAAGCCTGCGTCCGGCGGCGTTGCTGTCGTCGGGTTCTCTTTCCCGATCCATTTTGGCAGAGTCCCGGATCGTTGTCCAGATGACTCTAATTGCGAACGCCAGACCGATCAGGCTGATTACTGCTTCCATTGCCTAAAATTTTAGGGTTGTTGATACGGGCCTGTAAAGCCTGATCCTGTTTAAGCTTTTCGACGCGTTCACGGTCTGAAAGGCTTTGTGAGAAGTGAGCCGACTCATAGGCCCAGTTTAGCTGATACTGTTTCATGTTTTATTGATTATTTGGTTTTTGTGGGATCGGCAGGATTCGAACCTGCATCTGCATGCCACCATAATACACTCATGCAGTTGCTGGATGATAATTATCATTTTGCAGAGATACAGCCATTATGGGTCCCGTATACTCCACGTACCAGCAGCGTCTACCATTTCCGCCACGATCCCGTTTTAAATAAAGCCGTCTCAGCAGACGGCTTTTTACTCCTTTTTTTTATAAACTTTCGTTGATAACTTAAGCAAACTACTTTCGCATAAAAGCCCCCTTTCTTTTAGTTGTTAAATACGCATTCGTATTATCTTGTACCACCAAAACCCCGCCTGTATCTCAGGGCGGGGCGATTGGTTTCAATGTTTACAATATAAGCACTCGGATAATGTTTGTGGCCCGGCAGGGACTTGAACCCTGCGCCCTTGCGGGTAGTTCCTTTCACGGACCTGTCTGATCAGCACAACTAAATACTGTCAGACCTATTGTCGTAGACCCTGACTAGCAGGGTAAGTCTTTAAACTTTGATCACGCATACCGTTCCGGGTCTTTCCCCTCTATCGCGTATACTTCGATTTGTTCCAGCCAATCGTGTGCATCTTCCCGTATAATTACAGTTCGGGTTCTGGTCGTGCCTGTCACGCACAGTGCGGAAAGTGGAGGATTCGAACCCCCGGACCGTTGCCGGTCAACTCCTTAGCAAGGAGCCGCGATAAACCACTCTGCCAACTTTCCAAAAACTCCCGGATATTTCACCGGGAGATTAACTAAATCTAAAAACTAACTGACCTAAACCAACTTAGAACGCATACCGATTTTAGCAGCTCGGTAAGAGACTGTCTATTTTCTTTTCTTCTTCGCGGCCATTGCGGCCAAAACTTCATCGGGTTTGAACACTACGATCCGGCCTGACTGGTAGTGCGGGAGCGTCTTTTTAAGCCGGAAGGCGGTCATTTCGCCACAGCCTAAAAACTCGGCCAGTCCCTTTAGTCCGTGTATGAGTTTCTGTTCTTCGGGTCTTGCCAATCCGGACACTGCCTTGCTGACTGCCTGATCAATCGTTTCCTGTAATTCCTCTTGCGTGGTGATGATCTGTAACATAGTTAAGCCCTCCGTCTGTTTTCTTTCTGCCAGCCTTTTAACTTACCACGTCGTTTCGGACGGTATTCCGGGTTTACCCCCTGTATGTACATATGGCTACGGGTTGCTTTGTCAGCGCGATCAAAGGCCGACGTAAAAACGGATGCAAGCAACGTGTATAAAAAATTCCTGTTTCTCATATTTTTGGTTTTTTTAGGGTTTACAAAGTACCGGCGGCCCACTCCTCGGCCAAGCTGAGCCGGATCATGCGAACGTGAATAATTTCTTTAGCTTCAAGGGATTGCACCTGATCTTTCAGACGGGCAGCGTCGCCTTCGTCTGTGCAAGCCAGCGCCTGCCGGATCAAGTCTTGATCGAATATAGAGAGGTTATTTTTCCGGGTTGGCAATAAACCAACCGCTTTTTGCGTTGTTACCATGATAGAAAGTTTATAGCTCCGGCAGGTAGTAGTTGGACTCATTCCTGCGTGGCCTTTTAATTTTAGCCTCTGTACGGACTTTTGACCGGGTCCTGAACATTCTGACGGTGTAACCGGTCATGATTTCGTTCGAGGCTATGAGCAGTAACAGAGCGGTTGCAACGATCTGTTTCTTAAGAGGGCTGTGCGATAGTGGAATGCTGTATGTCTTACAAAACCACCATGCTGCGAGTTCACTGGATTTAGACACCTCCGCTTTGCTGAACACCGAGCGGATGGTGTTTTCTACTGTTCTTACTGAGACGAAAAGTTTTAAAGCTATCTCCTTCTTCGCTGCACCCCACGCAAGCAGGCTTGCCATTTGGTGTTCGCGCTTCGTCAATTTCGCTTCAAGGTTCATTCTCCCCAGATATCAGTTATGCCATACTTGTTAAATACGGCCTCTACGGCTTGCGCCTGCGTCACTTTGGGCTCAACCAGACCGCGCATGTAGTTCCCAAGGCTCACCCTGGTATTTACTCCCAGAGCCGACATCAGCTCCTTACGGATAGCGGGAAGGTCCTTCTGCTGTACTTGCCCGTAACCTTTTTTAAAAGAAATTTTGTTCGTTTGTGTCATGATTAGCGTATATTTGCTATTTACATTTGATAATCTTAGCTTTAACTTTGTATCGGCATTAATTACAATAGCAAATATACGCAAACAAGTTTGAATTATGCAAACATTATTGAATAAAAAAACAAACTTCTTTGAAAGATTGTTGCAAATAATTGATTACTACAATATTAAAAGTGTAAACTTGTTTGCAACTGACTGGCTGGGGTACGCGTCATCGGAGAAAATAAACCGATTGAAGAAGGGTAACGCCCTACCATCATATCAGATCATCGTGGATATTACAAACAGGTTTGAAGAAATAAATCCCCGGTGGCTGCTAACCGGTGACGGGGATATGCTGATTTCCGGTACTTCGATAGGTTTACCTGCACAGGTGGGAGAACCCATAGTGCGGTACGGCAACGATGAAGTGAAGCAATTAAGGGAACAACTCACAGAAGCCCAAAAAGAGATCGGAGAATTAAAAGATAAATTGATACAAGAAAAAGACAAATATATCCGTTTAATCGAAAGCGAGCCAAGGTTATTAAACAAACAAGTAAAGACGCGCTAAAGGGTATAGACCCACCCATCCTGCAAGAAACGTCTTACGGGCCTATGGTTTTAATTTTGTACACACTAAATTTAACAATTAGGATACGTTAACTCAACATTAGATTAACATTTAGAATTGGAATAATTAAACATAAAAAGCTATGAAAAAAGCTATATTTTTTCTTTTCCTGATCATTGCTCTTTGCTGGTGTGTAGGTAATTTTTGTGGGGATGATAAATATAGAAAAAACACTGAAAATCCTAAAACGGAAAGTAGTTGGAAGATCTCAGAAGAGTGTTTGGCCGCAATAGATGAGGATAAATTCTCAGAGCTGACTAAGATATGCAACAGATATGATCAGGACGCTTTAACGGCCATGCTACTCAACGGGTATGCTAAAGTGCTTAATACGGGGGATAAGATTGAGATGGTGGATTACGGTTTTGCGAAATGCAAAATTAAACTCAAAAACGGACAAACGTACTACGTGGCCCGTGAGTTTGTGACTAAGTGAAATAATACTGACTTAACCTATGATAACAATAGAATTCGCAAATTCCAGATCCCCTAAGTTCGGGGACGCAATACGGAACGCTTTGGAGTTCTCCGAGTACGATCTGGCACAGACCAATCAGGTATCGGTGAACATCAAAGAGATATTCGAAAAGTGGGATAATTTCAATCTGCTTTTCTGGACCGTAGTGGACTGGTCCGGGACCGTGTTAAAAGTGGATAATGCAGAATATCATTCCCACGACGACAAGACAAAGATCTTCTATTCATTGCAGGAGTCGCATAAAAAGTGGCTCAATTACCTGCGTTTTAAATACTCTAATCTCGATAAGATTTACACCGGCAAAACGACATTGACGGAGATCGAAGGGGAGTATCTGACCGACGCCCAGATAAACGATTTAATTGACAGCTATAATATATAGGAAAGGATGCAGACACAGGACAGCCAAGCGATAGTTAAGCGGTTTTTTCAGGCCATTCAGGTATTGAAGGACCTTGGCAGGATCAGAGGACGGAAGACCTTCACAGACAGGTACAATATTAACAGGCGTAACCTCTACACATTAGAGGACAATCCGGAGAGCGATATCTTTCAGGTGGCGTGGCTTTTTTACCTGGTGCGTGACTTTGGCTTCTCATCGCGTTGGCTGCTCACGGGCAGAGGTGAGATGTTCGACAGGCCAGTGACGCCCGTAGCCACCCGGAAAAAGGCTATTCAAGAAAGTTAGTAACCGCGTCCACCTTCGACTCCTCGTCAATGTCATAATACCTGGTAAATGCCCGGCTGTTCGGAGCGTGGCCGGTCATGGATGAAATGACAGAGTCCTTCACCTTCTTATGCAGCGTTCCAACAAAGGTACGGCGGGCCATGTGACTTGAAGCGATATCGCAGAGCCTGACCTGCTCCTCCTCGCGTGTAAGTGGATTGAGCCTTGTCACGATCCTTGTCAGGCCTGCCAGTTCAAACAGCTCTTTCAGATAGACGTTATACTTCTGCCCCGTGATGAAAGGCAGCAGACGCCCGTCGGGCGTGTCAGCGTACCGGGAAAGGATCTCTTTGGCTTTGTCGGCCAGCGGCACCCTGACAGGTACCGGCTTTTCGTCTTTGGTCTTGCGAGGTATGTATTCCAGAACGCCGTTCATGATATTGCCTTTTGTCAGCTTCACAAAGTCCCCGATCCGGCACCCGACGAAGCACTGGAAGATGTACAGGTCCCTCACGTGCCTCAGGCGTTCAGATTGCACGTCTAAACTGTACAGGTAGTCTCTTTCTGCCTTTGTTGTGTATATTGGCCTGCCATACACTTCTGTGCCTATTTCGAAGTCGTCAAAGGGGTTTTCTTTTATCCGGTGATCCTTCTTCATTTGTACATAAAAGGATCTTACCTTTTTGAGTATTCCGATGACCGAGTTATGCGATTTCGGTTTTGGCCGCTGCTTCTTCGGCAAGTGCTTGTACTTACGTGGGTCCTTGCCATCTTTCAGCAGGTACCTCTCAAACTTCCGGATCAGATTCAGATCGCTGGTTTCAAATGTGATTTCAAAAGACAGGGTTTTCTCGAATCGCTGAAAATGGTGCATCGCACTTGCAACCTGCTTTTTCCTTGCCGGGGACAGATCTGCGTCCCTGATATAGTTCTCGAAATGCGACCAGAACACGTTATCATTTTTGCCTTTGCGGACCTCGTGGAACAATTCCCGCAACTCCTCACGGATCACTGCGACAGTTGGCGTGATCGATCCCGCTTCAAGTTTCCGGAAGATCTTCGGCACTGCCGCCTCGATCTCGTTCAGACGCATGTTTATCGCGCTGGCTGTCTCTCGCTGAGCGTTCATCGTTCCCCGCATTGCACGCTGTACTTTTTCGCCTTTCTCGTCCATCTCCTGCCACTTGCTCAGGTCTATCCGGTAGCCGGTATAGTAGAACATGCGCTCTCCCGGGAAAGTGATGTCTGCATTAATCGGAAGGTTAGTTGTAATTAGTTCCCCGGTTTGCTTATCTTTACGTCGTTCGAGACGAAAGTTAATTGAATGTCTGTACCTGTTCATCGCCTTTTTGGTTACATACAAAATTACATACAACTTTTGTATAAATCAAAGGGAATTTAAGAAGGTTAAAGTTTACCGGAATTTTGAAAACCTCAAATAACACGGGATCCAGAGAACGGGAGTTACTTAACTAAAATATGCGGTCTGACCCCGATGGGGTCACATTAACGAAAGCCTTCAAAATCAGTGATTTTGAAGGCTTTATTGGTTCAATTAAAATCCCGGACTACTCCTTTTCGACGCCAGATATTGATTTATAATCCCTTAGACAGCAGAAACAAAATACGCGCTGAAATATTGCATACCACGTTTATCCACGGAAAAAATGGAAAAAACGGATAAAAAATCCGATCTTCGCGGGGTTGTAATGCACAAAAAAGAGGGTTGATTACAACTCTCTTTTTTATTATTTGTTTTATACCTGGAGGAATAAATCATGCTCATTTTACTTGGAATTTTAGTGGGTGTTTTCGTTTTGCTTGCGATAAGTACCTGGCTGGGTAACCGGTACCGGAAAACAAATCCGGAAGAAAAAAAGGAGGAAGGCGGCATTGAAATTCCGTTGGACTGCTGCGGGGCACATGAGGTCTGTGAAGTGGAAGAGATGCTGAAACATCCGGATGAAATCATTTATTTTGAAGATGAGGAACTCGATCGGTACGAGGGAGTAAGGGCTGATCAATATAACGACCGGCAAATAGAAGAGTTTCGCGATGTCCTGTACACGTTAAAAGGCAATGAGATCAGGAAGTGGCTGCTGAGTATTGAACGCCGGAACATCCAGTTGCCGGCGATCTTAAAACCCGAGGCACTGCAGCTCATTTCAGAATCCTGATCATTGTTCAAAGAACAATTCTTCTTTTAGTTTTTTAATGCGGTCCAGGGCATAATCGGCCCGTTTAGCTTGTTCTCCCGCCTGTTTCAGATAGCTTTGGTAATAATTCAGGGCAAGGGTCTCACTTGAACGTATTTCCTCATAGGTTGTGGCAATCTCAAACAACAGTTCTGCATTTTCGGGATCCAGTTTTAATGCCTCCTGATAAGCTGCTATTGACGAGTCAAATTCCCGCTGCAGTCCATAAACCTGTCCCAGGTGCTGGTATATGTCGGCAAGATAAAAGGGAGTTGCGGTTTCAATGGCCAGCTTAAAGAAATCGACACTCTCGGGAAACTGTTTGAGCTTCTTATAACAGGCCCCGATATAAAAATTCACGATCGGGTCGTTCACGGTAAGCTGGTAGCATTTATCCAGAGTCCGGAGCGATTCCTCCTCAAACCGGGTGAAATAAAGGCAGATCCCGTAATTCTTTAACACCTCGAAGGTCGAGTCGTTACGGGCCAGATAGCGTTCATAGGGATATTGCGCCTTTCCATATTCCTTATTCTGAAAAAGAATTTCGGCCCATTTCAGCAGCAGGGCCGGATGATCTTTAAAAAGATGCAGGCCATGCATGCAGGTCGTCACGGCCTGACTGAATTTTTTCTGTTTGTTATAAATACCCGCCAGATTCAGATAAACCTGCACATCCCTCACCATTTGCCCCGCTAACCGGCCATAAAGCCTGACTGCCAGGTCAAGCTGTCCGGCCTGATAAGCTGCGTACGCGAAATAGCGGTTATGATAAGTGTTGGTGGAATCACGCTGATAGATCTGGCTGTACAGTGAACAGGCATCCTGATAATTTTTCAGGCTGATCAGGCATTGGGCCAGCTTGCCCTTCTGAACCAGGTTGTCTGGTTCCAGGCCGGCAGCCCTTTGTAAACAAAGAGCTGCATCAGTATGGTTTCCCAGCGAAGACCAGGCTTCAGCCAGTTCTTCGAGGTAAATGGCGTTGGTGCTGTCGGCCGTGCAGGCCGCCTGTAATGCCGTTACAGCCCCGTCAAAATCCATGAGCTTTTCGCATACCAGACCTTTTTTAAAATACAGGTCGGCGGTCGGCCCGCTTTCCAGCATCCGGTCAATTTGGGCGATAGCAAACTGATAATTCCTGTTCAGAATAAGCAGATCAATCTCCTGCGCATTCATTCCGGAGAATGTCAACAGGACGATAACGATGGATAATCCGGTTTTTAACGACATAAGCAGCCTGGATTTAATTCAGAGACATGATCACTGCAGTGCAAAATTAATTGGTACGGTGTAAGAGACAGCCACAGGAACACCCTTTTGTCTGCCCGGTTCCCACCTTGGAAGCGAGCCCATTACGCGCAATGCTTCCCGATCCAGGCTGGGATCCACTCCCCTCGCGATCTTCATGCGCCCCACGCTTCCATCCTTTTCCACAACGAAATTGACATATACTTTTCCTTGTATCCCTTTCTCCCGGGCAGCCGAGGGATACTTGATCCCCCGGGCAATAAACTTTCGCAAAGCCAGCTCTCCCCCCGGGAACTCGGGCATCTCTTCCACAGTGAAAAAAACAGGATCCTGCTTCGCGGCTTGCTCGCCAAAACCAACCACTGAAACCTCACCCATATCCTTTGACTTTGGGGTGATTTTCAATCCCGGCCCTTCTGCCGTCATTTCAATATCGGGATTTTTTTCGAGCATCGCCTGCAGTTTCTGAATGGCATTGCTGTCACCGCTTAACTGTAATACGCCTCCGTCGGCGAGGCTCACTGAAACATTACCCGGCAGCTCTTCCTGCTCTGTTACCATCTCCTTCTGCTCGCAGGCAAAAACCATGATCAAAGCGATGGCGGTAAGGATTCCGCTCAATGTTTTGACATTAGATAGTTTGGATGATTTTATTTTTGACATCATGTTAATTCTTTTTTTTATGAGCGAATAATTAAAATTATTGGCCATCCGCATCTGCGATCCGATAAACCGGGTGAGCAATACCTGCTTGTAAAAAGAAGGATCGGCTTCATGTTTCAGTACCGCCTGATCGGCCAGGTACTCGTGATTCTCCTTTAAAACCCGTTTTAACAACCAGAAGAACGGATTGCACCACTGGAAAGCCGCAATGACTTCCAGCATTAAGACATCGAAGGAATGCCCCTGCCGGACGTGCTCAAATTCGTGCGCCAGAATTTTTTGCCAACCACTTTGCTCCCTGAGCTGCCCGCCGACAAAAACGTACGACAGGAAGGAAAAAGGCCCTGTTTCCTGATCCAGTACCACCAGCTTCATTCCCTGCTCCCGAATGATCTTTCCCCGCCTTACCAACCGTGCGATTTGAAGCAGGCGAATAAGGAGACGAACCGAAAAAAATACGAATCCGCACAAATAGAGAACAATCAACCACGTACGGGTGGAAATGGTCTGAACAACACGCTCAGAAACGGCGGTCCCGTAAACAGACACGGTGGCAAGCATATTCCGGTACGGAAGTACCGTAACTTCACCAAGCATAACCGGCTGAGGTTCGTAAATGCGCAGATGCAGCAGGGGTAATGAAAATGAAAAGAACAAACCAAAAAGCAAAAAATACCTGTTCAGCCGGAAGAACGTCTCCTGCCGGAGAAGCAAAAGATACAGCGTGGTAAACAAGCCCAAACTGATACCCGATTCGAACAGATAATTGACGATGCTATTCATCTCTTTTCGCTTTAAAGTCCCCTGAACTTAGTCGCTTGTCCTGCTGAAAGCCCTTTATGACTGCTACAGTCCGGTAAACGGCTCATCATTTACTGGTCATGCTGGTCCGTGCCTTCTTTTTCAAGATCTCTCCCCACTTCCTTCATCAGCTCTTCCAGCTCAGACAGGCTCATGTTGTCTTCTTTTGCAAAAAACGATACCATCTCCTGAAAGGAATTGCCGAAATAATTGGTAAGAAAATTCCTGAAAAAGGCCCTTGTGTATTCCTTCTTCCCTATTACGGGAAAATAGCGGTGTGTTTTTCCAAAAGCTTCATGATCAACAAAACCTTTCTTCTCGAGAATGCGGATAACCGTCGAAATGGTATTGTATGCCGGCTTTGGCTCGGGCATCTTTTCAATCAGGTCCTTAACAAACGCCCTGTCCAGTTTCCACAAAATCTGCATGACCTGCTCTTCGGCCCGTGTAAGTTCTTTTATCATGATCGTCTCTTTTGAATAACAACACGAACAAATATAACTAAAAAAACAGTTCTGTCACTATTATTTTAGTTGTTTCCGTTCCTCCCCACCTCATCACCCGATTACACAGGGATAGTAAAGGAACCGGTGTTAAAAAATATAATTTTACTTCCATAAGAATTGCTTTTAGTTTGTTTGATCCGGATCTCCATACAAACTTAAAACTATTTTTTTAGTTATACAACTATCATAATAGTTATTTCACTAGTTATTTAGTTTAAATCGGAGAAAGCAGGGTCAACAGCGTTCTTCGTCAGAAGGCACTGCTACTAAAAAATGGATCAGGGAAAGGCTATAGCCGGAGGCTAAAATGATCGGCATCCGGTAAGACGGGAAATTTTTCCCGGAAACGTTCAAGGGATGATTTGGACAGGCAGGCAGTTACGATTTCGTCCCTTCCTGTTGTGGCAGCGGCAATCTCCTTTCCTTTGGGATCGATGACCATGCTGTGGCCGGAATAGCGGATGCCATTGGCATCTACCCCCGTCCTGTTTACGCCGGCCACATAGGCCTGGTTTTCGATGGCCCGGGCTTTCAGCAGAATTTCCCACGCCAGCCGCCTTGGCGAAGGCCAGTTGGCACAGTTGATCAGCAGATCATATTCGCCCCGGTTCCGGCTGAATACCGGGAACCGGAGGTCATAACAAATCTGTGGCAGGATGCGGAATGATTTCAGTTGAAACAACTTGCGCTCCGATCCCGGAGTAAAGTGGGCCTGCTCCTGCCCCATCGAAAACAGGTGCCGTTTGTCGTAAAAATCGATTCTCTTATCGGGTTTTACAAAAACAAAGCGGTTAAAAAATGACTGATTTTCCCGGATCATGATACTGCCTGCTATCACTTTACCGGTTTGACAAGCCTGTTCCCTGAGCCAGCTTACGGTATTTCCCGCCATCGTCTCGGACTGCTCTTCCACATTCATCGAAAAACCGGTCGAAAACATCTCCGGCAGCACGACCAGTTCTGTTTCGTCAGGAAGCCGGTTAAACATTTCCTCAAAATGAATCCGGTTGGCACGGGCGTCCTCCCAGACCAGATCAGTCTGAATCAGTGCAATATACAGATTGTCAGCATTTACCATTTCCTCATTGCTGTTAGTACAAGTATCAATAATAAAGGAAGCTATTAGTAGAAGATTTCCGGTCTCCGGTTTCCCTGTTTCCCTCATTCTTCGGCAGTGAACTGTTCGGGAAACTTTCCGACGACTCTCTTCGAATGGTAATAGGCCTTCATGCGGCTGATATCTGCCTGGACATCTTCCGTCAGTTCAAGGGTGTCAGTCCAGCCAATTTCCTTCTTTCCCCAGTCAAAAAAGCCAAGATAAACCGTTGCTCCGGTCGCTTTGGCAATGCTGTGAAAGCCCCCTTTCCACCGGTTTGTCGCAGACCTCGTTCCTTCGGGTGTGATGGCCAGATGAAATTCTTCCTGTTGATTCATCAGGTCGATCGTTTGTTTTACCACGGTAGCCCCTCTTGACCTGTCGATGGGGATCGCTCCCATTCGGTGAAGAAAAAAGCCAAGCGGCCAAAAGAAAAATTCCTTTTTGATCACAATATGGACAACTCCTCCAACGGAAGTATAATACAGATAGGAGATAATGAAATCCCATGCGCTGGTATGCGGAACGCCAAGAATGATCGCTTTTTTATGCGGCATAACGCCGTTAACTGTTTTCCAGCCCAGCAATCGCAACAGGAAGCGGCAAATATACTTCATTACTTGTATTGTCAGTTTAAAGCTTCAGCAATATTTCCACCGCCTGAATCCTGGTTAGTATTTTTCGCGACACGAACCTGCCATAGCCGGTCTGTATTTGCCCGTTATCTTTTGTCATGCTCATTTTACTCCCGTCTGACGGCGACCTTATTTTTGCTTATGACCTCATCTGTTTCAAAATTCGAAGCTGAAGCAAAGTCAGTAAGCAGTTGAATGGCCATTTTCCCGGCTTCTTCCAGTCCCTCGCGGCCCTCGAAGGAAATAATCACCATCAGGAAGCGTTTGGTACTTTCACGCACGCCTGTCCGCTCCGAATCGGATGTGGGCGTTCCAAAGGCGCCCAGTTTATCACGAAAAACTGGCATGTTCGCAATGTTCAGTTCTCCACGCCCCAAACCGTCGTAAGGTTCATGCTTTTCCCCGAAACCCATGCTGATGGTGCCGCTAATCTTGTCCGCATCATAACCGCCAATTGAAAAGCCGGTACTGACCGAAACGAGGTTAAGCAAATCGACCACATTGTTAATATGATACAGGCCTTTCCCGTTTACGACACGACGTAATAATGCTTCGGCTGATAAACGATAACGTGCCGGGTCTTTCCCGCAGGCCCGGTATGCTTTTCTGGCCGAATCGATGGCAGAAATCCGACTAATCTCTTCCATCGGCACACTCCCTGAGATCTCCGCACATCTGGCATCAGTCAACTCCTTTAATCCGTCCTGGCAACTTTCAACTTTGACATCACATTCAATACATAACAAATGAATATCCGGACACCGGTCCGAAAGCTCATCAGTAATTGAGATTCGTTTCATGATGTTCCTGAACTTAAATTTCCCCAACAAAATTAGAAAACATCCGTTAAATAAAAAATTACGCTTTGTGGGAAGCAGTAGGTGGCTCCGGATCAAAAAAACACTTCGGTGCGAATGTGTTCCGGAGGAATCTGATATTTTTCCAGCAGATTGGTCACGTCCTCAATCATGTTGGAATTCCCGCACAGGTAGCAAATCGTCTCCCGGGCCGGGGGATACTCCTTCAGGTAATAGGTGACACGTCCGAAGTAATCGCCTTTTTCTTCGCGTGAAGTGCATAAGCAAAACCTGTCCGGATCATAAGCCGTACGTCCATAGCCCTCATCTGCAAAATGGACTCCGTGCAGAACCATATAGTTCAGGCCGGGGTAGCTGCGGACAAACGACCGGAACGGTGAGATGCCCGTACCCGTGCCGATAAACAAAACCGGGTGGCCCTCTTTCAACGCCTGATCCAGTATAAAAAATCCGGAAGGTCCTTCCAGGTACATGGCGCTACCCGGTCTCAAATGGCTCAGGAAACGCGAAAACAGCCCGTTTTTGACTCTTCTGATCAGGAAGGAAAGCCGATCGTCATGAATTGAACTGTAGATCGAATATTCCCGGCCGTCTCCCGATTGGGGATCCCGCAGAACTACATATTGTCCGGGCGTGAACTGCAGTCCGTTTCGCTCAAAATGAAGGACGAAAGTTTCCGGAGTCAATACTTCTATGTTTATCAGATGATGTATTGTCCTTTCCATTGTTTCTTCTGAAGGGTTTGATTGGCGGAAAATCATGGATCAGGCATTCACATGTCGTTCTGCATGGTAGGATGAACGGACAAGGGGACTGCTCTCCACATAGCGGAAGCCCCTGGCGTACGCTTCCTTCCTGTACAATTTAAACTGTTCCGGCATAATGTACTCCACCACTTTCATCAGATGCGGATCCGGCTGCAGATATTGTCCGAGCGTCAGCACTTTACAACCTGCTTTCTTTAAATCATCCATCGCTTCCAACACTTCAGCAGGCGTTTCACCCAATCCAAGCATGATACCCGATTTTGAAACAATTCCCGATTCGGCAACATAAGAGATTACCCGCAGGCTGCGATCATAACGGGCGGTACTTCTTATTTTCGGGGTCAGCCGTCTGACGGTCTCCAGGTTATGAGAGATGACATCGGGACGGGCATCAATAACCTGCTGCACCAGTTCCCGTTTTGCCAGAAAATCAGGGATCAGCGTCTCCATCGTGGTTCCGGGATTCAACTCCTTCACCTTGCAGATCGTGGCTGCCCAAAAAGCAGCTCCGCCATCCGGCAAATCATCACGGTCGACCGAGGTAATCACACAATGCTTTAACTCCAGCATCCTGATTGTTTCGGCCAGGCGTGCCGGTTCGTTCCAGTCGACCGGATCAGGGATCAAATTTTTCACATAACAGAAACGGCAATTGCGGGTACATTTGTCGCCCAGGATCATAAAGCTGGCCGTACCGGCATTCCAGCACTCCCCCTTGTTGGGACAATTTCCGCTTGTACAAATGGTATGCAGCTTGTTTTCGGCGATCAGCCTTTTCACTTTCGAATATTTCTCGCCGCTGGGCAACTCAGATCTCATCCATCCCGGCAAACGTTCCCTCTTTTCTGAAATAACGGTCATCGCTAATTATTTTATTGACTATAAACGTAAGAAGATCGTGCTTGTTCATGAGTATCACGAACAGGGACCGGAGATCAAAAAAAGTTTGTTTGAGCGTCTATTCTCACGTATCCGTTTTCCCACTGCCGTTTATCGCCTTACCGGCAACGAAAAACGGTACTGGAATCCCAGTTGAAAGTCGGGCGCGTTGTTTAAAGCAATCATATCCTCGCCCACGAAAATGGTAAAAGAGTTTGATTTCCTGTGAAACCCCAAAATAAAGTAAGTCTTGACCGAAAAAGAATACAAGGCTGCTGGCGTCAGTTTGGCCAGCCAGAATTCCTTCGTGACCGGCACCCCTTCCCAGGTATCGCCTTCGTCCAGAAACCTGATACCAATTTCGTCAAAACCGCTCTGGTCCCAATCGAGGCGGCCCCCTTTCATCAGGGGATCCTGATACTGGTTGAGTATGCCTATCATCGTGATACCGCGCTTGCCTTTGACATTAACACCTGCATAAAAGCCTGCCTGGGTGCGGAACCTGCGGTCAATAGCCTGAACCCCTTCACCCGTTTTCAACAACGTCTGAAATGTTCCTCCACCATTCAGAGCCAGCGTGAGCGAAGATCTGCTTCCCAACAGAAAATCAGAACGGCCACCTGCTGAAAAGCCTGGGATCGCATAGGGATGAAAATCATTCAACGGTACCGAGAAATGAAAAGCTGCCTGTGTACTAAAACGTAGTTTCGACGTACTAAACCGGTATAAATCACGGTAATAATGAGCATCGAACACACCAAGAAAAACGTCGCCCTTTTCTTTGCGGAATACATTTCCTTCTTCATCCCGAAACTCAATCGCGGCCCGGTTAAACGGATAGAGTCTCCTTCCGTAATTATCCTCGACCGCCACGGCCGAATGCCAGTTTTCAATAAAACGGTCACTGACAAGAACATTCAACATGGATTTTCCTGTCCATAACATATGCAGGTTCAGGTTAAGGATGAGGCTGTTTTTATCCTTCCAACGATTGAGCCAGGTAAACCTGAAATGCTGAAGGACTCCGTCGGCCTGGTATGTTTTTTCTGTGGTGTGAATGTCATTGTCGCGGAAGAATTTGGGTCGCAAAGTCATATAGACCTCATCGTTAACGGCCGATTGTCTGGCCGTCATCTGCTGCGGATAAATAAAGGAAGCTTTCGGGTTCCAGACGTTGCCCATCGAATACCCAAAAGAAAGTTGATGCCCTGACGGATTTCCTGTTCCGAAATAAAAAGGAAGATCAAGGGAAAAGATGCCCGCCGGACTTTCCGGATTCGCCTCTGTAAAAAAAAGCGGAACCTGAAGAATATTGTTTGATTCATCATCCGTCTGGGCGAGGACAGGGAAAAACAACGCATTCAGGAAGAAAATCAGCATAAAGGATCTCCCCATCATAACTACTGTTTCAAAAATTCGACCTCAAAATTAAACTTTTGAAAATAAGCGGCAAACCTTTTCTCCTGCTATATCATCCCCACTTTGAAAATTCCGTTTTTTTCTCCAAATTTGACCATATGAATAACAAGACGATCGATAAAAATGACCATGTTGTAACGAGTTGGGAAGAACTCTGTGAAGAGGTTTATCATGACGCCTGGAAACCGGATATGGGCCGGTACAGATCTGACTATGCTTTTCGTGGCCTTTCCGATGCTTCATATGAACTAAAAAACAGTTTTCTTCGGAACTGCGGACCGATTCCAGAACTGGAATATCACCTGTTGCGAAATTTCCGCAAGTATTCCATCTCAAAGGAGGCCCAGCAAAACGGTTCATTTTGGAGAGCACTCGTGATGGCTCAGCATCATGGTTTGCCGACCCGCCTGCTCGATTGGACCTATTCTCCCTTTATTGCCATGCATTTTGCAACAGCCAACACAGAGAAATATGATGTTGACGGCGTAATCTGGAAAGTCGATTTCGTGAAAGCCAACCGGCTGGTGAGCGAACCCCTAAAACGCCAGTTACTGGAAGAGCGCTGCAATGCATTCACCATCGAAATGCTCGAGGATGTGATCAAGTCGCTCTCCGATTTCGACCGGAAATTAAAAAAAGAACAGGTAATCTTTTTTGAACCGCCCTCGCTCGATGAGCGAATTGTTAACCAGTTCGCCTTCTTCTCCGTCATGACCGATCCTACGACAATCATGGATGAATGGCTGACCTTACATCCGGGGCTTTACCGGCGCCTGGTTATTCCCAAAGAGCTAAAATGGGAAATACGCGATAAACTCGACCAGGCGAATATTACCGAACGCGTGCTTTTCCCGGGACTCGACGGACTGGCGCACTGGCTGAAGCGGCATTATAAACCCGCGTCGCCGGAAATGCAGGCGGACCATCGGCCAACATCCGTTTTATAAGACCGGCGCCGTGAATTAGTAAGATCCTGGCTTATTCCCCGAACCGTTGCATGATCCGGCAAAAACGACCATAGGCTTCCTCGTATTTACCCGAAGGTTCCGGGGTAAAGGTAACCACCTCGAAGGAATCGCGGACTACCCGGCGCATTTCGTCCAGTGAACTCACCAATCCCAGGGCTTTGGCCTGCATCAGAATATTTCCCGCGGCGGTAGCCTCAACGGGCCCCGCCACAACGGGCAAGCCGGTCACATTGGCTGTTAACTGATTCAGAAAATGGTTATTGGCACCGCCCCCGATAATATGGATCTTCTCAATGGGCCGGTCGCTTACCTGCCGGATCTGGTCGAGCGTAAACCTGTATTTCAGGGCCAGACTGTCATAGATGCACCGGATCATTTCAGCATGAGTCGATGGTCTCTCCGTTCCCGCACCAACACAATGCCCGGCAACGGTCGAAGGCATGTCGTCCGGGTTCAGGAAACAACCGCTGTCGGGATTGATCAGGAACTTAAAGGGTTCAGCATCCCTGACCAGTTGAACCATCTCATCCCAGGAATAATCGACTTCTTTCGACCAGCTACGGCGGCATTCCTGGATCAGCCACATCCCCATAATATTTTTGAGGAAGCGTGTGGTACCTTCTACGCCGCCTTCATTGGTAAAGTTCATCGACCGCGTCAGATCGGAGATGATGGGTTCCGGGCTTTCAATACCCATCAACGACCAGGTTCCCGAGCTGATATAGGCAAAATTGCGGTCTTCGGCCGGAACCGACGCAATGGCTGAAGCGGTGTCATGACCAGCCACCGCAATTACGGCAATTTCCTTACTTCCTGTCTCACGCGCAACGTCTGGGCTCAACACGCCGATCTTTGTTCCCGGAAAAATAATGGGTCCCAATATCGATGCCGGTATCCCTGCCTTTGCGAGTAACTCAAGTTGCCATTCACATTCTCCGGGCTTAATCATCTGGCTGGTGCTGGCTATTGAAAACTCCGTCCGGGCAACACCCGAAAGCAAATAATTCAGGGCGTCGGGCATAAACAGAATCTGATCGGTGATTTTTAACAGCGACCTGTTTTCCCGAACCATAGAAAACAGTTGAAACAGACTGTTGAATTGCATAAACTGAATACCGGTCTCGCGGTACACGTCTTCCCTTGGCACCAGTTTAAAAAGATCATCCATGGCAGTATCGGTCCGGGAATCCCGATATGCGAAAGGCAGGGAAAGGATCATTCCCTTTTCGTCAAGATGGACAAAATCAACGCCCCAGGTATCGACCGCGACCGATTCCGGCTGAATTCCAAAATCCTGAATGCATTTTTTTAACCCGGTCTTCAGTTCGTTAAAAAGACTGAAAATATTCCAGTGATAATGTCCGTTTATAAACTGCATCTGATTGGTAAACCTGTGGATCTCCGTCAGGCTCAGTTTTCCGTTTTCAAGCGCACCCAAAATAGCCCTTCCGCTTGAAGCACCAAGGTCAAAGGCAAGGAAATAATTTTTCTGCATAGGATTCAGGTCTTAAATCAAGTAAAATTCGGAATAAAATTAAAATTCTTTCCGGGTTTTACTATCCTGTTCAATCCTGTATAGCTGTTAGCCATGAGCCATGAGTAGGCAGTCGTGAGGCCTCCGGTTTCCGGTCTCCGGTGTCCTGTCTCCGTTTTTAGCTGCATCCTCCCGTTGCCACCTTCACTTCACGGGTCACCGGCTTACCGATATTTTTCAGGGCATCTGTCAGATGCTGCATATCGGTCGCGGCTTTGCTTCTGAAATTATACTCGTTTATTTCCTGCTTTGACGCAGTAGGCCCCGGCGCTTTTAAATCGTAAAACAACTCCCTGAATTCTTGAACAGACTCCGTGAGAATCAGATTTTTGGAACGCCCCACAAATTTTGCTTTTAAACAGGCCATTCTTACCAGGGTATCGTTATCGGCATAAAAGACATTGGTCCTGACATTTTGTTTGAAAACATTCTCCCATTTGCGGTGGGTAATCTCCCCGAAGGGTATGTTGATCGCCATCGGCAGGTGAAATTTTTCAAACTCTTCGGGCGAGCGCACGTCAATCACATGCAACTGGTAGTAATGGTGTACAATCTCATCGGCCAGTTTATCAGCAGCAATTTCATAAAAAACACATTTCTTTTGTCGCTGGGCCTGTGCAATCTGGTAGCCGATAATATCCTGCCGGCCAGGCAGAAAGGCTACTATGGCGATGATAACAAACGGTATGACTGAAGCAATCGCATAACGAGATTTCCATGCCTTTGGCAGCTCATAAGTGGTTTTATTCACTTTTTGTTCAATCTTCCAGGTTATAAAAAAGGCCGCCAATGCAACAGCCGTCAAAAGAAATGCAAACAGAGGCATGGAGACCCCCAGAACGTCATTGATCCGCACCGGGCCCATCGCATCGGCCAGATAAAACTTTTCGATGAGCGGAAAACTCTCTCCAAAAACGAAAACACCAATGACCGATCCCAATACAAAGATCATCGCATCGATCTTTCCGATTGCAGCAGCACACACACTGGTCCCCGGACAAAACCCGCCGATAATAAAACCGGCACCCATGATCAGTCCGCCGACAATGGCTGACCGCAAAAAAGTAGGATTTACGTATATCAGACTCAAATCGAGCAAATCATAATGCCCGAGCAGTAAAACACCAATCATCGCAGTCACGCCTGCCGTAAAGAAGACCCGCAGAACGGTGAAATCATAACCATAAAAAAGGCCGACCAGCTTCCTGGTCGTTGAGAATCCGGCCTGTTCGAGGACAAAACCAAAGAAGAAACCAATGATGAGCGCTATAATCAGATTAAATTCGCCCGATATGATATAAGGTACTAATGGTCCCATAATCCTTATTTTAACCAAAGTTTTCTAAAAAACCAGGCCAGAGTATAGGCCCCGCCAAAAATAGCCATCATCGTCACAATGCCGCCAAACGACATGACTCCCATTCCGCTAAGCGCTGATCCGCTGGTGCAGCCCCTTCCAAGCTGTGAACCATAGCCAAAAAGAAATCCACCGGTCAAAGCTCCCACCACCCGCACAGCCGTGGTGGTCATCGGCCCTTTTTCAAACTTAAAGCCGATCCGGTTCGAAATGATACCTGAAAAAAAGGCCCCGACAATGACACCCAGTACTTCAAAAACCAGCCAGTCGCTCATTGGTCCCAGCGGATGTGAAGCTGCATAGTCCTTATAAAAGGTGGCGGTCTCCGCATGAACCGGACTTACCTGCTGGACACCCGATACGACAAGACTCTTAACTGCCCCGCTTGCTCCCAGTCCCCGTCCTGTGATATAGATGGTAACCAGTAAGGTTAAGCCGAGTAAAACGCCGGCTAAATAGGGATTCATATATGGTTTTGCTTTCATCGCAACAATTTTAATGATTAATTGAGATTCCGGATGCCGGATCTCCTTCTCCGGTCTCCGTCTCATCTTCCAGTTCTTCATATCCCGTTACCATGGCACTGATGTTTGACACGGGAGTTCGTCCGGTCGTGGTCATGTAAACGTGGACTATCAGGAACACCATGAGCAGAAAAGCTCCCAGCGTATGCCAGAACGCGAGCGTCCCGAGCGGAATGTCCTCCACAATAACAACGTCATTCCGGTCGATCGTCTTGTGAAGCATATAAAGAACACCGGACAGGACGGTCATGGGGATCAGGATAAGCTTAAAACCCAGGTAGACCAGGCGCTGAAGCGGATTCATCTTACTCAGCTCAGTCTTTTTGGTGGGGTGCTTGTCCCCTTTAAACATTCCAAAAGCATAGTAGACCATCTGATCTTTTAACTTCCTTCGGGTAGGCAGGTATTGCTTCCATTCACCTGTGACAAAATGCCAGAACACCGCAAACACGATCAGAATGATCAGCGCCCACGAAGCCAGCCGGTGAAAACGCGCTGCCTGTTCAAAGCCAAAAACCTGCAGCGACCCGTGTACTTCAAAACCGGTAACAGCCAGAAAAAGGATCAATCCGGCCTGGGTCCAGTGCCAAAAACGTTCAAATCCTTTGTAAATATAGACTCGTCTCATAACGAAGAAATTGCTAAATTAGTCGTAAGTAATTAGTCGTAAGTCGTAAGACCGGAACCTCCTTGTCCGCTATCATCTTCTTATCTTATATCTTATATCTTATATCTTATATCTTGCGTCTTGATACTTACGACCTATACCCTTTTCCCGCCACGACAATCCTTACCAGCGCATGCACAAAAACGGCCCCTAATGAAAGCCAGATAGCTATCATGCCCAGCAGATCCAACGGTTTGCTGTAATCCCGGCCCGGCATATAAAATCCTGCCAGATTGGCCAGCCGGCCGGTAGCATCACGGGTATGGCACTCGGCACAGGAAACTGTCTGGTCTTTAGGCGCCACCATATGATTTACCGGCCAGTACATAACCGTCTCCACAAATTCGTAATCTCCGCTGTAAGGGAGTCCGACCTCCTTCATACCCGCCGCAGCAGCCGTGTGCCAATCGAGATCCTGCCAAAAAGCACTATCCCCTTTTTCGTTACCGTATAACTTAGGCTGTATCAGTATTTTATGTACCTTGTCGTAGATCTGGTCTCCTTTATGAATTTTTACGGGGACAATCTTTGATTCACCGTCATCATGTGACCCGTAAAGCGGATTAATCACAACAGGAATCGACTGTACGGTATCACCCAGGATATAGTGGTCTGCAGTACCGTTAAACCAGACGTAATCTGGCTTCACATGCTTCTCCCACTTAAATGACCCTTTTATCGACATATAATCATGGTTCCCCATTTCATCCTCCGTCTGATATGGCCGCCCGTCCTTCAGTTTGCCTGCTTCAGACCATTTCCACTCCATCTTGGTGGCATTCACTTTGGCGTACTCCGGGATATGACAGGTCTGGCACGCCACTTTCACGTTATGACGGTTGAGCAAGGGATCAAAATGGGGCGTTGTGCTGTGGCACTGTTCGCAGGTGGCCCGGTGGGTGTTATCGGATGAAACGGAGTACAGTTTTCCCAGGATCTGATGATTCTCAGCGGTATGGCAGGCTGTGCACGACATATTCATGCCATTGGTGGCCATATGGACATCCACCTCCCGCGGCGCCGACAATAAAGCCTGCTCCAAATCGCCGTGTTTCACATTATTCCCGCCCCCGCCATTGAAATGGCAACTGCCGCAGTTAAAACGGGTGGGCTGGCCAATGCTTTGGGCAACTTTGGAGAGATTAACCGACCGATCCGGATAACCGGCCATCGAGGTCCCCTTGATATACTCCTCACTGTTGTCGTGACACACCATACAGTCGACGTTACGGGCATTGTTAAAATCGAAATGGTCATTTGTCATTCCAAAACCGATGTGGCATTTCGCGCACGACTGTTCATTGGTCTGTGCTCCGATACAAAAGTTGTTGATCACATTTCGCTTTCCTGCCGCTGTCACACCTCTGCCCTCGACGTAGGAAACCCGCTCCCAGTTCCAGTGTGAAGAACCCATCACTTCCTTGTGTCTTTCGGTATGGCAGGAGATACAAGCCTCAGTCACGTCCTGGGGTGATTTAAATTCCTGATGAAGAATCTCAAACTTTCGATGATCTACAGAGGGAACTGGTTTAATCGCGTATTCCTGTTTCAGTTTTTCCAACTTCATGTTGAAGTAAACCTCTTCATTCAGCAGGTTAATCAAAACCAACGCTGTTACAACGACTGCTGTTAAGATAAGGATCGACCGCTTCATTCCGCCTGCTTTTAACGATTGAACTGTTGAATTAAAAACACTCCAAAAATATCTAATAATCTACCTATTTAAAGATGTTTTATAGCATATAAGTAAATACCGTTAATTCAATACTATTACAAACCCTTTATATAAAGATAATTAACACACAGGTTAAAATAAATAGCCCTTTGTAATATCTATTCAGTCTAAACAAGAATAGATACACAAAGGGCCGATACCTTATCCTGGTTACCCCCGAATTCTTACATTCATTCTGGCACCCGGCCGTCGCTAACCCAAAGCTAAAAGCTATTAGCATCCTCCCGGACATGTGTCCGTCCTGGTCTTACGACTAACTACTTATGACTAATTACTTCCTTCCCGCTACTTCCCCCTCACCTGTTCGTCAGCAAACCGGATGTATTGGTCCCAGTCCCAGGAAGTAATATCATGTTTCCCGGTGCGCAGGTGATAACTGACGATTCCTTTAACCGGAGTGTCCGGTGCGGGCATTTCACCGGCAGGCAACCCGCTCAGGCCATAAAGGCGGTAGGCTTCTGAGGCCAGCTTTGCTGACAGGAATTCGCCTTTGGGATCCGCCCAAAGATCCTGGCTCGCACTGGCAACATATAACGGCCGGGGTGCAATAGCTGCCAGAAGCATATGCTGGTCCACCGGAAGTTCATCTTCCCGCCCTCCGTATTTTTTAAAATTACCACAAAACCAATGCGGAAAGCTTGAATTGATTACTCCCACGGTTTCTCCAAACCTGCGCATGGACAAGGCAGCCCCCATGCAGCCGGAGTTATTGGAGATACAGGCGGCAAAACGGGCGTCTGACGCGGCGGTCCAAATGGCGGTCTTTCCTAAACGGGAATGACCGGTAACAATCACCCGACCGGCATCTACCTGTTCGTCCTGTTCCAGGTAATCCATAACCCGTGATAATCCCCACGACCAGGCTGCAATTGTTCCCCACTCGTCAGGGGCGGGGATGGTCTGCCCTTCGCCGTAGAAAAAAGGATGGATGCCGTCCAGAAAATCATTTTTATCGGGGTCTACGTCGCCACAGTAAACAGTGACCAGGCCATAACCGGCCCGGATAATCTTTTCTACAGGCCATCTGCTGTCGGCCACTCCGCGCGACTGTTCCGTAATCTGATTATGAATGATGCCAAGGGAAGGATTATCACGAACCCACGAACCGGACAGGCGAATTTCGGGATCATTTAAAACGGTATGATTACCCATAAAGTTATAGCCCAGAAAAACGGGTACCTTCTCAGATGTTTTTGGAAGGTAGAGCAGGACGCCAACCGAAAGTTCCTGATTATTCCGCCTGAACACCAGGTCGACCTGCTTCCTGACAGCCAGGCCCCCGAGAGCCTCGCCCGCCTCTTCGTGTACGATTACTTGGGAAATGTCCAGTTTCCCGGGGATTTTTCCAAAGACTTCCTGTCGGTACAGGCGAAGAATTTCAGATTTTCTGATTTTCTCCCATTGTTTTAAATTTCTGATTTTACGTCCTTTCTGTGTGGTCATAATTTCGGGCAGCATGTACTGCGGGATTTTCTCTTCCTCGGTAATCGTTCCCGGTCTTTGAGAATAGCCGGTCGCGGATACAGCAAAAAAAAGGGCGAGTATAAGATTCTTCATGGGAACACTATTTGGGTTGTAGTTTTTACGCGGTCTACCGGCCAAGATACAAATAAGTCCGGTTCATTGTAATTTTCTGAGGGCAAAAAAGCGATACAAAGGAACTGCCGGCTATTTGGGGGCGTAGGTTTTGGCAATCCGCTCACCCCGGGCTACCAGCAATGCATTCCTGGCCAGTGCGGCAAGCTCATCTTCTCCCGGCAAAACCTGGAGTTCCGCAATAAAGGCAGTCTTTTTTTGCAGATAAACGATCAGTTCCTGGTTATAGGCCATTCCGCCTGTTATCAAAATTGCATCGACCCGACCGTCGAGAACGGTTGCCATTTCCCCGATCAGTTTCGCAACCTGGTATCCCAATGCCTCCTGGATCAATTGCGCTTTTGAATCACCTTCGCGTGCTCGTTTTTCCACCTCCCGGGCGTCATTTGTTCCCAGATAAGCGACATAACCACCCTCGCCGACAACCATTCTTCTGATCTCTTCGCGCGATAGGCGACCTTCAAAACAAAGGTCAATAATCTGTCCCACCGGGAGTGATCCGCTCCTTTCCGGACTGAAGGGGCCGTCGCCATCCAAAGCGTTGTTCACATCCACAACCCTCCCGTTTAAATGGGCGCCCACAGAAATACCTCCTCCCAGATGCACCACGATGAGCCGCAGGTTTTCGTAGGGGACACCGACCCTCTCCGCATATTCATGGGCCATGGCGCGCTGATTCAGCGCATGAAAAATGGAGCGTTTTGCAAACGCAGGGTGTCCGGTGATACGGGCTACCTCACATAGTTCGTCTGTAACGACAGGGTCAGCAATAAAAGCTTTCGCGCCCGGAATCTGGTTGGCGATGTAATCAGCCATCAACGGCCCAAGATTACTGGCATGCTGTCCGTAAACCCCTTCACGGGCATGATCCAGCATCAGGTTATTTACCCGATAAACCCCCGACTCAACGGGATAGGTCAGTCCGCCTCTGCCAATAATATACTTGATACTGTCGACGTCGATCTCTTCCCCGACCAAGGCGTCAATGATCAATCCCTTGCGGAAATCAAACTGATGATAAATATCCCTGTAGAAAGACAGGTCCTCCAGCGAATGCCTGATTGTGCGTGAAAGCCTGCATACCTCATCGAAATAAACAGCAAACTTGGTTGATGTTGATCCCGGGTTAATGGCTAATATCCGGATTTCCCTGGCTTGTTTCATTGGCTCCGGTTGCTGAGTAACGAGGCTAAAGCAATTGAATTCAGTTTCGTTTCCGTGCTGTCGCCGCGCGAAGACAACACTACAGGCACCTTTGCACCAACCACGACGGCAGCCTGACGGGAATTACACAGCTTCGTATTCATCTTGTAAAAAACATTTCCCGCATCGATATTAGGGAAGAGCAGACAATCGGCATCACCGGCAACAGATGATTCGATATTTTTGATTATGGCCGATTCCCGGTCGACGGCCACATCGAGTGCCATCGGACCGAATACCCGGCCCCCGGTAATCCGTCCGTTTTCAGCCATTTCTGTCAGCAGAGCCGCATCAGTTGTAGCGGGCAGAGCCTGTAATACCAGTTCCGTAGGAGCGATCAGCGCCACCTTGGGTTGTCCGATGCCCAATGCCTTTCCCACCCGGATCAGCGAATTGATCATGGCTTCCTTTTGCCGGATATCCGGATAAGGAATCACAGCAACATCGCTAACAATCAAAAGTTTATGATAGTTTTCATTTTCGATGACAGCGACATGGCTTAGCACGCCGCCTGCCGGCGATAACCCGTATTCCTTGTTCAACAGGGCGCGCATGTATTTATCGGTGCTGATCAGTCCTTTCATCAGCAAGCCAGCTTCCCCCGAGGCAACCAGTTTAGCGGCTTCCCGGGCCGACTCTTCTTCTCCTTCTGCCGCTATGATCTGGAACTCCGCAGGATTGATCCCGGCTTCCAGGCATGTCTTTTCAATTTCACCGCGAGAACCTGTGATAATCACTTTCACCAATCCCCGTTCGCATGCCAGATGTGCAGCCTCCAGGCTGTGCCGGTCCGTTCCGTTCACCAGAACCATTTTTATCACCGGCTGCCTTTTCGCCTGAATAAGGATCTCTTCAATTTTTCTGATCATTTGTAGTTTATTTCCTCTCAGACACGATTTTTTCCGTATCCAGGGCAATCATCAGCTCTTCGTCGGTCGGAATGACGACAACGGTCACAGGTGAGCCATCCGTGCTGATCACCTGCTCCTTTCCCCGCAAACCGGCATTCTTATTTTCGTCGAGCCTGATTCCCAGAAATTCCATATTTCTCAGGATTTCCAACCGGTTCTCATCGCCGTTTTCACCGATCCCCCCTGTAAAGACGAGGATATCCAGCCCTCCCATCGCTGCAATATAGGAACCGATATATTTCTTGATCCGGTAATTATAAATGTCAAGCGCCAGGCGGGCACGTTCATTTCCTTCGGCTGCAGCAACTTCAATTTCCCGCATATCGGAAGAAATACCGGTTAAACCCAGCATTCCGCTGTGTTTGTTGAAAAGTACGTTGGCCGATTTCAAGCCGATAGCCTCTTTTTCCATGATATAAGTTACGGCGCCTACGTCCAGATCGCCCGACCGTGTTCCCATGATCAGGCCTTCCAGCGGGGTAAAGCCCATGCTGGTGTCGACCGAGCGTCCGTTACGCACAGCCGCAATCGAAGCGCCGTTCCCAAGGTGGCAGGAGATGATTTTCTGCGTTTTGTAGTCACGGTCCAACAGATCGCATGCCCGTGAGGTCACATAGCGGTGACTCGTGCCGTGAAAGCCATAACGCCGGATACCGTATTTTTTGTAAAGCACATAGGGAATTCCGTACATATAGGCAACCGGATCCATGGTCTGATGAAAAGCCGTATCAAAAACCCCTACCTGGGGAATACCCGATATCAGCTCTTCCATGGCGTAAATGCCTTTCAGGTTCGGCGGATTATGCAAAGGAGCCATATTGGAACATTTTTCCAGCGCTTCGATCACCTCGTCCGTGACAAACTGACTGCTGCTGAAAAACTCACCGCCGTGAACAACCCGGTGCCCTACAGCATCGATTTCGTCCAGACTTCTAAGGCAACCGTATTTTTCACTGGTCAGTATTCCGAGAATATATTCAATCCCGCTTTTATGATCCAGAATTTCGCCTTCAAATACAATCTGACGCCCGTCTTCATGCCTGTGTTTGAGAAATGAACCTTTCAAACCCAGCTTTTCAATTCCCCCTTTGGCAATCACCTTCCGGCTTTCCATGCTGAAAAGCTGATATTTAATCGAACTGCTCCCGCAGTTAAGTACCAGAATCTTCATGTTATGTTTCGTTACAGACAATTGTTACCACCTGTCAGCAATTTATTACCCTCATCATCGTAAGTATAGAACCCTTTTCGCGAAGCTAAGCCAACCTGCTTGGCCCGGACCAGCCGCTTAATATACGGAGAAGGCTTATACCTGACATCCCCAAATTCACTGTATATATTTTCCATCCATACAACGACCTTATCCAGGCCCATGATATCGGCAACCTCGAAAGGCCCCATGCGCATACCCAGTCCGATACGCATAGTTTCATCGATATCTTCAATAGACGAAACACCCTCCATCATTTCTTCGCAGGCTTCATTTAAAAGGACCACGAAGAGTCTGACACTGACAAGTCCTGCTGATTCGGCGACCGGGATTATTTTGCGATTGATCAGGTTGACAAACTTACATACCTTCTGATAAGCCTCATCGGAGGTATACAAACCTTTCACAACTTCGATGACACGCGCTTCGGGCGATGACACAAAAAAATGGAGGCTCACACACCGTTCCCTGTGCTCCAGTTCGGACGAGAGTTCGGTGATCACAATGGTGGTCGAGTTGGTAGCGATGATACACTCCGGGTCAACGACTTCTTCAATCCGTTTAAAAATCGCCTTTCTGTCTTTGAGTTTGGCGCCCCGGTCAATCGCCCGAATGGCTTCAACAACAAAATCACATCCGGCCAGATCGGCATAGTCCATTGATCCCTTGATCCGTGACAGAATAGCCCGCTTCTCACTGGAGGTTAATCCCCAATGTTCAATCCTGTGGTCCAGCACTTTACCAAGATTAACATAAGCTTCCTTGATCTTTTCTTCGCTGACCTCAATGAAAACGACTTCAATACCGTAGTTACTGGCTACCCGGGCGATGTTTTGCCCGACCAGTCCGCAACCAACGATTCCGATTTTCGAGAATAGTGTCTTTGATTTGTCTTTTCTGATTAAGCCAAATTCCTCTATCGATTCATATATGATATCACTCGCCATATCGCTGTATGTTTAGTCAAAAAGAGCAGCAGCCTGATTCGCAGTAATAGCCGCCATATTTACAATGTCACTCACGGAGCAGCCCCTTGATAAGTCATTAATCGGGGCGGCCATTCCCTGAAGAACCGGACCAATGGCCTCGGCTCCGGCCAACCGCTGTACCAATTTGTAGCCGATATTGGCCGATTCGAGCCCGGGGAATACCAGTACATTTGCACGGCCGGCCACTTCGCTTCCGGGAGCCTTTAATTTAGCAACTTCCGGCATAAGAGCGGCATCAAGCTGCATTTCACCGTCAATTTTTAAAGCCGGATCCATTTCCCTGGCTATCTTAAGCGCATTTACAACTTTATCAACCAGCGGGTGCTGGGCACTTCCCATGGTGGAGAAGCTGAGCATAGCCACCCGCGGCTCCATGCCAACAAGCGCCTTCGCGGTCCGGGCCGTGGTTACCGCAATTTCCGCCAGCTGCTTTTCGTCCGGATCGGGCATGACCGCACAATCAGCAAAAACCATTACCCCGTTGTGCCCGAAACGAGGATCATTGACAAACATGATAAAGGCCCCTGAAACAACACTCACATCGGGCAAGGTTTTGACGTACTGAAATGCGGGTCTTAACACATCTCCCGTTGTATTGATTGCGCCCGCTATTTCGCCGTCTGCATCGCCATTCCTGATCATCAGCGTTGCAAACACGAGCGGATCGTTCAACAAATCCAGTGCCTGCTCCCGGTTTAACCCCTTCGATTTTCTGATTTCCACCATCAGGTCGGCATAGGCAGGCCTGCGACTGTCTGTGCGCGGATCAGCCAGTACGGCCCCGGTGATATGCACCCCGCATTCTTCGGCCGATTTCATGATCTCTACCGGATTCCCCAGCAGGATGATCCGTGCAATATTTTCTTTCAGGATGATTTCCGTAGCCCTTAAGGTCCTCGGCTCAGTGCCCTCCGGTAAAACGATACGCTTTTGATAAATTTGGGCGTTTTTTATAACCCGTTCGAGTAACTTCATCTTCTTCTATTCTAACTTTTGAATGAATTATTCAAAATACAAAAATACGCAAAATATCCCGTTTTTTCCCCGTCCCGGCAAATATTTGAAACTCCCCCTTCAATAATTTCCTGTCCGGCATCAGCGTTTCGTCAAGCATAATTCTCATTCGTGCAATCGATTGTATTTATTCGATCGCATTTTAATCTTTTGTTCCTTTACATTAATTTTTCCTGAATTTCTTTTCCTTAAAGGTATTCCTTCTGTTTTACATCTCAATCAATAAAATTAATAATTTTGTCCGAAGCCCGCGAATAAGCAGGGTTATCACACCGGCTGATATCGTCCCGGCGGATTCCTTTTTGGCAATTGTAAAAACGAATTAATCACAGATGAAGAAAGACGATCCGTTTTATCCGCTAAAGCAAGTTCTGGATGGAGATCTGTATACCGACCAGGTCCAACGGGTACTCTATGCCACCGACGCCTCCTCATACCGGGAGATACCACAGGCGGTATGTAAGCCTAAGTCGGGGAAAGATATCCGGGCTGTCATTGAGTTTGCCCGCCAAAACAATACCTCCGTTATTCCGCGTGCTGCAGGGACCTCGCTGGCCGGTCAGGTAGTCGGTTCAGGGATCGTTGTGGACATTTCGAAATACATGAACAAAATCCTTGAGTTTAATCCGGACAAAAAATGGGTTATCGTGGAACCGGGCGTCAATCTGGCAGAACTCAACCAGTTTCTCGCTCCGCACGGACTACAGTTCGGACCGGAGACTTCAACGGCCAACCGTTGTTGCATTGGCGGTATGGTGGGGAACAACTCATGCGGATTGCATTCGCTCATCTACGGAAGCGTTCGTGATCATATTCTCGGGGCAGATTGTATCATGTCTGACGGTTCGGAAATCTTTTTTGAAGAATTGACCCGGGAGGAATTTATTGCAAAATGTTCCGGTGATCCCGGCCGACTGGAAACAAAAATATACAGGAATCTTCGTCAAACACTGTCAGATCCGGCAAACCAGGAATCGATCCGGGCCGGTTTCCCCGATCCGCGGGTCAAACGCAGAAACAACGGCTACGCCCTTGATGTGCTGCTGGAAACAGATCCTTTTACCGGTAATGGTGTTAAGCTAAACGTCTGCAAGCTTTTGGCGGGCAGCGAAGGCACCCTCGCGTTTGCGGTGAGGCTTAAAATTAACCTGATTCCCCTGCCCCCAAAACACAAGGGACTTGTCTGCGCCCATTTTTCCAGTCTGGAAGAAGCGTATCAGGGAAACCTGATTGCCCTGAAATACCTGCCCGGAGCCATCGAACTGATGGACGACATCATCATGGATTGCACCAAAGAAAATATTGACCAGCGGAAGAACCGGTTCTTCATTCAGGGAGAACCAAAAGCCATGCTGATGATCGAATTTGCCAGGGAAACGGAAGAAGAGCTGCTTGCAACGGTAGCAGCTATGAAAGAGGAGCTGCTTTCAAACGGACTTGGTTATCATTTCCCCCTGGTCCGGGGACCTGAAAATATTAATAAAGTATGGGCGCTGCGAACGGCCGGATTGGGGCTGCTTTCCAATATTCCCGGTGACAAACGCAGCACCACGGTGATTGAAGATACGGCAGTCGCTCCTGAGGTCTTAGCCGATTATATGCGTGAATTTGACACCCTGCTGGAAAAATACAAGCTAAACTGCGTCAAATACGCACATATCGCCACCGGAGAAATCCATCTCCGCCCCCTGCTCAATTTAAAGGACGAAGCCGATGTGAACCTGTATCATAAGCTAGCGAAAGATGTGGCGGCACTTGTAAAAAAATACCGCGGGTCGCTGAGCGGTGAACACGGAGACGGACGTCTGCGAGGCGAATTTATCCCGTTTATGCTTGGTGATCATAATTACCGGCTAATTAAAGACCTGAAAGCGGTATGGGACAGCGATCGTGTTCTGAATCCCGGGAAAATCACAGACACGCCTCCCATAACCGAAAATCTGCGTTATCTGATCGGACAGAACAGGGAGTTTAAAACGACCTTTGATTTCTCACATCAGAAGGGTTACCTGCGTACCATTGAATATTGCAACGGTTCGGGCGATTGCCGGAAAAGTGCTGCAGTGGGGGGAACCATGTGTCCGACCTATATGGCGACCAAAGACGAAGACAAGACCACAAGAGCGCGGGCCAACATTCTCAGGGAATTTTTGAGCCGATCCAACAAAAGCAACCCTTTCGATCATCAGGAAATTTTGCAGGTTCTCGACTTGTGCATTTCGTGTAAGGCCTGCAAAGCCGAGTGCCCGTCGAATGTGGATATGGCCAAACTGAAAGCCGAGTTTCTGCAGCATTATCATGAAATACATGGCATCCCGCTTCGCAGTCTGCTCGTGGGGTATATGCCCCAATTATACAACTTTGGAAGGATCTTCCGCCCCTTAACCAATTGGATTACCGACACCGATCTGTTTAAACTTGCAGTTGGATTTGCACCGGAAAGGCGCGTTCCAAAGCTTTCTAAGCAGTCGTTGCGGCAATGGGACAAAAGACGAACTGAGACTGAACGCGAAGACGTAAAGACGCAAAAAACTGGATCCAAAACTGCGGAAAGCTATGGAATCCAATCTGCGTTTATCATACCTGACCATAAAAAATCTGCATCTACAAAAGGCAAAGTCTATCTTTTTGCCGATGAATTCACTAACGAAAACGATAGTGACGTCGGCATCAAAGCCATTCTTTTACTGACCAGACTGGGTTACGAAGTAGCCGTTCCCCGGCACCGCGAAAGCGGGCGGACCTTTCTTTCAAAGGGGATGCTGAAAAAAGCCCGGCAGGTGGCCGACAAAAACGTGAGCTGGCTGAGCGGGATCATCAGCGAAGAAACACCGCTGCTCGGGATTGAACCTTCGGCGATCCTGGCTTTCCGGGATGAATACCCCGACCTGGTCAGCATACGCCTCAGGGAGGACGCCCGAAAACTGGCCGGTTGCGCGCTGATGCTGGATGAATTCATCGCTTCCGAATTTGAAAATGATCGCATTGACCGTTCCCTCTTCACCGCCGAAAACCGGGCAATCCGCTTACACGGGCACTGCCAGCAGAAGGCAGTCGCCTCCACGGCCCCGACAAAAAAAATGCTTTCTATTCCAATAAACTACTCGGTCACTGAAATCCCAAGCGGATGCTGCGGGATGGCGGGATCGTTCGGCTATGAAAAAGAGCATTACGAACTCAGTCAAAAGATCGGTGAACTGGTCCTGTTCCCCGAAGTCAGAAAGGCAGCTTCCGAAGTCATTATTGCTGCCCCGGGCACATCCTGCCGTCACCAGATTGAAGAAGGAACCGGCAGGCCGGTAAAGCACCCTGTTGAAATCCTGTTTGAAGCGTTAACCTGAAAAATCCGTAAAATACGGATCAACAATAAGCTTAAAATGAAGATTTCATACCTTTGTTCGTTATATGATATGAATATAAAGAATAATTATTGACCTGGGTGTAATGGAAAAGACTTTAGCGGATCAGCAACTTAGCCACACAATCAACAACGTAAAACGGTAATTATGTCATAAGAGCTGCCCCCCGATATTGCAGATATTCGCATGACCGTTCCGATATTATAAGATGCGAATAATTAATTCCCCGAAGTCGGAATCCTGTGAACGCGAATTTATCAGCCCGCTTTTTCTATCTTTGAAAGCTAATAAAAGAAAAAAAGCATGACGATTTTTTGGATTATTGTTGCCATTCTGACTGCAGATTTTATACTGGAACGCTATCTGGATTACCTGAACACCACCCGCTGGAGCGCTGAATTGCCCGAAGAGGTCAAAGGAATTTACGATGAAGAAGAATACCGCAAGCAGCAGGCATATTCAAAAATAAACCATCAGTTCGGGATGATTACCAGCACATTCGGTTTTGTCCTGATCATGCTGATGCTCTTTTTTCAGGGTTTCGCCCTGGTCAATGGCTGGGCTCTCTCCGTTTCCGAAAGCCCCGTGTGGTCAGCGCTCATTTTTTTAGGGATCCTGATGCTGGCATCCGATATCCTGACCACACCATTCGACCTGTACAGCACGTTTGTTATTGAAGAACAGTTTGGATTTAACAAGACAACCGTAAAAACCTATATACTCGACAAATTGAAAGGTTGGCTGCTCGGAGCTGTCATCGGCGGCGGATTACTCGCCCTGATTATCTGGATTTATCTCATAACCGGCGAAAATTTCTGGCTTTTTGTCTGGCTCGTTATCAGTGGTTTTTCCATTTTGATGGTCATGTTTTATTCCAGCCTGATCGTACCACTCTTCAATAAGCAAGCTCTGCTGGAAGAAGGGGAACTGAAAAACGCCATCCGAACGTTTGCAGCAAAGGTGGGCTTTCAGTTGGATAACATTTATGTCATTGATGGCTCCAAACGATCAACCAAGGCCAATGCTTATTTTACCGGACTGGGCTCAAAAAAGCGCGTTGTTCTTTACGATACCTTAATTCAGGATATGAATATTTCCGAACTGGTTGCCGTATTGGCCCATGAGATCGGGCATTACCGGAAGAAACACGTGCTGTGGAGCCTGCTCCTGGGGATTTTGCAAACGGGCCTCATGCTGTTTGTCTTCTCACGCTTTATTGAAAGTCCTGCGCTATCGGAAGCACTCGGCGTTAAAAAACCCGCATTTCACATTGCCCTGATTACCTTTGGAATCCTGTACGCGCCGCTCTCGTCAGTAATCGGCATCGCGATGAATGTCTTTTCAAGAAAAAATGAATATGAGGCTGACGCATATGCGGCCCGGCATTATAACGGCAGCGCGCTGGCTGAAGCGCTGAAAAAGCTGTCCGTAAAAAACCTTAGCAACCTCCGCCCTCATCCGGCTTACGTATTTGTGCATTACTCCCACCCCACCCTGTTGCAACGTCTGCAAGCGTTGAGCAGCGAGTCATGAGAAGTCAGACACAAGATAGAGAATGGTCGAAAGGTGGAAAGGTAAAAAACGTTGGAACCCTGCAACCCTTTTATATTAAATTTGAAGCATGAAAGCAGAGATCATTACTATCGGAGATGAGATTCTCATCGGACAGATCGTCGATACCAATTCGGCCTGGATTAGTGAACAGCTCAATCTGCATGGAATTGAGGTCTACCAGATCACCTCGGTCCACGACGATCAGGAGCACATCCTGAAAGCCCTTTCCGATGCAGAAAGCCACACCGACCTGGTTCTGATTACCGGCGGCCTTGGTCCCACCAAGGACGATATCACAAAAAAGGCCTTGTGTGCCTATTTCGATTGCGGTATGGTTCTTAATGAAGAGGTGCTTCAACAGGTCACCAGCATCCTTTCCCGCCGCAACATCAGTATCAACCAGCTGAATCAGGATCAGGCGCTGGTCCCGGAAAAATGCACCGTGCTGCAAAACGCGCTTGGAACGGCACCCGGGATGTGGTTTGAAAAAAACAATACTATTTTTGTATCCATGCCCGGTGTTCCGTTTGAAATGGAGTATCTGATGAAAAAGGAGGTCCTCCCGCGGCTGAAAGAAAACGGGAAAGCCCGTTCCATTTATCACCAGACTGTTTTGGTTTTTGGCCTGCCCGAATCCATACTCGCAGAGCTAATCGAAGGCTGGGAACTGTCGCTCCCGCCCTTTATCAAACTGGCCTATCTCCCAAGCCCCTTCATGGTCAGACTCAGGATGAGCGCCTACGGAACCGAGCCCGGCCTGCTGAAGGAAGAAGTAGCCCATCAGATTGAAAAATTAAAAATACTCATCCCAAATAATATTTTTGGGTACAACCAGGATACCCTGGCCGGAGTCACCGGACAATTGCTGGTGAAAGCCAACGCAACGGCAGGCGTCGCCGAAAGCTGCACCGGCGGGTATATCTCCCACCTCTTTACCGCCAATCCCGGAAGTTCCGCCTATTTCAAAGGCTGCATCGTTTCCTACGCCAACGAGGTCAAGACTTTTGTTTTGAACGTCAAACCGGAAACGCTCGCTTCCTTTGGTGCTGTTAGTAAGGAGGTTGCCATTGAAATGGCGGAAGGGGCAAAATCAGTGCTGGGTGCCGATTATACCATAGCAACCACGGGTATTGCCGGTCCCGACGGAGGATCAGCCGAAAAACCGGTCGGCACGGTGTGGATTGCCGTAGCCGGGAAACATAACCTTCTGGTAGAATGTTATACCTTTGCAAATAACAGGGAAAGAAATATCATCCGGTCTTCACAAACAGCAATTAATATGCTGCGACAGTTAGTTCTTTCCGAAAACAAAACAATACAAGAGCATTCCGCGCAGGCGGAAAGGGATCACAGAGTTCAGGATGACCATAAAAAATAAATCATGATATGAAGAAAGTTATTATCATTTTCCTGGCCATTGTCGCGGTACTGATCGCACTGGCCATCATCATCCCGCTGGCGTTTAAAGGCCCGCTGGTGAATAAACTGAAGGCTACTATAAACGAAAATGTTAATGCCACCGTTGAATTTTCAGATCTCCACCTAAGTTTGTTTAAGAGTTTTCCCAGAATACAGGCCGAACTTGAAAACCTTTCCATTTCCGGAAAGGACCAGTTTCAAAACGACACGCTGCTTACCGTCCGGTCAATTGCAACGAATCTGTCTGTTCGTGATCTCCTGGGCGGTGACCAGATAAAAATCAGAAGCCTGAAAATCAATGATGCAAGCATCAGATTGCTTTCCACTCAGGATGGACTGGTAAACTGGGATATTTTCCCGGCCGACAGCACCGAAACCGCGACAGCCGACAGCACCGAAGAGATGGCGGTTTCCCTGCAGGATATCGAGATCCGGAACCTGAACCTGAGCTATAAAGATGAACTCACCGCAACACTTGTCCGGCTGCGGAATACCGACATCAGTGCCTCCGGGGAACTGGAAGGTACCATTACCCGCTTTACCCTGGACAGTGAAGTGGGCGATTTTATGCTGGAATATGATTCGATACAGTATATCTCCAACACGGTTCTCAAGGCAAAAGGCCAGCTTGAAGCTGATTACGACAAAATGAATTTTGTGCTGGGCAAAACCACGCTCTTCCTGAATGAACTTCCGCTCGATATCAGCGGAAACTTTCAGGTTCCGTCCGACAGCATGTTTTTTGATCTGCAGTTCAAACAGCCTCAGAGCGATTTTGCCACTTTACTGTCGATGGTCCCCAAAACCTATCAAAGTTATATAGCAAAGGTAAAAACAACAGGTGAAGCCGGCTTTGACGGATTTATAAAAGGCCTGTATTATGAAGATAATTACCCGGAGATAAGCACCCGCCTTTACATTAAGGATGCCACGTTTCAGTATGAAGGTTCCCCAGAGAAAATTGAACAAATAGCCCTGGACGGGTTAATTTCGAAGCCACAGGGTGATTTCGACCAGCTTTCGGTGAACATTTCTGACGCTCATGCCCGCATCCAGGATAACCCGGTCAATTTCAGGCTTAGCCTGATCCACCCGATCTCTGACCCGGAATTCGATGCGGCTTTTGAAGGAAAAATCGACTTTACCCGCCTGTCAAAGGTAATTGCCATGGACAGTCTCCGGATGAGCGGCCTGCTAGAGGGGAATCTTGCCGTTAAGGGAAAGATGTCGGCCATCGATCAGCAAAAATACGACCAGGTCTCGTCGTCAGGAACATTCAATTTCAGTAATTTTAGTATTAAAACTCCCGACATTACCCGTCAGGTGGAAATAAGTTCGGGGAACGTGAAAGTTCAGAACACCGAAATCACCTTGTCATCATTCAATGGAAAGACCGGCCAAAGCGATTTTCAGCTAAACGGCAAATTGTCTAACTATCTTCCCTATTTTTTTCTTGACAGGACTTTACAGGGAGATTTTAACCTGAAATCGAATTACCTCAATTTTGACGAACTTGCCGGCTTAATGGCCGAAAAGGATTCCGCCGTGACTGCTCCTGCCGATAGTATGGTCGCCTTTCAGGTTCCCGCAAATCTGAATCTGGTTTTTCGATCACAAATTAACCGGGCCAGTTTTGATAAAATGGATATCCGCAATATCGACGGACTGATTACGATCAAAAACCGGATCCTTCACCTGCAAAAGCTAAGCATGGATATGCTCGACGGCAAGCTGACAATCGACGGATCGTATAAAAGCAATGCAGCCAATAAGCCCGAATTCGATTTCAATGTGCAGGCGAACAGCTTTCAGATCCCGGCTGCCTACAAGTCATTCAGCATGATGCAGCGCTATCTGCCAATCGCGTCACGCAGTCAGGGAGAACTGTCTACCACAATAAACTTCAAAGGACAGTTCGATGAAAAGCTGAATATCATCCCCGCCTCGCTGAATGGGACCGGACTTTTAAACACGCAGAATCTGAAAATTATAGATTCGCCGGTTTTTGAACAGCTAAAAGGGATCATCAATACGGAAAAGATCAGGAACCTGACCGTCGACGATTTCACTGCGCATTTCAAAATGGATAACGGAAATGTCAATATGACCCCTTTTCAAACAAAAATCGCGGATCAGGATGTTTCTGTATCGGGAGGATTATCAGTGGAACGCATCCTTAATCTGAATATGGATTTTAAAGTCAACCGTGAAAATCTCAGCGGTGATATCAATAAGGCGCTGGGTATTTTGCCCGGCTCTGAAAACATCAAAATCATTGATGCGACCGTCCTGATAAAAGGTGACATCAAAAACCCCAAGGTGTCGGTCGATTTAAGCAAAGCCCGAAAGCAAATTGAACAGGAAGTGACACGATCGACTAAAGAAAACCTGGAAAAGTCGGTGAAAAAGGTGGGCGACGAACTGAAAAAGCTGTTTAAGTAGTGTGTAGTCGTGAGTAATGAGTAGTGAGTTAAAAATTGAGCTTATGTCTGTAAGTAGGTTATTGCTGGTTGTTTTCATCGTTTGCATGTCTGTTTCGGGGCGGGCCGGTCATCCGGAAAATAAATCGGGCAATCCTGTCATTTCGGGTTGGTATGCTGACCCTGAAGCAGCTGTTTTCAATAACCAATACTGGATCTTTCCGACCTTTTCGGCGCGTTATGAGAATCAGGTATTCCTGGATGCCTTTTCTTCTAGCGATCTTGTAAATTGGGAAAAGCATCCGAAAGTCATTGATACAACGATCGTGAAATGGGTGCACAAAGCCCTTTGGGCACCTTCTGTTATTGAAAAGGATCAAAAATATTACCTCTTCTTTGCCGGGAATGACATTCAAAACGAGTCGGGCCCCTACTACAATCCGCAGGCAGGCGATAAAAACAGACAGGGAGGGATTGGCGTGTGTGTTGCTGATAATCCGGGAGGCCCTTATAAAGATTTGCTGGGAAAACCCTTGATCCAGGAATTTCATAACGGTGCTCAGCCCATCGATCAGTATGTCTTTCAGGCATCTGACGGAAACTACTACATCGTTTACGGTGGATGGCGGCATTGCAACATTGCCCGGCTCAGCGATGACTTTAAATCGTTAATCCCTTTCGACGACGGAACACTTGTCCGGGAAATCACACCTGAAGGTTATGTAGAGGGACCCACTTTCTTTATCCGGAACGGTAAGTACTATTTCATGTGGTCGGAAGGCAACTGGGGAGACGCCAGTTATAAGGCAGCCTATGCCATTGCCGACAGTCCTTTTGGCCCGTTCAACCGGATGGCAACCATCCTGGAGCAGGATCCGGAAACAGCCACCGGCGCCGGTCACCATTCGGTATTGAATATTCCCGGCACGGATGAATGGTACATCGTCTACCACAGGCGTCCTATCCCCAACGAGGGACGGGATCACCGGGTAGTTTGTATTGATCGGATGTATTTTAACGAAGACGGTACCATCAAACCGGTAAAAATGACTTTCGAAGGAGTAACAAGCCACAAAATAAAATAACAGGCAGAGTCAGTTTGAACTACTTTTCCTCCAGCAGAGCTTTTGCGCGTTTTAGTGCCTGATCAAACGCAGGAAGAACATTCCGGTTTTCCACCAGAGCAAAAAAATTGCTCCGTTCAAGCTCTTTCAAAACGTCCGGCTGAACGCCCGACAGTACAACCATAGTCCCGGCATGCTGAATATCCCGGACCACATCCTTCAGGTTGTGCATTCCGGTAGAATCAATAAATGGTACGTGCCTCATCCGCAGGATCAATACTTTCGAAACAGCACCGATTGACCTGATCGTTGACCGGTATTGTTTGGCAGAACCAAAGAAAAACGGTCCGCTGATCTCGTAAATACCAAGTTCTTTAGGCAGATCACTGTAATTCTCCAGCACATCCGAATCGATTTCGGAAACCGCCCTTGAACCGGCATCGGCCATTCGTTTCATAAACAGAAGCGACGAAAGGACAATACCAATCTCAATGGCAAAGGTCAGGTCAACCAGTACGGTAAGGAAAAAAGTGACCAGCAGTACCAGGATGTCAAATTTGGAGCCTCTGAGGATCGTCACAAAAGAATACCATTCGCTCATGTTGTAAGCCACAACTATCAGAATACCAGCCAGACAGGCCATGGGGATCAGCTTAGCCCATTGCCCGAAGAAAAGCATAATAAAAAGGAGAGTCGCCGCGTGTATAATCCCGGCTATGGGTGTGCGACCTCCGTTCTTTACGTTGGTTGCTGTGCGTGCAATTGCCCCGGTTGCAGGGATACCTCCAAAAAAAGGCGTGACCACGTTAGCTACTCCCTGTGCAATCAACTCCGTATTTGAACGGTGATTCCCGCTGATCATACCATCGGCCACCACGGCGGAGAGCAGCGATTCAATCCCACCCAGCAGGGCAATCGTAAGTGCGGGAGCAAAGTACATTTGCATCTGCGAAAAATCGACAGCAGGAAACGTCAGGCTTATTTTCTGCGGAATATCGCCAAACACAGACTCGATGGTAGCCACCGGAAGATCGAAAATCCTGCTCATCGCAGTGACCACCAGAATGGCGATAAACGAGCCCGGGATTTTAGTGGTAATTTTTTTAAACCCAACACTGATAATAATCGTAACGACCGTTAATACAATTGCGATCGGGTTAACATTATCAAAATGTGCAAAATAGGTTGTCCATTTTTCAATAAATCCGGCGGGAATTTGTTGAATCTCCATGCCCAGGGCATCATTGATTTGCGTACTGAAGATGGTGAGCGCGATACCGCTGGTGAAACCAATGATCAGCGGATGAGGAATGAATTTGAGCAGTGACCCCAGTTTTAACAGCCCTAAAATAATGAGAATAACCCCGGCAAGTATCGTCGAAATCATTAATCCGTTTAACCCATACGTTTGTACGATTCCGAAAACAATGACAATAAACGCTCCCGTGGGACCGCCAATCTGTACACGACTGCCTCCCAGCACCGAAATCAGGAGACCAGCAACAACCGCGGTAATTAACCCCTTTTCAGGAGAAACGCCTGAAGCAACGGCAAAAGCGATAGCCAGCGGTAACGCCACGATCCCGACGATAATACCGGCAAAAATATCTTTGGTAAACTGCTTTTTTGAATATCCCTGCTTTAAAACACTGAATAGCTTCGGGTAGAAAATGTGATCCATGTCCTCTTTAAATTTTGGCGCAAATGTAGGCACAAATGAATCGCACTGTTCGCATCCGGCGATAATTGTGACGCCGGATAAGAAATTATTAACGTATCCGATCAGGGATAAAATTCTGACGAAGGCACTTCAGATTATCTTTTTGCCTGATGATGAAGCGTTAGTTCGTCCAGCTTCTTCCGCGCAAACTGGTATACTTCCCGATAGCGCCTGTCTCGGAAAAACCCCGACGACATCTTCCCCAGTTCCTCCGTTAGCTGCTTCAATGAATTTAACATTGTTTCCCTGAAAAATCCGGTACATTGCTGACAACCGTCATTTGTGATCTGATCTGTCAGGAAAAAAGCCTCTGAAATTTCATCAATGGCCTTTCTGTACTCCTTGTTCATATTGCTTTTGCGGGCTGAACGCAACAAGATATTGATATCTTTTCTGAGGTTTGTACAATTTGCCCCATCCCACTGACAACTAACCAGTTCGATGATGTCTTTACCGTCATCTTCCCCCTCTACAAATGAAAACAACTTCATATCCCCAAAGAAAATTTAAAAAAGTTTTTACCCCTACCAGAAAATTATATAAAAGGAGAAGATCCTATTTTTTCCCTCTCATAATGGGCTAAAAATAAAAATAATATCAATGGGAAAAAGATATTGAAGGTGATTTTTTAAAAGACCTGCTGTAAAGATTATTTTTTCTGTCTCAGCAATTCCTGAAGGCGGTACATATCGTCCCTCAGACGGGCGGCCTCGATAAAGTCAAGCTCCTTTGCTGCAGCTTCCATTTCTTTTTTTGTTTTCAGGATCGCCTTCTGCAAAGCATCTGCATTCATATACTGAACCACCGGATCAGCCGCAATATCGGGACGCTCCAAATCATCCGGGTAGGGCATGGCTTTGTTGCTTCTGAATTCGTAGCCAATGATTTCGCGCGTAGGCTTGATGATTTGTCGGGGCGTAATACCGTTTTCTTCGTTGTACTTTAATTGTTTGCCGCGACGGTAGTTGGTTGAGTCGATGGTTTTCTGCATGGAATCGGTAATTTTGTCGGCATACATGATCACAGTTCCGTTCAGATTACGGGCAGCCCGCCCAGCCGTTTGGGTGAGGGATCGCTCTGAGCGTAAAAAGCCCTCCTTATCGGCATCGATAATGGCCACCAGCGAAACCTCCGGCAGATCTAACCCCTCCCTCAGCAGGTTTATGCCAACCAGCACATCAAAGACTCCCTTACGCAGATCTTCCATAATTTCGATCCGCTCCATGGTATCGATATCAGAATGGATATACCTGGTCTTGATGCTCATGTTCGTCAGATAGCGGCTGAGCTCCTCCGCCATACGTTTTGTGAGAGTCGTTACAAGTACCCGTTCTTTCTTATCGATACGTTTATGAATTTCATTGATCAGATCATCAATCTGATTGGTTGAAGGGCGAACGTCAATCACCGGATCAAGCAGTCCGGTGGGCCTGATGACCTGTTCCACAAATACCCCCTCCGATAATTCCAGTTCGTAATCTGCCGGCGTAGCACTGACAAAAAGCCCCTGATGCAAGATGTCCTCAAATTCCTCAAATTTTAATGGCCGGTTGTCGATAGCCGCCGGAAGCCGGAACCCAAACTCAACCAGGTTGATTTTGCGCGAGTGGTCTCCGCCATACATGGCTCTGACCTGCGGAATGGTAACATGACTTTCATCAATGATGGTCACAAAATCGTCAGGAAAGTAATCCAGCAAACAGAAAGGGCGGGTGCCCGGCTGACGGCCGTCAAAATAGCGCGAATAATTTTCAATGCCGGGGCAGTAGCCCAGTTCCCGCATCATTTCCATATCATATTCGACCCGCTCTTCGATCCGTTTCGCCTCCAACGGTTTCCCGATTTCCCTGAAAAAATCGACTTGCCTGACCAGGTCATCCTGAATCTGATGAATGGCTGACATCATCCTGGCTTTCGTGGTCACAAAGATATTGGCCGGATAAATCACAGCCCGGTCCAACTGTTCAAGGGTATGGCCGTCAACCGGATCAAAACTGTATATCTCCTCCACCTCATCGCCCCAGAATATCAGCCTGATCCCGATATCGTCATGAGCCAGGAAAACATCTACCGTATCGCCCTTCACCCTGAAATTGCCCCGCTTAAAATCCACTTCATTACGGGAATAAAGCGCATCGACC
>JBCFBK010000010.1:0-115233 GCA_038562555.1 Prolixibacteraceae bacterium | reverse complement strand
AGTTTGATATGTTTGTTAACGGTGATGTTACAGCGGACATGGCTTATGCCGGGGGCGACAATAACGCCAACTTTGAAATCGACGATCTCGCGGTTACTGCGACAAACGGAAATGTGGCCCGCGACTGGCGCTATCTGTATGAGGCGATTGGTGTTGCCAATGTGTTCCTTGGCAAAATTGACAGCATTCAGGATGAAAGCTTCTCCCAGATTGAACGTGACCGGTTAAAAGGTGAGGTTACGTTCATTCGTGCGGTACACTATCTCAACCTGGTCCGGTTGTGGGGCGGGGTTCCGTTGGTGCTGAAGGCGGACGACCAGGGCTCATCGAGCCTGCCACGGGCCAGCGTCGATGAGGTTTACGATCAGATCATCACCGATCTGGAATACAGCGCCGAAAACCTGCAGGTAACGTCTTCATACAAAGGCCGTATCAAACGGGCTGCAGCTCACGGGCTGCTGGCCAAAGTCTATGCGAACATGCCCGTCAAAGATTATGCAAAAGTTTTGCAGTACTGCGATTCTGTACTTTCCGACGGCCAGTATAGTCTGTCTCCCAGTTACGGGGATCTGTTTGACGGGGGACATGAAAACACGAATGAATCGCTTTTTGAGATTCAGTTTGAGGCGAACGTAGCCGGTAACTGGGGCGTTCAGTTATTTCTTCCTCCATCGCTGACGCAGGATGGATGGAAGAAATTTAACACGCCTTCAAAAGAACTTGTTGAGGCCTACGATGAGGAAGGCGATCTGATCCGGAAAAATGCCAATATCCTGTTTGAAAATGTTACCGGATTTTATTCGGACGACATCTGGGGAACCCTGATGCCCTTTTCCTACAAGATGAAACAGCCCAATGCCTGGAACAGCAGCAACAACATCATTTACCTCCGGCTGGCCGACATTATCTTGCTGAGAGCCGAAGCGCTCAATGAGACTGATCAAGTGGTTGAGGCGGCTGCCGAGCTTAATAAAATAAGAGCAAGGGTGAATCTTTTGCCAAAGAACCCGGCCACACAGACAGAAATGCGGCTGGCCATTGAGAAGGAGCGAATGCTGGAACTGGCACTGGAAGGTCACCGCTGGTTTGACCTGAAACGCACGGGACGTGCGCTGGACGTCATGAAAGTGTCGGGGACCCGCAAGCCCAATCAGACCTATTCCTACATCGATCAGAATGATTTGTTATGGCCGATACCGCAATCGGAGCGCGATAAAAACCCGGCGCTGACTCAGAATCCGGGATATTGATAAAGCAAAAGTCGTAAGTCGTAAGTCTTTAGTACAAAAGCTCCGTGACTTATTACTTACGACTTATTACTTACGACTTTTAAGTATATAACAATGAAGCAAACTTTTATTACGATCGTTTTACTTTTCACGGTTGCCGGTTATTTCTCCGGTTGCAAATCGGAAAACAGCTCCACTGATCACGCCAGTCCGGCAGAGGTTTGGCTCACCAAAGCGGATGGGACTGTGAAATTTCAGCGACAACAGGAGTCGCCCGAATTTTCAGATGCGCAGGTTTCAGGTGTTGCCATCGAAGTGGATACGGCTACGGCCTACCAGGCAATGGATGGATTTGGCTATACGCTGACCGGCGGAAGCGCCACGCTTATTTACCAGCTTGAATCTCAGAAGCGGGAGATGCTCCTGAATGAGCTTTTCTCAACGGATGAAAATGCCATTGGCGTGAGTTATCTCCGTGTCAGCATCGGGGCATCAGACCTGAGCGACCACGTGTTTTCCTATTGTGACGTGCCCGTCGGACAAACCGATCCGGACCTGAATAATTTTGATCTGGGCCCGGATAAAGCCGACTTGATCCCGCTTCTAAAGGAGATTTTAAAAATAAATCCTGAAGTCAAAATTTTGGGTTCACCCTGGTCGCCTCCCGTCTGGATGAAGACCAATGCCAGTTCGATCGGGGGAAGCCTTAAGCCGGAGTTTTATCCCTCTTATGCCCAATACTTTGTAAAATACATTCAGGCGATGGCGGCTGAAGGAATCCGCATTGATGCCATTACCGTACAGAATGAACCACTTCACCCGGGGAACAATCCGAGTTTACTGATGCTGGCTGCAGACCAGGCAGACTTTGTCAAAAACCACCTGGGACCGGCCTTTGAAAATGCAGGCATCGATACAAAGATTATCATCTACGATCACAATGCCGACCGGATCGATTATCCGACTGAAATTTTAAGTGATCCGCAGGCCAGTCAGTATATTGATGGCACAGCTTTTCATCTTTACGGCGGTAAAATTGAGGATCTGTCGCAATTGCATGCCGCCTTCCCAGATAAAAACCTGTATTTTACGGAGCAATGGGTTGGGGCGCCCGGGGACTTTGCGTCCAATCTTTCCTGGCATGTTAAAAACCTGATTATCGGCGCTTCGCGGAACTGGTGTAAAACGGTGCTGGAATGGAATCTGGCAGCCGATCCGAATCAGGACCCGCATACGGAAGGTGGCTGTACCCAGTGCCTGGGGGCGGTGACAATAGGAGACGGGCAGGTTCAGAAGAATGTGGCCTGGTACATTATCGCCCATGCATCGAAGTTTGTTCGCCCGGGTTCACAGCGAATAGCAACGAATATGCCCGATGGTTTGCCTAATGTTGCCTTTAAGACCCCCGACGGAAAGAAAGTGCTGATTATTCAGAATGAATCGGAAACAGAGAAATCAATGGTGATCCGCGTCGGCACAAAAAATCTGCAAACGAGTTTGCCCGCCCAGGCAGTAGCTACTTATGTCTGGTAACGGCACTACGAAACGATAGTTGGCAGCGGCTCAGGTGATTTTCATCTGAGCCGCCTTTGTTTTGAACCAAATGCTGCCGGTTGGCATTTATCTATTTAAAATGTACCCGCTATGTCAAATCCGGATTCGCTTTTCAGGCTTAAGATTATTCTTGCGTTTGCCGCTATTTATATCGTTTGGGGTTCCACCTACATGGCCATCATGATTGCGCTGCGGTCGTTTCCTCCTTTTTTACTGGCAGGACTTCGGTTTCTGACGGCCGGCTTAATCATGTTTGCCTGGTGCCGGATCAGGAAAGAACGTTTGCCGTCGCTGCATAATGTGTTCAAACTTTCTGTTACAGGTATCCTGTTGCTGTTTTTCGGAACGGGGGCTGTTGTCTGGGTTGAGCAGTATATCACCAGCAGCCTCGCGTCCATTGTTATATCGACCATGCCGATTTGGTTTGTTATCCTTGACAGGCCCCAGTGGTCTTTTCATTTGTCGAACAAGATGATCCTGTTTGGGTTGATCATGGGATTTGCAGGTGTGATTTTGTTATTGGGAGACCAGGAATTAGTGAAAGCCTCCGACGGACCGGTGAAATTGTTAAGCTTTTTTATATTGTTGGGGGGCACCTTCATGTGGGCCATCGGTTCGCTTTTTTCCCGGTATTACCCTGTTAACAGTTCTCCGATACTGAAAGTTTCGATACAAATGATTGCTGCCGGCATACTTGCCATGATAGCGGGAACGGCAACCGGTGAACTGAAGCAAATCGAAAACAGTGCCATCACCGGCGAATCGCTTCTGGCGATGATATATCTGATCAGCATGGGTTCTATGGTGGCTTATTTAGCATACATCTGGCTGATCCAGGTATCGCGGCCTTCGCTGGTTGGCACCTATGCCTACGTTAATCCGCTTGTGGCCGTCCTTTTGGGTTGGCTCATTCTTGGAGAAGCAGTCAGCTCCCGGCAGATCGTGGCCTTACTTGTTATACTAAGCGGTATTTTCATGATTAATGCTTCAAAATTCAATCTGCCGGTCCGATTTGGAATCGTCCGGAAAAAATAGCGAATATGGAACAAAGTCAAAAGAATTATCTTGAAAAGAATCAGGAACGGTTTCTGGAAGAATTGATGGCCCTGCTCCGTATCCCATCTGTCAGTACAAAGACTGAACATAAACGGGACATGGACGTCTGTGCACAAAGGATAAGGGAGTTTTTGCTGAACTCAGGATGTGATCATGCACAAGTGATTTCTACCGAAGGACATCCGGTTGTATACGGAGAAAAAATTCTTTCAGATGACAGGGCAATCGTGCTGGTTTACGGCCATTATGATGTTCAGCCCGCTGATGAACCTGAGCAGTGGCAATCGGCTCTGTTTAGTCCCGTAATCCGGGACGGCAAAATCTTCACCCGGGGGGCTGCCGATGACAAATGCCAGTTTCACATGCACCTTAAAGCCTTGGAGGTCATGCTTCAAACCGGTGGGCTTAAGCATAATGTCAAATTTTTGATAGAAGGAGAGGAGGAGATCGGTTCACCCAGCCTAAGGAATTTTTTAAAAGAGCATGGTGATTTGTTGCGGGCAGATCTTGTATTGATCAGCGATAATGAAATGATGGGGATGGAGACACCCTCACTTGAAGCCGGTTTCCGGGGAGCAAGCGTATTAGCGGTTGAAGTGACTGACCCTGTCAGGGATTTGCACAGCGGGACTTATGGCGGGGGCGTTGCCAACCCGATTCTTATTTTGTCGAAAATGCTCGCCTCCCTGCATGATGAAAATAACCATGTCACCATACCCGGATTTTACGATCGTGTAAGGGTTTTTTCGGCTGAAGAGCGGAAAATGCTGGCAAATGTACCCTTTAATGAAGAAGAATTCAAAAGGGGGCTTGGGATCCGTGAGACGTGGGGGGAGGCGGGATACACGCCGCTGGAAAGGACATTGATATAACACCCTGATTTATAACGTACAGGAGCTTAAAATTTATACAAGAGTTTCCGTTAACTGAGGACTCAAGTCCTGTAATTATTCTTTTTCATTTGCCGTGGCAACAATCACTTTGATCCCGGAATCGGTCAGGTGCTGATAATGATTTCCAGGTATCTTATTGTCCGTGACCAGGATGTCTATTTTTGATAAGGGTGCAAAATTAATGGTCCCTGTCCGGTCAAATTTGCCGGAATCGACCAGCACAATGTTTTCTTTGGCGTGCGACATGATCATTTTTGCAATCTGCCCTTCCTCCAGGTTGGAGGTGAATAATCCTTCGGAATTGATCCCGTCGGCGCTGACAAAATATTTATCGGCCCTGAACATCCGGAAATTTTCAACTGCCGTAACGCCAACCAGTGAATATGATTTATGACGGAAGACACCGCCCGGGACGATTATTTTCAAATTCTTCGATTCCGATAATTTGACGGCGATATCCAAAGCGTTGGTAATAATGGTCAGCTCTTTGAAATCTTTAAGCAAACGGGCGAGCTGCATCAGTGTTGTGCCGGAATCGATAATGATTGTATCGCCTTCTTTAATAAGGGAAGCGGCAGCGGCGGCAATCAGTTTTTTTTGTGCAAGGTTCAGGATTTTTCGCTCTTCGACCGACAAATCATCGCCTACTTTGACTGTGATCATGGCTCCTCCCCTGGAACGAATCAACAGATTTTTCTTTTCCAGGTATCTCAGGTCCTTTCGTATGGTAACTTCACTGACCCCTAGTTTTCGGTTTAATTCCGGAATGTAGATCTGTTTGTTTTGCCTGAGCTCTTCCAATATAATCCGCCGTCTCTCGACTGTTGACATACCTTGATCGTTGACCATGTCTTCTTATTTAAACATCTGACAATATAGTTAAAATCGGAATGGAACGCTATGTACGATGTTCCTCCAATCCCAAATACTAACGACATAAAAGAGCCTAATTGAAACCTGTTCAATTTTATTAAGTGGCTGTCAAAAAGTTTTTTATTTAGTTTAGGGCTAAAATAGTGAATTTGTATTGAAACGTAATGAAACCACAAAATTTTTGCTAACGGAATGATTTGAAACTGAAAAATTTGGTTTAAATTTGATGGAACGTCAGATATTCAATCAATAAAACAGGACAGATATGCGAAAAATGATCTTCAAACAAATGATGGCCGGGTTGCTTTTGCTGGGGCTGGTCAATCCGGCAAGTGCTGAAGCGGTTTCAAAGCAGAAAGAAAGTAAAAGCGATCAGAAGGATTGGCGCCAGTTATTCAATGGCAGGGATCTTACAGGGTGGAAGCATGTTGGACCCGGGGCAATGATTGTCGAAGATGGTATGATCAAAGGGCAGGGTGGAATGGGGTTGCTCTATTGGACGGGCGAAAAGTTCGGGAACTGTACGATCCACGTGGAGTTTAAAATGCAGGAAACCAACAGTAATGCGGGAGTTTTTATCCGGATCCCCATCGAACCGTACGAAGAATGGATGCCTGTCTTTTATGGATATGAAGTTCAGATCGACAATCAACCTGAGCTTTCAGGCGAAGATGACTATCACTACACCGGAGGACTTTATTCTTTAACAAAGCCGCTTGCCAAATCAGGAAAGCCCGGACCCGAATGGAACACGATGGACATTACCCTCGACGGTCTGCAAACGATTGTCTACGTGAATGGCGTGAAAGTAACCGATTACAAAGAGGGTGATCCCGTTCCGGAACGTAAATTTGACTTTGAACCTTTTCGGGGCCCCCGTCCGGAATACGGATATATCGGACTGCAAAATCATGGCGATAAAGATGTTGTTTTTTTCCGGAAAGTTGCAGTCAGGCCACTGAAGGAATAGACGCAAGACGCGAGAGAGAAGAGTAGTGAGTGGCGAGCAGCGAGAAATTAGTCGTAAGTCGTAAGTAATTAGTCGTAAGTACGGTTTCCTGTCACCATTCTTCGCTATGCGCTATGCTCTATGCCGGAATACCTTGCAACCCTGTAACCTTGACACCTTGCAACCCCTCTTCCTGTTTCCGGTCTGCCTGTTCTTGTGTCCATCGGATATTTTTTACAATGTGCATCTTACAAATCGATTAAAATCAATTGCAAATGAAGATAAACACCAAACCAAATGAAATTTCGCGAAGAAAGTTTGTCGGAATGGCAGCTTCGGGTGTGGCTGCTGTGACAATCCTGCCGAGTTATACCGTCAGCGGACTTGGACATGTGGCTCCAAGCGATAAACTCTATATTGCCGCTATCGGATGCGGAGGTGAAGGCGCGGCCGATATCCATACGCTGATGAAAACGCCGCGAAAAAATGCGGTGATCTCTCACTTATGCGATGTTGATGACCGGATGGCTTCCGACATGCGCAAGGAATTTCCGAAAGCGCCCTTTTATTACGACTGGCGGGAGTTGTTCGAAAAGGAAAGCCGGAATTTTGACGCTGTTACCGTTGCCATTCCCGATCACAATCATGCCGTTGTGGGCCTGGCTGCCATGCAGCTAAAGAAGCATCTGTATCTTCAGAAGCCGCTGTCACACGATATTTATGAAGCCCGCATCCTGACAGAAGCTTCTAAAAAGTATAAAGTTGTAACTCAGATGGGTGATCAGGGCGCTTCATGCGAAGGAATGCGGACCTTACGTGAATGGCTGGAAGCGGGGATACTCGGGGAGATCGAAAAAGTTTACTGCTGGACCGACCGGCCTGTATGGCCGCAGGGTATTGCCTGGCCAACTGCCCGTCCGGCTGTTCCAAAAGAGCTGAAATGGGACCTTTGGCTGGGAACAGCAAAACAAACCGGCTACATCGATAATTTAGTGCCCTTCAACTGGAGGGGGTGGTGGGAATTCGGTACCGGCGCTCTGGGCGACATGGGATGTCATATCATGGGGCCCCCGTTCAAGTTGCTTGAGCTGGGTTATCCGACTGAAGTTTCAGGCAGCGCCAGTACCGTATATGACGGTATTTTTTCCGAGGCCCAGTATCCGGAAAGCGGACCGATTTCCAGCTCAATCAAGTTTAAGTACAAATTGAAAAATGGCAAAGACCTCGACCTGTACTGGATGGACGGTGGCATTGCTCCGGAACGTCCGGAAGAATTGGAGAGAGAAGGCAATATGAACGAAATACTCGGTGATTTTACCGGCTTGAATGATTATGAAGGCAGCACCCTGTTTATTGGCACCAAAGCGAAAGCGGCGTGTGGCTGGGGTGGAAGAAGCCCGGTGTTACTGCCGCTTTCGATGAACAAAGAGATTAATGTTCCTAAAAAGTACCCACGGGTTGAAGGTGATATGGATGGCCATTACTGGCAATGGATTGATGCCTGTATTGCAGGCTATGGCAATGCTGAAGTCGATTCGCCGTTTGAAGGCTACGCCGGTCCGCTCACGGAAACGGTGCTGATGGGAAACCTGTTGCTGCGCAGTTTTAATATCCGCAAAAAAATAAAAAGGATCGATCCGGTCTATGGCGAACTGGAGGCATTTGTTTATCCGGGCCGGTACATCAACTTTAACTGGGATGGTGAGAATATGAAAATAACCAATTTTGAAGCGGCCAACCAGTTTGTGAAGCGGGAATACCGGACGGGCTGGGGAGAACTTAAGTTATGATGTATGGAAATTGAGATTTTAAGGACAGATGGGGAGTTGGGGCAGAAGGCCAGTGATCTGATCATTGCTGAAATTAAAAAGGAAAAGGACCTTTTACTTTGCGCGGCAACGGGAGGTAGTCCTGCGGGAACATATCGCCTGCTTGGGCAAAAATTTCAGGAACAACCTAAACTTTTTGATCATTTACGCATCATTAAACTGGATGAATGGGGCGGAGTACCGATGGATCATCCTTCTACGTGTGAAACCTATTTGAAAAAGCATCTGATTGATCCCCTTCAAATCAGTCGTGAACGCTATATTGGTTTCAACAGTAATCCGGACGATCCGGCCCTTGAATGCAGGAATATACAGGATAAGCTGGCCAGGGAGGGCCCGATCGACTTGTGCATATTGGGAATTGGAATGAATGGACACATCGCGTTTAACGAGCCCGCCGCGTTTCTGCAGCCTGAATGCCATGTTTCTGATCTTTCTCCCTCATCATTGCAACACCCGATGGCGTCTGAAATGGAAATAAAACCGGCCTACGGATTAACTTTGGGAATGGCCGGTATTATGCAGTCGGGAATGATCCTGATGCTGGTCAGCGGACCACAAAAGAAAAGTATTACCAAACAGTTACTGACCAAAAAATAAGCACTGCAGTGCCTGCTTCTTTTTTATGGTTGCATCCCCGGGTTATTTGCCTGATTAATGAAAATGCCATCCAGTCCTAAACAGCAAAATGGTAACCAATGCCTTTTACGGTCATAATTTCGATGGTGGGATCATCTTTCAGGTAGCTGCGGAGCCTGGTGATGTAAACGTCAAGGTTACGCGAGTTGAAAAATGAATCGTCGCCCCACAACCGGAGAAGAATATCTTTCCGGTAAACCAGCGAATTGCGCTTGTCAGACAGCATCTTTAACAGGGTGGCTTCGCGGTGCGACAGCTTCCGGACGATTCCTTTCAGACGCAGTTCGTATCGCTGCGGATCGAATTCGTAACGACCAACATCAATCAGGTTAGCGGGCGCCTGCTTTTTCAGCTGAACCAGATTCAACAGGTTATTCATCCGGGCAATCAGTTCTTCCATGCTGAAAGGTTTGCGTAAATAGTCATTTCCACCCGACTCAAACCCTTTGAGCAGATCCTCTGTTTTAGTCTTTGCTGTGACGAAAATGAGCGGCGTATCCGGACTGACGGAACGAATTTCACCCGCCAGGGCATATCCGTCTTTTGTTGGCAGCATGATATCCAGCACGCAAATATCGGGTTCCATTTTTCTGAAGGCATCCAAAACGTCTTTCCCATCGGTGATCATGATCACCTCAAAACCACGGCTTTGAAGGCTTTCTTTCACAATCCTTCCCAACGACGGTTCGTCTTCAACGTAAAGCACTTTTGTCATACTCCAGCTTTTTTGGGGAGTGATACCGTGAAGCAGCTTCCCTGACCAGGAGTACTGTCAATGTTCACCGACCCGCCATGATCTTTTACGACTGCCGACACATAGCTTAACCCCAATCCGTACCCTTTTACATTGTGGACATCACCCGCGGGTACCCTGAAAAATTTATCGAACACTTTTTTTTGAAATTCCGGCTGAATTCCGATGCCATTGTCTGTGACCGACAGAATCAGTTTATCGGCCTTAGCTGTTAAATGGATACGGATTACAGGTTTGCCAGGACTATATTTTAATGCGTTGTCGATCAGGTTGTAAACGACATTTGTGAGATGGGTATGACTGCCTTCCACAACAAAACCGGTACCTTCTTTTTTGTAAGCGACGTCGGCTTTCCGTTTTTCAAAAATGAGGTTCATTGACGCTGTTATTTGCCGGATCAAATTGTCGAAATCAATTTGATCCGGGCTAAAAGTCATGGTTCCCTTTTCAAACAGAGAGGTACTCAGAATTTTATCGGTCATCAGGGTGAGCCGGTTCAACTCGTTTTGGGCAATATCCAGGTATTCGCCGGTGAGTTCGGGATTATCCAGCGCCCTGAAGTTTTTTAAGGCCTCGATGGCAACACTGACGGTGGCCACGGGCGTTTTCAGTTCGTGCGTAACATTGTTGATAAAATCATTTTTCACTTTCATCAGCTTTTCCTGCGAGCGGATGCTTCGTTGCATGACAATAAAGGCACTTGTAATAACCAGCGTCAGGAACACGGAGAACAGGATCTGTGGCATGATTGCCCTCATGAGCTGGCTCTTTGTGCCCGTCAACGTAAGTACATAACGGTCGGCCGGATCTATTCCTGCCAGTTCGTAGCGGATCGTGACGCTTTTTACTTTTGACACTGAAAGAGGGGGTTGCCCCGGGCTTTTTAGCGAATCGTTTCGGTTAATGATACGATCATAGAGCTCGCCGGGCGGAGCATTGAAATGCCTGATGGTGAAGCGGGTATCGATCCCTGCTTCATCAAGTGCCATCCGGTACCGGGCCGATAAGGTATCAAGATTAAGGGAGTCAGTCCCGATCCGGACAATGAAAGCCCGGCGCAGACCGTTCGTGTTTTCTGCCGGGATATCCCGTACTCCGGCAGCAATCGTTTTGAATAATACATTGTCTTGAAGAGAGTCTCCCGGTGACTGCATAATGATCTGTACCCGGGAAGGGGACTTTGGGCGGTTGTCTTTCTTTCCGGCGGAGCGGATCAAGCCTTCCGTCACAAGCGGGGGATTGCCAGGGGCCGCCAACGAATCAACGTTGATCGGCTCAATGTTCTTTATCAGCATTGAATCTTTCATTGCCGTCAAGGTTGCTCTGAACAAGAATCCCGTTTCCCGGCGCAGATCATCAAAGGCCCTTTCCCTGGCGCTCTGAAGCCACAGTACCTGGAGGATCAGTAACAGGATCAGGCTGCTGACCATCAGGATTCCGGTGAATGTGTTTTTAGATAGCTGCATAGTCAATCATAAGAAATCTGCCTCTGTTTTTACAAAGTTAAGCTTCCTTTTTATGTTGCGGTAAATCCATTAACCTTAATTAACCTTACTGCCAGATCCGTTAACCCGAATCGGTGAATGATTGCCGTAGCTTCGCAAAATCAATATCAAAACAAATGGTTATGGAAAAAAAAGGAATAATTGCAATGTTCATGGTCCTGCTCGGTGGGACGGCAGGAGCGCAGGAGCAGGAAGGTGTGATCACCTTCGAAACACGTGTGAATCTGCACCGGAATATACCTCCGGAACGGGAAGAAGTGAAGAGCATGATGCCGGAATTCAGAACGAGCAGCGAACAGCTTTTCTTTAATCAGGAGGAATCACTTTATCGAACAGTTGAAGACGACGGGGAGGAGGAAGAATTCGGGGGCGGAGGCATCCGGATCAGGATGGGCGGAGCCCGTATGGAAACATACACCCATAAAACAAAGGCACAGCGGTTAACGCAGCAGGAATTCATGGGCAAAAACTACCTCATCGAAGACACGCTGAAAATAGCGCCCTGGAAATTTGGTTCTGAAATTAAAACCATTCTCGACTATGAATGCAGGCAGGCTTATTACACCGACGAATCAGAGGGCCGGAAGCGCGAAATCACGGCCTGGTTTACCGGCAGGATCAGGCCTTTCCTTGGACCGGAAATATTTAATTCGCTACCCGGCACTGTTCTCGCCGTTGATATCAACAATGGAGAGCGGGTCATCGTGGCCACCGGCGTTGAGTTCAGGCCGCTGAAGAAAAGCGAACTAAAGGTGCCAGGAGCCGGTACCCGGATCTCCCGGAATGAATTCCGGAAACTCATGGATGTCCAGCAACAACAGATGCGTGAACGTGGCGGAAACGTTATGATGCGCCGTTAAATTAAAACGTAACTAATGAAAAAAATCTTATTAATGGTTATAACCGGGATGGTGGTCCATTCTGTGATCGCCCAGAATTTTTTAATTCAGGGGCAGGTATTCGATACCCTGAATCTTCCCTTGCCATCGGCCACGGTCATGTTACTGAATCCGGTTGATTCATCGTTGGTCAATTTTACGGTGAGCGATGCACAGGGACGATTCGAACTGAAGAGTGCAGACCGGAAGGAATATATCTTCAAGGTCAGCTTCACCGGTTTCAGCATCTGGACCAGAAAGCTGTTGCCTCCCGAGGGCGGATCGGTGACCGATCTTGGAAAAATCAGGATGGAACCGGAAAATAATCAGTTGGGTGAAGTTGTCGTGGAGGCAGAGAAAATTCCGGTAATTGTGAAGAAGGATACCATTGAGTACAATGCAGGATCCTTTAAGACCCGGCCCAACGACAATGTGGAAGGCCTGCTTAAAAAGCTGCCCGGAGTGGAAGTGGATACGGAAGGAACCATCACGGCGCAGGGAGAAGAAGTGAAGCGGGTCACGGTTGACGGAAAAGAATTTTTCGGGCGTGATCCGAAGCTGGCAACCCGGAACCTCCCGGCCGATGCGGTCGATAAAGTTCAGGTGTACGATAAAAAATCGGATCAGGCTGAGTTTACCGGCATTGATGACGGTCAGCGGGAGAAGGCTATTAATCTTGAACTAAAGGAAGACAGGCGCCACAGTGTTTTTGGAAATGTCACCGGCGGTGCCGGTACTGACGACAGGTTCCAGGTGAAAGCCAACATCAACCGTTTCAACAAAGGAGATCAATTGTCATTTCTCGGTATGGCAAACAATATCAATGAGCAAGGCTTTTCGATCGACGAATACATGAATTTTACGGGAGCCTCCCAACAGATGGCTGCCGGAGGGGGACCTGTCCGCATAAACGTGAATTTAAATGATCAGTCCACCGGTATTCCGGTAAATTTTGGCAGGCGGGCAAACGGGATCATGACCAGTTATGCAACGGGACTGAATCTGAATAACCAGCTCAGTAAAAAAACCGAAGTGAACGGCAATTATTTTTTCAATTCCCTTGCTCATGATCTTGAACAGGAAACCTATCGGGAAAATTTTCTCCCGGATGGTAATTTTACCTATAACCAAAACAGCATTCAAAATAGTCAGCATGTGAATCACCGGGCAAATGCGATTATCGATCATCAGTTGGACTCGCTCAATTCACTGCGGTTTACCACGAACTTTTCATTTAACGGAACCGACAGCGAACAGCAAAGTACAGCCTCGAACAGGGCTGCCGACAGCACCCTTCAGAATGAAAGTGAGATCCGGAATACGGCCGACGGGAACAGCACAACATCGAGCTCCAGTCTGCTGTTCCGGCATAAATTCGACAAAAAAGGACGGACGCTTTCCTCAAATCTGACGCTGGGAGTTTCCCGAAATGACCGGGATGGTTATACCGATGGCATTTACCGCTATTTTGGCGGTCAGTCGCGCGAAGAGATCCAGAAACAGTCCAGTGAACAAACCATCGGCAATCTGAATTATGGTGCGAATATCACCTATACCGAGCCACTGGGCGGGCGCAAATACCTGGAGGCTAATTATGCTTTCAATCAGAATCATCATGATTCCGACCGGGATGTATATGATCAGCTTGACGGGGAAAGCAGATTTAACCCGCAACTGAGCACCGAGTACAACAGTGATTATACGTATCATAAGGGCGGGTTAAATTTCAGGCTAAACCGGTATAAGTTTAATCTGCAGGCAGGCAGCAGCCTGCAATACACCAGTCTGGAAGGTGAACTGAAATCATTGGAGTCAGAAGTGGACCGTTCCTTTAAAAATATATTGCCCGTTGTTCGTTTTAACTATGATTTTACTGAGACCAGGCATTTGAGTTTTGATTATGAGACCTCGGTACAGGAACCTTCCATTCAGCAGCTTAATCCGGCTCTGGACCAGACCGACCAACTGAACCTTTATCAGGGAAACCCAAACCTCCGGCCGGCCTATACCCACAACTGGAGGGTAGGGTACAATATGTTTAACCCGATGAAATTTTTCCACTTTTCCGGTCTTTTCGATGTTAATTATACAACCCATGCCATCACCAATGCGGTGAGTTATGAAAATTTTGTTCGCCTCACTATGCCGGTTAACGTCGATTACAGCCTGAAATTGCTGGGAAACTTTTCCGTGTTTTTCCCGGTGAAGCCATTAAACAGCCGCTTCAGTGTTATCGTGAGAGGACAAGATCAGAAAAGCATCACCATCCTGAATGATCTTGAAAATACGGTACACCAACGCAATTATGAAGGAGTGTTCCGCTATAGTTACCGGTTGGATGAGGTCTTTGATCTGAATCTCAACGCCAGTCTCAGGAAAAACACGGCCAGTTATGAATTCGACCAGCCCGACCAGTCTTTTTTAAACCAGACTTATACGGCAGAAGCTTCCGTTTCTTTGTTGAGAAATTATCAGTTTGTTGCCGACTTTAATTATTACGTGTATTCGGACCGGAAGAACGATTTCAAAGAGGATATACCGGTACTGAATCTGTCCTTGTCGCAGTTCCTGCTGAAAAACAAAAAAGGAGAATTGAAATTATCAGTGAATAATTTGCTGGACGAGGCTACCGGAGTCACACAGACGGCGAACAGCAATTATCTGGAGCGGCAAATCACAAATTCACTGGGCCGGTACTTCATGATCAGCTTTACGTATATGCTGAACAAGCACCTGAACCCGACAGGACAGCGCAAAGGAGAAATGATCAGGATCGGAGGGTAGTTGGGCATAGAGCATGGGGCATAGCGCATAGCGGAAAATGGAGACGGGAGAATGGAGACCGGAGAACGGAAACGGAAGAACAGACACAAGATTTAAGACAGATATAATGCCAGGTGCCAGGCGCAAGATACGAGCCGCCAGATACAAGATACAACATACAATATACAATATGGAGATATGACGTTGGTAATTAGTGAAATAAATTAATTTTTAAAAATAAAACGCATCAAAGGACCTTTATATCCTTTTATTGATTATCTTTGTTGCATAAAAAAACTTAACTATATTTTCAAATGCAAATTACAGGTAATTCAATTGTAGGAGAGATCGTCCGGGCTAACTTTCAGGCCGCGCAGATCTTCGAGAACAGCAACATCGATTTTTGCTGTGGCGGGAACATTTCAATAAACGAAGCATGTAAACGGTCGGGTGCAGATGCTGCGGTATTGGTTTCAGAACTTGAAACCGTCCTTCAGCATGAAGACTATGATTCCAAATATTTTGAAAGTCTGCCTTTGGATCTGTTAAGCAATTACATTGTTGAGCGCCATCATTCCTATGTGTCGGAAAAAGCACCCTTTATTCAACAGAAGCTTCAGAAGCTGTGCGATGTCCATGGAGCCAATCACCCTGAACTATTTGAGGTAAAGGCGCTGTTTGACGAAACAGCCGGAAATCTGGCCATGCACATGAAAAAGGAAGAGCTGATTCTCTTTCCGTACATCTCCCGGATGGTTAATTTCAAAAACAACGGGACCGGCGAGGCTTCCGGATTTGGCAACGTATTGCAGCCGATCAGCGTGATGATGGAAGAACACCAGGCCGAAGGCGACCGGTTTGTGAAGATTGCCAAAATCACCGGCCAGTATACAACGCCGGCGGATGGTTGCAGCACCTATGACGTGACCTACCGGAGCATTGAAGAATTTGAAAAAGATCTTCACCGTCATATTCACCTGGAAAACAATATTTTATTTCTTAAAGCGATCGAGCTTGAAAAAGAGCTGATCGACAATTAAGCCCTATGCTATCACGAAGTACAGCGTACGCCATCAGGGCGCTGGTGTTTATTCAACTTGAAAATTGGAGGGAAAAACGCCCGGGGGTTGTGGAGATTGCGCGCGAGATTGATGCCCCCGGCGCGTTTACCGCCAAGATTCTGCAAACGCTCACAAGGCATCATCTGGTTCATTCGATGAAGGGACGGGGTGGCGGCTTTTTCTTCGTCCGCGAAAGGAAAGAACCTTCGCTCTATGATGTGGTTCATGTGATGGAAGGGGATGAAATATTTAATAAATGCGGTTTCGGACTGAAGGACTGCAGTAATGAAAATCCCTGTCCGCTACATGATCAGTATAAGGCTGTGCGTGACGAGTTTACACGGCTTGTGCACACCATAACGATTAATTCGATGGCCTTGAAGGTCCTTCAGGGTGAAGCCGTGCTGAACAGGATGGTGAATTTAACCAGGTAGGGTGAAATTTTTTATTAATTTGGGTCGCTTTTATTCAGGACATACGGGGAGAGGATTTTCAACTAAAGTTGTCCGGCTCAAAACCAGTTAATGTGGATAAACTAAGCAAGATATACAAAAAGCTTCACCGGTGGCCGGGACTGATTCTCTCATTCATACTTCTGTATTACGGCATTACCGGTATCTTTATGAATCATCGCCGGTTCTTTTCAGCGATTGACATCAGCCGGAACCTGTTGCCCGATGGTTATGCTTACCGTAACTGGAACAACAGCGCTTTAAAAGGAAATCTGGTCATTAATCCGGATAGTATCCTGGTATACGGGAATGTTGGCATCTGGGTCACCGACTCGGCTTTTGTCCGGTACACTTCTTTTAATGCCGGCTTTCCAAAAGGGAGTGATAACCGGAAGATTTTCGACGTTCACCGTTCAACTGATGGCCGGCTGTACGCGGCAACGCTGTTCGGTCTGTATGCCTTTGATGAAGATCAGGAACAATGGCATAAGTTTGATCTGGAAGTGGATATTGAACGTTTTGTGGGTATTGAAAGCATAGGCGATACGCTGTACGCGATAAACCGCTCTTTTCTTTTTAAGGGAAAACCGGAAGGAACCAAAACTGTTTTTTCAAAAACTGAACTGGCGGCACCCAAGGGCTATGAGCGGCAGGTTAGTTTATTTGAAACCCTGTGGCAAACGCATTCAGGAGAAATTTTCGGCATGCCGGGCAAACTGTTTGTTGATTTTCTGGGATTGATTACGGTTTTCCTGTCTCTTACCGGAATTATTTATTTTTTCTTCCCCGATTGGATTAAAAGGCGGAAGAGAAGGGGACAACAGGCGAGGGCGCTTGTCCGGACCAATAAATGGTCACTCAAATGGCATAATAAAACGGGAGCCTGGTTTTATATTCCGCTCATAATCCTGTTTTTAACGGGCACGTTTCTTCGGCCGCCGCTGCTGATCGCTATCGCACGGGCCAATATCAGTCCGTTGAAATTTTCCCATCTCGATCAGCCGAACCCCTGGTATGACAAACTCAGGGATATTCTTTATGATCAGGGAAGAGGCCTTTTGCTGCTTTCGACTTCCGAAGGAATGTTTTTTATGAATCCGAAGGGGCATGAACCGGTAAAGGCAGGCATTCAGCCGCCGGTGAGCGTGATGGGGATCAACACGTTTGAACCCCTGCAAAACGGATGGTTCCTGATCGGTTCATTCAGCGGCCTTTTTCTGTGGAATCCGCTGGTTCCTGAAATCGTCGATTATGCAAAAGGAAAGCGCTGGGAGCCACAAACCTCCGGGAGGCCGGTTGGCGATTTTAAAGTCACCGGAACCATTACAGACTTATCCGGAAACAAATACATGATCGATTATGACCGGGGAGCCATTCCGTTACGGCACGGGAGCAGTTTTCCCGCCATGCCCGAAAACCTTTTAAAAGAATCAAAAATGTCGCTGTGGAGCGCCTCGCTCGAAATTCATACCGGAAGGATTTTTGAGTTCGCTTTAAGCAGTTTTTACATTCTTTTGGTTCCTTTGATTGGCCTGGCCGGAATTATGGTGGTGATCAGCGGTTACCTGCTCTACTGTCGGAGATATAAAAAATAGGAAAGGCGGGCTTTTCTGCGCCGCGCCTTTCCTGATTGCCCGGGATAACTTAGCTTCCCGCTGAAAAGCTGTTATTTTGTTAACGACTGATGGATAACATTCAGCAGACTTTTTTCCGGATCGGCGGTGTCTTGTGTGATTTCCCAAAACATGATGCCTCCCAATTCGTTTGACCTGACATAATCGGTTTTACCTTCGATCGTTACCATGCCATCGTAATATAACAGACCGATCTGATCGGACAGATGCGGGTTTTCGGTGGGATAACGGGAGAGGATATCCTTATATGCAACAGCTTCTGCTCCCTGGGCATTGTCGGCCGACTGAAACAAATAACCGTAAAAAGGTACACCCATCACCAGTTTTTTCTTTGGCAGTTTGCGATTAGTTAACCAGTGATTGGCTGCATGTTCAAAGAAGTCCCGGCTTGAATGAGGCCCTACATTCGAACCTGACCAGGGACCGGTTTGGTCGTACACCATCAGGCTCACAAAATCGAGATACTGGTGCATGGTATTATTGAAGCAGTTGTAATAGCCCCAGCCCTGATCATCCCAATCGGCATTGACAGCAGCGGTGATTAGCTTATCCTCGCCAATTTTTGCCCGCAGTTCCTGATAAGTTGCTTCAAGCGCGGTTCGTTTTACCAGGTCTCCGGCGCTTGCCCCGCCTGGTCCGCCTTCCCATTCTTCATAGTCCAGGTCGATACCATCCAGGCTCAGGTCTTTGATGGCCTGATCGAGCGCGGTAATGAGACGCTTTCTTTTCGCGGGATCTGTGATGGCCTGGGTAAAGTTCGTTGATCCGCCGCCGCCAATTGAAAGGAGTACTTTTACCTTGTTTTTCCGGGCATCCTGTATCACCGTGGGATATTTGCGGACTTCGGTCGTATTCAACGATCCGTCGGCCTGTACAATCCCGAAAGCCAGGCACAGGTGCGTGATCTTTTCCCAGTCGGGCGCGTAGGGCATTTTCCAGCTTGGCAAATAAGCCACGACATAGGGCCGGCTGATGACCGGATCCGGCTCTGTGTCCGGTTCATTTTCACTGTTGCTTTCACAGGCAAATAGAATAAAAAAGCAAACAGCTATCGTTGTGATGTATTTTCGCATAAGCTCCTGAGCGTTCATGTTAATTTCCAAGAGTTATGTTAATCTTTTTCATCAGCGATTTCCCGCTTTCCTTACTGTCATGCTCAACCGTCCAGAGTGCCATGCCCGCATAGCCCTGCGAAATGACCAGGTTCGCTTTTGCTTCGATTGTCCCCAGCCCGTTATAGAACAGGGTGCCGTTATCCGAAATCTGGTCGGACGATGGTGCATCCGGGTATTGGTTGCAAATTGCCTTGTAGCTGAGGTATTGTGCATAACTATCCCAGTTGCCCCAGTTAATTCCTGTCAGATCGGCTGCATATTTAACGCCAAATGCAGGAGCTGCGAGCACAATCTGCTCCGGCAGCACGCCCATTGAAACCCAGTAGGCGCAGTCGTCGGACGAAAGCCAGGCCGGTGCATGCGGGATCGGGCTCAGATCGGTGGCATTAAATGCCAGCACATTTACCCAGTCATATCCGGGGGTATTTACAACGGCGTTCAGCGCCCCTTTGGTCCAGCCAGAGACTACCGACATGGAAAGATAAAAGTTTCCTCTGCTTGTTTCGTCCGGTACAGCAGCGGCCATTTCTTCATAAAATGCCCTCAGTTGTTCTGTATTTTGGAACGCTCCGCTTTCGGAGGCTTTGTCCATGTAGATATTGATCCCGTCAAAGCCTGATGACAAAGCAAAATTAACCATCGAAGTAATCAGCGTTTTGCGTCCCTCCGGGTTAATGGCAATCGTATAAAAATTGTAGCTGGCATATGCCGGGGAGGCATTAAGATAACTGCCTAATACGCCTGAATATTCCAGTAAAATATAGACCCCATAATTATGAGCCGTCGATACAAGCGTAGAAATATCGAGGGTGCTTCCTCCGAATGTCAGATCGGGAGAACCATTCGCCTGGATCACCGATGAGCTTAAAACCAGGTGCGTAATGTCGTTCCACGGAACATCGGCAATTGAGCCGTTTATGCTGAGCCAGGCAACCGACATCTTATTATATGCTTTAGGTTCGAAGGGTTTGACCACAAGCACGGTACTCGTTCTGGAGTTTTTAACCCCGTTCCGCTCGATTTCATAATTCAGGGTAAATTCGCCGGGTTCGGTGACTTTGTATGCCAGATCCTTTTCGGTCGATACAACCGTTCCGTTGAAAATCCATTTGTAGGTGACGTCGTCACCTGGAGATACCTGAGGATTGATCTTGATGGTGTCGTCCACCGACAACGCCATATTCGCTTCCCATTGCACAAATATTGCCGGAACATCCGAGTCTCCGAATACCGGATTGCTTGCACTGTCGTCCTCGCAGGCGGAGACGACAAAAAATGACAGGGTGATCAGTATGAAGTAATTGATAGATCGCATTGCTTTAATTTTACAAGGTTTGTATTATTCTTTATCCCACCATACACGGGTTAACCAATCGTCGGTTCCACCCATTCGTGTGATCGCTTCATCATAGTTGGCTTTATTTTTCAACTGTTCCTCGGTCGGATACTGCAACCGTCTGGGGGTTTGTCCGTTTGACTGGTTTTCGGCAGGGTACCGGTTATAGAACGTAACCGCCGGCATTCCCGATCTCCTCCAGTTGGCCCAGGTTTCCATCGGATCCATGAAGTGAAGCACCCACAACTGGGTGTTGATCTGCAGCAGTTCCTTGCCGGCTGTGAGCGTATTGAAAGCCTTGAAATCGCTGATTGCCCGTTCATCAAATTCGCTAACCCCAAAAAGGGACCACTGCCTGACGGCTGCTTCAAGACCTTCCTGAAAATGCGTGTTGGCATCACCGCCACCGGTATTCCAACCCCTGAAAGCAGCTTCGGCCATTAAGAATTTGACCTCGGCATAACTCATGTGCAGATAGGGTGCATCAAAGGCGGTGATTAATTTGGAAGGCTGAAGCCGTTGGTAGTTGTGTTCCACCGCAACGGTTGCTCCGTTTATCACCACATCGATCGGGGCCCGCCAGATACCTTCATCCCAGGAGAAGCTTTGTGCGGGAAGGCTCATCTCCTGATACAGCAGTAACTGCTCTTTTACCTGCGCGGTAATATCGGTGCGGTTTGCATCGGTGTAGTAACAACCGCCATAATACAGGATCCGGGGATCTTTGCTGTCTTCCATAGCCTTAACCAGTTCTGTCGTCAAACGAAAAGCATTTTGGGTGGGGTCTTCGGGGTTCGACAAGCGAATGGCGAGGCCATTTCCCTTTCCGACACCTTCCGATGGATTCTGAAAGTTTTCGTGTTTGATGAAACAAATGTCGTCATTCGATTCAAAGACACCTGCGGCGATGGCGGCTTCTGCCTGCTGACGGGCTTTGGCCGGGTCGGCTTTGGTCAGGCGCATGGCGATACGCAGGCGCAGTGAATTCCCAAATTTCTTCCATTTTTCGATGTTCCCGTTATAATACAGATCATGGGTAATCAAATCGGCATCAGGATCAAGCGCAGTACAGGCTTCTTCGAGTTCTTTGAAAAAGTCATTATAGATGTCTTCCTGTTTATCATATTTTGGTTTGAACACACCGTTATAGTAACCCATGCCTGCATCAAAATAGGGGACGTCGCCATAAAAATCGGTCAGCTTGAGAAAGCACTGGACCCGTAAAATCCGTGCAATGGAATGAACATTGACCAGTTCCGGCTGATCCTTTGTGCGCTGGACTACGTCTACCACATCCCGGATAATGATGGGATAATAAGAAACCCACATTTGTTCCATAAAGTTATCATACTTCTTGGCGTGCCCGCCGTATTCGACAGTCGACCAGTTACCGGTCCACTGGTTCATAAAGCCCGTCGGATAAGATAAATAGCGGTGCCATTCCTGATGATTCTCTGTTTGCCTCATTTGAATGGTGGGGATCTGCAGGTTTGGATCCATGTCTGTCGATTTGGTCGGGTCCATGTTTAACTCATCAAAATCCGAGCATCCGAAAGTAATCAACAGCATGAACAGGGGGAGGATATAGTTTATTTTCTTCATGATCATCAGGTTAAAATTTAATATTGATACCTAATCCATATGTCCTTCTGGACGGTAAAGATCCGTATTCGAACCCTTGACCGTTGCCGTTATTGTAATTCGACTCGGGATCCACGTTCTTCATGTTGGAATGCAGGATCCACAGGTTACGGCCATAGGCTGTTACCGATATTTCCTCAATGGTTGTCTTCGCAAACAGCCGGGCAGGAAGGGAATAGGAGAACGTCAGTTCACGGAGCTTGACATACGAAGCATCATAGATGTATGGTTCCGGAGTATTTTCATAAATGCTGGCCCAGTAGGATTGCGGATTCACCGGAACATCGTTGGTGACGTACTCGGGATTTTCGGACGTACCCACGTTCTTTACGCCTTTTCCTATTTTTCCGCCGGTCGGTGTCCAGTCGGCTACAGCAATATTTTGTGAACGCCTCAGCTCTTCCGATTCATACCATTCTTTACGGCCTTCAAGTGTATTTTTGGATGTTCCGTTTGAGTGCGACTGCATGGCGGTCATGGAATAGAGATCAGCCCCCCATTTCATGTCAAACAGGACATTTAAACTGAATCGTCTGTAGGTAAACCGGTTACCGGCCCCTATTATAAAATCGTAATTTCCGTTTCCCAGGACCGACAAGTCACTGTCGTAAGTCGGCAATCCCCGGTCAAAGATGACGCTTCCATCTGCGGTCCGGCTGAATTTTTTGCCTACAATGACCCCGTAAGGTTCCCCCTCTGTGGCGTAAATCGATGCATTTGCCCAACGTGCCGATGCCAGCTCATAATTCACGGCATCCGGATGCAATTTAACCACTTCGTTATCGTTTTTTGAGAGATTGATTGTTGACGACCATTCAAAATTTCTGGTTTGAACGGGAATTCCTGTCAGTGACAGCTCAACACCTTTATTCACGATCTCCCCCGCGTTCACCATTGCGTATTCAAATCCGGATGTTCTGGAAATGGGCAGGCTGATAATCTGATCTTTTGTGGACTGATTATAATAACCCAGGTCGATTGCTAAGCGGTCTTTGAAAAATCGCAGGTCCATTCCGATTTCATAGGAATAGGTTGAGGTTGGTTTCAGATTGTAGAGTGGGATGGTAGTCGATGAAATCTCTCCCAAAGCATTTCCCTGGAAGGTGAACGACCGTAATCCGTAGTTCAGGTTCAACCGGTAAGGTTCAGTGTCCCCTCCCACATTAGCCCACGAAGCCCTGATCTTTCCAAACGAAAGGGCTCCTTTTTCAAGTTTGAGCAACTGTGAAAATACCAGGCTTCCCGATACGGAAGGGTACATGTACGAACGGTTTTCTTTGGAAAGGGTCGAAGAGATATCATTCCGTAACGTAAAATCGACGAAGGCAAAATCCTTGTATCCTAAGTTGACAGATCCGTATACCGAGTTTACTTTTTTCCGGTACAGGCTGTTTTCAAGTGTGAAGTCATTATAATTGGTGATAGCCTCTAAGCCCGGGATTACCTGTCCGGTTCCCGTGTTGGAAAAAGTTTCGGACTGGTAGTGCATCAGGTTGCCCCCAACAAAAGCCGAAAGATCCCACGATTCGCCTACCTGCTTGTGAAAGCGGATCAGTCCTTCATAGTTATTTTCAAATACTTTTACGCTCCGCTCGGCCATCGTCCCGTTTGCAGCCCCCGGAGTGGATATGGGTGTAAACTCGGTCAGCCGAAAGGTGTAAAAATCGGTGCCCGCCTTCAATTGGAAACTTAAGAATGAGGTGACATCATAATTAAACTGAACGTGCCCCATGACCCGGTCTTTGACAGAGGTGTTGGTCATTTCGTTGATGATCCAGTAGGGGTTCAGACGGTATTCGTTGCCATTCCACTGGTTGTATCGTCCAAACTCGTCTTTGTAGCCTGTCGACAACCATTTCTGGTCAAAGTTGGGAGCGATTCCAATGAGGGCGTTGCCAATGTTATTGGGGCTGTCGGAAAGCGCAGGACGGTTGTTTACCTTTTCGCGCATGTAATTGGCGCGGGCCTCCACCCTTATTTTTTCGCCTAACTTACTTCCTCCCTTAAACATAAACGAGGTACGGGCCATGTCCGATTCAGGCACAATGTCCGTATTCCTTAAATCGGAAATAGACAGCCGGAAATCGCTTGTTTCATTTCCGCCCGAAAAAGCGATCGAATTGGTGGCGGTGATCCCTGTTCTGAAAAAAGAAAGAATATTATCATTGACGTTCCCGAACGGTTTAATTTCGCCGTTGTAGATCGGCATGGTCAGATTGGGATCCAGTTTGGCTCCCCAGGCCGACTGGGTGGATGAGCGGGCATCGGCGGCGTCGAGCGTTAGCTGCCCGTTCCGTCCCTGTCCGTAAACCCGCTGGTAGTCGTTAAAGCCGGAGCTCAGCGTTACGGCATTGATATTCAAAGAGAGCTCGACTCCCAGTCCTTTTTCTTTTTTCGCTGTTTTTGTAGTAATTAAAACAACCCCGTTTGAAGCTCTGGAGCCATAAAGGGCTGAGGCAGAAGCTCCCTTTAACACCGATATCGACTCGATATCGGCCGAATTTAAGGCTGAAAGTCCGTCTCCGAAATCATATCCTCCCCATTTTCCGGCGCTTCCCAGTTGCGTGTTGTCCATGGGCACGCCATCAATCACGTATAAGGGCAGGTTGGAACCTGACAATTGGGAGTTCCCGCGGATAATGACGCGGGTAGATCCGGAGGGACCCGCGCTGGTTGTTGATATATCGACACCGGCAACCTTGCCTGAAAGAGCCGACATGACATTGGATTCACGACCTGCCGTAATTTCCTCCTGGCTGACTTCCGATACGGCATATCCCAAAGCTTTTAACTGGCGTTTAATGCCTAATGCGGTTACCACGACCTCATTCAGCGAGAAGTTATCTTCTTCCATGACAACATCCACCTGGTCTTTCCCGTCCAGTTGGAATTCAAGGGGTTTCATTCCAATGTAAGAGATGACCAGCGTTGCTTTTGGATCTGAAACCTGAATTGAAAACCGGCCGTCAAAGTCGGTCGTCGAGCCAACGGAGCTTCCTTTTATGATCACCGTTACCCCCGGCAAGGGCAGTCCTTTCACATCTTTGACAGATCCGGTTACCTTTTTCTGCTCCGTTACCGCGACTGATTTTCCCGGCAGGGAAGGGATCTCCGGATTTTCCTTCGAGAGGATCGCAATTTGACGCCCATAGATTTTATAATAGTTACTGGTGCCGTCTAAAACCTGGTCAAGAATTGAGTTAACCGTTTCGTCGGTGACGAAAACGCTTACTTTTCTGTCCAGGTCGACCGATTCTTTGCTGTAAAAAAGAATGAATTCGCTTTTGCGTTCAATTTCCTCGAAAATCTGCTGCACCGTCTTATTCTCCATCGACATGTTGAACTTTGTCTTTTGAGAATAGCCGTTGTTGGCTGTAACAGAAACGACGGAAACAAACAAAACAAAAGTTAGAAGTTTCATTTTCAATAACAATTTTGATCTCGTGCTAAACAGACAGCACCATCCATTTCGTTTTTTTTTCATAATTTTGTTTGATTTTTTATAATACCACTTGTTGGTCATTTGAAAACCGGCGGAGGCCCAATTCCCCGGTTTTCTTTTACCTGTTTTGTAAAAGTTTTATTTAAAGAACCTGCCCCTCATCCGGAGAAGAATTTTTTTATCATGATATTGTTTTTATTTAGTTGATGATGATTAGATTGTCGCCCGCAATTTGATAGTCAATTTTTGCCACTTCCGATATAACGGTCATTACTTCGCCGATTGATTCTTTCAGGTCCAATTTACCTGAGACGGGTAATGCCCTGGAAATAAAAGCAGGGTTGTATTGAAATTTTACATTATAATACCGTTCAATTTTTGTCAGGACCTGTTCCAGGTTTTCATCCGAAAACTCGTACCATCCTTTTACCCAGGCGATCGATAGTTCCGGTGAGGGTTCGCTGCGCAGGCTGATTTCTTTCCGTTCTTTGCTCCAGGTCGCTTTCTGGTTCGGTGACATCAGCAGTTCATCTTTAAAAAGCCGGCCTTTGACCCGGATATTAACGCTTCCCTCCAAAAGGAGCGCTTCACTGTAGTTGTCGGATGAATAGCCGCAAACGTTGAATTTTGTGCCCAATACTTCAACCTGAAAATCGTTTGAATGAACAATAAAGGGCTGTTCCTTATTTTTTGCCACCTCAAAATAAGCTTCGCCATCAAGGAATACCTCTCGATTGCTGCCTTCAAATTTCTGTGGAAATGCAAAGCGGCTGCCTGCGTTTAACCAGACGATGGTACCGTCGGCCAGCGTCAGCTTTGACTTTTTCCCGAACGGGATGATCATCTCATTCATCGCCTTCTTCGTGTCAGCGATGTCGGCTTTTACAATGCTGTCCTGATCGATTTGAATGGCCTCCTGGTCATTTAACACGGCAAGTTCTGAATCGGTTTTTTTCAGATCTACTTTTTCTCCTCCCGGAAGGATCAGCACCGAATTTTCTGTACCTGAAGATTCTGAAAACCGGTATGGGCTTTCGTGCAGTTGAAGTTTTGAACGCAATAAGCTGCTAATGGCAAAGATGACGATGATGGAGGCGGCCATGCCGATATATCGTATAATTTTTCTGTTTTCACCGGTGTGCCTGTGTTTCCGTTCCATTTTGCTGATGGCTTTCCAAAGGATTTCCTTTTCAGGAAGGATTTCATCGGTTGTCTGCATCAGCCGGATGAATTTCCTCGCCTGGAGCATATTCCCCTTCGGTCCGTCATGTAACTGCAGAAATTGAGCCCATTCAGTTTCTGTCTTTGCTTGTTTAACGGCAGAAATAAATTCAGGGTCTTCCACTAATTCTTCCACCGAACTGTCCGTAAATCGTTTCATAGGTTTCATGAATCTCCTTTATATCTATAATAAGACAAGGAAATTCAGTTTGTGACAGAAATCCGGATTTATTTTAAAAAGTTTTTAGTTTTTTAAAAATGAGCATAAGAAAGAAATCATTTGCTGAAAGATACTTTTTCATGGATTGAATGGCGCGTGACACCAGTTGGCGGGCCGAATCGGGCGTGACCGACATGATCTCACAGATTTCGGGATAAGTAAATTCGCAGGTATATTTATAATACAAGACTTCGCGTTGCTTTGAGTTAAGCGCTTTCATTCCCTGCTGAATAAAACTGAGCGCTTTCGATCTTTCTTCATCGCCGATCAGATTTTCTTCGATCGAAAACACAATTTCAGGTTCGAACCGGTATTGATTTTGAAGATCAGCCTGTTTTTTAGACCGGTCCATTTCCCTGATCAGCATTCTCCGGAAGGATTTTAGTAAGTAAAGCCGGATGTTATCGGTTTCGCCCAGGTTTTTCCGCGATTTAATCAGGCTGTAAAACAGGTCCTGGATAACATCCATCAAAAAGTCCTTGTCTTTTGTAAATTTTTTGCCATAGCTGAACAAAAAGTCAATGTGCTGATGATAAATATAGGAAAGGGCCTGTTCCTTTTCATTTTTGAACTCTTCCCAGATGTATTTATCTTCTTTCATTGACGGAAATGGAAATATCTGTTTCAAATATACATTTTAAGAATAAAGAGATTCGAAAAAATTAAGGAACAAGTGTAAAAATGTCAGCAAATTGTGGAAGGATGTTTATAAAGTCATTCTCCGGTTGAAGCTTTCAGCCGTCTGCATTTGTTTCGCGGGGAGAGGTACCGGCAATAAAAAGAGGCGGGTCGATGGAACGCCCGCCTCTTTAAAAGATTTCTTTTGTGTCTTTATTTTTTTATTGACCAGCCTGTCTTAAGTCCGAATACGAACCAGCCCAGGTAAAGTGCTCCGATGGCGAAGATAGTATCGCCGATGGCGCGCAGCCAGCGGAAGAACTCAAGCGTGGGGCTGGCGAGGAATTCAGCGGAGCGGGCGTACCACAAACCATATTTCACGCTGGCCATTGTTTGCGCCAGTCCGACGGGAAGCAAACTGAGTATAGCCATGAGGAGCAGTCCGATGTTCAACGACCAGAAGGCGATCCGGAGGGTTTTTTCTTTCCAGACAACGTTGAGGTCCATGTCTCTCAGCACAAACAGCATGAGTCCCATTCCCAGCATACCGTACACACCGAATAAGGCTGTGTGGCCGTGCAGCGGAGTCGTGTTAAGTCCCTGCATGTAGTAAAGGGCAATAGGCGGATTAATCAGAAATCCAAAGATACCGGCTCCCAGAAAGTTCCAGAAAGCCACCGCAATGAAGAAGTAGATGGGCCATTTGTATGCTTTGACCCATTCATGCGCCCGGCTGAGCTTCATATTGTGATAGGCTTCAAAACCAATCAACACCAGGGGAACGACTTCCAACGCGCTGAAAGATGCGCCGAGGGCAAGTATCGATGTGGGTGTTCCCGAAAAATACAGGTGGTGGAACGTCCCCAGGATTCCCCCTGACAGGAAGACAATTGTGGAGAACAAAACAGTTACGGTGGCAATGGATGCCCGGATCAGTTGCATCCGCACAAAGAGGAAGGCGATAGCCACGGTTGCAAAGACCTCGAAGAAGCCTTCTACCCATAAATGGACCACCCACCAGCGCCAGTATTCGGCGATAGCCAGGTGAGTTTGCCGCCCCCACATCAAACCGGCGGCATAAAATACAGCAATGGCAATCGAAGCGATCAGGAATAAAACCAACAAATGCCTGTTATCGCTTCCCTTTCTTAAAGCCGGCCATAAAGCTCTCCCCATCAGGAACAACCAGAGGAAAAGGCCAATGAGCAGAAATGCCTGCCAGAACCTTCCCAGATCAACATATTCATAACCCTGGTGACCAAACCAGAAGTTTTCGACCAGTCCCAGCTTTTGCATAACACCCATCCACTGGCCGGCCAGTGATCCGACAACGATGATTAGCAGTGCAATGAAGAGAAAATTCACGCCGAGCACCTGAAACTTTGGTTCTTTGCCTGAAACGGCGGGCGCAATAAACAGACCGGTGGCAAGCCAGGATGTGGCGATCCAGAAAATGCCCAGTTGTACGTGCCAGGTTCTGGAGATGGAATAGGGCAGAAAATCAGCCAGCGGCAATCCGTAAAATCCCAGACCTTCAACGCCGTAATGCGCCGTGATCACACCCATCAGAATCTGGACCAGGATCAGCGCTGTCACCACCCAGAAATACTTTAAGGTGGCTTTCATGGATGGGGTCATTTTTGCCCCGGATATCGGATTCACGTCCGGAACTTTGTGATATTCGTCTTCGTCCTTATGTGAGGCATAGTACCAGGCAAGTAATCCAATGCCTAACAGGAGGATGATGACACTGAAGCCGGTCCAAAGCAGCAGGGCTCCGGTGGGTTCGTTCCCGACAAGTTTTTCGGCCGGCCAGTTATTGGTATAGGTGATTGTTTCACCCGGACGTTCCGTTACGGTTACCCAGCTCGCCCAGAAAAAAAATGCATTCATCTGTTTCATTCTTCCCTGGTCTTTGATGCTGTTGGCAGGGATACTGTAGGCTTCGCGTAAATCATCCTTGGAGTCATCGTTCATAAACAGGCCTTCATAATGCCGGCTGATCTCCTGAAATGCTTTTCCCCTGACAGCTGATACGGTGATTGACTTTGTGTTGGGATCATAAGTGTTGGTACGCATTTCCTGTTTCAACCGCTGCTGCAGCCTGGCCTGCTCTTCTTTATGCAGCTCGTCGTAGCTCACGGAATAATCTTTTTCCGCCCATTCGTTGAGAATAAAAACGGCTTCGCGATGCAGCCAGTCGGCACTCCAGTCAGGAGCCAGGTAAGCTCCGTGGCCCCAAATGGAACCTACTTCCTGTCCTCCCATCGATTGCCAGACATTCTGTCCGTCCTGAATATCCGACTTGCTGGCCAGTACAGTTCCGTCTTCAGTAACGATCTTTTCAGGAATCGGAGGCGCCTTACGATAAATCTCGCGGCCAAAATAGCCAAGTATTCCGAACGAGATCACCATAACGAGGGTAAAAGTTATCCACAGTGTTCTTGTCTTCATAGATTAACGATTAAATGATTTGAGTTTTTCGGCGATAAAAATAAAAAAATAAAATCATATGAAGACCTTTTTGTCCTTTTATGTGTTTATTTATTTTTGTAGCGACGAAAAGGGAACATCTTTTTTGCCATTCGATCATTTGGTCAAAGAAAATGTTCAGGTTGTTTCTATCTTTGCTGTTCAATTATTAACAGGAACTTCAGCCTTAAAACAGAACAAAATAACTGCCAATTTTAAAAATATGTTATCAAAGAGTACAGAATATGCTATCCGGTCGCTGGTTTTTATTCAGCTTGAAAACTGGAAGCAAAGACGTCCTGGTGTCATTGAAATTGCCCGGGAAATTGAAACTCCACCTGCTTTCACAGCGAAGATTCTCCAGATACTAACCCGGCATCAGTTGGTCCAGTCGATGAAGGGGCGAGGCGGCGGTTTCTTTTTTGCTGAAGGCGTTCAGCAAATTACCTTATACGAGGTGATCCGTGTCATGGAAGGCGACGGACTGTTTCATCGTTGCGGGATTGGACTGAAGAACTGCAGCAATGAGAATCCGTGCCCGATTCACGATGATTATATGAAAGTACGTGATGAGATCACCCGCATTGTGAACAGCGAGACGATTCTTTCCCTGGCCTCAAAAGTTGCCAGCGGCCAATCGGTCCTTAACCGGATTACGGTTTAGCGTCAACAATCGGGCGATTGCACTGTTCAGTATGAAAGTTACGGATAAAAGGCTTGACAAATGCAAACAATTGGAATACTGGGTGGGCTTGGACCGGAAGCAACAGTCGATTATTACAAGGAGATTATCAGCGGATTTAATCAGCTTAATACAGACGGAAGTCTCAATTATCCTGAAATTGTCATTTACAGCGTCAATATGGCAAAGTTCATCGGGCTTCTGGAAAAGGAGATGTATACGGAAGCTGCCGATTATATTGCTGCATCGATCAATAAAATGAAGGATGCCGGTGCCGGCTTTGCTGCCATCAGCGCCAATACGCCGCATTTATTGTTCGATGAAATTCAGTCGAAGTCGCGTTTGCCTTTGATCAGTATTGTTGAGTCGTGCCGGGAGGCGGCAGTAAAGGCCGGTGTAAAGCGATGCGGATTATTGGGCACTAAGTTTACGATGAACAACAATTTTTTCGGGGACGTATTTGCAAAAAAAAATATCGCTGTCATTTCACCCGATCCGGTGCAGATTGCGTTTATTCACCGGAAATTATTTTCGGAACTGGAAGTCGGCATTTTCAGGGAAGACACCAAATCAGATTTGTTAGGGATCGTCGAAGAAATGAAAAACAGGGACGGAATTGATTCTGTTATCCTGGGTTGCACGGAATTCCCGATCATGTTCACGGAAGCAGAATACCTGGGACTTCCTTTTTTGAACACGACCAGAATCCATGTAAAGGAGATCATTCAGGTCTGTATCACGGACTAAACTATTTCGGTTAACAATGGAGCAAGTTTGGTTTTAGAATGGTTTATTTTGCACTGCGCTAAATTCCACGATAAGCGGCCGGGCCGTTTCCAGATTCTTTTCACTGATAAAAAGATCAATTGCAGAGGGAACGCCTCCGGAAAATCCGGCCGAAATTCCAGAGTTAAAGTCATTTTGGATTAACGCCGGGATTCCGTTTTCTTCAAGAATTCCCTTCAGCAGGTTAACCGTAATCTCAGTTCCCGAATAGATACAAATTAATTGATCATCCATAGTTAGTTTCGTTAAGAGTTCAATTTAAGAAAATAAGCAGGAACTATCACTACGTTTATGAGGCAATTTTTCAGTGCATGAAATGGGCAGGCTTTTATGAACCGGGATTGCCCTGCTCTTCGAGTTTCATCACAACAGGTGTCATAAATGAAAGGACGCCGATCAGGGCAATGACCCCTCCGCCCAAGATAAATGCGTTGGTTACCCCGATGCTGCCGGCAACGGATCCTGTTCCCAGCAATCCAAGCATTGAAGGGAATATCGCCAGGCTCATGTATACAGAAAAAACCCGGCCCAATAATTCCGGAATGATTTGCGTTTGAAGGATCACCGTGAACAAGGAAAAGCAGATCGCTCCGCTGATCCCGCCGATAAAAGTAAGGGCCATAAATCCGGCAAACCCGTCTGACGGCAACATGCCTGAAAGTAGAAAGGTCGCTCCGAGAATCACGTACATCAGGTTTAGCACAGCGATCTTCCGGGCCTTCGGTTTTTGCATGCCCAGGAACAGCCCCCCGAAAAGCATTCCCAGGCCCCAGGCAACTTCGACGAAACTCATCTGATAAGCGTCTCCTGAGAAGTGGTTCAACGTCATTAAAGGGAACAGCACACTGATAGGCATAATAAAAAAAGTAGCCAGGATCGAGAAAACGAATAGCCATACGATGCCTGCTTTAGACGTGATAGCCTTAAATCCTTCTTTCATTTCGGGCAACATGCCGGTTTTTACATCCGAATTTTTTTTGGGATTGGGGATGGTGATCAACGCCAGGGATACGCAGGCAAGCAGCGCTCCTGCAACATCAAGCATTAAAACCCAGGCCATATCCATCACCGAGATAAAGAGCGCCGCCAGTGCCGGACCTGCAATATTACAGACGGACTGGATGCTCTGGTTGATCCCGGCAACCCGTACAAGCTGTGATTCTGGAGCCAGGGTGGGAACGGCTGCCTGCATGGCAGGAGTGTGAAAAGCTGTGCCGGCCGAACGCAATGATAACAACAGGTAAATCTGCCAGGTTACAGGTTCACCGGTATAAAAAATAAAAGCGAGGATCAGGGTGCTTGACGCGATAAATAAATCAGCCACGATCATGATCGTTTTGCGGTTCCGGCGGTCAATCATAACGCCAGAGAAAAGCCCAAGCACCGATTGAGGCAGCAATGCAAACAGGGCAGCCAAAGCCAGGACTTCGGCTGAACCTTTTTCAATACTTAGCCAAAGGATGATCGCAAAGCTGACGATTGTACTGGTTAGAAGGGAGAACAGCTGCCCTGTCCATATAATGGCAAATGTCTTTTTCCAATTCATCATAGTTTTCCAAATTAAAACGTGACCGGAAGTGTTCCGGATCACTATAAGCGATATAAAACAGGAATCAGCACCTGCGGCTGTCAGGTGAAACAACAGAGCCGGAATTGAACGGGTGAATTATACCCGCGGCCTGTAGGTCATTTTGGAAAAACTACAATGAATCTTCATCGTAAGATTAATTTGCCCGCAAAGATAATAAGGTTAGTCAATATTTATATTTACGACTTGAATATTTTCATCGAAATAACTACCTTTCTTATTTTACAAAGGTATGATGCACAAATTGATAATATTCATGTCTTTCTTAACAGACTTTATCGCGATGAATGCTGCTGATCTGGCGGCTTTTTTACCCAGGCAGGGTGATGACTGGTCGATGGACAGTGACCAGTATTTTAATAACGAAAATCTGTATATCGACGGTGCCGCGGAGCTGTACTTGTCATATGGTTTTAACACGGCGATCAGCCGTCGTTATGTATGGCCCCGGTGAAACGGACATTGCGGTCGAGATTTTTGACATGAAAGCATCGCGCGATGCTTTCGGGGTCTTTACCAATATGCGGGAAAAAAATCAACATGAATCCGGACAGGGGTCACAGGAGGTGGAAGGATCATTAATATTCTGGAAAGATCATTATTTTGTATCCCTTTCGACCAATAAAAGTTCGGAAAGGAGGTTTGAGTCGAAACCTGATCAGTCAGTTCAGCATATCCGACCAGGGTTTCAGCCAAAAACCTGCAATTGCGTTGGATTGATCAACAACGATCCTGATCTCCTGACTTCTGTTACTTTTGTCAAAGTTGCCTTTCAGGCGCACAATCTGACTTGTTGCTGCCCTGAATCCATGTTTCTGCGTCTCCAGCGATTTAAAATCATCGAACTGATTTTTGAGTTGCTAATAAATCGCCTTTTGATTTTCTGCAGTAAGCTGGTTTTTTATAAGATCAACAGCTTCTTCCTTAAACTGAAAGGTTTCGCTGGCCTTTAATTTGGTAAAGAAACAGCTCAATCAGCTAGTGACTAAAGTGACCTTGTCCGTATATATAGGGCAAACGCAGAAGAAGGAATTAATAAATCAACGATAAACCACAAGATGAATTTAAACTTTGAATTACAGTTCCCGGAGAAAGGCTCCGGTATCAAAAAGAGGAAAAAGAGTCAGTACAGGAGCGGTTTGCCGGTGCCATTTCTGAAAATAATTGCAATCGTCCTCGTTTTTTCTTTCCCGCTCGGCAGTCAGGGCAAAGACAAGAAGCCCGGCTCTCCTGTTTCAATCAGCAAGGAGTATCCCTGGTATTTTCAAAATGCGAAAGGGAAGCCGTTTATGCTGATCGGCGACTACACCTGGGAAACATTTTCAGCCGTGGATTCCGATTATGAAAAAGTGTTTGCGTACCTGGGATCACGCGGAATAAACCTGGCCCGGATCTGGCTGTGGTGGGGGTGTGAGGTAATGCCGGCGGGTGATTTCCCTTACGAAGAAAAGGTACATATTGAACCTTTCCTGCGGGAAGGACCGGGGCTAGCCAATGACGGGCGGCCAAAATACAACCTGGATCAGTTCAATCCCCTCTTTTTCGAGCGGCTGGTCAGGTTTTGTAAGGCCGCAGAAAAGCAAGGTGTCACCCTGCAACTTCAGATGGTGGACGCCTGGATGCTGAAAAAGGCTCATCTGTGGCGATTGCATGCGTTCCAAAAGGACAACAACGTCAATGGTGTTGATGGTGACCCCAATAATACCGGGAGAGGTATTGACGGCGAACAGGGTTTTTGCTCGCTGGGTAACCCGAAGGCGCTCGAATATCAAAAGGCATACATCCGGAAGGTGGTTGAAACGTTGAATGCGTTCGAAAATATCTATTTTGAAATTGCGAACGAAAACTTTTACAGTGAAGCCTGGGAACTGGCGCTTTGCGATTACATTAAGGAGCTTGAATCGAAAATGCCGAACCAACATATGACCATCAGGCGCGACTTCCCCAGTCATCATTATGTCGTCCAGAAATGGGATCCGCTGACGGTTCATAAAGGCATTATGGAAAAACGGACGCTCAAGGTTCCGCTCCTGTTCGACACGGACTGGGAGATCAATGAAAACGGAGACGAAGTGCGCAAGGCCGCCTGGTCGGCTGTTGCCAGCGGAGGACATTTCAGTTACATGGACGACGCCATGAATTTCAAAAAAGATAAGCCCACTGAAAACAAGCGGGCAGTCCTTCACAAGCAGATCGACCAGATGGTCAGGTTTATGGGCGGGCTTAAACCCTGGGAGATGTCGCCTGACGATTCACTGGTCAAATCGGGATTTGCTTTTGCTCTGGCGAATGATAGGGTGCTGTTTGCATTTTTGCCCGAAGGGGGAGAAGTAGGTTTGGATTTGTCAGCGTTGAATGGTAATCCGAAGGCAAAATGGTACAATCCTTTAACCGGGGAGTATAGTAAGCAGTTTAAACCGGCAGTTAAACCGGACGCCAAATTCTCTGCTCCCGATGCAAACGACTGGGTATTGCTGATTAAATCAAAATAAAACCAGTAGCTGCCCGTGTCTGCGTTTGATGACGCAGACACGGGCATTCCTTTCATTGCGCCCATGCCGGGGCCGAATTCACGTCAAAGATCACATCTCCCCACAGGTACATCATCAGGGTTATGATAACAGCGCAGACGAGGTTCAGCACGAGTCCTGTCGTAGCCATCTGCCTGACTGTAATCCTGTTTGATCCGAAAATAATGGCGTTGGGTGGAGTTGCAACCGGAAGCATAAAAGCCATAGAAGCCGACAGCGTAGCCGGTATCATGAGCAGCAGCGGATTAATACCGGTTGTAATGGCCATACCGGCCAGTATCGGCAAAACCATTTCGGTAGTGGCGGTATTTGATGTCAATTCGGTCAGAAAGGTGATGGCCAGGCATATAACGAGAATAATCAGAACGGGATGGAATGAAGCCACTCCCGCAAGCTGTTCACCAAACCACAGCGAAAGCCCGGAAGCCTTGAAGCCGGTAGCCAGGGCAAACCCTCCGCCAAATAACAGCAGGATATTCCAGGGCAGTTTTGATGCGGTTGCCCAGTCGAGGATCTTTTTTTCTCTTTCATTTTTTGAAGGCAACAGAAAGAGAATGATCGCCATAAAAATGGCTACCGTGCCGTCATTGATCAGTTTACTCTGCGGAAATATTCCCGACCAGCCGGGAATCCTGATCATCCCAAAATTCAGATCGACCCGGAATAACCACAACAGGGCGAGAAGGGTAAAAACGGTGAAAACCGTTTTCTCTTCAAAACCGGTGGCTCCCATGCCTTTTAACTGAAGATGAAAAATATTTCTGTCAACTTCAATCCATTCCGCTTTTTTGGGTTTGAAACGATAGTAAAGATAGGCCCATGTAAAAACTCCGATAACTAATGCCAGGGGAAACGCAAAGAACAGCCACGTCGAAAAAGACATTTCGGGTGCCGTTGGAAAATAGATCGAGAAGATTCTGACAAACGACAGGTTCGGAGGTGTACCCACCAAAGTGGCGATGCCTCCGATTGAGGAGCCGTATGCCACGCTCAGGAGCAAGGCGATGCTGAATGATGAGGTATGCTTGTTTTCCATCAGATCGTCCAGTTGGGTAATCAGCGACATAACGATGGGCAGCATCATCATGGCGGTAGCCGTGTTGGAGATCCACATGGACAGAAAAAAAGAAGCAATCATAAAACCTAACAGGATACGTGCAGGACTCACTCCCGTTATACAAAGAATTTTCAGTGCGATCCGTTTGTGCAGATTCCACCGTTCCATGGCCAGTGCAACTAAAAAACCTCCCATAAACAGGAAGATCACGTCGTTGAAGTAAGTGGCCGAAACCTCTTTGGCGTCCATAATGCCGAACAGGGGAAACAAGGCCACCGGAAGTAAGGACGTGACGGCGAGCGGCACGATTTCAGTAATCCACCAGGTGGCCATGAGCAGGGCCACGCAAAAGGTATACGTAACTTTCGGATTGCCGGGAACGAGATCGACAAATAACAGAATTCCGATAATAATCAGGGGAACGATCAAAAAACTGACAAGCTGTTTAATCTTCATAGGATTCTTAGAAGGGATAGTCAGGTTAATAGCAAACGTATGTTCTTATTTCGAATTAATAAGTCGCAGCAATATACGAATATCTCCGAATCATGAGCGCCTTTTCTTCCGGTTTTTTATTCGTTTAAGCCAATCCCCGACTTTTTTACTCCAGTTCGATTCTGTTGATGTACCTTCAGTGCCCAGCGTGTATCCAACCGGATGTAATACAGGCACGTGATCAGAAATTACCTTTACGATGCCGAGCAGCGGAATGGCAACGACCATCCCCGCGAGTCCCCAGACAATACCCAGCAACACCACTCCCACAATCGTCAGTGTGGGATCAAGATTCACTTTCTGCCCGACAACAAAGGGCTCAAGAATATAGCTCTCGACAAATTGGGCAATACCGAAAACCACCGACACCCCCATGATCGTACCCATTCCGCCGGAAGACGTCAACGCTCCCATCAGCAGGGCGATTCCGTATCCGATCAAATTGCCCACATAGGGGATCAGGCTTAGCAGGGCTGCAATGAACGAGATCAGGATCGCCTGTTTGATTCCCAGGATGGTGAGTCCTATGCCATACAAGACCATGAGCACCAGAATCAGAATAAAGCGGCCGAACAAATATTGTTGACTGATCTTACTGGCTTCGTCAAGAACCTTTTTTGCTGTGCCTCTGTTTTCCGGAGGAATGAAGCCAAGTACAGATTTTTTGAATTTATCCCGGTAATACATGAAAAAGAAAATATATACAAAGACCAGTAAAAAATTTCCAAGGAAAGAAGTAAGCTTTTGAAGATAGCTGCCGACGTTTTTTGCGCCGCTTTCCTGTGCCCTTTTCATTTTTTGTTCGATCTCATCGACACTCATTCCGGTTTTTTCCGATAGTTTAAGCATCGCCTGTTCTATCCGCGGTTTCAGTTTCTTTTCGTATTGCGGCCAATCATTGGCGATCTGGTTCACCTGCATTCCGACAATAAATACGACCGCGGAACAAAAAGCGAGTAGGATCAGGTCTGAAATAAGCACCGACCATCCCCGGGAAATCCCGATACTCCCAAGCTTATTGTCGACCGGGACCATCACCATCGACAGCAATATCGCTATCGAAAGCGGAATCAGGAAAGGGCTTGCTTTATGCAGCCCCAGGAAAAGAAAATACGTACCAATGATAATCATCGTTCCATACAGAATGGTTTTAAACGCTTTGTTCTTCATAGTGGCATTTTTAGTGAGCTTTGCAAGCGACTTCTCAAAACGCGAACCATTGTGCTTTTTTTCTGTTCCGGTTCCTGTTCTTTGGCGTAGCTATGCGGCGGCCTCAGCAGTTCCTGCATCCCGCGGGATATTATTCTACAATTATGATGTTTTATTTCCACACCGTTATAAAAAAGACAAAGGCCGGAACTTCCGGCCTTTGTCTTTTTTATAAATTAGGATTTGGCCGCATAGGAGATGGCCACATAGGCATTTCTGTTTTCCGTTCTTACCTTATTCAGGAACGAAAAAAGGACATTCTTTGTCTGATCGACGGTCAGGTTCCATCCGGTATCAGCGTCACCGGTAAAATCCAGATTTTCAGTGGCAATGGCAAGCCGTTTCTTCTTCCAGTCGATACTGCAAAAACTCGCGGTTATGGTATCTTCCATGCCCAGCGGTTTGGTCCAGTATGGGAAACTGTTTTTGTCGACGTTCAATGTCAGTTTTCGCTGGACATCACTCACTGCAGTCCGAAACAGGTTCCATTCGTTCGGGAAATCATGATTGATATTAAAGAGCTGTAATAGTCCGCCGTCAGGCGCCTGAAGGACTTCTTCCAGGATGTGGTTTGCTGCTGCATCTTTTAAATGTCCGGCTTCCCGGCAGGTGTAGCGGATATGCATGATCACGTCAGAAATCGTTTCAAAATCAAACTGCGGGATGTCGTTCGGCAATTCAATTTTCCACTTGCTCACCGCGCCTGCTCCTTCAAAAGGCAGGTATCGTTCGTCACGCATGCTTGTTTCAAACAAACCGCTGTCATTTTGAGCCGTACTGGTGACAATTGACAGGATCGTTCCGTTAAAATCGCGGAATCGTGTGTCTTCGGAGCCAGCTCGCTTATAGTCATCTCCTTTCAGCGAAGAGGCTCGGATACTGCTTTGAAGCAGCGATAATTTTGCATGAACGCTGGTGAATGGCCCGGTGATGCAAGGGATAGAAACAGAAACCGATTTTATCCGCCTCATATATTGTCCCGGACTGTCCAGGTCATACAGCCATTCCGGAATATCGATCTCGCAGGAGCCTGTAGCTTTTAATTTCAGCAGCGCCATCGGATCGAGACGGTGAACCGAGACATGCTTTGAAATTTCGTATTCCCGTTTATTGTTTTCGTGATAAGCCATTTCGAGGCGTTTGAGATCAAGATAAAGCGTTTCGCCGGCAAGCAAACCCTTGCGGGCACTGTCCCAGTATCCGAACTTAATCAGCTCAAGGCTGTCGAATTCGGGACGCATCAGTTCATGTTTCATGGTTTGCTCGCTTTTTTTAGCGATGTCGTATGCAAACTGGTAACAGGAGAAGTAGATTTTGGAAATTTCTCCCTGCATCCAGTTGTAGAGTTCCGCATTGGTAAATTTATCCTGAAGAAAGGTATTGATCTCTTCCGACTGCTCCATCAGTTTCAAATGATTCTCGTATTCTTTTTTGACGATTTGTTCGCGGATCAGGGAGGCAATAATCTGTCTTCCGTATTGCATCAGTTCGGCTGTTGCCGAGTTGGCCTGAAAGACGTAATCTTCGGCCCTTCTGTAATAGCCTGCCATTTTGGATGCGCGCTCTGCACTCGAAGCAAATGCCTCTGCAACTTTTTGAGCGACGTCGGCACCGCCGTCGGCGGCACTTTTTAACTGAACACCGCCAAAGCCTGCGGCTGCCCCTACGCCCAGCGGGGTACCATGGGCATTGAATTGCGGGATTAAGCCAACGATCGGTGAGACTAATTTTAAAATGGTCGACAGCGTACTGAAGGTATCATAACTTGGAAGAAAAATATTGAGTTCAGCATCTTCATTTTTATTCAGGGGTAAGGTTTTGCCTAACTCACCTCCAAAGATGCCGGTCACAATATTCCCCGCGAATTCCATGATGCCTCCCACAGAAGTTTCTTTGCGATAGTCCTCTTTTGCAAGCTCTCCGGCATACTCGCCGATGAATTCGGAATAGACTTCATCAAAGGTCTCTTCAGTCAGTTCCCTCCGGGCCATTTCAATTGTTCTTAGCTGATCCAGATCGGCTTCCTTGCTGCCCAGGATCCGTTTATAATGGCGGAAACGCTCAAAGGCGACCGATCTGCTGCGCAAGAGCGACTCGGTGGCGGCTTCTGTTTCTTTCCATTGCAGGAACCGGACGTCCTGTACCAGCTTCAAGATGTTTAATTCGTGCTGCTGCCTTAAAAGCATCACCTGTTCGGCATCCTTTTTCTCCAGAGCGGAAAGCAAGGCTGCACCTAAGGCTTTCACTTCGGCGCAGATTTCCATCGCCTTTTGAAGTAAAAGCGGCCCGCGGACGGTCGACAGCGGCTGATTGATATTATTCACAATACTTCCGATATCAAGCCCTGCGGCGACTGCTTTCACCAGCATGCCGGGGTCGATTGGCGGATCGAACAAAGGAAGCTGGCGAACAACGCCTTCGATGTTCATGCAATGCCTGATCTTAAACAGCCGGTCGGCAACGGTATCCCAGTACTCCAGTAATTTGTCGTTTTGCGGAATACAGAAATACAAACTCCGGCCAATGCCCAGTGCAGCGGCCATGCTCCCCTCCGCCACAGGAATGGTGGTTGTAGGATGCGTGTTGAAGGGAAACTCGTTTTCAATTTCGATCAGCGCATTTCCAAAGGCGTCGATACCAGATCCCTTTAGCTGCTTGTAGCTTTTGGAGGTTCTTTTTCCCCTCGGCGGGATCTTCATTGGTTTTGGTCCCAGAATGTTGGCAGCCAACACATAAACCTGTGTCGCCTCATTCAGTGTTTCGATGGTGTCCTGCCTGAAAAGCTGATCACCCCACGCGATCAGGTTATCCAGGTATTTCATCAGCACGTTCAACTGGTAAGCCAGGTAACGCGTGCGCGCAATGACATGCGGCTGGAAGGGTTTATCACGCCAGGCCTGGATACTTTTCTCGAGTCGTTCTTTCAGCTCATTGTCTTCGCCTTTTGCAAGCTCCGTCAGCAGTTCCTGGATAAATTCGGTTTTGGTTTCCTTCCTGAACCGCAAAAACCGCCAGAAACGCTGTGGTGAAGGGACAGACTTATCATTGCTGGTGGGATCAAAGATAAAATGAAACCATTTTTGCGCTTCCGCAAACCGCTGGTTTTTACTGAGATGAACGGCAACAATCAGCGGAGCATGAAAGAACAGCTCCCAGTTATAGATCGCGTACGGGCCGTCATCGCTCACGTCTATTTCTTCCCTGGGAAAGGGCGTGACGGCATAGGCGCCCGGAACATACCAGTTCGTCAGGTTCTGCGTCAGGTCTTCATGATATTTTGCATCAAGCAGCGCCGGCAATCCATCCCGGTTGAGGGTCTCGATCAGCTCATCCGTGTAAGGATGATAGTGTGGGGAGAACTTGTATTTAATATCCCGTCTGGCCCTTTTCTTCAAAACCCATTCAGCATGCGTTTTTGACTGGATCTGGTAATCAAGTACCTGTGTATGAAAATTTGTTTGCTTAGCCATGATTTTTCTGTTAATGATTTAACTACATCTGAGCCGGATTCATGTTTTTACCGGCGGTATCAAACAAGGCTTCCCCATAGGCGAACGTATCGGTAGTCGGTAGCATCTTATTGAAGTTCACATTGGTCCTGATGGCTTCCTGATTCCATTCCCAGGGATTGGTGAGGATCACATCTTCGCCAATATGGATAACCTCTTCAGGTGGCCATCCGGGTATCGGCTTATCAACCAGAACCGGTATATCTGCATATTTTACGGGCGTTTCATAAAGCGGGTAATAATGTTCAAAACGCCTGACCGGGATGAAAGTCGTTTCGTCGGCGCTGACAAAGAAGGTGCTGTGTTCATCCGCATATGAAACAGGAGCTTCATACTGGTTTTCGATGATATGCCTTAGCGGCAAAATGGTAAAACCGGGGGTCAGTTTGTCTTTTTTTGTCAAAACCGTCTCCGTGATCTCGTCTTTGGCCGCCCCGACAGGTTGTTTTACATTCACTTTCATTACCCTTCCCGGCATAAGGTACTGCGTGTTGTACAAGCCGGTCGGATCGCCTGTTCCGTTATAGGGATGGAAGAAAAGGATATCCAGGCCCGTTTTCAGTTTTGTGTAAATGTCATCATCGTTCCGGTATTCAAGATAGGGCGGTGCATTTTTGGAGGTAAACGTAAAGATCGCCTCCCGCTGGCTTCCTGAGCCTCTGTATCTTATATTGAATATCAAACGTTCCCGGAACTTCCCTGCCGGATTTTCAATCCGTTCCTTTTTCCCGAAAACGAGGAGTTTATGGCTTTCAAATGACGGGACGTTGGTGATGATCATCGGCCTTCTTACCTCTGTCGATTTTGGAGAGGTCCATTTTCCTTTATGGTATTCACCCCAGCATATGCTGACTTCAACGTTCTTTTTGGCATGCTGTCCCCAGGTTTGATCGGACATCGTCTGCAGTGTCAGGTTGTTGTTTCCGGCTACCGCCTTTTCAAAAGAAGATGTCCAGAACAAAAAGAGCTTTTTCCGCCACACGACCGGCATGATGTTATCACCTTCCACATTGAGGCTTACTTTCTCCCAGGGGGTCCAGTAACCATATTCGAAGCGCCGGTAATAATATTGCCGTGTGTTCCCGTTTGTCCGGGCAAATACATGCAGGATATCATCATCCTGATTTTTCTTTTCGTTTTCCTCCAGATACATGCCCACGATGTCAAGTTTGGCAATGTCGTCCAGTTTTTTGAGGTAATTCAGGAAAGCCAGTTCAGCCGATTCGTCTGTAATCTCTGACTGTAACAATTCGCCTTCCAGTTCTTTGAAAATAGAAGATTTATTGTCGCGTAATTCCGGCTCCAGCCAGTTCTCCGGGTAAAGAAAAACCTTCCGGTTTGCTTCCCAGACCCGGTACCGTTTCATCCAGGCCCAATGATCGGCCCTGATGGAAGCCGGTTCGACCTGTGGCTCCAGGTTCATCAGGCAGCGCTGGACAAATAACTGAATCGTCGACAAAGCCTGACGGATCCGCGATGTTTTCATGCATGCGTCCATTTCCACATCAATGAGAAAATATTCGTAAAGCTTATCGGCATTGGTAATTTCTGGCGAAGGCCTGCTGTATTGCAACACATAACTGACCAGCGCATCCCGGAGCAGGTTACGTACAGGATCATTGACGGTTTGCATACTTTCCAGCCAGGACGCTTCCGTTACTTTTCCTTTGACGGTTGCTTTGATTGCAGCTACCAGCGCAAAGGGCGGATCGTTGGTAATCCAGCTCAGCACGTCTGCCAGCGGATACATGATATTGCCGACCGAACCCATGGCCTGTACCACTTTTTTCAGGGCGCTCAGGGCCGAAAGGTCGGTCCGGTTGTATCCAAAATGGGCAAGCAGGGCAACCAGGTCAGCTTCCTGCCAGTTGTTGAAATACTCCAAAAGGAATTTATCCTGCGAGTTTTTCACAGCAGGGGCTTTCAAGACCTGCAGCCAGGTATTTTCTTCAGGTTCATTTTCTTTTTTGATGAGGTTAAAGCTGATCAGCAGTTCAAGTTTTGCCCAAAGACCGGCCAGCTCAGCGGAAGTAATGGAACCAGCGGTATCCAGTTCATTCAGGAAATCGTGTGTTTCCGCATTTTCAGCGGCAAAATAGGCCAGTTCCTGCGGCGTAAATTTAAACAGGTTCTGTAGCTGGGCGGCTTTTAACAGCCTGATCAGGGAAGTACGGGCAGCAATAACCTGCTCCGATCCGGTGAGCGCCGAAGCAGGGATCATTTGCTTTTCAAGTCCTTTGGTCCGCCAGGAAATGGTCACGCTTCCGCCGGCCGGCAGAGCCGATATGTTTAGTTGCGCCTGATGGAGAATTCCGGTTTTTAAAGGCAATGGCGCTCCGTTCTTTACTTCTCCATCAGCGTCGACGGTAACCGCCGGAATAACATCCAGCTGATCTATTTTCAGGGATACAACGGTATCTTGCGGAGCCGAGAGGTAAACCAGATAATCATCGGTTGCCGGGACATCCAGATAGAAATCGTAGATCTGATTTTGATCGAAGACGACGGTTCGTTCCAGTTCTGTAAAATCATACAATACGGGTTTTCCGGGATCCGTTTCAGCCTGAATGATCTCCTTCGCGCTTGTCAGAACATATGCCGTATCCGGATCAGTCTTCAGAATGCTGATCAGGGCCTGCTGCAGGCCGTTTGCCTTCAGCCTTGCTTTCAAGTCGGGTAGGATCAGCTCAATCAGCTTGCTGGTTTGCCCTTCAGGGGTTGCCTCCGCAACCACGGCATCATAGATGACTTTTAGTTCAGGGAAATGAATGGCAAAAGCGCTTAGTTCATCATTGCTTTTGGTGAATAGTTGAGCGATTGCTGTCTTAAAATCAGCGATGTAGGTATCGAGATCGGCTTGCACGGTAATGGCGTCCATGTCGGCCAATACCAGGCTGTCGGCCGCATTTTCAAGAGCGGTCTTGGTTGAAGCGGAGAGGGTCCCGGTAAAGGTGAGGGTCATTTTATACGGATCGAAGTCCACTGCCGGCTGTACGGCGAGAAGCTTATCGGCTAAACCTTCCTCGACGGTATTGAACGGAGCTGAAAAGGTTTTTGTGTTCATGATCAGCTCAAAGAAACTGTTGGTCGTTGCCGCATCATAGACCAGGAGCATTTTGCTTTTTGCAAAATTGAAGTCGGCCTGACCGGGAGCGGAGCTGTTTTCTTTTTCTATGGCATTCAGCGTGTCCCGCAGGATCCGGATATGCTTAAACAACGATTCTTCGGAAGGGATCAGTTTTCCCGAAAGATCGACGTGATGCAGGATATAAGCCAGGTCAGCAACTTTCAGCGATGCTGCTTTTAATTGCCGGGCCGTGATGATCAGCTTCATCAGTGAAGGTTCGTCGTCTCCCAAATCAGCAGCAAGCGGATCGATGGCGGTGATTATACTCAGCTCCGCCAGTTCAGGAAGGCTCAGTTTCAGTATTTTTGCGCATTGTACCTTCCTGAGTTCGGTCGTGTTGGCTGGATCCAAAACGAGCAGGAGATCGGGATACTTCTTTTCAGACCAGGATAACAGGCCGGCGATCTTTTTAAAGTTTGTCATCCGGTCAAAAAGCTGCACAAATACCGCATCGATATTGGCATCTGTGATCTCATTTGCCTGAACGGGTAAGAGGACCTTCATGACCTTGTCCAGGGTGTCGATACTCCATCCGGTTTTATGCCGCAAACGCAGGAACCGGTGAAATTTGTGGTAGGCCAGCGGGCTCAGCATGTTGCCGGCCTGGTCAGGAAGCGCAAACCGCAGTTCAACTTCAGCAAAGTTGCATTCCACGATTTCAGGCCCGATGTCGGTCAGGGTGATCATACCCATAATCAGTTGCTCGTTATCGCGCAGCCATTGTTTGACATCACCGTTATAGTCATCCGGATTAATTTCATCCGGGATCATGGCATCAAGCTGCGCATCCGTATGGGTTCCCGAATAGAACTTATTCAAATCACTCAGGCTTATTCCCAGCTTTTGGAACAGCGGAACGAGGTTAACCCCCGGATTTATAAAATTGGTCTTTAAGAGCGCTATGAGATCTTCATACGTAATGCCGGTCCGTCTGCAGAACGCTTTCCCGTTGGCAATCGCGGCATTGAGCTGGGCGATCGTATTGTTTTCAGGCTCACCAAAATATTCCGGGAGCTTTTTAAACCCCAGATCGGTCAGCGTTTTATATTCGTCGTTATTGAAGCCAAGCGCTTCCTTGCGCGACGCAAGAGGGGCGGAAAAAACGGCAAGCATATTTTCAAGCGTAACATCCCACATCCGGAACAGGAACCGCAAGGTTTCAAGCGGCTGGTGAAAAGGCAGGTTATACGGAAATACTTTCTTTTTCAGTTCTTCACAGGCTGCCTCGTTCACATACTGAGGTTCTGCCAGCAATTCGGCCTGGCTTGCTCCTTCCGGCACGTCATTCCCGTTCAGTTCGGTCAGGTTCCCGTTTACGATGTAGTATTCCAGGATTTCGTTGACCAGATCGATATAGGGCAGGGCCATATTGGTATTTTCACATGAGAGTTGTATGTTTTCGATGTCCGGTCGCCGGCTTTTCAGTACATCGATCGGATTTGATTTGTCATGCGGAACATCGCCCAGGTCGATAAACTGGAGCAATTCGACCATATAGGCAGCCGGGCTTAAAACGGATTTACAGTGATCACAACTGCAGTAGTCCATATTACCGAGTAGTTCCTCCAGGGTGGGATTGGCAACGATTTCGTTTTGTTCTTTTGCCTGTTTCCCCGTGATGGAATAGATGTTGGGCAGCGATTGGGAGGTTAAATAGGTGGTGGCAATATTCAAGGCGGCACTGTATACCTCACTGGCCTTATTGTAAGTCATTTCAGCTTCCTGAACCGATGGAAATGCCTCCCCGGCTTTACTGATGAATTCTTGCTTGGTATAACGGGCGATCTGATAAGCTGAAGTTAATCCGCTTTTTGATAAGGCGACCATGGATTCGTCCGACGGACTCAGCTGATAGATCCGTTCCAGCATTTTTGCCGAAGATTGTGCCTCTTTATTGAGCCGTTCAAAACCTTCCCAGGTCTTTACCGGCTGGAAGCCGATATTTTTCTTTGCTTCGTTGGCATAAAAGAAATTGACGATTTCCTGCGTGGAGCCATTTGCTCCGATATTTACTTCGCCGCTTCTGACCATTTCCGCTGCAACTGCCGTAGGATAGCTCAGTTTCACCTGACTGGCCAAATGAATGGCATATTCATCGGCGGTCAGTCCTTCGGGTATATCGTTACCCAGAATTTCTTTCCAGACCGATGGCTTATATAAGCCGCTTCCGGCCAGACTGACATCATTTTTGAGACTGAACTTGTCATATATCCTTTTTACCAGCGGCGCATTCCGTCCGGTAAGAAATCCCAGTTTTCCGTCAAGCTGCAGGCTGGAAATCATATCGGGCGAAAAACCTCTTTCTTTCAGCATCGCCCAAAGTTTTCCGGAGTCGTCGCCAACCATTTTCTGCGTCTGCGCAAAGATGATTTTCTGATCTGCATTGAGCCGCAGATCGAGCATTTCACCCATCGATGAAACAGAAAAGGAGGGCTTATTGGTTAACAGGTATCCAACCGCAAGATTTTCCAGCACCCTGATGGTTCCGTCCGTGTTCCTGCCGTCGGGAATAATATTTTTTTGGATGGCATTTGAAATGGTTTCTTTTGCCTGTTGCAGCGACAGCGCTTTAATGGCATCTTCGCTGGCAGGAACCCCGGCCCGCAGGAAAGCATAGATATGTGAGGGGTCTATTTTCAATGATTCACCCAGCTTATGTGCGCCGGCCAGCATAGCCGTAATACGGCCGTCCCAGCCCGTTTTGTTTGCCAGGTAGGTAATATTCCGGTTTTCCTGGTCTTCCTTCAGTTCGCTGAGTTTTACATTGGCAAGGTGGATCCCCACGTCATTTAAAATCCGGTTGAATTCGGATGTCATCCGTTCTTTCTGCGCGTTCACAATGACGTCCAGCATTTCAACCGGCGAGGCATTGTATTTGACGGCCGACCTGGCCGCGTTTCTCTCGTCTCCTTTTTGATAAGCCCTTACTTCAATGTCGGGAGCGATGGTGAGCGGATTTCTAAAACTAATGGAATAACCGCCCTGAAGGTCGGTCATGACGCTGCCCACGGAAATATCGCGTTGAAGGGTTATGACAAAAGCTTCGGCGATATATCCGGAAAGTGCAGCTCCCTTGCTGTTGAGAACAGTTCCGTAAACCTTGTAAAGTTTGTCGTTGGCGGCGCCGGCAATGACCTCTTCCAGGCTGTTCAGGAGTTCGTTCATTTTCTGCGCTGTTTTCTCGTCAACAGTTCCTCTCCGGTTCCGGCCGAGTCCCTGCTGCATCTGGAAGATACCAACCAGTTCAGTGGTTGCCGGGCCGTAATTGTTTTCGGCTATTTCGCCGGTTAGTTTTTCTTCCAGGCGGGCAAGGCCGTTACCGGCGGAGGTATGAGCTGCATGGAATTCTTTTAAAATTTTATGTTTCAAAAGAAATTGTAAAGCCTTTTGCAGATTAAGGACTTCGTTCCCCCGCTGGTTGGGAAGAATCGGAAAGCTGACCTTTTCCATATTTGTAATTTAAGTTAGATGATGAACAAGTATTGAATGGCAGGCAGTTCCGGGATGGGACTGACTGCCATTCCTGAAGGCCTTACCCGGTGATGATCAGGGTAATTCCACCTTTTATCTCTCCGGTTACCCTGCTGGCAGCCGAAATTTTCAATGCAGTTGCTTCGCCCCGCGCAAGTCCCGGTTTTGGTAACTGTAAGTCAAATCCGGTTTGTTCGGACTGTTTGTTCATTTCACGGTACGCCTTGAAAATTTCCCTGAGTTTTTCAGAATTACCAGTTGGACTGTTCTTCATTTTTAATGCCCTCATCAGGTTATTCCAAACGAGTCTTTGCTCTTCAAATGAAATTCCCCGCTCATTCTGACTGTACAGGAAGATCGTTGACCCTCTTTTAAGCAACCTGACCTGCGTTTTGGAGTCTTCTTTTTTTCGCAGATTAACCTGGATTTTTTTTAAAAGCCGGGCTGCGTCAACTTCAACAGGTTTAAAGTCGGCCAGGAACGGATGGCGCAGTGCAAACATCTCGTTGGGTGTCATGGGCGTGAGTTCGATCCGGTCCATTGCGTTTGGAAGATGGACCAGATTGAACATGAAAGATCCCGCCTGTGCAACGAAATTCAGGTTTAATTGCCCCACGTGCCTGTCGAGTGGCGGCGATAACTGGAAATCGTCAATGGGCAGATCCAGCGGGGAAAAGGAAAATACCCGGGCAAAGAGGCACTTATGCCCGCTGAAATGGGCCGGGATGGTGTAATTTACACCCACCTTCGATGAGGTGTAAGGATTCACCCAACCTGCCGTTACGCCAATTTTTGTTGCAAAGCGGGTATCGAAGCCTAAAGTAGGTTCACAAAGAAAAAACTCAACATTGGCCGAAGGAACAATTAAATCGCCCCTGTTTCTTACGGTACAGCTGAAATGGTAGGTTTTGCCTCCGTCGAGTAACTGGGTGTAGGCGCTCAGGTCAGTGACCGGGGCCACATTCATATCCGGCGAATGCCAAAAGGGTGTGACAGACATAGGCCTCACACCGGTATCCCCGTCGTATGACCGGATGTAGAGGAATGAACTGTCGACGAATTCGCCCGGTGGCTTGCGGTCACGTTCATTTTTTCTGAAGTAAGGCTGTATTTTTTCTTTGTTGAAGCGCTTATATGCTTTTGTCTTTGCTTGTAATTCAGCAATATACTCATTTGCTTTTTTTAGAACTTCTGACGACATAAGTTTAGAATTTAGTGATTATTGAATAAACCGTAAACGAACGATCTCATCCTGATCGGTTGGATGGGCGGGATCATCCTTTGCCCGCAGCTCTTTGGGTGAATCGGATTCCTCGACCGTTGGAGGCGTGGTGTTGTTAACCTGACTCCAGCACATGTAGGCATAACCCCGGTCGCCATCCAGGTTAAAGTCGGGTATGGGCTTTCCGGTTTTCCATCGATCGTAGATATTCCCGGTCAGCCTGATCGCGTTGCCCAGCCTGTTCTTGGGATTGGTCAGTCTTTCCGCGAGCTGATCGCCGTTGTCATTATTCAGGGCATCCGGATCGTCCGACATGCCGGCGAGTTCGTCAATGAATTCGTCATTGATTGGAATGTTGCCAAATGCGTAATGCGTGGAGAACTTGTCGAAATAATCGGCAGGCGCCTCTAATACCGGATTTTTCTCTCCCCCTGTTGGCGGATAAACCAGGTGTCGTTCCTGGTTGAACAGGGCCGCAGAGGGGTCTGAGCTAAAGTCGGTGATAAATTTAAACAAGGGGAACATAGCGGTAAAGTCGCTGGCTTTTGCCCCGGTCGGATCCGGAATAGCAGGGTTTGCAAACTGGATCAACCTGGCTTCAGTGAGGTGTTCCTGCATGGGAAAGGCCAGGCCGTTCAAGGCAGTCCCCAGTCTGAAATTCTGGAAGGCGTTGTATACCTGCTCATAAATTAAGCAGGCCGCATAGCGTATCGTTGCCGTTCCCAGGGTGGTAATTGCTCCGGCAATGCCATCGGCCAGCGCGGCGGCAGCCATGACGGCAGCGATGATCAGTGCTGCCAGGATAATAAAGATACTCAGGAAGCCCCAGTCGCCGGCTTCGTCAACCGCGTCTTCCAGAAAGTCGCCGGCATCACCCAGATTATCCATCGTTTTCTCCCACACTTCCCGCAATTCGGCGGTCAGGGAGTAGGGGACAGGCAGCGGGAGCGTTCCGGTGTCGGTCGAATTGCGGAACCATTTGTAATAAATCCGGTAAGCATTGTTAACATCGGTTGCCGTAATTTCAGGACCGTACTTCTCACCGGCTGCTTCATTGGCCCTGTAAACTTTTGCAATGGAGTCGGCAATCAGTTTGGACAGCTCATCAGGCAGGTTGGTAAACGGATCCGGTTCATCGTCATTGACCGTGCCGTCGAAATTAAAATTATAAAGTGCATGGAGTTTGCTGCGGTTGAAGTCCTGGCCGGTCTGATTCCCGAAGTTAAGCACGTCCTGGTAATTTTCACCGGTCTTATGCCTTTGCGCCTGCGACCGGTACGGGCCGCCCGAAATAATATTGACGTAGGGATGTCCCACCGTATCGGCGGCCACATGGGTCAGATAGCCCAGGGCATAGAGATGCTCCGGTTTGCTCAGGTCGGCATTGTCAAGCAAAGCCCGGGCGTATTTACCCGTTTTCCGGTAATGCAGGGCATCGAACCACCACCATTTTCCATCACTGGCGCCATCACGGTACGGATGGGAGATCAGGTCAAACAGGTTGAATTCGGAGATGAATTTTTTCACCATTTCCGTGAGCAGCGGGATCATGGCTTCCAGCAGCTTATTGATGTCCTCGAAGGTTTGTTTCAGCTCGCTCAGCAAAGCCGAATCCTCGATCACCTCATTCGCCGCTTCCTCAAATGCTTCAAGCGCATCCAGCACAGGCTGGGGAACGATCTTTAACAGTTCTTTTTTGAAGTTTTCGATAAAATCAGTGACTTCCATGTAGAACTCGACAAATTTGCCCAGGGTAGGATCCATATCCTTCGTATTGAAGAATAAAAAATCGGGGCCCTGGCAACCAAAGAAGAGATAGGGGAGATTTTTGGGATCGGAGAGGAGCGACTGCAACTGTGCGTAGTCTGCAGCAGACATGTTTCTTCCCAATCCGCTGTTCCGGCGAATACCTGCGATCATTCTGTTCGCGATAAGATGATGTAATGCGGGTCCTGGCATAATAATTAAAATTTAGGGTTTAAGTGATAAACTGTATAGCGCATAGCGCATGGAGCATAGAGCGCAGAGAAGACCGGAGACCGGAGACCGGAGACCGGGAACATCGTATTCCTGTTATTTGGGTCTTCATTCCTAACTAAAAGCTAACAGCTTTTTTCCTATTCTTGTGTCTTTCATCTTTCACCTTGATACTTGTGTCTCATCTTCCCGTCTCCGGTTTCCCTTTTCCGGTCTCCCTTTTAGTTTGGATGTCCTCCCACAGCATAGCCCCATTCTTCAGCCCAGGTATGCGGATACACCCCCCGGGAGAAATATTCTCCGAAATTGGTGATCGGCGTGTTGGGATAGCGTTTATTGTGGTAAAACCACCAGTAGGGGAGGAACGTATTAATGGCATAATGCAGGATCATAGAGGGATAGAACAAGGGGCCGAAAATCCGCGCCTGAAGCACATGGGTCAGCTCATGTTCCAGTACATCGTGTGCCAAACCTTTTGTTCCGACAATGACATTTCCAAGCGTTGTGGCATAACCGCTAAACCATTCATTTTCGAACATCAATGCTCCGGAGTTCCTGCTGTTTGTCTTGTCGATGGGATTTCCGCCCATGATATTTGCCGTGGCAAACAAGGACCCGACCATCGAATTGGGCAGGCCCCAGGTGTTATCGGCCAGGAAACCAGCCCAGGCGGACAGGCTGCCCCAGTCGTACGAATGGGCATCGGCCATGGTAAAACCATGGATCATGCCGGTGAAAGCTCCGGCCAGGCCTCCTAAAACGCCTCCCGTCAGGCCTCCGCTCAGGAAGCCGATAACGAATCCGCCCAATGCATTCGTTGCCGTTCTGATCATGGGCGCCAGAAACCAGTTCCAGGTATCGGCCGCAGCCTGCTTGATCCACTCCCAGGCGCTGGCCGCTGCATTTTTTGTCCATTCCCAGGCCGCGCTCACGGCCTCTTTTGTCCAGTTCCAGGCCGCACTTACGGCATTTTTTGTCCAATCCCAGGCGGTGGCTGCAGCACCTTTTATCCATTCCCAGGCATCAGAAGCTGCCTGTTTGATCCAGTTCCATGCTGCAACGGCTGCATCTTTGACCCAGTTCCAGAACTTCACCGCCGTATCGGCAATCCAGTTTGCCGCTGCAACAATAGCGTCTCCGATCGCATTTCCGATGGAAGAAATGGCGCTGCTCAGTCCGTCAAGCAGACCGTTACCCGTTTCACTGCCCCCGGAATGATCGGGTACGGAGAACATCTCCATCAGATCAAGTACCTGCGACGGTTTTTCTTCGTCTCCTGCCGACAGTCCGGTAGCATCGCTAAACGAAACCGGATTGTTTTTGCAATAGGCATACACATTCACGCCATCTCCGATCCCGATCGGGTCGCAGCTTAGCCACCGTCCAAGCCAGGGCAGGTAATACCTGGCGCTGTGGTATTCCAGTCCGGTTTCGTCATCGCGCTCCATTCCGGTATAACGATAACGCTTAGCAGCCGATTTGATCGTTGCATTTCGGGCCTGGTAAGCGGTCGTGCCAAAGGGATGATATTCTTCATAACTGATGACCTGCGCCTGATCATCCAGTTCCAGGGCGGCCGAAGCCAGGTGGTTGCCCAATTGGTACCGCACCAGTTGTTTTTCGGTCCCATCGTCGGTGTCGTTGCGGGTTTCAATCATCACAAAGCGATGGCCTTCATCCGTCAGGCTCAGCGTAATACGCTCAAAGCCGGCGTTGGTACCACTGTGTTTTTTATAGCGCTCATACCCGTCCAGATAGATCCGCTCTTCCTTTATCGCAGGCACTGTGCCGGCCGCTGCACTGCTTTCGGTGATTTTTCTGACCCGTTGTCCCTGTCCGTCGTATTGAAACCAGGTGGTTTCGGCGGTTCCGTTGCCGGGATTTACTTTTTGCCGCACGGCTTTTACCAGTTCTTCCTTAAAATTCCAGGTGAGTTCTTCCAGGTGAGGCATCGCCGTCATAAAACCGTGTTCCGGGTGATACTGATACCGGGTATAATCGGCCGGACTGCCGTTGTCGCCGATATGGATGCTTTTTAGCCGGTTCCCGGCAGACTCATAGTCATAGTTCCGGGTCCAGTTATTTCCCGCAGCGACATGCTTCATTTGAGTCAGATTGCCAACCGGATCATAGGCGTAGTGTTGCCTGTAGTTGCGAATTGCCATCGCATCGCCGGGGTTAAGCCGGTGCAGGAAAGCCGCGTCATTCCAGTTATCGGCGTTACCGAATGTGAGGGCGGCTGTGTTTTCCCTGCCGGAGGCACTGACCAGGCGGTAAAGAGCGTCATAGGTATACTCGGATGTGCCGGTTATTTTCTGATTATCGAAAAAGACAACGGGCACATTCCGGTCTTCCAGGTGGGTGATATTCCCGGCGGCGTCAAAGGTATAGTGCAAATCCTGCAGGGGATCGTTATTTTGCCGTTTGCTTTCAAGCCGGATGAGCCGGAAGGTTTCCCGGTCGTAATGAAATCTGGTTGTGACGTGATTCCCGTAAACGATTTTTTCCCGCTGTCCCCGCTCATTATAATCAATGTTCCTGATATAGCTGACCGCTGCTGCTGATCCCGGATGGACGATCGTTTCGCTGTCCAGCAGCCCGGCTTCATTGTAGGCTGGTGTAAAGATACTTCCGTCGGGAGCTTCCTGCCGGGTAATGCGCCCCATGGCATCCATCTCCGTTTTGAACGTGTAGGATTCAGCTTCGAGCCCGGAGGCCAGGGCGGTGTCTGTCCAGTCGGGAATTTCCTTGTATTTGCGGAACAGTCGTCGCGTGCAGGACAAAGGGTTTCCTTCGAAATCATAATCGGGCAGATCGATCAGTCCGCCGGTGTCGTACTGCTGAATGACCTGCCCCAGTATATTCCGGGTCTGTATGGCTGTTTCGTTGCTGCGGTCAGCAAGCAAGGCACTTTCCCCATAGATAACTTTGCCAAAAATATGATCAAGGGGAGCTGGCCCGTCTCCACCCAGTACTTTAGAATGAGTGGGGCGTTGCAGCAGGTCATAGAAGTACTGAAACTCATGATTCCGTTCATCCCAGCTTCGGAGCGGATTGCCCGCCGTGTTCATAAGCTGCCATCGTTGGCCTGCGTCCATCGTATGCTGCCAGACCTGCGATCCAAGCATATCATATTTGTATTGCATAATCACATTGCCCCGCGCATCAGTTATATTTCGCGGATTACCTGCTGTGTCGGGCTTAACCCGCGTATGATAAAATTCATCGGCTTCGGTAATCAGGTTTTTGTTATGCTCCAGGGTAAGCACTGGTCTGCCCATCGTGTCGAAATGCAGCACACCGGGCGTGTTGGCATGTTTGGCCGCTTTATCTGCCGCCTGTTTCTCCTTAACCGGATCTTTTCCGGCGGCAATCAGTTCAGCATCGATTAACCGGTTAGTCCGGTCGGTAAACCAGCGGCATTCCGGTTCCGAAGTAGTATCATTGACATCATAAACGGTCTGTTTCCACGAGTCAAATTCCACCCTTGAAAAAGTGCCCTCGGGCATTTCGGTTCTTACGAGCCTTCCGGGGGCATCGTAATACATGACAGCGGTGACGCCTTGTTCGGTCAGCTCTTTAAAATCCTCATACTGATGGTTTACCGAAAAATACGGCTCGTATTGTTTTACCGGATTGCCCTTGTTGTTTTTGACGGTCCTTCCGTTGCCAATCCACCGGAGTTGCTTCGGACTAACAGCCGAGGTGTCTGTTTCAATGACCGTGACGGTATGGTCGGGATGAACGACCACCTGCTTTGCTTTACCCGGCTCGGCCTGGATCTTCTTCATAACCACTTCGCCCGAGCCGTTGGAATATTCAAAAGCGATCTGCACCGGCGAGTCATTGTTCTGCCGGAAATGCTCTTCACGGCTGATTGCTGCAACCGCTGCAGGTTTGCCGTTGCTGATGTCTGTCGCCAGATCATAAACAAAACGGACAGTTGCCCGTTGGAGCAGATCTTTTCCGGCGGCGGTCAGTTCATTGGATGCGGCTGACTGAAAGAAATTCTGCACAGCCGCATCTTCTGTGGCTGCCGTTATTTCTGTCAGTCCGGTCAGTTCGTCCGCTTCGGCTCCTTTTCCCATCACAGCCATGGCTTTTATAAAGCCCAGTTCATCGGTGATGGTTTCTGAAAAATTGCCGTTAATATCGCGGATCCGTTGTGGTGAAAGCGTCCTGAAATTGAAATTTTCCATGCCCGACTTGTTTCCCATGGCATCTTCTGTTTCTTCGACGAACAGAAAATAGTTCCCGTACCAGCGTACTTTGGTCACGGCGCCAGCCGGATCGCTGTAGGAAACGGGCGTGTAGAAACGGTTCTGTGCATCTGAAGCGGTCTCCGTTCCCTCAATATAACGGGCTGTTCCGGAACGCGTCCACCAGTTGTTGTCAGCTTCACTGTGGACATAGTTTCCTTCCGTAAGCGCGGCGGCACTTAACTTAGTTCCAAAAATAGCGCTGATCAGTTCAGGCGTGTAAACGAGCTGATAGCTTTCCAAAGGCAAAGCCGGTGATGCTAACCGGTGCAGCGGCAAAGCGCCTGTCAGGTCATTCCGGTAGTAAGTGGTGCGGACCTGTTCGATCAGCCTGCGTTGCGCTCTCCCCGGATTGACAGGCTTTTCAGCTTCATGAAAAAAAACGGCATCGGAACGGGCGTCAGAAAGAATGTCCTCAAAATCGGAGGGTATGTAGTATAAACCGGCTTTGGCAACACCTTTCAGTTCCCAGGTCTTCACTTCCGAAGGTAGGCGGAGCTGGTAGGATTCATTGCTTATTACGTCATTGGTGAACGAATTTTGCTTGTAGATAATGGTCAGTTTGTTTTGTTCCTCCCGGGTTTCGGCGGGAAGTGAGAGGTCAGCACTTTTTCGGGGATAAACAATGGCTGCCGATTCAAGCACATTGCCGTATTCGTCTATGCGGATATTGAGACTGTGGGCAATGCGCGGGTCGGCTGTGTTTCGTTCGTAGCTGTACGAGACCGATTCCCTTTTTTTAACAGCGAAAACGGCGTGCCGGTTGTGCCCTTTCGGTTGCAGCAGTTCGATGATACAGTTGTGTGCAGCCGCATGGTAAGGCGTGAGTTCTCTTTTCCGCGCATCTTCGGTGTTACCATGTTTCCCGGCATCTTTGGCAAATGTTTCCGAACGAAGCCCCATGCCTTTGCAGGCCCGTAAAGCCTGTTGCCATTCTTCAGCCGATAAATGATCAGTCAGAGAGGCCTCCGGTCCGGGGGCTGGAACAAGCAGCGCGTCGGGGAGTTCCGTTTCATGGTGAACAGCTTCAAATCCCTGCCGTTCCATCTCCTTATACCAGTAATCTTCTTTAAAGCGGTTCAGGATCCGGTCTTTTCCGGCGAAAGCCCCCGTGTGATACCAGACTTTCGACACCACGGGTTCCTGGTGAAGCGGTTCTTCCACGATATTGGATGCATTCCCCTTTACCCAGTGTTCGTACGTTTCCGAATCGGTCTGTTCAACCATTCCGAATCCCCGGAATTCTTTTTCGGCGTGATCATAATAGCCATGATGATATTGGTAGCCGGTCACAAAACGGTACCCCGATATTTTATCTTCAGTGACTGTTTTTGAGACGCAGTGTACCGGAAAATGCAGTTTTGTGGCCCAGGGTTTTCCTGCCAGTTGGTCATCCAGGTAAAAACGGGTTGACGGCGTGTACTCCAGTGAAACTTCTTTGCCCAGGTTATTTTTCCATGAATTCATGAGGTAAGGCTTTTTGCTGTTCATCAGATCGATGTACCTCAAGGGGGCATGGGCATCTTTGGCAAGCGGGCTTGACCATACCAGGCAGGCAACACCATTGCCAAGCAGGTCGGTCACAGTCATTTTGGTGCCGCTGTTAATTTCCGGAAAAGGTTCAATTTCAAAAGGGGAGGAGCTGAACCGATTGCCGGAGAGGTTCTTCCAGCAACTGAATTTATTTTTACCCAGGTAAATCAGGTCGGTGGTACCTGAGCCGTCAATATCGGCCAGACGAATAAAGGACGGATTGAAGGCATCGGGATGATCAATTGCCGGAGCCTGATCGAAGGTCACTTTTGCTCCAAACTTTCCAAAGCCCAGGTTTGGCCAGTAACACACGTCATTGTTCCTGATCCTGACAATATCGGTCAGGCCATCGCCCGACATATCGGCCAGAAAAATGCTCTGCGTCGCATCGGAAAAGACAACCTGCGCCCCTTCTTCCTCATCAGACGGCTTAGCGGCTTTCCGGACTTGCGAGAGGCCTTTCCTGCCTTCGGAAGGGTACCAGGAAATAACCTGGTCCCCGGTAACGACCACTTCAGCCCGGCCATCTCCGTTTAAGTCGAGCATCCGGGTGTTCCGGTCCGCAAAGTCGATGTTAGGCAAAGCTTCGAACAGCCGGAAATTCTGCCACTGATTTTCATCATTCATCTCAAAATATCCGGGATAAGCCGGATTATAGCTGACGAACTGGCGACTTCCGTCAGCATCCAGATCGGCCATATGCATGACTAACCCCAGTCCTCCGAATGATGGTTTGGTTGAAACCGGTTTGGCCTGTTCGAACTTACCGTTTCCCCGGTTACGTTTATAAAACCATCCGCCGGCCTGTTCCGATAAAATTCCGGATAAGCCTTCATTAAACAGATCCGTAAACTGATAAGCCGATTCTTCGGGGCCGGCCGGAGCATGTACCAAATCTTCAGCGCTTATTGTTCTGACTTCTTTGTTCCAGTCGTGGCTTTGGTAGCCAAACTCCATCGGAGGAAGGTTCTTCTTTGAATAGGAACCATCGGGCTTTTTGATATACCCGAAGGACGTAATGGATTGTAAAAAGGTAAAATCGCTTTCGGTACCGGATAAATAGGTCATGTTCAGCGATCTGACCAGTCCGTCGTATTCGCCGTCTCCTTTGAAGTGATGGAAGAGCATAACCCGTTTGCAAAGCCTTGTGGTACGGATTTCAAAACCGGCCTTGTAATCAGAAAATGCATCCGCCCTGAAGCCCCAGTCAGAAATGACATCAAAGGGCGATTCCGGATTATATTCGCCATAATCAAATACTGTTGAAAACAGATAATCGCTTTCCTCCGGCCGATTATCATCGAGGTGTTTGAACGGAGTTTGATTTCCGTAACATATTTTTGAAAGATACCGGTTCGTATAGGAGATCTGCCCGTTCTTAAGCCGGTTCCGGTTGTGAAGCAAAGAGCCGTCAAAGCCCTTGTCATCTTCTTTTTTATAGATAAACAGAGAACAGTTTCCTTTATAGTCAAACACAAATTCAGGAAGCCATTCAAAGATCCGGTACTCATTGGCCGGGTCAGCAATTCTCGAGTTGGCTGACCATCCAAAGAGGGTTGTGCCGTTTTCTTTCGTGATCATCCGCCATTTGAGCTCACCCGAAGATTTATTTTTCCAACGCTCGATCCTGGCAAAGAGGCCTTCGATTCTGGGTTTATAATAACGGATAATATGATCGCCGTCCGGGGAATCTTCTTCGCGGATCAGGTAATTCCCGTTTCCATCCCGTTCAAATGTGCCGTCATTTTGCTTTTTGAATTCAGGGACCAGGTCCTCTGCTCCGGAGAACAGGAAGGTGTCTGAATCAGTTTCATCCTGATACTGAGGAAGTCCGTCGTCTGTTTTTCGTTTTATGGACGAAAGTCCCGCGCTCCACCCAATGCCAAAAATACTGTTGCCTGAACCGGAATTATAAGAAAGGCTCAGGGAGGGGGTAACCCCTCTGGCTGGTGAAAAAGGAAGCGGAACGGAGAACGATGCTGTGCCGTTAATGGCATTCACTGAAAATTTTTCGTCAATTCCTTTAATTGCTCCACCGCCTTTAGGCAATGATATTGAAGGCGTTTCAACGGGATTGGATTTGGTTTTTTCTCCTTCAGTGTTTAGGTATTGAGAAGTCAGGTTCGCGTTAGTTTTGTTCATTCCTTATTATTTTTAATCTGTTAAATAAAAGGATCCTAATTTTCGTTGCGACGGCGAAAAAAAACTGAGTACGGCTCTTGCTTAATATTATCTTAAATAAAGTAAGGTAACAAGAAACGTTTCAATTTTGTTTATGATATTAGTATGCTTTTATCTTAAATAACTCAATCAAATAATAAAGAAAACCCATCAAATCCACTTTTCTCTCGAATTATCTTTCCCGCAATTACCAATAAATCATCTTCTTAATGTGGAGTGAATTTATAAACGATATATGTTGGATATTATTGTTGATTTATCAGAAAATTTTTTCGATGAGCTTTTTTATGTCGGGATGAAATAGAATTGCAGTTTTGGTTCAACCGGAATTGTGCCAACGAAAGCTGTTAAAATACAAAGAGGTTGCCTCTCCGACAACCTCTTTTGTATTCTTTCGTCGGGGTGAAAAGACTCGAACTTTCGACCCCTTGCACCCCATGCAAGTGCGCTAGCCAACTGCGCCACACCCCGATTTGAGTGGTGCAAATGTAAGCATTCGCTCTTACACTGCAAAACGATTTATTAAAATTGATCGGCTAAATTTGATAATAGTTTTTGTCTATGACATGGTGATTATTATTGATTGGGTAGATGTTGTTTATATGCGCAGGTTATGTAATTTTGCATCAGAAAAAAAACTAAAAGCAATAGTCATGTTTAAAGCATTAAATATTCAGGAGAAAAGCGATCATATTGAACCGTCGGGTGATTCGGAACGTGTGAAATGCCTGATCGTTGGTTCCGGGCCGGCCGGGTATACAGCCGCGATTTATGCTGCCCGGGCTAATTTGGATCCCGTGATGTATGAAGGCCTTCAGCCGGGAGGACAGCTTACGACAACGACTGAGGTGGAGAATTATCCCGGTTATCCGGAAGGAGTTACAGGCCCCGTGATGATGGAAGATTTCAAAAAGCAGGCGCAGCGCTTTGGCACTGACGTGCGTTTTGGTCTGGCGACGAAAGTTGATTTTTCAGGCCCGGTTCATAAGGTCTGGATTGATGGGAATAAGCTGATCGAAGCGGAGACGGTGATCATTGCAACGGGTGCAACGGCCAAGTACCTGGGAATTGAAGACGAAACCAAATACGCAGGGGGAGGGGTATCGGCGTGTGCAACCTGTGACGGTTTCTTTTATCGGGGAAAAGACGTGGCGGTTGTGGGAGGAGGAGATACGGCTGCGGAAGAGGCTATATATCTGGCCGGGCTTGCACGGAAAGTATACCTGGTTGTCAGACGCGATGAGTTGCGGGCCTCGAAAGTGATGGCCGACCGGGTGAAAGCTGTAAAAAATGTTGAAATTCTATGGAAGCATCAAACCAAGGGCCTTTTCGGAAACGGGGTGGTCGAAGGTGCGGTGCTGGTGAAAAATAAGGGTGAATCGGACGAGCAAGAAGTAAAAATTAAAATCGATGGTTTTTTCCTGGCGATTGGACATAAGCCTAATTCTGACTTTGTCGCAGAATATCTTGATCTTGATCCTGTGGGTTATATTAAAGCAATACCGGGTACATCAAAAACCAATGTGCCCGGGGTTTTTGCCTGTGGCGATGTGCAGGACCCGGTTTACCGTCAGGCTGTAACTGCAGCCGGTTCGGGCTGTATGGCGGCCATCGATGCGGAGCGCTATTTGTCTGAAAAGCACGGATAAAAAAAACTCCGGAATTTCCGGAGTTTTTTTTTACAGTGTTCCCATTTGCGGGATTTCTTTTCCTTTATATTCTCCGTCTATGAGCTTTTTGTGTACTTCCTTGAAAGCAGAGATGGTATAATCAACGTCTTCGAGCGTATGGGTTGCCGTCGGAATGATCCGAAGAATGATCTCTCCCTTGGGAATGACCGGATAAACAACCACCGAGCAAAAGAGGTTATAATTTTCCCGCAGATCATAAACCACATTCGTAGCTTCGGCGACATCTCCCTTCATATATACCGGAGTCACAGGCGAATTAGTTCTGCCCAGATCAAAACCGGCTTCTTTTAATCCGGTTTGCAGGGCATGGACAATGGTCCAAAGCTGCTCGCGCAGATGTTTTTCCGTTTTCAGCAGTTCCAGTCTCTTCAGCGAACCGATTACCATCGGCATGGGTAATGACTTGGCGAAGGTTTGCGAACGCATATTGTAACGCAGGTGGTTGCAGATATCTTTGTCGCATGCAATGAAGGCACCGATGCCGGCCATAGCCTTTGCAAAGGTACTGAAATGAAGGTCAACCCCGTCTTCAACACCAAAATGCTCGGGAGTTCCTGCCCCGGTTGCACCCATCGTGCCAAATCCGTGTGCATCATCAACCAGAAGCCGGAAGCTGAATTCCTTTTTCAGTGCAACAATCTCATCCAGTTTGCCCAGGTCGCCCGACATACCGAACACGCCTTCTGTGATTACCAGGATACCGCCCCCTTGTTTTTCTGCAAGAGCTGTGGCCCGCTCAAGTTGTTTGTGAAGGCTCTGAATATTATTGTGCGGATATACGAAACGTTTTCCAAGGTGGAGCCGGAGACCGTCAAGAATACAGGCGTGCGATTCACTGTCATACACAATAACGTCATTTCTGCCGCATACGGTATCAATGATCGAAACCATGCCCTGATAGCCGAAGTTAAGCAGAAAAGCATCGGGCTTTTTTACAAATGCAGCAAGTTTACGCTCCAGTTCTTCATGTTTGACCGTCTGTCCCGACATCATACGGGCCCCCATCGGATAGGCCAGTCCCCAGTCTTTTGAAGCCTGGGCATCCACCTTGCGGACCTCAGGATGATTGGCCAAACCAATGTAGTTATTTAAACTCCAGTTCAAAACTTCTTTTCCCCTGAAGATCATGCGGGCGCCAATTTCTCCTTCAAGTTTAGGGAACGCGAAATAGCCATGCGCCTGCTTCATATACTGGCCGATATTTCCTCTGTTCGAACGAAACTTTTCAAAAATATCCACTTCTTTTTGTTTTAAAATTAAACTCTGCAAATGTAATTCTTTTTGAGAAGTCCGCAAATTTGTTAAATTATATTAAACCATTGAGTAAACAGACTTTTCTTGTTATTTTTACCTTTTGATTTTAATAAAAATGTATCTTTGCAGCCATGCTTATGAGAATGAGAAAATTTGGGACAATCGGCCTGTTGCTTCTTTTGATTTCAACGGCTTGCAGCGATTTTAACAAGATTGTTAAAAGTACGGATTACGAGTTCAAGTATAAAAAGGCCATTGAATACTATGAAGAAGGCGAGTATTCCCGCTCTTCAACTTTGCTTGCGGAACTGGTCAATATCTATCGGGGAACCAGCAGGGCAGACGATATTTATTACTATTATGCAAAAGGTTTCTTCGCTATGAGGGATTACCTGATGGCCGGGCATTGGTTCAATACGTTGGCCAAGGAATTCCCCAAAAGCGAATTCGTGGAAGAGTCCCAATATATGATCGGCTATTGTTTTTATAAAGAATCACCTAAACCAAGGCTCGATCAAACTGTTACACAAAAGGCCATCGACGCGCTTCAGCTTTATATCAACCTGTATCCGTCGACCGAAAGATCTCAGGAAGCTGAAAAGCTCATCGTCGAAATGAGGGATAAACTGGTATATAAGGCCTTTCTGACCGGAAAGCTTTATTATGACCTGGAAAATTATAAAGCGGCGGTGGTCGCGTTGGATAACTCACTGGAAAGTTTTCCCGATACCAGGTACCGGGAAGAGTTGATGTTTATGCTTTTGGATGCCAAGTACAACCTGGCAATTTACAGTGTAGATGATAAAAAGGAACTCAGGCTTAACGATGCACTTGACGAGTACTTTAGTTTTGTTGACGAATTCCCCGACAGTAAATACCGTCAGGATGCAGAAAAATTTCACCAGTCAACGGCTAAATTGCTGAATTATGATGATGAAGATGTAAATTAAGAAGAAGTAAATTAACACATATGGATTTTAAAAAGATTAAAGCTGAAGGTACAACGGTTCCCCGCGATTTGATCGACATGGAAGAACAGACCGGAAATGTATATGAAACTGTCATGATCCTTGCAAAGCGTTCAAATCAGATTTCTTCGGAGATGAAGGAAGAACTGAACCAAAAACTGCAGGAATTTGCTTCCTATTCCGATAACCTGGAAGAAGTTTTTGAAAATCGCGAACAGATCGAGATTTCCAAATATTACGAACGGTTGCCAAAACCGGCGCTGATTGCTTACGAAGAATTTAAACAGGGTCAGATTTATCACCGTAACCCCGCCAAGGAAAATCGTAAGGGTACTGTGTAATCGTGCAGGACAAAAAAATTGAGTGAAAGTCATGTCGGGAAGATTGCATTTGCCTGGTATGACTTATTTTATTTAATACGACAGTGAAGCTTAAGGGAAAACATATTGTTCTCGGTGTAACCGGAAGTATAGCGGCCTACAAGGCTGCTTACCTGTTACGCATGCTCGTCAGAGAAGGCGCTGAAGTACAGGTTGTTATGACTCCAGCTGCAAAGGAGTTTATCACCCCGGTAACTATGAGTGCCTTGTCAGGTAAACCAGTTGCTTCCGAGTTTTTTGCCGCCAGCGACGGCACCTGGCATTCGCATGTCGATATGGGCCAGTGGGCCGATTTGATGCTGATTGCCCCGGCTACCGCAGCTACACTGGCAAAAATGGCTGCCGCAGTGTGTGACAATCTGTTGATCACCACCTATTTGTCAGTCAAATGTCCGGTGATGTTAGCACCGGCGATGGACCTGGATATGTTTGGACATCCGGCCAACCAGAAAAATCTGGATACGCTCCGGTCGTTTGGAAGTATCATCCTGGAGCCGGGCGAGGGTGAGCTGGCCAGCGGATTGCACGGGAAAGGGCGGATGCAGGAACCCGAAGCAATTCTTGAAGAAGTGATCCGCTTCTTCGATACAAAAAAAAAACTGCTGAATAAGCACTTTTTGGTAACAGCAGGGCCAACCTACGAAAAAATAGATCCCGTTCGGTTTATCGGAAATTATTCTTCCGGCAAAATGGGCTTCGCTATTGCGGAGGAATTGGCAGGTCAGGGGGCGAAAGTAACCCTGGTAAGCGGGCCAGTTGTGCTGAAAACCAGCAATCCGAACATTTTAAGAATGAATGTGGAATCGGCCGAAGAAATGAAAGAGGCTTGTCTGCGGGTTTTCCCCGATGCCGATGGCGCGGTGATGTGTGCCGCTGTTGCCGATTACAGACCGAAGAATCCGGCTGCACAGAAAGTTAAGCGTAAAACAGAGCCGTTTTCCATTGACCTGGTAGCCAACGACGATATCGCGTCGCTGTTGGGAAGCATGAAGTCTGCCCGCCAGGTACTTGTGGGGTTTGCCCTTGAAACCGGTGATGAGATCGCTCACGCCACCGCAAAGCTGGAAAAGAAAAGCCTCGATTTTATTGTTTTAAATTCGCTGCGGGACCCGGGAGCCGGATTTGGTGTTGATACCAACAAGATCAGCATTATCACCAAAGACCGTCAGGTTCATGAATACGGACTAAAACTCAAAAGCGAAGCGGCTAAAGATATCGTTGAGATGTTAGCTCTCAGCCTTTAGCTTCTTTTCTAAACTAAAAGCTGAAAGCTTCCCGGCTCACTACTTTTTCTTATTTTTGCCTTGTACAACACCTAAAAGCTAAATTGTGCTGCATTCGCTATTGATTTCCAACTATGCCCTGATCGATCAGTTATCGATCAGCTTTTATCCGGATTTTAATATTATTACCGGTGAAACGGGTGCCGGGAAATCGATTATACTCGGAGCACTTGGACTAATTCTTGGACAGCGGGCCGATCTGGGTGTTCTTGGTAATAAGGAACGGAAATGCACTGTTGAAGCTCACTTTCGGATTAACGGTTATCAACTGGAGGATTTTTTTCGCCAGGCTGAGCTCGATTACGATGATCTGTCAATTCTGCGACGGGAAATCACGCCTTCCGGGAAATCACGCGCTTTTATTAACGACACGCCGGTTAATCTGAAGGTATTGCAGGACCTGGCTTTACGCCTGATCGACATTCACTCGCAACATCAGAGCCTGGAGCTCGGGAACCGTCGGTTTCAGCTAAAGCTGGTCGATTTGGTTGCGGAAAACGCACAATTTTTAAAAACATATGCCCAAACATATGAAAAGCTGCTCAGTCAGCATGCGCGTCTGGCCGAACTCCGGACGGAGGCTGACCGTTCGAAGGCCGATCTGGATTATTTTGAGTTTCAGTTCAGACAACTGGATGAAGCACAACTGAAAGAAAACGAACAGGAGGACCTGGAGGCGGAGCAGGCAACGCTGGAGCATGCGGAGGAGATTAAAACCACGTTTGGCAGGTTAGCGGAAGAGATTGAACATGAAGAATACGGCATATCGCTGAAATTGAAAGAACAACTGGCACAACTTGCAAAACTTGCAGGTGTTTCGACGCAGGCCCGCCAGATCAGGGAACGTCTTGACTCCTGTTATATTGAACTGAAAGACCTGGCCCAAGAGAGTGCATCGCTGGCAGATCGTGCCGAGCATAACCCGGAACGGATCAGCTTTGTTGCTGCGCGTCTGGATATGCTCTATTCGCTTCAGCAAAAATTCCGGCTTGGAACGGTTCAGGAATTACTGGCGCTGAAAGAGGAACTTTTCCAAAAAATCCGCCAGATCGGTTCTTATGATGAAGAAATTGAACTTGCTGCCGGTCGCCTGCGTGATCTGGAAAAGCAAGTAAGCGAACAGGCAGAAGTAATCAGCAGTCGCAGAAAGGCGGTCTCGGGGAAAATTTCAGCGTCGGTTGTCGATGTGCTGCAAAAGTTGGGGATGGTCAATGCCGTTTTTCAGGTTCATTTCGGTGGGTTCACGCAGCCGGGGCCAACGGGAATTGATGAGGTCCGGTTTTTATTTTCTTCGAACAAAAATACGATTGCTCAGGATATTTCGAAAATTGCTTCGGGAGGTGAAATATCGCGGGTTATGCTGGCTTTAAAGACTTTGATCACTGACAGTAAAGCGCTTCCGACGATCGTTTTTGATGAAATAGATACCGGTATTTCAGGTGAGGTGGCCGTGAAAACCGGTTCCATCCTGAAAGAGATGTCGGGTCATATGCAGGTGATCAACATTACCCACCTGCCGCAGATTGCCGGAAAAGGGCGGCATCATTTTAAAGTGTACAAGTATGAGTTGGACGGGCAAACCTATACATCCATTCGTGAACTGAACGATGACGAGCGGATCGACGAACTCGCCCAAATGTTGAGCGGGGAGAAAGCGTCGGACACCGCGCGAAAAACAGCCCGCGAACTCCTTGAGTGATTACAGCCGGTCTTCAAGGATCAGTTTGATCTCCTCAGGACCAATGTCGGCTTTTTCGCCGAATTTACTACCCCGGCTTTTTACCCTTTCGGTGATTTTAAAAATTGTCTCAACGGGCACTTCATAATCGGGAAGTGTGGTTTTTATGCCTGTCGACTCAAAAAAGTCAACGGTTTTTTGAATGGCCTGGTCAATGCGTTCGTTGGTGCTTCCCGAGGTAATGCTCCAAATCCGTTCCCCATACTGCAAGAGCTTGTCCTGTTTTTCGTTTCTCCTGATGTGCATGATCCCCGGCAGGACGATGGCGAGGGTGCGGGCATGGTCAATGCCGTGATAAGCGGTTAATTCATGTCCGATCATGTGTGTTGCCCAGTCCTGCGGAACACCCAATCCGATCAGTCCGTTCAGGGCCATTGTTGCACACCACATCAAATTTGCCGCAGCATCGTAATCGGTCGGGTTAGCGAGGACCTTAGGTCCCTCCTCTACGAGTGTTTTCATGATCGCTTCCGCGAAGCGGTCCTGCAGTGGCGAATTGACGGGATAAGTGAGGTATTGCTCAACGACGTGGATAAACGCGTCAACAATGCCGTTGGCCACCTGATTTGCCGGCAGGGAAAAGATCACCTCGGGATCGAGCACCGAAAACCGCGGAAACGTGGCCGTGGACGCAAAACTGATTTTTTCCTGCGTTTCCTCTTTCGAGATGACGGCAGTTCCGTTCATCTCCGAACCGGTGGCCGGAAGGGTTAGTACGGAGCCGATAGGCAAGGCTTTTTCGACAGTAATTTTATCTTTTTTTGCCATGATATCCCAGGGATCTGATCCTTCATACAAAGCAGCGGCGGCAATGAATTTGGTGCCGTCGAGCACAGAACCGCCTCCCACGGCAAGCAGGTACTCAACCTTTTCTCTTTTGCAAATCTCAACTGCTTTCATGAGGGTTTCGAATCGCGGATTGGGTTCAATACCGCCGAATTCAATCAGGAGAAGACCATCCGTGGCCTTTTTGACCTGGTCATAAACGCCATTGCTGAAAATGCTTCCTCCACCGTAAGTCAACATGATCTTCACCCCAGTTGGCAATTCCTTCCGAATTTTCGAAATTTGTCCCTTGCCAAAAAGAATTTTAACCGGGTTCTTAAACTGAAAATTATACATATGCCGAGTATTTTGATGATCTTTCAAAGTTACAAAATCAACAGAAAGAACGTTGTTAATGGGTTTAAAGTTTACTTTTGCAAAAAGCATAGAGCATAGAGCATAGAGCATAGCGGAGACGGGAGACCGGAATACAGTCGCAGGGTAGCATGGGTGCAGGGAGGAGCATGTTTTATCTACTTCTAAAAGCTAACAGCTAACGGCTTTTTTGTTCTTTGATTTTGATACTTGTGTTTAGTTATAAAATTATGATCTTACCGGATAGGGAAAGTATAAGGAAGCGTTTTGATCAGTATACCGATTGTCAGTTGATGGAGGTGCTGCGGAATTATAAGAATTATCGTGAAGAAGCGGTGGAGGTTGCTGTGGAACTGGGAATGCAAAGGAAACTGATCAGCAGCAGGCAGGATCTGTTTTCGTCCGGTTTTAACCAGGCCGCAGTCCAGCCAAAAAAAATGTTCCCCATTTTTAATTCGCCGGAACAGGAAGCTAAGATGCAGGCAAGCCTGTTAAGGATTGTCTGGCTGATATCACTGATACCGGCGATTTTCGCGGTAATGGGCTTTGCCGGCGGACGGGATCCTTTGCCGGCGACTTTATGGGGCGCCGGAGCGCTGGCCTGGGCAGTAGTCACCTGGCGAATAGAAAAGACCGGGAATGCCCGCCTTGTTTTTTTGCTGGCCTTATTACTTTTTTTATGCTTTCCTATACTCTATTTATCGGCAGCCCGTTATATGTTTAACCCGGGATCAATGGGTATTGCCGTTTATATCATTTCCATCCTGGTGTTTTTTTACCTGCTGTGCTACCTCTATGTCATACTTCGAAGAATGGCGAGGAGAGCCTAACAGAACGGCCGGCCAGGTATCAACATTTCAAAACGGGCGATTTGTTCGGATGATGCGAAATTAAGCATGACTTTTTAAGTTTCTTCCCGTTTTTACAAACAGGCCAGGGCAAATACAAATTTTTTATTCGTTTTTTTCATCATTATTGCTATTTTTGATGAGTAAGTTGAATTGTTAGTGAAAATTTAACAAATAGTATTATAAACCCCATTTAAAAGGAGTAAAGTATGAAAAGTAGTTTTTTAGCGATTGTTTTTGTTCTGGGGGCGTTTTTGGGATTTGCCCAGGACGCTGCCGATATGATTAACAAGGCCAATGAGGCGTTACAGGCTAAGGAGTATGCAAAGGCCTTCGAATTGTATGATAATGCCATGAAAAATCTGGGCGATGTGCAGGTTGATGCCTCCATCAATTTTAATATTGGCTTTGCGGCTTTCCAGGCCGATAAGTATGATGCCGCGATTCCTTATTTCGACAAGGCGATAGCTGCCAATGCAAACGTCGCGAAGGCGCATGAATATAAGGGAAATGCCTATGTGAAGATGGATAAGTATACCGAAGCCATTGATTCATATAAGAAGGCTGTTGAAGCTGGTGCAGAAGACAAGGGAAGTCTTTATTACAATGCAGGCATTGCTGCTTACAAAGGGCAGAAGTTTGACCAGGCGGTCGAATTGTTCGGGCAGGCAGCCGCTGCAAATTATAATGCAGACAATGCTTATTATTACAAAGCTGTATCCCTCAAAAAGCAGGATAAAGACGACGAGTATAAGAAGACATTGGAAGAAGCAGCTGCAAAGTTTCCGAACGAAGAGAAAATTACTTCCGCACTGGCCAATGTGTATGTCATGGAAGGAAATGATCTGTACAAAAAGGGGGTGACCATTATTAATGCGGCTAATGAAAAAGTGAAGGCCGGAACCCTCAAAACTGATGATGCTGCATATACGGCAGAACTGGAAAAATCGAAGGTCGAATTTAAAGCTGCCCTGGCAGTTTTGGAAAAAGCCAAAGCGTTGGATGCATCGAATGCCAATGCTGCCAAGCTCATTGAAGCTTGTAATTCGGTATTGTAATTTTTTTAACCGGAAATGCGACTGGCGACCTGCTGATGGGTGCCAGTCGCTTTTTTATTTTATGCCGCTCACATTCATCCTGATCGTGTAAACAGACGTCCGGGCTGTAATAAACAGCGTTTTTCTGTCCCTTCCTCCAAAAGTTATATTTGCCGGTTGTTCCGGGACAATCAGCTCGCCGAGTTTTTGTCCGCCGGGTGCAAAGACCGACACGGCCTTATTGGTCAGGTAAACATTGCCTTTTGCGTCGATGGTCATGCCGTCTGATCCTTCCGGAGCAAATAATGCTTTATTTGAAATCGACCCATCTTCGTTAATTGTATATTTCCAGGTTTTGCCGTCCTGGATGTCGGCAACATACAGCGTTTTTCCGTCGGGCGTTCCGATAATACCATTAGGCATTTTATAATCGTCAATCAGCCTGATCAGCCGCCCGTCAGGGTACAGGCAGTAAACGCCGCGCACATCCTGCTCCTGTTTGTGTTCTTCGGGCCACCAGGGTCGGCGGTAATAGCTGTCGGTGATATAGATATTACCGTTGGGGTGTATCCATAGATCATTAGGGCCGTTGAGGTGTTTCCCGTCGTAGCTGTCGGCCAGCACTGACTTTTGTCCGTCCATACTGATACGGATCAGCTTATTGCGGAAATCGGCACAGGCGATCAGTCCTCCCTCGGCGTCAAAATAGAGGCCATTTGCCCGTTCTCCGTCAGTTTCAAACCTGCGGATACCTTTTTTTTCGTTCCAGATATGGATCGCATTGTTAGGCTGGTCCGTAAAAAAAATTTCACCGTCCTGAGCCACAGCCGGACCTTCGGTAAACGAATAACCGCCGGCTACCTTTTCAACCTTGCTTCCGTTAGCGATCAGGGAAGAAAGGTCCTGGGCGTTGGCGGAACCTGTCGCCAGCAATAAAAGGAAAAATGGTTTAATTTTTTTCATGTTTGTGATGTAAGATAAAGTCAGACACAAGTATCAAGCTGTTAGTAAGAATGGTAAAACCAAACACCGTGCAACCCTCTTCCGATTCCGGTCTCCGCTATGCTCTATGCTCTTTCACCTCTTTGGGTTTACAAAGTTTCTTTTCCTTTTCTGCGGTTAGCCCGCATTTTTTGCATTTATAAACCGGAATTTCCGGCTCCTTGTAGCCTTCTTTTTTACACGCGTTTTTACCCATGGTGACTTAAAGATCAAGTTCTCTGTGAGAGAGAACAACGTGGACCGGAAAATTGTTTCTGAGGTACTCGGCAGTCTTTTCAGCGGCATAAACCGAGCGGTGCTGTCCGCCGGTGCAACCAAAGTTAATGCTTAGGTGTCTGAAACCACGTGAGAGGTATGTGGTTACCGACTGACCGGCCAGCGCAAAAACATGTTCGAGAAAAACGGCTATTTCCGAGTTTGATTCCAGAAACTGGATGACCCTGGAGTCTTTACCCGTAAGTTGCTTGTATTCCTCATACCGTCCCGGATTGTGAATAGCGCGGCAGTCAAAAATAAACCCGCCGCCGTTGCCCGACGGATCGGCAGGAAGTCCTTTTTTATAGGAAAAACTCTCCACCCGTACGGTCAGCGTATTTTTTGAAACCGTGAATTTCTTGAGGTATTCCGACTGGGTAACGGCTTCAAGAACCTTGAAAAGCTCGGGCAGTTTTTCAGGAATGTTGTTATTCTGAAGAAGGTATTTGAGGTTTTCGAGGGCATAGGGGATACTTTTCAAAAAGTGCTCCTTCTTTTCATAAAATCCACGGAAACCATAAGCGCCCATGGCCTGCATAATCCGGATGACGGCATAACCGGTATAAAACGCCTTGAACTTCTCACGGTCTATCTGTTTATACTTTTCAAGTACATCAAGATAATATTCCAGCAACTCATTCCGGATGGCCTGCGGGATGTCGGCTTTGGCGTCGTAGAGCAACGATGCCAGGTCGTACTGAAGCGCACCTTTCCGGCCACCCTGGTAATCAATGAAGGCGACTTTGTTGTCTTTCATCATGATATTGCGCGACTGAAAATCGCGATAGAGAAAGAAGTCACTTTCGGCCCTGAGCAGGTAGACTGTAAAGTTCTCAAAATCATCTTCCAGGGCCTGCTCGTCGAAAGAGATGCGGGCAAGTTTCAAAAAATAATATTTGAAATAATTCAGGTCCCACATCATCGACTGCTTGTCGAAAGCGGCACGGGGGTAACAATACTGGTAATCAATCCCTTTACCTGCGGCGATTTGGATCCGGGGCAGCTCATCAAGCACTTTTTTATAAGCCGATATAATTTTTTCGGAGAAGCCTTCTTTTTCCCTGATTTCACTTAGGTAGTCAAAGAGGGTAATGTTTCCGAGGTCTTCCTGCAGGTAACCTGTTTTTCCGGCATTTACCGCGTAAATCTGCGGAACGGTTATCCCCTGGCTGAAAAAATGCACCGAGAAGTTCAGGAACGCCATGTTTTCCTGAATGTCGTGATTCCAGGAGCCGATTGCCTGGTGGTTTTCACTTTTTATGCGGCAGTATTCCCTGTAAGAGCCCGATGGTGGCAGCACTTCAAATGAAATCATTTCTTCGCTGAAATGATTTTCAAACATCCTGATCAGTTCTTCTTTTATCTTTAAGTCCAAAGCTCCTTGTTTTTGTTGGAAAACAAATATAACAGAAATATCGGCTCTTTGAACTTTTTGGATTACTCGCGGCTGCGACCTGTTTCCTGATATTTTTTAAGGGTTGAATTTAATTCTGCAACTTTTGCAGGATATTCCAAATACACGTTATTCGTTTCAGAAGGGTCTTCTTTCAGGTTATACAGTTGACCTGCCGGTCCGCTTTCTTTAGCCTCTTCGTATTCCGGTTTGGAAAAACCTCCTGAACCCAGTCCCAATATTAGTTTCCAATTGCCCTGTCGTACAACGAAAATACCCTTTGAGGAATGCTGGATCAGTGCTTCCGGCCGTACATATTCATTCGGATTATCAAGAAGAAGCGGAAGGATGCTGAAGCTGTCCTCACCTTCCTTGCCAGACAGCTCTTTAGTGAGAATTCCGGCACATGTTGCCAGTAAACCCGTCAAGGAAACTGGTTCAGCGCACTGATTCGCCGATTTGATCTTACCTGGCCACCTGACGATAAGCGGGATCCGGTGGCCTCCTTCATAGGCGTCCGCTTTCATTCCGCGATAGATCGAGGTTGCCCGGTGGTCAAATTCTTCGATAAACTGAGGTTTCCAAAAGGGTCCGTTATCACTGGTAAAGAACACAATTGTGTTATCATCGAGTCCCATTTCAGTCAGTGTTTCCATGATTTCCCCAACCTGGGCATCAACCATTTGCACGAAGTCGCCATACTGACCGGCTTTTGATGTTCCGTTGTATTTGGGTAATGGCAGCCAGGGTGTATGGGGCGACGGAAATGGCAGATAGAGAAAAAATGGCTTTTCTGAAGATGCCTGTTTTTTGATATATGAAACGGCTTTTTGCATGAATGTTGGCGTGACCAGCTCAAAATCAAACCCTGCGGCCATTAATCCTTCTCTCCAAAAGGCTCCTGTTGTACCGTTGTCGGGGTTATTTCCGGGGGTCTGTTCCGTGAGCGGAGCCGTCAGTTTACCATTCTCAAGATAACAATAGGGCGGCATATCCAGCGAAGCCGGCAGAATATAAGAATAGTCAAACCCATGATGAAGAGGCCCATCGGTTGGAGGAAAGGAAAAATCAAGCTGTTCAGGATGGATGGCTTTAACAGGGGAGGAGGGATTTGCTTCCGGCCTGTTTCCTGCATTTTCCTTTTGAACCCAGCCGAGGCCGAGATGCCATTTCCCGACAACAGCTGTGGTATACCCGTTGTTTTTCAGGAAAGAGGCTACTGTTGTCCGGTCTCTTTCGATCAACGGCTGACTATACCCGTTCAGTACGCCCGATTTTAAAGGGCTTCGCCAGGCATAACGACCGGTAAGTATTCCATAGCGGGTTGGCGTACAAACAGCCGAGGGAGAATGGGCGTCGGTAAACCGGATCCCCTGTGAGGCCAGACGGTCAATGTTCGGAGTAAGGATCTTGCTGTCCGGGTTATTTACGGAAATATCGCCATAACCCAGGTCATCAGCCAGTATATAAATGATATTGGGCGATTTATGCTGTTTCGGTTTTGCCATACTCGCTGACGGCATGCAAAATGTTGAGGAAACCACTCCCACGGCGATCAGGATCTGTGCTGTTTGCATCGTGTATCTTAGTTTAAGTTATTATTTTTTGAAGCAGACGGATACAGAACTTCTGAATGAACTTCTTTTATATAATTTATCAGCAACTGCTCTAATTCACTCACCTTCTCCGGATATTTTTGAGAGAGGTCATTCAATTCACCGGGATCTTTCTTTAGATCATATAATTCCGTTCTTTTCAGATCCCAAAATCTGATCAGTTTGTAATCGCCAAGCCGGATTGCTGAATGGGATTTCCCAAAATAATGGAAAATCAGTCCTTCTCTTTCCCGTTTCAATGTATTTCCTTTTTCCAGTAAAGGACGAAGACTTGTTCCATCCAGATTATCCGGAAGCAGATTCGGGTTCTTTGCCAGATCAGATAATGTAGGCAAAATATCCCATCCCGCAACCGGAACATCACATTGTGTTCCCGGCTTTATTCGCGGGCCGTACACGATAAAAGGAACTCTGATCCCACCTTCGTACAAGGTCCATTTTCCTCCGCGAAGAGGATAATTACGGGAATGACTTTTAAAAACTGAAGGATGATCGAACTTATTTGCTACCGGAGGGATAAATTCAACACCCCCATTGTCAGATATGAGAATGAGATAAGTGTTGTCTGCAATCCCAAGCTGATTGATCTCATCCATAATTTTTCCGATCCCTAAATCCAGGTTTTCCAGCATTCCTGCCCAGCCGGGATTCGAATGGATGTCGCCTTTTTTCTTTTGAAGGTATTTTTTATAGGTTTCTTCTTTGGTTTGAATATCGACATGGGTGGCATAATGTGATATCTGAAGGTAAAAGGGATGTCCGTTCTTAACCTGCCTTTCCATGAAATTAACAGCACGATCGGTAATGGTTTCAATTCGTTTGGGATCGTTGTTGAGAAAAAGGGCTGTAAATTTAGTTTCTTTACCGGATGAGACATCGCCGTTTTTATTTACCGTATTGCCGTCGCTTTCGTCATAACCCACGTCTTCAGGAAAAATATCAGCCCGAAGGTCCCATTTGCCGTAATGCGCAGTCCGATAGTCCGGATCAATTGATTTCAACAGCGATGGAATGGATAATTGGATGCTGTTGCCAGGATTAAAATTTTTTTTGAATTGTTCATCATCTCCTTGCCGCATGGGGGTTTGGCCAAATAAAATGCTTCTTCGGGAGGGACAGCATAAGGCACAGGGTGCGTATCCGTTTGTAAAGCGGATTCCTTTTGAAGCCAGCCTCTCTATGTTCGGAGTTTCATAATAGTCGCTTTTTGAATTGGAGATTTGATTATCCATGAGCTGAGAACTGCTTGTCCATCCCTGATCATCGGTCAGTATCAAAATAAAGTTAGGTTTTTGAACTGCGGTGGCGCGTATTCCCGATACAAGGAGGAGCCCAACTGAAACGAGCCATGAAAGCCGGAGCTTTCGCCCAAGAGAATGTTTATTGGCGAATTGGAGCGAAGCGGAAATCCCCGCAGGGAATTCCATACGTTGGTGTTCAATCTGAAAGGGATGAAGTTTAGTACGAAAATGTTTCAGCAAGCTGTTTTTTTGCGTATTCATTATTTGATTTTTTTATAGAGCATTACCTGGCTGGTTTTACACCGACTTCTTTTTTCCAGTTATTATATGCACCAGCCATTTTATTCAGTATATCGGGATAAACGCTGCTTAAATTATTCAATTCTACAGGATTTGTTTTCAGGTCAAAAAGCTCCCATTCACCACCTTTAGTCTTTAGCAGTTTCCAGTTTCCCTGCCTCATAGCCATTTCTCCGGAAAACTCCCAGAACAGGGGATCCAGGCGGTCAGTCTCATCCCCCCTAAATGCAGCCATCAGGCTCTGTCCCCTTAATGGTTTCAGCGGATTATTTTTAAGCTGTTCCGGATATTTTGCTCCGGCCGCTTCCATACAAGTTGGCATGATATCAATGAGGTGGCCAACCTGATCGGTCATTGTACCTTTCCCATTGATCCGGTCCGGCCAAAAAACGATGAGAGGAGTTCTGATACCGCCTTCGTATAACCAATTTTTATAGTACCTGTAAGGGGTGTTTGAGACATTGGCCCAAGGTTCGTGATACGAATCGTATGATCCTTTCTCACCAACAGGAATGCCCGGAATGGCCAGGTTCCGGGTTGAGGCAACTTCGGCGCAACCGCCATTGTCGGCAAGGAACAGGATGAGTGTGTTATCCAGTTCTCCCAGACTCTCCAGCGCCCGGATAAGCCGTCCGATCCCCTGATCCATCCGGTCGATCATCGCTGCATAAACCTGCATCCGCCTGATCCATAAATCTTTTTCTTTGGCTTCATCCCATGAAGGTATCCCGGTGGTTCGCGGACTAAGCGCACAGGTACGGTCAATGATCCCAAGGCGGATCATCTTTTTATGCCTTGCATCCCTGATTGAATCCCATCCGGAGGCATATTTCCCTTCATACTTTTTAATATCTTCTTCCAAAGCATGCAATGGCCAGTGAGGGGAAGTATATGCCAGGTACAGGAAGAATGGTTTGTCACTTTCGGTATGCGAATGTGATTGGATAAAGGTAACGGCCGAATCGGAGATCGCATCGGTCATATAAAAGCCCTGATCGGGTGGGGTCCAGGATTGATTCCCATATGCCATTTTCCTTGGACGGGACTCTTTGATGATCTCAAAATAACTGCTTGCCCCGCTGATGAGACCAAAGTACTTGTCAAATCCCCGTTGTGACGGCCAGTGTTCCTGACGTTCACCCAGGTGCCATTTTCCTGACATGTACGTGGAGTATCCGGCCTGTTTCAATACTTCGGCAATGGTGAGGCAATTCTCATTTAAAAATCCCTGGTACGGTCCCGGTTGGATCTCTGTATCTGCATTGCTGACCATTCGTCCCATTCCTGCTTCATGGTTATAAAGTCCGGTAAGCAGGGATGCTCTTGAAGGACAGCATTTGGCATTGTTGTAGAAATTTCTGAACCGTAACCCGTTCGCTGCCAAACGGTCAATATTTGGTGTGGCTATTTCACTGCCGTAACATCCAATATCCGAGTAACCCATATCATCGGCCATGATGATCACGATATTGGGTTGTCGGGTTTGCTCACTTTTAACAGCATTTGCATTGATGCTAAATCCTGATAATGCCATAAGCGGCAAACAACTGACGGCCTTCAGTAAACAGTTCTGCAACTGATTTTTTTCCATTTTTACTGATAATTGGGATTATACGTTCCTCTTTCTTTAAAACCCGGGAAATTCCTCATACTCCCAAAACGGGGATAGGATTCGAAAAGATCTTCCTTTCCGGTCATTCTGGGATCACCCTGGGTAATTAGTTCTTTTTTTAGTTGTTTTCTCAATTTGTTCTTCTTGTTCAGAAATTGAGGGTTATCTGCCAGATTACGGGTACAGCCCGGATCATTACTGACATCATAAAGTTCTTCAGCAGGACGCTTTTCATATCCTGTCCTGAATTGATCAGGAAACTGATCACGGTTTTCAATCAGCATCAGTTTGGTTGGCGAATTATCTATATCATGATAACCAGGCCATAAGGATTTTTCATCATTGGACTCTGATAGTCCGGAAGCCGGATCGCCTGCGGGCCACCGGTCAGGTTTGATGTTCAGAATATAAAGGAAATCCCTGGTACGGATGGCTCGCGAAGGATAACCCAGGTTTTCGGGCCGGGCATGGCTATGGCGTTCCCTTCCGGTCAGGATATATTGGCGTCCGGGAAAAGACAGGTTTAAAAGGATCCCGGAAAGACTTTGCCCGCTCATCAGGGGGATTTCAGTTACTCCTGCCAGGTCGAGAAAAGTCGGAGCAAGGTCAATCAATCCAACCAGTTCTTCTGCAACCCGATTACCGGGGATTGTCCCGGGCCGGCAGATTGCGAGAGGGACATGTGTCCCATATTCATACAGGTTTGCTTTTGCTGACGGAAACGGCATTCCGTTGTCGGCTGTCACCACAACGATCGTATTGTCCAGCTCTCCTTTTTCTTCCAGGAATCTTATCATTTTGCCGAGTTGGGCATCGAACCATTCTATTTCAAGGATATGATCCAAAATATCGCTTTGCACAACAGGAAAGTTTGGCAGAAATGAAGGTACAACAGCATCCTGTAATTTTTTCCCTGATTTCAGTCCTGAGCCTTCCTCATAATCCCGGTGAGGTTCCTGTCCTCCGTACCAGAAAAAGAAAGGATTGTCAGCTTGCTTTTGGGAATAAAATGCTTTAAAATTTTCAAAATAGTCAATTTTACTGATCCCCGAGGCTGGTACCGAATTGAATTGGATGGAGTTATATTCAGGACCGGTAGGGTTACGGGACCAGCCGGCATCTTTCCAGTTCCCTGGTCCCCATGGTTTACCTGTGTAGCCAATGGAATAACCGTTTTGTTCCAACAGGTCCGGAAAGACTTGAAAATGCTTCGGGAAATAGCTGCTGTGCGTCCCTGCTTCTTCCAACTGCCAGATGTTTTTGCCTGTAAGAATGGCGGCTCTTGAAGGACTGCATTGCGGGGCAGCAACAAAGGCATTGGTGAACAGGACGCCTTTCTTTGCCACTTCATCAAAAGCAGGTGTATGAATTCCTTTCGTTCCGTAAGCCGAAGCATAAGGGTAGGACTGATCGTCGGCAATTGCAAAAAGGATATTGGGCCGCTTCTCTTTTGCCGCAGCTTCGGTGCAATGCCAGCTTCCAAGTATCAATCCGGCCATTGAGCTTATTGAAATCCATTTTATTGTATTCTGGTTCATCATACCATCATTTAAGTTATTCCTGATCTGATTGTGTCAGCCTTTGATTGATAAAAAACGGATTGACACCATAGGATGACTTGCGTGACCATAAAGCATTGCTGACAGGCAGATATCTCCGGTGCTGTTCCTTGATTTTTATCGATTTTTCATCATGAGCAATATTATTCCATTCATTCGGGTCATTCTTTAAGTCATAAAGCTCCTCGGAGCCGTCTTCATACCTGATATAGCGGTAATTTTCCGAAATGACCGCGTGATTATTTCGTCCATATGTGCTGATGGCATAATTTTCTGATTCACCATTTTCCATGACTGATTTCAGGCTTTTCCCTTCGTTGGTCTTGTTCGCAGGCAAACCGCATAAATCGGTCAGCGTCGGATAAATATCCAGCAGTTCGACAAGCTGATCACAGACCCGGTTTTTCTTCATTCCCGGAACTGAAATGATCAATGGCACCCGGGTTGCTTCGCTCCAAAGACAATGCTTCGCAAAAGTCCCTTTTTCACCCAGCCGGTAGCCATTATCTGACCATAATATAACAATCGTATTATTTTTGTACCCGCTTTTCTCAAGGGCGTTCAGGATTTCGCCGATATAATGATCGGTAAAGGATACGCATGCCAGGTAAGCCTGCACCATATTTGTCCACTCATTATTTTGAATTGCCCATTCGGTTGTTGGCATCATAGGAAGCTCATCGATCTGAAGGGCTATAGCCGGAAGGTCATTCCGGTCATCACTCTTAAAGGGGGGAGCCACGATGCTTCCGGAAGGGTTTTTATCAAACCATTTTTGAGGAACATACCAGGGTACATGAGGCCTAATGAAACCTACCGTTAAAAAAAAGGGTTGGGTATACTTTCGTTTAAGCCGTTCAATGGTCCATTGTGCAGAACGATAATCGGGCATTTCCTCATCGCTGTTTGGGAAGGCACCCCAATCTGTTTGCGTGCCTTTTTTATTCCAGTGAAATTTTTGGCCATTCGGAGGTAAAGGTCCAAACCCTTTTTCCCTGCCACCCGATTCTTCAAAAACCCCGGCAGGTGCATGTTCATGGAATATTTTCCCAATGCCCATGGTATGATAGCCGTTGTTTTTAAAATACTCCGGTAAAAAGAGCGCTTGCTTTGTATGTGCATTTGCTTCTCTGATATCCTCATCTTTGATCTGTCCGTAAATACCGGTGGAAGAAGGACGTAATCCACTCAATAAGGAAGCTCTTGACGGTCCGCATAAGGGAACCTGACAGTGGGCATTACTAAAAAGGATCCCTTGTGAGGCCAGTTTATCCATATTGGGTGTTCGGGCTGAAGGATGCCCTCCCATACAGCCAATCCAATCGTTCAGATCATCCACAGAGATCATTAAAACGTTGGGGCGGTCTTTAGTATTTGCAGTACCTGTTGAAAAAAGGCTCAGAACCATGCAAGTTGTTGTAAATAGCTTCATGATATACACGCATTAGTGATACAATAAAACATTCCTCATTGCCTCAGGTATCGAGTCGCCTGCTTCCTGAATAAATGGTTGTCCATTCTTTTTTTCAATCAGCAGGGAGCTGTTCTCCTGATTTCCGTTAAAGATTTCTCCTTTTAAATTTATTTCTTTTGAATCAATGCTGAAAGCAACACGACCATCTTTTTTTCTGATCATAAGGCCGGGAGGGACGTCCGTGTTCAGATTGGCAGAAACTGACCATTGGCCAATCGCTAAATCCACATTCCGGTTTTTTCCGGGCTTGTTTTCAGTGAGGATTTGGTTCAAATCAGCATTTGGAGAAATCTGAAGGATGGTTAAATAGCGCATCGCTTTACTTTTCTCATGACCGGTTACTTTAAGGTGCCACTGCGGATCATCGTAAGTTTTTAGGCGTCCATCCGGATACCTGCTTTTTCTCCAGTTTACGGCCGGAACTTCAAATGTATCGGTCACCGCCCACCGGACTTCCTGGCTGCTGAAAATTTTACCGGATCCTTTTACACCAGGCAGAGTAACAGAAAAAGTACTGTTGGCAGGATCCGTTTTCATCTTCTGAGAACTGTGTATCAACCATCCCCAGCATACATCCTTTTCCGATTCCAGTTCATCATAAATAATGATCAGGTCCGGTTTTATCAGAACCAAATGCCTGATGACCTTTTTGACCTCCGGCTTTCCTGTTTCTTCATTTTTGTAAGCGTTGGTTGCATCTCCTTTTATATAAGCGATTTCATCGCCCTGCATAAAGCGGGAAATCCATCCAAAGGCATTGTTACTGTAAGTTTGACCCTGATCATTGATCAAAATCCCGTTTTGGCTTTTTGTCGTTTGGTACCATCCGGTTCGGTGCGGATCGTCCATCGTAATCTTATATCCGGTTCTGTAAAAGAGCTTTTTCCCGCCATAGAGGATGTTAAAGGTATTCTGATCGCACAGCATATGCCCATAGGAGCCAAAGGGGCTTGACTTAAAGGCAACCATCAGATTATCCGGCGTGTTCCGGGGATCGGAATGGATGGCTGCCAAACCTGTTTCTCTGAAAACAACCGCCATGGGAAGCGCCGGATCATTTTTAATTTCCGGCATTTTTAATCCTCTGGTTTTGGTCAGTCGTACCCAGCGGAGCACTTCCGTTGCTGAAAGATCAGGGTTTTCATATTTCCTGACTTCCCGGGCATACCAGCCAGCCAGCGTATCATTGTTTAATTTGGCCATTTCCTGTGCATAAGCCAGGTAAGCCGCTCCGGGTGACAAGACTTCTTCTGTATTGTCGCCAAAGCCGTCAGCAGCCGAGCCCGGAGGAATATGGTAAATCATCCATTTCGTATTTCCCCGGTACCAGGGATGCGAACCGATGAAGTCGAAGCCGGTGAACTTCTGAATGAATAAGGGGATGTCGATCATGGTTTCCATATTCATGCGGAAATAGGAGACACCTTCCACCCAGCCTCCATCCGGACCGCCAAGTACCGGTGCACGGGCAAGGAAGAGCTCGTAGGCATAGGTCAGCCATTGTTCAGCAAGGGGTTCTTCACCATGCAAGGCTATGGCTGTTTGAAAGAAATAATGCAAAATATGCTGCCATACATGTCCGCTCAATACTTTCGTCTCAATGTCATTGATCCACGACTTGTAAAAATTAGCGGCTCTTGCAGATGATGCCCAAACTAGTTTTTCCTTTTGCTTTTCATCCAGTTGATCATAAAAAGTATCAAAGACCAAAGCCATTCCCAACATACACCGGGCATCACCGAAGTCAGAAAGACGGGTGACACCTTCCGGATCCCATGAACTTACTTCCATTCCCATTGAAATGGCTTTGGCAGAGAAGGCCTGATTTCCGGTCAGTACATAGGCCTGTGACAGCGTGATGATTTTTTCATACACTGCACTGGAAGCATCCTGACTGGCATCCAGGTCAAGTTTTCTCTGCTGGTCGGGGTCATCCATTTTTTTCCCTGACCAGGCGTCCTTTTCTGAGGGAACAGGAGCAGTCAGATATTTTTGGGCCTGAGTAATAATGGCCCGGGCATCCGGGTCGTCCTGAAAAGTTCTGAAGCGTTCTGCTTCATTTTTTTGAAGCAGGATACGCGGATGATCGGCAGGAACAGACTTTAAGAATTCCTCTGCCGGAGGTGAAGCCAAATTGGTCGCATTGGATCTGACAACAAATTCCTGCGGTTTTGAAAAGCTTCCTCCGTTTTTCCGGTATTTCCAGTACCATATTCCGGGATTTAATTTTCGGTGAGGATTATAAACCGCCATCGCGGTTTTGGCTTTCACCATGTTCCGGTTATCCTCAAAAAGGGGATCCTGTGAAAGCATGACCTCATAAGCAATATTTTTTCCTTTTTCGCGCGGCCAGCGCAGCACCGGAGGATTTTGCCGTACCTCGGTTCCACCTGACGGAACAGGGATCTCCAGGTAACGGGGATGGACCTTTTGTCCGGCAGTTCCAACCGAGACCAACATCATCAGGGCGATCAGTATTTTCGTTTTTATACGATTCATCTTATACGCATTTAGGACGTTTAAAAATGATTTCCGGAATTCGGCCACGGCGGTCTCTCCGGAAGGAATCGTTACAATTGGTAATACTGCTCCCAGCCTTTGCGCGGAGCAGTTCCCCGGAGCAGGTCATTGGCCTGCTTATTGTTGGTGATCTGCTTCTTTTCCCGATCGAACAGAATGCGGGTGTTTAGTCGCTGGGCAATGACTCCCAGGTTAAAGACCTGGCTGAGTGGTCCGGCAATATCAAAAGATGAGCGGCATTTTTCTTCTCCTTTGCAGGCTTTCAGGAAGTTGGCGAAATGATTCGAAGGACTGGCCGGATATTCAGGCAAACGGGAGGCCATTTCCTGCTCTTTTTCGTCCGGAATGATGGACAAAGTCCGGGCATGCGATCCACCCTTGAAAATCAGATCCTTACTGTAGATAATTTTTCCCGGGTTCAACTTTGATGGCTGAATTTTTCCGTTACCTGAGGGTGGAATATCCGGATCAAGCTCGGAAAGAGCGTATCCTTCAGGAACTTCCGGCACATTGTTTACCCCGTCATACCAGGTAATGGTAACCGGAGGCATTTCCCCCCGTTTGGGGAACCTGAACGCCAGTGTGGATGCCTGAGGAAAGAAAAACGGGTTATGACCATCAATTTTTAGCGGATCCACTTCCTCCGGGAGTCCCAGATCCAGGAACTGATGAGCTGTATCAATGATATGTGCTCCCCAGTCACCAAGAGCTCCCATTCCAAAGTCATACCAGCAGCGCCACTGTCCGTTCACATAATCCCGGTAATATTCGTGATATTGAGCGGTTGTCAGCCATGTATCCCAGTCAAGCGTTTCCGGAATAGGTTCTCCTCCCGGCATTTTAGTGATTTTCGTATCCCAGCCGTGCCAGCGGCGGCCACCGTTCATATGGGCGGTAATTGCGGTTACATCTTTAATGATCCCGGCTTCGGTCCAGGCTTTAAACTGAAAGTAATTGGCCTCAGAATGTCCCTGATTTCCCATTTGTGTCGCCACATTATATTTTTCTGCTGCTTTCATCATCAGCTCCACTTCACGAAATGTCCGGGCCATTGGTTTTTCCACATAAACATGTTTTCTCTGAGACAGGGCCAGCATGGTGACCGGAAAGTGAGAAAAGTCCGGTATACCAACCGTTATGGCATCAAACCGGTTCTGCATTTTATCGAACATCACCCGAAAATCCTGAAAGCGGGGAGCATCCGGAAACAGATTGATCAGCTCCAGTGTATGCGCCGCCCCCATATCTGTGTCGCATAAAGCTACGATATTGGCCAGTCCGGTCTCATGCAGGGATTTGATGATTGATCCGCCCCGGTGACCGATCCCGCAACAAGCCAGGTTGACCTTATCACTGGGGGCTACATGTCCGAAAGCCTTTCCAAGGACAAAGGAAGGAATGATGGAGAATCCTGCTGCTGCAGATGCCCCTGCTGTTATAAAATTTCTTCGTTTCATGTGTGTATAATTTGTTTTTTAGTTGATTTCCCTGATTTTGATGTTTTTAAACCAAACTTCATCCCCATGATCCTGCAGAAGGATGTTTCCGGATCCGGCGCTGCCGAAACCGGGAATGTCGCTGAACTTGCTGTAATTGACCAGGGCCTGCCACATTTGGGTGTTTCGCTCATATTCCACAATTTTAACATCATTAAGCCAGTGCTCCACCCGGTTGCCCTGAACCACAATCCTGGCATGATTAAAAGTTGAGGGACGGTATGGCTTATCGGCTGGAGCAGCAATCAGGTCATAGAGTGAACCCAGGGTCCTGTTTCCTTTCACTCCCTTTCCAGCATCCGGATGAAGTTTATCATCCAGAATCTGATATTCGCATCCGATCGTAGCCAGCTCGCCTGTACTTTCATTGCGGTTGACAAAATACTTGATCCCGCTGTTGGAACCTTCAGTTATCCGGAAGTCCACCAACAGTTCAAAATTCCGGTATTTCTGCTCTGTCATGATCCCACCGGAACCTTCCTGTGTTTTTTCCACTTTCAGGATCCCGTTCCCGACAACAAAAACCATGGAGGGGAAAGTTTCTCCCCTGGCACTTTTCCATCCGGCGGTGGTCTTGCCGTCAAACAGCAATTTCCAGCCCTGGGCTTTTTCCGGTTCCGAAAGCGTATTGTCAATGCAGTTTACCCGGGGAACAGACGGGGTATTTTTCAGGATTTCTTTTTCCGGATTTTTGGTGCAGATCCTGATATTACGCCAGGCTACGGTTAATCCGGCTCGTTTGGGATCTTTCACCTGATGCACCTGCAGGGCAATGAAACCTTTAGGTGTCATATTATCCAGTATGTCAGCACAAGGGATCCCATTGAGGAAAGTTTTAATCGAAGGGCCAATCGCTTCGATGCGGCCTTTATTCCAGTCATTGTGCCGGAAAGCTGATCCTGCCGTTGGATTTTTACTTAGCGGATAAAGCCACCCCCTGCGTCCCTCATCAAAAATGCCTCCCGTCCAGGCCCGGTCTGAAGGATCCAACTCATACTGGTATCCGTGAACCTTACCTTCGCGATAGTCGACCCGGCTTTCACTGCGGAACTGAACTCCGGAGTTCAGAGTTTCAGATACCTTGAATTCAAATTCCAGAATAAAGTCACCATAGTCTTGTTCGGTCACCAGGAAACTATTTGGGGTGCCATACACGCTGGTGCCGACGATCGCACCATCCCTGACTTCATAGAGGGCTTTGCCGTTGAGTTGCTTCCACCCTTCCATGTTTTTTCCGTTGAAGAGGGAGACCCAGTTTTTCTGGGCCGGCAATGAGCCTGAAACCAGCAGGCTCATCAAAAGATTGATTAATATTTTTTTCATGACACAGAGCCGTTGAGTTAAAGTTTATACTTATCGTTTGGATACAACCGGAGCAGGATTACTCCATGATGCGGAATTTCAGCGGAAAAAGTGTTTTCAAATACCCCGAGGTCCTTTTGCCTCCATACATCCCGCAGTTTCCATTTTCCGGTCAGTCCGGCGTGTTTTAAATTAAAGGTAAAAGACGTTGGTTTCTCATCTCCCCAGCGAAAATACGATTGGGGAGTTTTCCCGTAGTCGCCTACATGGAACAGTCCGACCGCACAGCTTCCGTCATGAAGCTGTTTGACCCGGATTTGCACTCCGTCTTTTTCAACCACCATAGATCCCGGTTTCCCAAGAGGATCCTGATTGATCTCAATCACTTCGTCATTCGTCAGCAGGTTCAGTGTAAAATCGTCCAGTTGTTCAATAGGACATCCAATGAGCAGGGGAGCAGCCAGCAGGCTGAAAAGGCTGACATGGCTATACTGTTCATTGGGAGTTAGACGTGTCGGATGCAGTTCCATTCCGGTGCTGACATTTCCAATGATCAGCATGTCCGGATCATTCCAGTGTCCCGGGCCGGCAAAGGGAGCCCAGGGATCGATGGTGAAGGCTGAAAAATGAAGACTGTGCCAGCTATCGCGGATATCCGGCCCGGTTCGCCAGGCATTGGCTATCCGTGACCAATCTTCAGCATGTGCAAAGGAGGCCGAGTTGGACAGGCTGTAGAAAATATCCCTGCCTGAATTTTTTAGTGCAGCAGCCATGCGTTCGGCCGACGGCACTTCCAGCCGCCAGTCATACTTCAGGTAATCAATGCCCCATTCCGCCATTTGCCGGGCATCGTTTTCCTCGAAGGTATATTTACCGACATAGCGGTAAGCCCGTTTGTTATCGCGCACGGAGTCAGGGAAGGCACCGTCCTCCAAATTGGACGATCCTCCCGGATAGCCGGCGTAACTGGTGATCCATGGAGTCGAGTAAAGTCCGGCTTTGAGTCCAAGGGAATGAATTTCAGCGATCATTCCGGGGAAATCCGGAAACTTTTCATTGGGCTGGATCGCATGGTATTTTCCTGCCCGGGGACTCTGCCAGGCATCATCAATATTGATATAGGTCCATCCGTGGTCCTGCAGGCCCATATTCACCATGGCATGGGCAGAGGCGATCACTTTCTCCCTGTCAATTTCCCGCGCCCAGGAATTCCAGCCGTTCCAGCCCATCGGCGGAGTTAGTCCGATGTTGTTACCGATTTTTATAGTCAGTAGTTTGGACGCTTCCCCTTTTTCATTCCTTGCCTGAAGTAAAACCGGGTATGTGCCTTTTTTTGTTACCAATCCCGATATAATACCCGTCAGGCTATCCAGTGTCAAACCATCGGGCAGGTGATTGGCGGAGAAGATCATGGGTTTTTGTCCGCCGGCAACAATGGTATAAAGGAACGGATTTCCGGGAGTAGCGCCAAAAATTGCCGGGGAGTTTATTCTTGGAGTTTCAGCCGGGGCCGGGGTCAGAATGATTTTTTCATCCGAATTCGGAACAGGTTCGGGAAGCTCGTCTCCAGCCATCAAAAAGCGGGCATCGGCCCAGTCGGACAGCGCCTGGATCCGGTCGTGTTCTGAAAAGGTGACCCCTAGTCCCAATCGTTGTATGCCCCTAAGATCAACATCCACTTTCCTGGGAGCATCGCCTACATTCATTTCACCACTTTCGAACAGAACTTTGCGATCACCAACCACATAAAAGCTGACGGGACAGGTTTTGCTGCCCTGATCATCGGCACCCACTTTGGCCATGAATTTTTTGGCTTTGCCGTTGAGTTGGAAAGAAAGGATTGCTGTTGAACGGACACCAATTCCCCTGTCATAGCTGATCCCGCCAATGATGATAGTGTCACCGGCGGCATTGGTTTTTGCAGAGACCGAAGGTATGCCTTCGGAATGAGCCCGAATTTTGAGTTCATCCAGCCATACCGTCTTCGTCTGCCCTGAAGAAAAGATGGTTTTGTTGGGTTTCTCACCCATTTCCAGGATCAGCTTTCCCCCGCGGGTGATATCCTGATGATAAAACCACCATTTCTGAAGCGGGTTCCCATTCAGAATGGCTGACTGAATATAATCATTGCCGGGTTTGTTGTTTTTTACCTCTATCGTAAAGGTTTTACCAGGATAATAGGATTGATCCAAATGCAGAATGATTTTGTCGAAAATGGGGCTTCCCAGTTCAATGACGGATCGGGGTTCACATCCGGAATTCATTTCAAACAATCCGATTTTCATCAGGACAGCCAATGAGCCCATAAGTCCCTGATCTTCGTCACCGTTATAACCCTGATCCGGCGACAGGGCGCTGAAAGCCTGTTCAATTACCCGCCGTGACCAGTATTGGGTAAGCCATGGATAACCAAGATGATTGAAGATAAAGGCTGTTTGAATGGAAGGTTGATTCCCGTAATTGATGGGGATCCTCCGGTATTGCTCCATCAATTCCTTCGAATGGGATTTTCCCGAGGTGAAATCGAATTTTTGGGCAGTTTTAAAGCTTTCATCCAATTTGGCTGCTGCTTTTTCAGGGCCTCCCATCAACCGGGCCAGTCTGGGCAGGTCATGAGGAACAAACCAGGTCGTCTGAACGCTGTTTGCTTCCACAAATCCGTTTTGATACTGATAGGGATCGAAAGGATCTTTCCATTGACCTTCCTTGTTTTTTGGCCGGATCCATCCTGTTTGTCCATCAAAAAGGTTTTTCCAGTTTCCGGAACGTTTCAGAAAATAGTCATAGTCATCCTGATTGCCCAGTACGTTTGCCATTTGAGCAAGACACCAGTCCTGCGAAGCATATTCCAGTGTCTGGCCGGCGCCATCCTGATGAAATCCGACTTTGGGGAGCAGGGGATAAGGTACATAACCCTGATCAATATAAGATTCAATCCCTCCTCCAATGGCGGAGTTGTGTTCGTAGCCGGCCTTTCCCATCATTCCTCCGGGCATATGGTTCTTTTTCATCCCTTCAAAGGCTTTTCCTGCATCAAAAGTCCGGATCCCTTTCGTCCAGGCTCCCACGATAAAGGGAGTAGAAGAAGCACCGGTCATCACGGCTGTATAATTTCCGCCTGCAGGTCCCCGGGGAATGAGCCCTCCGTCATCATACATCATCAGCATGGAATTGACAAAGTCGCTGGTAATTTTCGGGTATAACAGCGACCAAAGTGTCGAGATAGTCCACTGGGCTCCCCAAAAGGAATCGGAGTTGTGATGATTGAACAGCGGTTTGCCGTTTTTATCCAAAGGGATTTGGCCGACCCTTCGTTCCGTTCCGGTCATATCGCAGTATTTCCCGTTGACATCACTGATGATGCGGCGACCCAGCAGGGCATGCCACAAATCAGTATAAAAGCGTCTTTGCTGCTGAAGGGTACCACCTTCTATTTCAATCCGGCCGAGGTAGTTGTTCCATTCCTCTGCCGATTCACAGACAACCGCATCGAAATCCCAGTGGGGAAGTTCGGTTTGCAGGTTCAGCCGGGCCTGTTCCTCAGAAACATACGAGACAGCCACCTTCATTTGGACTGTCTTTTCCTTTTCTGTATTGATCTTTAGGAATATCCCTCCGTTGCTCCCTTCAAAAGAGTCGGTGGCTCCGCTGATCCGGCCGTCTTTCCAGGACATGATCCGTTCAAAGGGCGTATCGAGTTGCAGGACAAAATAGACATAAACTTCTTTAGGCCGGCGTACGGTCTTATCCATGAGTACGTATCCCTGAATTTCCCGGTCGCTGATTTTTTTGACAGCCCCTTTGAGAGTACCTGATGGCCCCAGAAAAGTGGCCATGTCGAGCAAAATGTAACTTTCGGCTGATTTGGGAAACCGGTAACGGTGGAATCCCACACGGGTTGTCGAAGTTAGTTCTGCCTGAATGCCGTAACTGTCCAGAACAACGGAATGGTAACCCGGTCTCACCGTTTCGCGCTCATGGGAATACGGAGAACCATATACATCAGGCCCGAGATGACCCCTGAAGGCCCCATTTACAGGCAGCACCGGAAGCCCCGATAACTGCCAGCAATGAATATGACTGAAGAATTTGATGGAATCCCGTTCATACCGGTAGCCTGATCCCCAGTCGCCATTGGCATAGTTATCGGGACTGAGGTTCACCATGCCAAACGGCCTGCAGGCAGATGCAAAGAAAATCCAGCGTGAGTTTTCACTGTCCAGCTGAGGGTAAACCAGATCAACCGGTTCAGGTTTATCCTGAGCTTCTGCAACGAAGGAACCCGCAACGAAAAGGAGTATGATAAGATTGATCAGTTTCATGTCAAAATTTTAGTTACTGTAATGGAATCATTTTTAAGAGTTGTACCCCGTGATAGGGTATTTGCATTTGGTATTCTCCTGTGAATTCGCCCAGGTCCTTCTGCCTCCAGACATCCCGTAATTTCCAGCTCCCGGATAATCCGGCCTTTTCAAAGGAAAAGCTGAGCCTTCGCGGCTGCTCATTTCCCCACCGGAAATACGATTGCGGAGTACTGCCATAGCCCTCCATATTAAAAAGACCCACGGCAAAGGATCCATCTGTCATCGGCCTTACCCAAATTTGAAATCCATCTTCCTCAACTGCGAGCCGGCCTGGCTTACCCAAAGGATCCTGGTTGATCTCAAGTACTTCGGAATTCGTCAGTAAATTCAGGGTAAAGGGGTCCAATTGTTCCAGAGGGCAACCGATCAGAAGAGGAGCTGCAAGTAAACTGTAAATACTGACATGGCTGTACTGTTCGTCGGGAGTCAGCCTTGTCGGGTGCATTTTTGCTCCGGTGGTCACATTTCCCAATACCATCATGTCGGGATCATTCCAGTGTCCGGGTCCGCCATAAGGCGCCCATGCATCGATGCCAAAGGCCAGCGTATACAGGCTCAGCCAGCTGTCACGGATATCTGCTCCGGTTCTCCAGGCATTGGCTGCCCGGGCCCAGTCACCGGCTTTGTCAAAAGGTGCCAGGTTCGACAGCGAGAAGAAAATATCTCTTCCTGATTTCCGCAAAGCATCCGACATCCTTTCTGCCGAATTGACATCAATACGCCAGTCATATTTCAGATAGTCAATTCCCCAGGCTGCCATTTGTGCGGCATCATTGGTTTCGAAACGATACTTCCCGATTAGTTTATAAGCCTGTGGATTTTTCAGGATCGTATCACGCGTTTCACTTCCCTGTTCATTGTTGGATGAAGCGCCGGGATAACCCCCGTAGCTTGAAATATAAGGTGTGGAATAAAGTCCTGCTTTCAGTCCCATGGCATGAATGGAGTCGGCCATGGCCGCCAGATCCGGGAATTTTTCATTCGGCTGAATGGCATGAAAGGGACCACCTCTCTTTCCTTGCCAGGTATCGTCAATATTGATGTACAACCATCCGTAATTTTTAAGGCCCGAATGAACCATGGCCCGGGCAGAGGACATCACTTTTTCCTGGTCAATCGCCGAGGCCCAGGAATTCCATCCGTTCCATCCCATTGGAGGTGTAAGGGCGATTGTATCGCCGATGCGGATGGTCAGCTTTCTTTCATCTTTCCCAAGGTTGTTTTTAGCCCTCAGGATGATTTCATAATTACCTTTACGGCTGATTTTTCCATCGATGATTCCTGTTACAGAATCGATCAGCAGACCTTCCGGCAAATGATCTGCCGAAAAATGCATGGGTCGGCTCCCGGTGGCTGCCACAGGATATAAAAACGGATTCCCGGGTGTTGCACCAAAGACTTTTGGGGAATGAATAGCCGGTTTGTCTCCCGCCACAGGAGTCAGGATGTACCTGTCATCCTGATTTGGTCTCGGCCGGGGGATAAAACCTTCATGCATCACTAATTTGGCATCAGCCCAATTGGAATAGGTTTTTTTATTGGTAACACCGCCTATTGAGTCTGTAACCAGAAGGCCCAATTGCTGAATTCCTTTCAGGTTAACATCGACCGGTTTTGGTACATCACCGGCTTTCATACCGCCGCTGTCGAACAGGACCTGACCATCACCCACAACATAAAACCGGACAAGCAGATCGGGATTGGCTTCATCGTCCGGGCCAACAGTTGCTGTAAACCGGCTGGCCTGTCCGTTTAGCATGAGTGGAATTGCACTGATCGTGATCACACCAATTCCCCGTTCAAAGGTCTGTCCACCAATACTGATTGGCTCCCTGCGGTAGTTGGTTCCCGGCTTGACCGGCCTGATATCTTCTGAAAATTCTTCGATTTCAAGTTCATCCAGCCAAACAATTGTTGATCGCTCTTTACAGGATGTCATGTTCCCTAAAAACCAAAACAATACCACTATCCCGAAGAAAGATATTCTTTTCTGTGTCATAATTAATTTTGAAAACCATGGGACCTCACCCCATGCCAATGATTTATTCCACTGTTTGGACGCCGTTTCCGGAAACTCCTTCTATTTGTATTTTATCAAAAGATTTATTGACAACCTGCCTTAAGATGATCTGATTATTCGGATTGGTCGGGTCAATTTTAACTTTTTCCAGCTTCAGGTCCGATACATCATCAAAGACAAAGGCAGGCCTGAAATCTTCTTCCAGCACCTTTAAATCAATACCTTTCATGGTCAATCCCTTTACATGGCGAACGTAGAAACCCCAGGAAGGAAGTTCTCCGAACATGGAGAATTCCGGGTATTGTGATTCACTTTCAGGTACATCTTTCAACCGGTGTAGTGGCAGGTGGGCATATCCGTTATTGGCTCTTCCCGGATAAATGATCCGGATGTTTTCCAGACTGACATTTTCGACCGGATGACCGGGAAGACCCGTAATGGAAGCAGGAAAAACATTATGAAAGAAAGCCAGCTCGGGCCCCCGGATCTCATAGTTCAGGTCGGGGTTGTTATAGGGTACCTGAACAACCACATTGCTTATTTTTATATTTTTTAATGTGCCAACCGGGCCGTCTGTATTTCGATGTCCCAGTTTGATGAAGATGGCATTGCCTGTATTATTGGCAGTAATATCAGATATCTCGATGTTTTCAAGTATCCCTCCATCGACCGATTCCAATGCAATGGCCGAGCGGAAAGTATCGAAAATGTAAATGTTTTCGATTTTAACGTTTTTAAATCCTCCGTGAGAAGCTGTTCCGAATTTGATGGCGCTGGCACTTGAACGAACCGTACAATTGGCAATATAAATGCTGTCGTTAAGGTAACCCTTGTGGTGTGATTTCAGACAAATTCCATCATCGGATGAATTCACATAGCAGTTGGTTATTTTCACGTTACGGCAGTCACCGATGTCCATTCCGTCATTGTTCCAGTAGTCGTCACTCTCAACTGTAACCTGATCGATGGTCAAATCAGAGCACCTGTCAAAGTTAAGCACCCAGCTGGTTGAATTTTTCGCGGTAATTCCCTGAATGGTTATGTTTTTGCATTGGCTGAAATCCAATAATTTAGGCCTTCGTTCCGGGCGGTGTCTCCGGTAATTGTAGTTCGGCTCTTCCCATTTTCCGGCAAAAAACAGGCTGTCAATATTCAGCGCCAGTTTCCGTCCTTGCCCGTCGATGGTTCCTTCTCCGGTAATGGCGATATTGGATGTCTTTTCGGCATTAATAAAATGGAATGATTTGCCGTTTGACAGATAATCAAAAGGACTGGTGCTTCCAATCAGGACAGCATGGAAATCCAGTTTTAAGGTTACGTCCGATTTTAAACTGATACAGCCGGAGAGAAACCGGCCTTCGGGAATGACAACTGTTCCTCCGCCTGCAGCTGAAGCAGCATCTATGGCTTTTTGAATGGCAGAGGTATTTAATGAAATCCCGTCACCTTTAGCGCCAAAGAAAGTGACAGGATACTCTTTTTGCCGGCTGTTTGCATGGAGCGGCAATAGGAATAGTACCACTGCAACACAGTAAGTAATATGAATAAATAAGTGTTTCATTTGTATCTGATTTGCTTTTTAAGGTCAAATGGAATTGAGCTTGCGAAATCCGCGAAGCGAATTGCCATGATCAGAAAAATATAGTCACCATGGCTATTTCATTGGCTTAATTGACTATTCGTCTATCACAAAGGAAAATGCATTTCAGTATTCCTCTTAGAGAGAAATAGTTGAAGAATCAGTGATCGGCCAAAAATCATTTAAAAAAGGAGAAGAAGATCGAACTTTTTCTCCTTTTAGCTGCTTATTTAATAATCTTCATTTTGTGAAATCTGGGGCGATGAGCGGTCAATCTCATGCTGAGGAATCGGGCGGACAAGATGATGATCGGTAATTGTGTTACTCTTTTTTGTCCAGGGGTTCATCTTTTTTGCACGCTCAATCAGCTTGCCGGTACGTTTTAGATCCCACCAGCGGTTGAACTCACCCATCAGTTCACGGGCACTTTCATCCAGGATCAGATCAATGGTGATATTCGCCGGGGTAGCCCTGTAGGATACAGTTTCCATCGAGGCAATATTTTCCGGAGTTTTTGCACACAACGGGTCGACATTGGCACCTACTGCCCGGTCAAGAACTTTGTTGTAATAAACAACAGCATCTCCTAAAGCGCCTCCCGTGGCACCCTTTAAGATAGCTTCAGCAGCTATCAGGTATGCTTCGGCGGAACGGAACAGGGCGAAGTCAAAGGTCCCGTATGCATCTCCATACTGGATCCCGGGTTGCCAGAATTTCCACATTAGCGGAGTTTGTCCATTTAGCCTTGATGTTTGCGGTGCACCATACTGATCGATTGTAATAACCGTATACTTCTTTGTTCCACCGATGTCAATTCCTTTTTTACTTAAAGGAACCACAGCATTCCACGGTGGAAAATAAGCAACCGTATCCCCTTTTACATAACTGATTTTCAGGGTTGCATCAGTAAGACTGTATCCATAGTTAGGTGCATCTTTCAATGCATACTGGGCGTCCACAAAGTTATGGGCATACCGGCTGTCTTTTTGCGGGTCGAAAAGGCGAAACATAGCCGGGGCTGTTACGGCAAGAGCCTGGTAACGGTTATAATCGGTGGTTCTTCCCAAATTTCCGGGGAAATGCTCTCCGCTTCCGCCGAAGATGGAATGATAGGAGTTCCCCGGCTCGGCAGCGACTTCATTCACATAAGTCAGAATATCAGAACTGAACTGTACGGCAAAAACAACTTCGCTGTTTCGGTCGTTCTGGGTTCCTGTATATTGCTTTAACGGATTTTCATCTCTTTTGGGGAAGAGGGTACTATACTGCGGTACCAGCGGATAACCAGCAACTACCTTATCAGCATACGTTAAGGCACTTTTAAAATCTGCGGCGCTTCCTCCAAGTGAATTCTTGTAGTTCCATCCTCGCGTGAGATACACTTTAGCCAGTAAAAAATGGGCAGCACCTTTGGTTACACGTCCGTAATCGGTGGCTGTTACCGGCAGAACGGCTTCTGCCTCAGTGAGATCGTTCAGGATCTGGGTATAAATCTGCGCGGCAGGGACTCTAACCACTGCACTATTGGGTGTAACCGTTTCTGTCAGAGGCATGGGCACATCACCCCAGGTTTGAACCAGGTAGAAATAACTTAATGCCCGCAGGAATTTCGCTTCTCCAACACGCGCTGCCTTTTTGGTTTCATCAAGATAGGTAATTCCTTCAGCACGGTTAACAGCTGTATTGGTACGTCCGATTTCCCGGTATAAAACATCCCAAAAGCCCGACAGCTCTTCCATTGATGAATTCATATTCACATCATACATATCCAGCGCCGAAGCTTGAGTAACAACAGGATTGTCCCATCCCTGCTGAGTGAAAATATCAGTTCCTCCAAGGGCCAACGTGGCTCTGTCTTTGGCAGATGTGATGTCACGGGTAAGTGAATAACAGGCTTTAATGAGATCCTCAAATCCGGTTTCGTCTACAATATATGAATCGGAGGTCACGTTCGAAATGGATTCTTCCTTTAAGAAATCCTCACATCCAACTCCTTGCAAAAAGATGGAGAATGCGAGTGAAATTCTGAATATATTATTCATAACATAAGTTTTTTTGATTAGACATTGCATTAAAATGACAGGTTTACTCCAAACAGGTATGTGGCAAAAGGCACATCATCCTGATAAGTGCCGGAATTGAATTCCGGATCCATCCAGATGTTGTTGTCCCTGGTGATGACCAGTGGGTTGTTTGCCTGAATGTAGCAACGGATATTGCTGATTTTCATCCGGTCGAGGATACTCCTTGGAAGCGTGTATCCCAATGTGACGTTTGAAAGTCTCCAGAAGCTGGCGTCCTTGTATTGGATGGCTTCACGGTAAGGATTGGATTGCCAGACTCCAAAATAGTCATTGGTTGGATTTTCGACGGTCCAGTAGTTCAGGTTTAACCGGTTGTACCGGTTGCTTCCCAATTCTCCGAATGTACCGGCCAGCATGGCATTTTTATATTGAACTCCCTGCCGGGTATAGATAAAGAAGGAGAGGTCCCAGTTTTTGTAATTAAAGGTATTCGTGATACCTGCAATCCAGTCAGGCAATTCATTGCCTAAAACAACCCGGTCGTCAGCGTCGGCTGCGGATGATATTTTTCCGTCAGCAACATAGTCTACAACCTTAACAGAGCCGGGAACCTGTCCGTATTTCGCGGCTTCCGCAGCCTCGTCGGTTTGCCAGATCCCATCGAACTGATAGTAATAGTTTGACAGGAGAGACTCTCCCACAAAAAGTTTGTTGGCGATGTCTTTGGTTACCGTTCCGCCATAAAGTTCAAGGATTTCATTATGATTGGATGAGAAATTTAAGTTGGAGGACCATCTGAAGTTTTCCTTTTGAAAATTGACGGTGTTTAAGGTAATTTCCACACCACGGTTTACCAATTTTCCCACATTAGCTGTAACTGCGCTAAATCCTAAAGACGCAGGCAAAGCCACATTCTGGATCAGGTCTTTGGTGGTTTTATCGTACAGTTCAAAATCAACGGAAATTCTGTTTTTAAGGAAACCCATATTCAGACCGAAGTTGATTTCGGAACTGGTTTCCCATTTTAAGTCTGCATTTCCCATATTGTTTGGAGCATAGCCATAGGCAGCGCTGCCATTAAAATCGTAGGCTGTTTTTCTTAAATAAGCCTGGGTGCTGTATGGGGAGACCACATCGTTACCTACTTCACCATAGCTAATCCGGATTTTCAGGTCAGAGAAGAGATTTAAATTTTTAACAAGCTGTTCGTTACCGGCACGCCAGGCCAGTGCAACTGAAGGGAACAGTGCCCATTTGTTTCCTTCGGCCAGAACGGAAGAACCGTCATAACGTCCGGTAAAGGTTAAAAGATACTTTTCATTGTAGATGTAGTTTATCCGGCCCATGAATGATAATATAGACCGTTCGATCAGGCTGCTGCTGACCCCGCTAATAATTGGAGCCGTATTGATGGCATACCAGCCTGAATTATAAGGTAAATTTTCCACTGCTGCGGTTGAAGTTTCAAATCTTTCCTCCAGGGCACTTTGAGCGGCAGTAATGTTCAGGTCATGTAGCCCGGTCTGCAATTTATAATTGAGAACATTGTCCCAGGTATAGGAACTGTTGATATTGAATGCATTGCTGGCAATTGGCAACTTGTTCAGACGGGCTTTTGAATCTTTTCCCCTGTATTCTCCTCTCCGGCTGTTATACATAGAGGCAGATAAGGATGATCTGAAAGACAGACCCTTAAGGGGTGTCAGTTCAACGTATCCATTGCCCAGGAAGCTGGAAACCCGGGTTTCATCCTGATAATTTTCGGCGGCCACTTCCAAAATCGGGTTTTGGATCTGGGTATCTTTAATTCCCATCCAGAAGGCATATCCATTGACATCTTTGTCATTGGTTTCGGAAGGATTGACCAGGTCCTTATAATAAATGGAACCGGTTGGCCGTACACGGTATGCCCCGCGTAACGTTTCGTTCGATCCCAGATTTAAAATGCTGTACGTATAATAACTGGTGAATCCGACTTTGACGACGTTATTCAGTTTACTGTCTACGCTTCCTTTTAAGTTAAACCGCTCATAACCAGTATTTAACAAATTTCCCTTTTCACTTAAGTATCCGGTTGAAAAATAATGGGTTGTATTTTCGTTTCCTCCCGACAAAGCCACCACGTGACTGGTTTGGATGGATGGATCAGTGACCTGATCGACCCAATCAACACTTTTCCCTGCTTCAACATTGGCCAGCTCCGTGGCGGTCCATACCGGATTTGCATTTGGGTTTTCAGCTTTTACAACATCATTATATGCATGATAAAACTCCTGTGCGGTCATCATATCAGGTAAATTAGTTGGCATTTTCACACCCACATACCCGTCGTAAGTGACTTTTGTTTTTCCGGTTGTTCCCTTTTTTGTCGTAATGATAATAACGCCGTTTGCTCCGCGGGAACCATAAATAGCCGTTGCCGATGCATCTTTTAATACATCCATTGTTTCAATATCGCCGGGATTCAACGTATTCATTTTACCACCCACAACTCCGTCAATCACGACCAACGGTTCACTGCTGAAACTAATAGAATGCACACCCCGGATATCGATCTTATAGTCTGATCCGGGACGAGAGTTGATCTTATTGACGTTAACTCCTGCAACCTGTCCCTGAAGGGCTTTAGCAGCAAGATTTGGATTGGTCAGGGATATGCTTTCTGCACGGACAGAACCGACTGCTCCGGTGATATCCCGTTTCTTCTGTGTACCATATCCAATGGCAACAACTTCTTCGAGTCCAACGGTTTCTTCCTCCAAAGACACATCAATCAAGGTCCTTGAATTGATGGCTACCTCCTGCATTTTCATCCCTACAAATGAAAATACCAGCGTTGCATTGGCCGGAACAGAGCTGATTGAATAATTACCTTCCACATCGGTTATCGTTCCATTTGAACTTCCTTTTACAATAACTGTCACGCCTGGTAAAGGTATGCCAGACTGGTCTGTTACATTTCCTTTTACAGATAAGACTTGCTGTTTGGTGAAGACCGTATTCACATTTGGGGTAGTGCCGGGACTTAGAATTACCTGTCTGTCTTTAATGTCATACTTTACATCCGTATTCCTGAATATTTCATCCAGGATCTCATTGATCTTCTTGTCCGTCAGGTTAAGCGTTACCCGTCGGTCTACATCAATGAACCTGTTACTGTACAAAAAGAAAAAATCACTGTTCTTTTCAATGTGCAGCAGCACATCTTTAACGGTTGTATTATCTACATTTAGCGACAGGCGCGTTCCCTGCGAATAAGATTCTATGGCCAGCGCCTGACCGATGATGAGAACGATGAACAGGATAGTTAGTTTCATAAGCCTTACAATTTTTCTGACCTGTGGATAATAATTACCCGGGCCAAACCTTTTACGAATTTTTTCCATAATTTTGAATTGGTTTGTGTTTGACAATTTTTTTAAGCGAAGATTGTTATTTGACCGAGCCTCGGGGGAAGATGTTAGCGCATCTTCCCCTTTTGCGTGATTCATCTGTATTACATAGGCACACTCTTTATTTATTATTTTCGAAGAGTAAATATTTTGTTTTTTCCGGACCCATATTCGTATTTCTGCCGGTTTTTTGCTGTTCGAACGACAGATTGGAAGCCTGCGAAAGGTATTCCAGCACCTGTGGCAAGGTCTCATTTTTGACAGTCATGGTAAAAGTCAATCCTCCGAGCAGATGTCCCGGGTCAGATAAGATGATCTCGGCATTGTACCACCTTTGCAGGCGAATAATGACTTCCGAGAGCGGATCACTCCTAAAGATCAGCTTACCCTCGGTCCAGGAGGTATATTTTTCGATGTCCGTTTTTTCCTTGATCAGCGAGCCTGATCCTTTCAGATAAACAACCTGTTCTTCCGGTTGAAGCGTAATGGGTTCCTCTTTTTTGTTTGCCGGGATATACGACACTTTCCCTTCTTCCAAAACAACCGATGAAAAATTGTCGTCGGGAAATGCTGAAACATTGAATTTGGTTCCCGTTACTTTGATGGTTTCGTTACTGGTCTTTACATAGAATGGGTTTTTGAGATCGGACGAAACATGAAAATAGGCCTCACCGGTTAATATGACTTCTCTGTTCTGCTTTGTAAATTTTGCCGGATATTGTAAGGTGGTCCCTGCGTTCTGCCACACTTCGGTTCCATCGGGTAAAACGGTTTTTAATTTGGACCCCAGTTGGGTTTCCAATGTAATATATTGATCATCCCGATGGTATACGCCATCGTTCAGGAACACCCAGACACTGACAATCAGCAGCGGAACGAACAGGACAGCTGCAACACGTACTGCATAATGAGTGATCCTTTTGATAACAGCCTTTTGCTTGTTTTCATGCAGATTGATCCGATGGTGGACTGAGTCGAGGATTTGATTCAGCTCCTCTTCGGCGATCCGGTGCTGAAAAGAAGGCGTGTTCTTCCAGTATTCGTAAAGAAGGGTTTGAAGTTCTCCATTGTCTTCCTTTGTCCCGATCAGGCGAATGATCGTTCCCAGATCATCCGGGCTGCATTTGTTTTCCAGGTATTTGAGCAAAAGTATAGCAGCGTCTTTCTTCATAAATCCAGGTTTAGTGCTGTAAGAAAATTTCAATCTTTGTTAGTTATACGGAGAAGTATCCGGTACCCCCCAAACGAAAAACAGATTTTTTGATCAGATTGATTCAGACAGATAATTTTCGGCTGAAAGATTCTTTATATGAAGATCGTTAACAGCAACAGGCCAAGCAGATCGTTTGAGATTAATTGCTTTCGGATGGTCTTTAAAGCCAGCGTAATCTGGTTTTCGACTGTTTTGACCGAAATGTTTAGTTTTTCTGCGATTTCCTTATGGCTTAGACCTTCATCCCGGCTCAGCAGATAGATTTTTTTGCGTTGTTCTGGAAGTTCACCGATTACGTTATTCAATATGCGGATCAGTTCCTGGTAATAAGCCGGTTCTTCTTCGGTGGCGCTCTTACAGTCAGTAAATTGGGTCTGTAAATAAGTCCGGAATTGATCGTCTTTGAATCTTTTTCGTATTAAATCAATTGCTGTGTGGTATGAAACTGAAAAAAGAAAAGCCTGGAGCGAGCTTGAAGGATTGATTATTTCCCGTTTTTCCCAAATCTTTAAAAAGGTATCCTGTACAATTTCTTTGGCATCGTCGTGGTTCTTCAGTATAGAAAAGGCAAAACCGTACAGCTTTTGGCTATAAGTATGATAAAGGAGGTCAAAGGCATTAAGATCTCCTTCCTTTATGCTTTTAGCTAAAAGATTCGTCGTTTCCTTATTATGTGACTCCCGCATCCCACCTTTAAATAAGTGATAAAGCTAAAAAATAATTTCAATTTCAGGAAGTTTGTCTTAATTGAATTCCTGCCTTTGCAGGATGAGTCAGTACCGTTTTCCCCACCAGGCTTTGAGGCGATCGAGTATCTTTAGTTCGGTAGCATTGTTCTGAGGTTTGTAGATCCGCTGGTTTTTGACCTGGGGCGGCAGAAAATCCTGTTCGGCAAAATTTCCTTCGAACGAATGGGCATACTTGTAATCCTTGCTGTACCCGAGATCTTTCATCAGTTTGGTTGGCGAATTCCGGATATGAAGCGGGACGGGCAAGTCGCCGGTTTGCTCGACCAGCCGCTGCGCATTGCTGATCGCTTCATAGGCTGAGTTGCTTTTCGGTGATGTAGCCAGGTAGATGGTGCACTCGGAAAGGATAATTCGTGATTCCGGATAGCCAATCAGGTGAACGGCATCGAATGTGCTTTTCGCCAGTAGCAGGGCGTTGGGGTTAGCCAGTCCGATGTCCTCGGCCGAGAGGATCACGAGCCGGCGGGCGATAAATTTGACATCTTCGCCACCTTCGATCATGCGGGCAAGCCAGTAAACGGCCGCGTCGGGGTCGCTTCCGCGAATGCTTTTAATGAAGGCCGAAATGATATCGTAGTGCATTTCACCCTTCTTGTCGTAAATGGCCGGATTATTCTGCAGGCTGGTTGTCACGTTTTTGTTGTTGATGACCACCCGATCGCCTTCCCCGGCATTCACCATCAACTCCATGATATTCAGTAGCTTCCGTGCGTCACCACCTGAAAAGCGGAGGATTGCCTCGTATTCTTCAAACACAATCTCTTTCTTTTTAAGCCCGGTATCCTTTTTCAGTGCCTGGTCCAGTACTTTCATCAGGTCTTCTTTCTCCATCGACTTTAAAACATAGACCTGACAACGCGATAAAAGGGGAGAAATGACCTCGAACGAAGGATTTTCGGTCGTGGCTCCGATCAGGGTAACCAGTCCCTGTTCCACGGCGCCCAACAGCGAATCCTGCTGTGATTTGCTGAAGCGGTGAATCTCGTCAATGAAAAGAATTGGATTAGGTCGGTTAAAAAATTGTTGCTTTTGTGCTTTATCGATCACTTCACGTACGTCTTTAACTCCTGAACTGATTGCGCTTAAGCTGTAAAACGGGCGTTCGAGCGTGTTGGCAATAATTTTGGCAAGCGTTGTCTTTCCCACGCCGGGAGGACCCCAGAGGATGATCGAGGAAATGTTTCCCGAGTCGATCATTTTGCGCAAAACAGCGTCCTTACCAACCAGGTGCTCCTGACCAATATAGTCGTCCAGTGTGCGTGGACGCAGACGTTCTGCCAGCGGTTGTGTACTCATGCAGCAAAGTTAGTTACAATAACGCTTGATTACATTATAGGCCTCCTGAATACCGAGTTCTCCTGCTTTGCTGAGATCGATGGCGCCGCCGTCGGTATCGTCCTGGTAGATCTTGATCAATCCCCTGTTGAAATAAGCTTCTGCAAAGTCCGGCTGCAGTTCAATAGCCTGATCCAGGTTGGTTATCGCTTCCTTAAATTTTTCCTGTTTGCTTAGGATGTAGGCCCTGTTGAACCAGGAAAACGGAAAACGCGGATCAAGCTCAACCGCTTTTTGATAATCATTCAGGATATATTGATAATCAACCAGTTTTTCCTTTTTATCGGTCTGTGTGTTATTGGTGTTCACCGTGCCGTTTAGCGGTACGGTGAGAGGTCCTGAATAATCGGGAACGGCTTCAATCAGTTCGACGATTTTTATTCGGGCGTTGGCGCGGGTGAAATAGGCCAGCATATTACCCGGATCTTTACTGATGCTTTGATTAAGATCGGTCATTGCTTCATTGTATTCATGAGTCAGATACCTGAATATACCCCTGTTGAGGTAATTCTGGGAGGCCTGGCTGCTTTTGAGCTTTTCGCTGAACGCTTGTACCTGCGTTTTAAAACTTTCAGTAAAATCGTCGGTTTCCCGGTTGGTGATGGTCATAAGGGGCGTGTAATTATTAAACTGATTCAGTTTTTCCAGCTCCATACTGTAATACTGCAGCCGCTCATAATCCACAGCATGTTCACTGAACGAAGAGATCACAAAGATCTGTTGCAGCTCAATAATTACATTCTTGTTCTGGACCAGTCCGTCCTCTGTTTCTTCATCCTCCTCTTCCTGCGTGTTCGGCAGGTTCCGGGTATCGGCCAGGGCCAGCCTGAATCTGCGCCTTTCCTTAGTTTCCTCCTGGGGAGTACTATTTTGTTGCCCGTTCTGATTTTGTTGCTGGTCTTGTTTTTGCGCAGCGGGATCAGGTGCCTGGGATTGCCCTGATGCATTAGCCGCCAGGATTTGTTGTTGTTGTTGTTGTTGTTGTTGTTGTTGTTGTTGTTGTTGTTGTTGTTGTTGTTGTTGTTGTTGTTGTTGTTGTTGTGCATACCGGTCTTCTTCCTGCCTGTACCGGTTTATATCGAGTTTGGGATCCAGCCGGGCGGCAATTTTGAAATCTTCTTCCGACCCCGGCCTTTTTAAAATTTCCCTGGCAATTCCCCGGTTAAAATAAGCATTAGGCAAGGTCGGATTAAGTTGCAAAGCCAGGTCGTAGTCCATGATTGCTCCTTCATAGTCTTCAAGCCCTTGCTTCACAATCCCGCGGTTATTGTAGGCATACGCATTTTGCGGATCAAAACGCAGGGTCTGATCAAAATCGCGCAGGGCTGCCGCGTAATCGTCCATCTGGAACCTGGCCAGTCCCCGCAGCAGGTATGCGTTCGAGAAGTGCGGCCTGATAATAATCGCCCTGTTTAAGTCGCGGATCGCTTCCCTGAGATTTCCCTTAATAATCTGGGCATTGCTCCTGTTAATGTAACCATTGACGAAATTAGGACTGATTTCCAAGGCTTTGTTATAGTCGGCGATGGCCCCGTCAATATTTTTCATGGATACTTTGGCGATTCCCCGGTTGTTATATATCCCGGCATTATTAGGGGACAATTCGAGCGCTTTGTCATAATCGGCAATAGCTCCCTGATAATCCTGAAGTTCCAGCTTTGCCAGTCCGCGGTTTGAGTAAGCATCGGGATAATAAGGTTTTATATCGATCGCCTTATCGTAATCGGCGATGGCACCCCGGAAATCTTCGAGCTGGTGTTTGGCCAGCCCTCTCATAAAATAAGGTTCCGGCATTTGAGGGCGGAATTTGATGACGATATTGAAATTTTCGATCGCTCCGACATAGTTGCCGGTATGGATCCGTGTCTGACCAACCTGGATATAATTGTTGATATTCAATTGTCCGGATGCCAGGCCGGCGGTAAAAACAAATATGAGTAAGAGTCTTAGTTTCATGTTAAAAATATAAGTATCAAGACAGTTTATAGTCATGAGTAACGAGTAGCGAGTCGGAATATCTGCGCCTAAAAAAGCAAAAATAGCATTTTAGATTGCTTATGGTCTTTCGGCGGGCTTATCTTTTTCAAATTCATGACTGCTGCTCGTTGAAAAGCGTTCGTATCCTTAAAAAAACTTTCCCGATCATCATCTTGTTTAAAGATTGTTTCTTTCTTTATTTCAGTTTTAACCATTAACAAATTTGAGACCAATGGAACAGCGATGTGAGTGGTGTTTAAAAAACGACCTGTATATCCATTATCATGATACCGAATGGGGCGTTCCCATACATGATGACCGACTGCTTTTTGAGTTTTTAATCCTGGAAGGAGTACAGGCGGGCTTAAGCTGGCTGACCATTCTCAGGAAACGCGAGAATTACCGGCTGGCCTATGACGGGTTCAACCCGGAAGTCATAGCCACTTATGATGAGGCAAAAATGAATGAATTGATGCAGGACAGCGGAATTATCCGCAACCGGCAGAAGATATTGGCCAGTGTGAATAATGCACGATGCTTCCTCGAGGTGCAAAAGGAGTTTGGCAGTTTTGACCGCTACATCTGGTCGTTTACAGGCTTTAAACCAGCTGTTAATTATTTCGAAAGCCTGAAAGAGGTTCCCGCTACTTCGGCCATATCTGACAAGATCAGTAAGGATATGAAGGCCCGCGGTTTTAAGTTTGTCGGTTCCACAATTATTTACGCGCATATGCAGGCTACCGGAATGGTGAATGATCATCTGGTTTCGTGTTACAGGCACGGCGAACTTTACCGTTCGGTTTAGGGCAAAAAAAAGAGTAGATCTCTATCTACCCTTTTCTAACCTAACTAAACCAATAAAACTAATCAAACCTAAACTTATGAAATAAAATCTACGACAAAGATATGCTGGAAAACATGAATTTGTGTTAAGCCAACGTTAAAAAATATGTTGTGCAGCATTTTTCTAATAAGAAAGGGCAACCTGTCTAAACCAGGTTGCCCTTTTGGGAGCTATCCTTCAGCCGTTATTCTTTCTGAGACTGGTCGTCGCCTGAGATGGATTCGCGCATCTGGGTGTCGGCCACAATGTTTTTATATTTCATATAGTCCATGATTCCCAGGTTTCCGGCATGAAAGGCTTCTGCAATGGCCAGAGGCACCTGAGCTTCAGCTTCAATTACCTTCGCGCGGGCTTCCTGGGCCTTGGCTTTCATTTCCTGCTCCAGGGCGACCGCCATGGCCCGCCGTTCTTCTGCCTTGGCCTGTGCAATGTTTTTGTCGGCTTCGGCCTGATCCATTTGCAATCCGGCCCCAATATTTTTACCGATATCAATATCGGCAATATCAATGGAAAGGATCTCGAATGCAGTTCCTGCGTCGAGGCCTTTGTTTAGCACCAGTTTCGAGATGGAATCGGGATTTTCAAGGACCGATTTATGGCTATGCGAGGAACCGATTGAAGAGACGATCCCTTCACCGACACGGGCAAGGATCGTTTCTTCGCCTGCGCCACCTACCAGTTGTTTGATGTTCGCCCGTACGGTAACACGGGCTTTTGCGATGAGTTGGATACCGTCTTTGGCAACCGCAGCCACCGGAGGCGTATCGATCACCTTGGGATTAACCGACATTTGGACAGCCTGAAAGACGTCACGGCCGGCCAGGTCTATGGCGGTTGCCATATTAAAAGTCAGGTCAATGTTTGCTTTTTCTGCCGAAACCAGGGCATGCACGACCATGTCGATCCGGCCGCCGGCCAGGTAGTGGGCCTCCAGCTTATCCATATCCAGCTTGATGCCCGCCTTTGTCCCTTCTATCAATGCTCTGACGATGACCGATGGCGGGACTTTACGGAACCGCATCAGGAAGAGCTGTAGTAACGAAATTTTCACTCCCGAAACCAGTGCGGAAAACCACAACCCGATCGGTATAAAATACAAAATGATGATAAGCAGGACAAATATACCCGCGATCAATCCAAAAGGTCCAAATTGTTCCATTATGCTTGATTTATTGGTTCATTTAAAGGTTCAACAATTACCTGTGTTTTTAATACTTCCACGACGCGGACTTTAACCTGCTGGTCAACAAAGCCCCCTTGCGACTTGCCTTCGTAAACCTGGTCCCTGATTCGTACCTTACCCATCGGGGCAAGCCGACCGATTGTTATTCCTTCGTCACCGACATGTACCGGATCAGTTCCAAATTCATTCACTTTACCGGAAATTTCAGTCTGGAGGATCATTTTTCTTCCTGCTCTTCCTTTAAAGAAGCGCAGGAAAAGGAACGGGACGGCAAAGACGACAAAAGCCAGTGTCAGAAAACCGGCTGTAAGGCCGTAGCTGTCGAAGGCCATGTAGATGCTGGCGCCAAGTAACACAGCGCCGCCGATTCCGGCGATAGTAATGCCCGGAATCACTGCAAATTCCAAAAGCAGCAGCACAATTCCGAGAAAAATAAGAAACAGGATGATCAGAATGGTCATGTTATATCAGGTTAATCGATCGTTGCTTCCAGGTGACGGGCGTTCAACGCCTTTTTCATCGGACTAAGATAGCTAAAACTTCCTTTTTTTACATCACATTTCCCATGATAATGTGTGAGCATGGTACATTGGACTGCCTGTTCGGGATTACGACCACAGATTTCGATCAACGATTCGATCACATAATCGAACGAATGGAGGTCGTCATTGTGAAGAATGAGGAAACGTTCGTTGGGGTAATCAACGTCCTGGCTTTCAACCGGTTTTTTCTTCCTTGTTTCTTTTGTGGTCATTGCTCCGTAATTTTCTTTGCTTCTTCCAGTGCGATACGTTTCTGATTGCGGTAGGCAGCAACAAAGGCATTTTTAATCCCTTCCATACGGATCTGTTTTTGCATCTGAACCGCGTCCGCATAAGTTTTCAATTCTCCGACAGTATATACGGTCACTCCTTTTTCATCTACCCGCTGATCGATTCTCCGGATTACTGCCAGTTTCCGGAATTGTCCCTGCACCCATTCCGGCGGCGCGTTCCTGTAGGCGCCAATCTGGATTTTATAAACTACCTCTTCGGCAGGCAGCGGCTGTACTTCATCAACATCAGCAACATGAGTTGCGGGCACGGTATCGGTTACGAGTACGGGTAGTTCCACCACGGCCAGATTTCTCTTCCGCTCCTCTGTCGCAGCCTGGACGCTGTCCTGGATTGCTGCGATTACCTTTCGGAATTCCTGAACTTCAAGCGCACCGGCCTGATTCCAATACCCGGCCTCTTTTTGATTGGCTTCTTCGTAAGCATCCCGTGATTGCTGGCTCATCAGGTAAGTTTCCTGTTCCAGTTTCAGGATACGGTCAACGAGACTGTCCTGTGCAGGTCCGGCCAAAGACCCGTATTTTTGGCGCAGGCTGCTGAGCTCTGCCAGCTTTTTTTGCAGGTTCTGTTCGATCGTCCAGCCTCGCACGAAAGCTTCCTGTGAATCCTTAAATCTGAAATGGTCGAGTTTCATGTAACTGACGACGGCATTGACCTGAAAATGGATCAGGCTGTCCTTAAGCCGGTCAGGAATGTCGGCAGGCGGGACTTGGGTTACAACCGGCGTTTCGGGTTTTTGGGCGAGCGTATCGGCGGGAATATCCTCCTGACCTACAAACCTGCTGAAAGGGTTATTCCGGACCCTGCAGAGGTCGAGCAACTTTGTCACTGATGATGCGCTCACCGACTTTTTCCCAGCTGCGTTTTTGAATTTTTCATAATTCAGAATGGCATTTTTCCAGTCAGACCTGACATGAAAATATTTACCCAGGTAGAAGTATGATTCCGGAATTTTCTTTTTTGCTATGTCGAGCGCCCGTCTGGCTTCCCCGGTATACTGGTTGGTTTCAGAAAGACTGGCCCCCAGATAATAATTGAGATCTTCGTCGTTGGGATAGAGGCGTATCAGGTCACGAAAAACCGGGAGTGCTTCCTGATACTGGCCGGAGTCAAACAGCTTTCTGGCCGCGGTTTCAGGGTCGGTCTGCGCAAAAAGCGGATGATTAAGAAACAAAAAAGATAACGATAGGAGCAGAAAGCCTGACACATATTTAATTTTTTTCAACATATGGCTTTATTTGGATTACGCCCTAAAATTACAAAAATAGTTCCACAAATTTCTTTGGGATTTCCTTTGGAACTACCTTTAAAATTAAAGGCACTTCATTTTTTTCCATAATTATAAGTATATTTGTAGATACTAAACAAAAAAACATGACTTGGTTGAAGAAAGGGGATAAAGCTCCTGATTTTAAGGGATTTAATCAGCGCGGCGAATTGACTTCACTGAGCGATTTCCGCGGGCAGAAACTGATCCTCTATTTCTATCCCAAAGATAATACACCTGCCTGTACGGCTGAATCGTGTAATTTAAATGATCATTACCGGGAGTGGCTTCGCCAGGGCTACCGGGTGGTTGGCGTGAGCCCGGATTCTGTCGGCTCGCATCAGAAATTTGCAGCGCAGTACCGGCTGGCATTTGATCTGATCGCCGATCCGGATCATGAAATTATGGATGCTTATGGCGTATGGGGAGAAAAAAGCATGTATGGCAGGAAGTTTATGGGCGTGATACGCACAACCTTCGTCATTGGGGAAACGGGCATCATTGAAGGCATTATCGGGAAGGTAAGAACAAAAGATCATTCAAAACAGATATTAAAAGCTTTAGATTTAAAAACATGGCAAACGACGAGCAAAATAGCGTAAATAAGGAAAAGCTGAAAGCGCTTCAGCTTACGATGGACAAAATTGAAAAAAGCTACGGTAAAGGAGCGATCATGAAGATGGGCGACCGGGTAGTAGAGGATGTTCCTGCCATACCTTCCGGATCCATCGGACTCGACATTGCTCTTGGTGTGGGGGGCTATCCAAAAGGACGGATTGTGGAAATTTATGGCCCGGAATCTTCGGGTAAAACGACACTGGCCATTCATGCAATTGCCGAAGCCCAAAAAGCCGGCGGCATAGCAGCGATTATTGACGCTGAGCATGCATTCGATCCCTCCTATGCCCGGAGACTGGGTGTGAATATTGACGAATTGCTGATCTCACAACCCGATAACGGGGAACAGGCGCTTGAAATTGCCGATAACCTAATCCGTTCGGGAGCGATAGACATTGTCGTGATCGATTCGGTGGCGGCACTGACGCCGAAAGCGGAGATTGAAGGTGAAATGGGCGACTCAAAAATGGGTTTGCAGGCCCGGCTGATGTCACAGGCACTGCGCAAGCTGACGGCCAATATCAGCAAGACCCGCACCTGCTGCATTTTTATTAACCAGTTACGGGAAAAGATTGGTGTCATGTTTGGAAATCCCGAAACCACAACGGGTGGAAATGCACTCAAATTCTATGCATCAGTGCGGCTAGATATTCGCCGGATCGGTCAGATCAAGGAAGGTGATGAGGTTTTAGGCAGCAACACCCGCGTTAAAGTTGTAAAAAACAAGGTTGCTCCTCCGTTTCGCAAAGCCGAATTCGACATTATGTATGGCGATGGAATTTCCAAGACCGGTGAAATTATCGATCTGGGAGTGACCTATAATATTATCAAAAAAAGCGGTTCCTGGTTCAGCTACGGCGAAAGTAAGCTAGGACAAGGGCGTGAGGCTGTCCGCGTTATTTTGCGTGACAATCAGGAGCTTGCCAATGAATTGGAAGCAAAAATTATTGAAGCGGTAACGAACATGAATACAACGGTTAACGTTTAGTACTTTTTTGCAGTAAAGGTCCGGGTGAGGCGATACTGCTTCATCCGGACTTTTTTTTGCATAGCTCATAGCGCACGGGGCATGGAGAAGGATAACGGGAAAGAGATACAGGGGTTCGTGACATTGAAATGTGAGAAATATTCCGGTGTTTTTAACGGTTTGAAACTTTTTGATTGTATTTTTGGCCAATTTATAAGTAATAACGGGTCGTAAGGAGCGGGTTGTGAATAATCCGGTTTAATCAGATATAATTTTATTACCAGAAAAATGAAAGTGTTGAAATTTGGAGGTACTTCTGTTGGGAGTGCTGAAAACATCCGACGGGTGAAAAAGATCGTGGAAAGTCAGGATAGCGACCTGGTAGTCGTTGTTTCCGCCCTGGGCGGGATTACTGACAAGATATTAAACGCCTCGAAAATGGCCGTTCTCGGAACGGAATATTTTAACACGGAAATAACGTCGGTCCGCGAGCGGCACCAGGAAGTGGTCGAAGCCCTGTTTGAAGGAGAGCGAAGGGAAGAAGTGAAGGAGCGGGTTGCTCATTTACTGGACAAGCTGGAAAAGATTATCCGCGGGGTTTCCATGATTGGCGAACTCACGCCCAAGACCCTTGACAAGATCGGCGGTTTTGGAGAACGTCTTTCCTCGCTCATCATCAGTGAATTCATTGAAGAGGCGCGGTGGATCGACTCTTCAAAAATTATAAAGACCGACAGCGCCTTTGGAAAGGCCCAGGTCGATTTTGAGCTAACCAACCAACTGATTCGGGAGGCTTTTGAAGGATTTAGCGGGATTTGTGTTGTTCCAGGATTTGTTTCCAGCAACAGTAAAGGCGAATACACCACACTTGGACGAGGAGGTTCCGATTATACGGCGGCCATTTACGCAGCAGCCCTCAATGCGTCGCTGCTTGAGATATGGACCGATGTCGACGGTTTTATGACAGCCGATCCGCGGGTAATCAGCAAAGCTTACGTGATCAGGTCGCTGAGTTATTCAGAGGCCATGGAGCTATCTCATTTTGGAGCAAAAGTAATTTATCCGCCCACCATTTTGCCGGTTTATCAGAAAGGAATCCCGCTGCTGATCAAGAATACAATGAATCCGCAGGCGGAAGGATCGCTGATCACCCAAAGCAGGCTGAACGGGAAGGAGTTTCCCATAAAGGGTATTTCGTCGATTTCAGACATTTGTCTGGTCACCGTTCAGGGACTGGGAATGGTTGGTGTGACGGGTGTTTCCATGCGTCTGTTCACGGCTCTGGCCAAAGAAAATATCAATGTGATCCTTATTTCACAGGCTTCATCTGAAAATTCAATCACGGTAGGCATCGATACGATCCGTGCCAAAAGTGCTGAAGAAGCCATTCAACGGGAATTTGAGCGCGAAATCCAGTCAGGGAAGATTAGCAAGGTCGACATTGAAGCCGATCTTTCGGTCGTAGCCATCGTAGGAGAAAATATGAAGAAGTCGTCGGGCGTGGCGGGCAAATTATTCAATACCATTGGCAAGAACGGGATCAATATTATTGCCATTGCCCAGGGAGCCTCGGAACTTAATATTTCCTGGGTTGTTAAAAACAGTGACCTGCGGAAGACCCTGAATGTGGTCCATGAGGCATTTTTCCTCTCTGAGAATGTTGAAATTAATATTTTCCTTTTGGGCATCGGACTTGTAGGCGGAAATCTGTTGAAGCAGATCTCCCTGCAGCAGGAGAAGCTACTGAAGGAAAAGCATCTGAAGATAAGGTTAGTGGGAGTTGCCAATACAAAGAGGATGTTGCTCGACCGGGAAGGAATAGACATCGACAATTATAAGGACCGGCTCGACCGCGAAGGCAGGACTTCCGGACTGGAGACTTATAAGGAATCGGTGATCCGGATGAATATCTATAATTCGGTTTTTGTAGACTGTACTGCATCGATTGCGGCTGCCAGTCTGTACGGCGATTTACTCAATGCCAACGTGGCCATTGTTACGGCCAATAAAGTGGCGGCTTCGTCGGAATATGACAATTACCTGAAATTGAAAAACATGGCGAAGCAAAAAGGAATCAAATTCCTCTTTGAGACCAATGTTGGTGCGGGGTTGCCGATCATCAATACCCTGAATGATCTTGTAAATGCAGGTGATAAGATCCAAAAGATCGAAGCCGTGCTGTCGGGAACGCTGAACTTTATTTTTAATACGATATCTTCTGCTGTTCCCTTTAGCAAAACCATTCAGATGGCCAAGGAGCAGGGTTATTCCGAGCCTGATCCACGCGTGGATCTGAGCGGGCTGGATGTGATGCGAAAACTGCTGATCCTGGTTCGCGAGTCGGGGTATCGGATCGAACGGGATGATGTCGCAATACGGAAATTTATTCCGGACGAGTTCTTTGATGGCAGCATGGAAGATTTCTGGAAGAACATTTCCGCGCTCGATGCCGACTTTGAAGCCCGGCGCCGGGTGTTGGAGACCGAAAAGAAATGCTGGCGGTTTGTGGCCCGGTTTGAACACGGCAAGGCTGAAGTGGGGCTGGAAGAAGTGCAGCAGGGCCACCCGTTTTTCGATCTGCAGGGAAGCAATAACCTGGTCATGTTCACTACAGAACGTTATCATGAGTTCCCGATGATCATCAAAGGGTATGGGGCGGGTGCGGCCGTGACGGCTGCCGGCGTCTTTGCCGATATCATCCGAGTGTCGAATGTCTGATGGCAAATAGCAAAGCGGAGAACGGAAAACGGAGGAGGGTTGCAGGGTAACGTGGTTACAGGGTGTTTGGTTTTATCATTTTTACGAACGGCTAATAGCTAAAAGCTAACAACTCGAATGTTCTTTGATCTCGTGTCTTGATACTTGGTACTAAATATCTTAATACTTGATACTGGAAAATGAAGTATATAATCGTTTTGGGGGATGGGATGGCCGATGAGCCATTGAAGGCATACGGAGGAAAAACCCCTTTGCAGATGGCGAACATACCTGACATTGACAGGCTGGCAAAACTGGGGCGCTGCGGACAATTGATTACCGTTCCCGACAGTATGAGCCCGGGAAGCGAAATCGCCAACATGTCGGTGCTGGGCTATGATGTGGAAAAGGTTTTTGAAGGACGCGGAACGCTCGAGGCCGCCAGCATGGGCGTTGTGCTCGGGGAAGGCGACCTGGCCTTGCGCTGTAACCTGCTTTGCATTGAAGGGAAACACTTAAAGAATCATTCAGCGGGGCATATTTCAAATCAGGAAGCCCATATCCTGATCGATTTTCTGAATGAAAAACTGGGTTCGGAATATATCACTTTTTATAAAGGGGTGTCGTACCGGCATCTGCTCGTGATCAGGGGAGGCAAGAAGCAACTGGACTGCACGCCTCCGCATGATGTTCCGGGACAACCGTTCAAGGATTACCTGGTGAAAGCAAAAAGTACGGAGGCCTGTCAAACGGCCGATCTGATCAACGATTTGATATTCCGCTCAATGGAACTTCTTCCGTCTCATCCGGTCAATCAAAAAAGGAGAGCCGCAGGAAAAGATGTCGCGAACAGCATCTGGCCATGGTCACCTGGTTATAAGCCGCAAATGCCTACCCTGAAAGAGATGTTCGGGATTGAGCGGTCGGCCGTGATTTCGGCGGTCGACCTGATTCAGGGCATCGGGGTATATGCGGGAATGGATGTTATCAAAGTGGAGGGTGCAACCGGACTTTATGATACCAACTACGAAGGGAAAGCCAGGGCAACGATCGGGGCACTGAAAGATCATGATCTGGTTTACCTGCATGTGGAGGCCAGCGATGAAGCAGGTCACGAAGGGAATGTCGAACTTAAAACCAGGACGATCGAATACCTCGACCGGCGCATTGTCAGGTACCTGGTCGAAGAATCAGCAAAAATGAACGAACCGGTCACCATTGCTGTACTGCCTGATCATCCGACGCCATGCGCCACTACGGTGCATACGAAAGATCCGGTTCCGTTCCTGATCTTTAAACCGGGCTGCGAGCCTGACGCAGTGGAAACTTATGATGAGTTCTCCGTAACGAAGGGATTCTACGGTTTATTGCATGGATCCGGGTTTATGAAGGCCCTTCTTGATCCGGTCAGGTGAGGTATTCCTGCTTTGCAGGATACGATTAATTGCTAATTTTGTACTTAACTATAAGAGGATACTATGAAGTATTACAGCACCAACAGGTCGGTTCCGGAGGTTTCGCTGAAGGAGGCCGTTATCAAAGGAATAGCTGACGACAGGGGTCTGTTTATGCCTGAACGAATTGAAACACTGCCGGATCTTTTTTTCGACCGGATTCAGGATCTGTCGTTTCAGGAAATCTCATTTGAAGTGGCCAGAAAATTTTTTGGCGAGGATATTCCGGAAAATGATCTGCAAGAGCTGGTTGAAGACACCTTAAGCTTTGACTGTCCGGTTATTCATGTTCAGGATCAGATCTATGCGCTGGAGCTCTATCATGGACCGACCATGGCATTTAAGGATGTCGGCGGACGGTTTATGGCCAGGCTGCTGGCCTATTTTCTTCAGGGTGAGCGGGAGCCGGTCAACGTACTGGTGGCTACCTCGGGCGATACCGGAAGTGCTGTAGCCAACGGCTTTCTGGGGGTACCGGGAATTCGTGTTTTCGTGCTATACCCGAAAGGACTGGTCAGCGAAATCCAGGAAAAGCAATTTACTACACTGGGCCGGAATATTACGGCCCTTGAAGTGGACGGTACGTTTGACGATTGTCAGCGGCTGGTGAAGAACGCCTTTGTGGACGAAGAACTGCGATCATCCCTGAGACTTACCTCCGCCAACTCGATTAATGTAGCACGCTTTCTGCCGCAGGCCTTTTATTATTTCAATGCCTATGCCCGGATGCGGCAAAAAGGCGTGGAAAATGATGTGGTGGTTTCGGTTCCAAGCGGGAATTTTGGAAACCTGACCGCCGGGCTGTTTGCCAAACGGATGGGGCTGCCGGTAAAGCGGTTCATCGCGG